>NZ_JANUGP010000059.1 GCF_024753135.1 Streptomyces pyxinicus | reverse complement strand
TGAGCTTCGGCCCACCCCCCTCGATGCACACCCAGTCCGCACCGGCCGCGGATCACTCGCGGTTCCGGTGCCGCAAGCGCCTGCTCGGCGCGCTCGCCGCGGTGGTGGCCGCGCTCCTGTGCGTCGGCGCCGGCCTGCTCTGGTCCCACGCGGGCGGCGGTCACGGCCAGGGGCGCACCGACGCCAAGGCACCCCGGCAGGCACCGGACGCCGTACGCGAGACCGTCGAGAAAGCTCCCCGCTCACCGGAGGGCCAGGTCGTCGTGGAGCACAACGAGACCGATCTCCCCGACGACGAGCTGTTCGCGCCCGGCACCTGGGCCACCGGCAAGATCCTCGCCCGGGCCGTCGGCCACCGTATCGAGGGCTATCCGATCGACCCGCACTGTGGAACACCACCCTCGCCACGTCCCGGTGCCACGACACCGGCTACGCCGGCGGCCGGGCCCTGCTGGCCCTCGTCACCTGCCGCGAGAACGAGAACACCGCCTACCGGGTGGAGAAGCTCGACCCGCGTACCGGCAAGGCGCAGTGGCGGTACCCGGTCAGCAAGGGCATCCAGGACGTCTACCTGCCCTCCGCCGACCCGCCCGTGGTCGCCGTCGCCGCCGGAGACACCCTGGTCACCGACCTGATCACGCTGGACCCGAAGACGGGCGAACAGCGCGCCCGTATCCCGATGCGGGGCTACGAACCCGACTGCGGGGCGGCGATGTACCCCGGCCCGTTCTTCGGCACGGTCGACAAGTGCTACGGCGTGATGGCCGGCCGGGATCGGATCTTCGTGACGAGCGAGGAGAGCGACGAGATCCGCGAGCCGGCCAACCACATCACGGCCTTCGACCCCGTCAAGGGCACCGCCGTCGCCCGGTTCGACGGCCGCCCCTCCCAGAAGGTGCTCCCCGTCCGCGCCAACGGCGACGATCTGATCGTCTTCCGCGACACCCCGGACGACGTCCAGCCCGCCGCCGTCGTGGACTGGAACCCCCGCACCGACAAGGAGACCCCGTACCTCCTCTTCCACCTCCCGGAGGACGACGCGAACGCACTCGGCGACCCCGAGCAGTCGGACATCCGCTACGAGCAGGGCAACGTCTTCTTCGCCCGGCGCACGATGGAACGCGACGACGAACACCCGAAGGGCCCGGTGCTGTCGGTGATCGGAGTGGGCAGCGCGGGACTGGAGCACTGACGCACGAGAAGGCACACCGGAGGCACGGGCACACGAAAGGGGCGGCACATCCCGTGTACCGCCCCTTGTCGCCAGGTCAGGCCGTGCTCACTCCACGTCCAGCCCGCCGTTGTGCGCCATCGGCCGCAGATCGAACTCCCCGTCCCGCGCCCCCAGCACGAACGCCCGCCACTCCGCCTCCGTGTAACGCAGGACGGTGTCCGGGTCGAGCGAGGACCGCATGGCGACGGCACCGCCCGGCAGGCGGGCGATCTCGACGCGCTCCTCGTGCTCCTCCGTGCCCGGCGCGCACTCCCACTCGACGCCCGAGATGTCGAGCGCGTACAGCTCGTCGCGCTCCCGCTCCTTGCGCGCCTTGGTCTCCGCTTCCGTCTCCGCCATCGTGCAGCGTCCCCTTCCCGTCACGTACGGTGTCGACGCTCACCCTAGTGGCCGCGTGGCCCTGCCCAGGGGCTTCCGCCGAGCGGGGGAAAGAGTCCCCGCCAGTGCCTGGTACCCTGAGTGACGGCCGTGTGTGTACGCGCTCCCGGAACCGGGTGTTCCGGAGGCCGCGCCCAGCGGATCCCCGCCTCCCGAGTAACGGAAGCTCCCCCGAGATGCAGACCGGGGGCGCTCGGAGGCACTCGACAGACCAAGAGGAGTACGCGTGTCGCTCGACGCCGCTACGAAGAAGCAGATCATCGGCGAGTTCGGTACCAAGGAGGGTGACACCGGCTCCCCCGAGGTCCAGGTCGCCCTGCTCTCCCGTCGGATCTCCGACCTGACGGAGCACCTGAAGACCCACAAGCACGACCACCACTCCCGCCGTGGCCTGCTGATCCTCGTCGGTCAGCGCCGTCGCCTGCTGCAGTACCTGGCGAAGAAGGACATCCAGCGCTTCCGTGCGCTGGTCGACCGCCTCGGCATCCGCCGCGGTGCGGCGGGCGCCAAGTAGGACGCCGTGGAGGGAGCGGTTCCCGAGCCGAATCGGGGATCGCTCCCTTTGCCGTACGTACGGAAACATGTGCCGTGCGTACGGAAACATGTGCCGTGCGTACGGAAACGTGCGGAGTGTCACATCCGCTTTGTAGTGTGGTAGCACAACGCACTACGCGGGACACAACGTAAGACGCGGGACACGCACCACGCAGGACCCCACGCACGAGGAGAAGCGCACCTCGCCGCCGCCGGTCCTCGGTAGTGGCCCCCGGGGAGAGCCCCGGGTGCTTCGATCGAAGACCGGCCCGCACAGCTGGCGCGCTTCTCCGCCGCAGTCCCCCTGCCACACGGGCAGCCGTGGGACGAAAGACGACTAAGTAACGGAGAAAACGCTAGTGGAGAACGAGACCCACTACGCCGAGGCCGTCATCGACAATGGCGCCTTCGGTACCCGCACCATCCGCTTCGAGGCGGGCCGCCTGGCCAAGCAGGCCGCCGGCTCCGCCGTGGCGTACCTGGACGACGACACCATGGTGCTGTCGGCCACCACCGCCTCCAAGAACCCCAAGGACCAGCTCGACTTCTTCCCCCTCACGGTGGACGTCGAGGAGCGGATGTACGCCGCCGGCAAGATCCCCGGCAGCTTCTTCCGCCGTGAGGGCCGTCCCTCCGAGGACGCCATCCTCACCTGCCGCCTGATCGACCGCCCGCTGCGCCCGTCCTTCCGCAAGGGCCTGCGCAACGAGATCCAGGTCGTCTGCACGGTCATGGCCCTCAACCCCGACCACCTGTACGACGTCGTGGCGATCAACGCCGCGTCCGCGTCCACGCAGCTGGCCGGCCTGCCCTTCTCCGGCCCGATCGGCGGCGTCCGCGTCGCGCTGATCCGCGGCCAGTGGGTCGCCTTCCCGACGCACACCGAGCTTGAGGACGCCGTCTTCGACATGGTCGTCGCGGGCCGCGTCCTGGAGGACGGCGACGTCGCGATCATGATGGTCGAGGCCGAGGCCACCGAGAAGACCATCAAGCTGGTCGAGGGCGGCTCCGAGGCGCCGACCGAGGAGGTCGTCGCCGCCGGTCTCGACGCCGCGAAGCCCTTCATCAAGGTGCTCTGCCGCGCCCAGGCCGACCTCGCCGCCAAGGCCGCCAAGCCGGTCGGCGAGTTCCCGATCTTCCTCGACCACCAGGACGACGTCCTGGAGGCCCTGACCGCCGCGGTCCGCCCCGAGCTGACCCAGGCGCTCACCATCGCCGGCAAGCAGGAGCGCGAGGCCGAGCTGGACCGCGTCAAGGCGCTCGCCGCCGAGAAGCTCCTGCCGGAGTTCGAGGGCCGCGAGAAGGAGATCTCCGCCGCGTACCGCTCCCTGACCAAGACCCTGGTCCGCGAGCGCGTCATCAAGGAGAAGAAGCGCATCGACGGCCGCGGTGTCACCGACATCCGCACCCTGGCCGCCGAGGTCGAGGCCATCCCGCGCGTGCACGGCTCCGCCCTGTTCGAGCGTGGCGAGACCCAGATCCTGGGCGTCACCACCCTCAACATGCTCCGCATGGAGCAGCAGCTGGACACCCTCTCCCCGGTGACCCGCAAGCGCTACATGCACAACTACAACTTCCCGCCGTACTCCACCGGTGAGACCGGCCGCGTCGGCTCCCCGAAGCGCCGCGAGATCGGCCACGGCGCCCTCGCCGAGCGCGCCCTGGTGCCGGTGCTGCCCGCCCGCGAGGACTTCCCCTACGCGATCCGCCAGGTGTCCGAGGCCCTCGGCTCCAACGGCTCGACGTCCATGGGCTCGGTCTGCGCCTCCACCATGTCGCTGCTGAACGCCGGTGTGCCGCTCAAGGCCCCCGTCGCCGGTATCGCCATGGGCCTGATCTCTCAGGAGATCGAGGGCGAGACGCACTACGTCACCCTCACCGACATCCTCGGTGCGGAGGACGCCTTCGGCGACATGGACTTCAAGGTCGCCGGCACCAAGGAGTTCGTGACCGCCCTCCAGCTCGACACCAAGCTGGACGGCATCCCGGCCTCCGTCCTGGCCGCGGCCCTCAAGCAGGCCCGCGACGCCCGCCTCCACATCCTCGACGTGATGATGGAGGCCATCGACCGGCCCGACGAGATGAGCCCGAACGCCCCGCGGATCATCACCGTCAAGATCCCGGTCGACAAGATCGGTGAGGTCATCGGCCCCAAGGGCAAGATGATCAACCAGATCCAGGAGGACACCGGCGCCGAGATCACCATCGAGGACGACGGCACCATCTACATCGGTGCCGCCGACGGTCCCTCGGCGGAGGCCGCCCGCGCCACGATCAACGGCATCGCCAACCCGACGATGCCCGAGGTCGGCGAGCGCTACCTGGGCACGGTCGTGAAGACGACCACCTTCGGCGCGTTCGTCTCCCTGCTGCCCGGCAAGGACGGTCTGCTGCACATCTCGCAGATCCGCAAGCTGGCCGGCGGCAAGCGCGTGGAGAACGTCGAGGACGTCCTCGGTGTGGGCCAGAAGGTCCAGGTCGAGATCGCCGAGATCGACTCCCGCGGCAAGCTCTCCCTGATCCCCGTGATCGAGGGCGAGGACGGCGACACCGAGAACAAGGACGACGCCGAGCAGTGACGTCCCGTAGCTCACAGGTGACGGCCCGCCCCTCTTCGGAGGCGCGGGCCGTCGCCCGTACCCAAACCCTCATCAAGGGCCACAACGGCGTCGGCACCGTCCGCAAGACCACCCTCCCCGGTGGCCTGCGCGTCGTCACCGAGACCCTGCCCTCGGTCCGCTCCGCGACCTTCGGCATCTGGGCCCACGTCGGCTCCCGTGACGAGACGCCCGCGCTGAACGGCGCCACGCACTACCTGGAGCACCTGCTCTTCAAGGGCACCGCCAAGCGCAGCGCGCTGGACATCTCCTCCGCCGTCGACGCCGTCGGCGGCGAGATGAACGCGTTCACGGCGAAGGAGTACACGTGCTACTACGCGCGCGTGCTCGACACCGACCTGCCACTCGCCATCGACGTCGTGTGCGACATGCTGACGGGCTCGCTCGTCCTGGAGGAGGACGTCGACGTCGAACGCGGCGCGATCCTCGAAGAGATCGCCATGACCGAGGACGACCCGGGCGACTGCGTGCACGACCTGTTCGCGCACACCATGTTCGGCGACAACGCCCTCGGCCGCCCGGTCCTCGGCACCGTCGACACCGTCAACGCCCTCACCGCCGACCGCATCCGCCGCTTCTACAAGAAGCACTACGACCCCACCCACCTGGTGGTCGCCTGCGCCGGCAACATCGACCACGCCAAGGTCGTACGACAGGTCCGCGCGGCCTTCGAGAAGGCGGGCGCCCTCGGGAAGGCGGACGCGCGGCCCATCGCCCCGCGCGACGGCAGCCGTACGATCCGCACCGCCGGCAAGGTGGAACTGCTCGGCCGCAAGACCGAACAGGCGCACGTCGTCCTCGGCATGCCGGGCCTCGCCCGCACCGACGACCGCCGCTGGGCCATGGGCGTCCTCAACACCGCCCTCGGCGGCGGCATGTCCTCCCGCCTCTTCCAGGAGGTCCGGGAGAAGCGCGGCCTCGCCTACAGCGTGTACTCCTACACCTCCGGCTTCGCCGACTGCGGACTCTTCGGCGTCTACGCCGGCTGTCGGCCGAGCCAGGTGCACGACGTGCTGCGGATCTGCCGGGACGAACTCGACCAGGTCGCCGCCAACGGCCTGACCGACGACGAGATCGCCCGCGCCATCGGCCAGCTCCAGGGCTCCACCGTCCTCGGTCTGGAGGACACCGGCGCGCTGATGAACCGCATCGGCAAGAGCGAGCTGTGCTGGGGCGAGCAGATGTCCGTGGACGACATGCTGGCCGCCATCGCCGCGGTCACCCCGGACGAGGTCCGGTCCGTGGCCCGCGACGTCCTGGGCCGGCGCCCGTCGCTGTCGGTGATCGGCCCGGTGAAGGACAAACAGGCCGCGCGGCTGCACGACGCCGTCGCCTGACCCCCTCCGTAGTCGGATTCGGTAACCCGGTCCGGCCGGTCAGCCGGTCGAGCCGGTCAATTCGGTAAGGAAGCGAAGATGAGCAAGCTGCGCGTGGCGGTCCTCGGCGCCAAGGGCCGGATCGGGGCGGAGGCGGTCAAGGCGGTCGAGGCCGCCGAGGACCTGGAACTGGTCGCCGCCCTCGGCCGGGGCGACAAGCTGGAGACCCTGGCGGAGACCGGCGCCCAGGTCGCCGTCGAGCTGACCACCCCGGCCTCCGTCATGGGCAACCTCGACTTCTGCGTGCGCCACGGCATCCACGCGGTCGTCGGGACGACGGGCTGGACCGACGACCGCCTCGCGCAGCTGAAGGGCTGGCTCGCCCAGTCCCCGGAGACCGGTGTGCTCATCGCGCCGAACTTCTCCATCGGCGCCGTCCTCACCATGAAGTTCGCGCAGATCGCCGCGCCGTACTTCGAGTCCGTTGAGGTCGTCGAACTGCACCACCCCAACAAGGTCGACGCCCCGAGCGGCACGGCCACCCGTACCGCCCAGCTCATCGCCGAGGCCCGCCGCGCCGCCGGCAGCCCCGCGGCACCGGACGCCACCGTCACCGCCCTGGACGGCGCGCGGGGTGCCGACGTCGACGGGGTGCCGGTGCACGCCGTACGGCTGCGCGGGCTCCTGGCCCACCAGGAGGTGCTGCTCGGCGGCGAGGGCGAGACCCTCACCGTCCGCCACGACTCCCTGCACCACAGCAGCTTCATGCCGGGCATCCTGCTCGGCGTCCGCCGCGTGGTGACCACTCCGGGCCTGACCTTCGGCCTGGAGAACTTCCTCGACCTGAGCTGAGCCCGATCACATCATGCGCGCGAAGATCACCTATCTCGTCACGGCCGCCGTCCTGGTCTTCTACTTCGTCCTGGTCGGCAGCCGGGGCGTGCTGCTCATCCAGACCGGCACGGTCCTCACCGTCACCTTCGGGGTCGCGGTGCTGATCCTGCCGGTCATCGGCCTGTGGTTCCTGTGGCAGAACACCCGCTTCGTCCGCAGGGCCAACGCCCTCGCCGCCGAGCTCGACGCCGAGGGCGACCTGCCCGTCGACGAACTCCGGCGCACCGCCGACGGCCGGATCGACCGCGACTCGGCCGACGAGGTCTTCGCCCGGCGCAAGGCCGAGACCGAGACGGCCCCCGACGACTGGCGCTGCTGGTTCCGCCTCGCCGTCGCCTACCACGACGCCCGCGACACCCCCCGGGCCCGCAAGGCGATGCAGCGCGCCATCGCCCTGCACGACGGCCGCACGATCGAGGCCTAGCACCGGCCACCACCCGCTCACATGACAAAGGGGCCGACCCGCGTCACCGCGTGGCCGGCCCCTCCGTCCTGTCCGGAACCGGGTCAGCCCCGGCGGTTCTCCGCCGCCCACGCCTCCACGGCGTCCGCCGCGCGGTCGAAGCCCGCCGGGCGGCCCAGGAAGTCCAGGGTGTGCGTGGTCAGCAGGGGAGCGGCCCCCTCGGCCCGCCGGTCCTTGCGGACGAGCATCAGCGCCTGCCCCTGCACCGTCCGCGGCAGCCCCAGCCAGCGCACCGGCTGCTGGGCCGTCCGCACCGAGACCACCCGGGCCCACGGCACCGTCCGCGTCGTCAGGAAGCCGACCTGGCGCAGCCCGCGCTCACTCACCCACACCCCCATGCGCAGCAGCCGCAGCGCCACGGCGATGACGACGATCCCGATGCCGAGCACCACCCCGGCCGAGGAGACGTCGGCGGTGAACACCGAGCCGCTCAGGGCGATGAGAACCGCCGCGAACAGCACGAACGAGGCGAGCAGCAGCACGAGCGCGGCCACGGCGACCCGCCAGGGGCCGGGCCGGTAGGGGCGCCGCCAGCGCTCCCGGTCGTCGTACGGCAGGGCGCTCTCGGATGCCGCCTCGAAGGTGCGGTCGGCCGTAAGGAAGGGCAGGGGCACGGCTGGTCCTCACTCGCTCCTCGCGTGGGCTGTGCCCGGTGAGGCTATCCGGCCCGCTACCCGCCCACCAGCCGTGAGCGTCCGGAAGGGTCAGTGCCCCTGGGACGCCTGGGACTGCTGCGCCTGCTTGCCGGACGACGTGGACATCGCCGGCGTGCCCAGCACGAGGGCGCCTATCAGCCCGGCGACGAGGGTGAGGCCCAGCAGCGACCGCCCGGCCAGCTCGCCGACGGAGGCCCTGCGGCGGGGCGGGGGAGTGACATTACTGCGGAACCGGTCCGCCTCGGCCACGAAGGCGAAGGGTACGGGCTCACGCCTACGGAACATCGCGCTGCGCTCCTTTCGGGGTTTTTCGCATCGAACGTGCGGTCCTCACCGATACAGACGCTCGGAGGACACAAAAGGTGCCCATGTCCCGGAAGATCCTTGGCGTCGGATTCGGGTGAGGTGCTGTCTCACCCCGGGTCGGCTGCCCCGTAGGGTGGGCGCGAACCACAGAAGTGATGGGAAGGACCCCAACCCCCGTGACCACCGAGTCGCTCACGTTCCGCAGTGACGTCACCGTCGAGCTGGTGAAGTCCAGCGCCTCGGACGCCGACGTCCTCTTCGCCGCCCGCGTCTCCACCGCCGGGGAGCAGTCCCTGGACGAGCTGAAGAAGGACCCCGAGCGCTCCAAGGGCCTGATCAACTACCTGATGCGCGACCGGCACGGCAGCCCGTTCGAGCACAACTCGATGACCTTCTTCGTCAGCGCCCCGATCTTCGTCTTCCGCGAGTTCATGCGGCACCGGGTCGGCTGGTCCTACAACGAGGAGTCGGGCCGCTACCGGGAGCTGGAGCCGGTCTTCTACGTCCCGGACACCTCCCGCAAGCTGGTCCAGGAGGGCCGCCCCGGCAAGTACGTCTTCGTCGAGGGCACCCCCGCCCAGCACGAGGCGGTCAGCGGCACTCTGCGCGAGTCCTACGAGCAGGCCTACGCGGCCTACCAGAAGATGCTCGCCGAGGGTGTCGCCCGTGAGGTCGCCCGCGCGGCCCTGCCCGTCGGCCTGTACTCCTCGATGTACGCCACCTGCAACGCGCGCTCCCTGATGCACTTCCTCGGCCTGCGCACCCAGCACGAGCTGGCCAAGGTGCCGTCCTTCCCGCAGCGGGAGATCGAGATGGTGGGCGAGAAGATGGAGGCGGAGTGGGCGAAGCTCATGCCGCTGACGTACGCCGCCTTCAACGCGAACGGCCGGGTGGCCCCGTAGCGAAGACCCGTTCCCGCACCCGGAACGGATGTACGCATCAGCCGCGCGAAGTGTCCGTATTGCGGCATTTGGAGAAGTTCATCTAGCCTGATCAAACGGACCCGGCACTGCTTGAACCCCCGAGCAGGCAGTGCCGGGCTCCTTCTTGGTCCTGACGTGCCAGGCCCCCCAAGGGCAGACCCCACCTTGAGCACCGAGTAGCGTGTTACCCATGGCTCCGACCTCCACTCCGCAGACCCCCTTCGGGCGGGTCCTCACCGCCATGGTCACGCCCTTCACGGCCGACGGCGCACTCGACCTCGACGGCGCGCAGCGGCTCGCCGCCCACCTGGTGGACGCGGGCAACGACGGCCTGATCGTCAACGGCACCACCGGCGAGTCCCCGACCACCAGCGACGCGGAGAAGGCCGATCTCGTACGGGCCGTACTGGAGGCGGTCGGCGACCGGGCCCACGTGGTGGCCGGTGTCGGCACCAACGACACCCACCACAGCGTCGAGCTGGCCCGCGCGGCGGAGCGGATCGGCGCCCACGGCCTCCTGGTCGTCACGCCGTACTACAACAAGCCCCCGCAGGAGGGCCTGTACCGGCACTTCGCGGCCGTCGCCGACGCCGCCGGCCTGCCGGTCATGCTCTACGACATCCCCGGCCGCAGCGGCGTCCCGATCAGCACCGAGACGCTGGTCCGGCTCGCCGAGCACCCCCGGATCGTCGCCAACAAGGACGCCAAGGGCGACCTGGGCCGTGCGAGCTGGGCCATCGCACAGTCCGGCCTCGCCTGGTACTCCGGCGACGACATGCTCAACCTGCCGCTGCTCTCCGTGGGCGCGGTCGGCTTCGTCTCGGTCGTCGGCCACCTCGTCACCCCCGACCTGCGCGCCCTCGTCGACGCGTACACCTCCGGGGACGTCGTCAAGGCCACCGAGATCCACCAGAAGCTGCTCCCGGTGTACACCGGCATGTTCCGCACCCAGGGCGTCATGACCACGAAGGCCGCCCTGGCCCTCCAGGGCCTGCCCGCCGGACCGCTGCGCGCCCCCATGGTCGAATGCTCGCCCGAGGAGATCGCACAGCTCAAGAGCGATCTTGCCGCCGGCGGGGTACAGCTCTAGCAACAGACTTCGCGCGGCCCGACCGCGCAGCGCGACTCCACAACTGAATAGGCAGGCCACCAGGGCCTGCATGAACAACGACAACTGCTTCCGCACGAACGTCATGCACGCCACGTGCCGTACCGGTACGTGGCGTGCGTGGTGAGGAGAGTCTTTTGAGTCATCCGCATCCCGAACTCGGTTCCCCGCCGCCGCTCCCCGCGGGCGGCCTGCGCGTCACCCCGCTCGGCGGTCTCGGCGAGATCGGCCGCAACATGACGGTCTTCGAGTACGGCGGCCGCCTGCTGATCGTCGACTGCGGCGTGCTGTTCCCCGAGGAGGAACAGCCCGGCATCGACCTGATCCTGCCGGACTTCTCGTCCATCAGGGACCGCCTCGACGACATCGAGGGCATCGTCCTCACGCACGGTCACGAGGACCACATCGGCGGCGTCCCGTTCCTGCTCCGCGAGAAGCCGGACATCCCGCTGATCGGCTCCAAGCTGACCCTCGCCCTGATCGAGGCCAAGCTCCAGGAGCACCGGATCCGCCCGTACACCCTTGAGGTGGCGGAGGGGAACCGCGAGCGCGTCGGGCCCTTCGACTGCGAGTTCGTCGCCGTCAACCACTCCATCCCGGACGCCCTGGCGGTCGCCATCCGCACGCCGGCCGGCATGGTGGTGCACACCGGTGACTTCAAGATGGACCAGCTGCCGCTGGACAACCGCCTCACCGACCTGCACGCCTTCGCGCGGCTGAGCGAGGAGGGCATCGACCTCCTCCTCTCCGACTCCACGAACGCCGAGGTCCCGGGCTTCGTCCCGCCCGAGCGCGACATCTCCAACGTGCTGCGTCAGGTCTTCGCCGGCGCCCGCAAGCGGATCATCGTGGCGAGCTTCGCCAGCCACGTCCACCGCATCCAGCAGATCCTGGACGCCGCCCACGAGTACGGCCGTCGGGTCGCCTTCGTCGGCCGCTCCATGGTCCGCAACATGGGCATCGCCCGGGACCTCGGCTACCTGAAGGTCCCGCCGGGCCTGGTGGTCGACGTCCGCTCGCTGGACGACCTGCCCGACCACGAGGTGGTCCTGGTCTGCACGGGCTCCCAGGGCGAGCCGATGGCGGCCCTGTCCCGCATGGCCAACCGCGACCACCAGATCCGCATCGTCGACGGCGACACGGTCATCCTGGCGTCCTCCCTGATCCCCGGGAACGAGAACGCGGTCTACCGGGTCATCAACGGCCTGACCCGCTGGGGCGCCAACGTCGTCCACAAGGGCAACGCCAAGGTGCACGTCTCCGGCCACGCCTCCGCGGGCGAGCTGCTGTACTTCTACAACATCTGCCGCCCCAGGAACCTGATGCCGGTCCACGGCGAATGGCGCCACCTGCGCGCCAACGCCGAGCTGGGCGCGCTGACGGGTGTGCCGCACGACCGCATCGTCATCGCCGAGGACGGCGTGGTGGTGGACCTGGTCGAGGGCAAGGCCAAGATCTCCGGCAAGGTCCAGGCAGGGTACGTCTACGTCGACGGCCTCTCCGTCGGCGACGTGGGCGAGCCGGCCCTCAAGGACCGCAAGATCCTCGGCGACGAGGGCATCATCTCGGTCTTCGTGGTCGTGGACGCCTCCACCGGGAAGATCACCGGCGGCCCGCATGTGCAGGCCCGTGGCTCCGGCATCGAGGACTCCGCGTTCTCGGCCGTCCTCCCGAAGGTCACCGAGGTACTGGAGCGGTCCGCGCAGGACGGCGTCGTGGAACCCCACCAGCTCCAGCAGCTCATCCGCCGCACGCTCGGCAAGTGGGTCTCCGACAACTACCGTCGCCGGCCCATGATCCTGCCGGTCGTCGTCGAGGTCTGACGGCCGCTCAGCAGGGCCAACCCGGAGCGGGGCCCCTCGATTTGCATCGGGGCGCCCCGCTCCAGTACGTTTACGGCTCCGCCCAACCGGGAACCCCAGCACTTCACGCGCTGGACATCAGGTGCCCGGCGGGGGCGGGAAAACCGACTCAGAACTTCTGATAAAGTCGGAACCGCCGGAAAGGGAAACGCGGAAGCGGGAACCTGGAAAGCACCGAGGAAATCGGATCGAGAAAA
>NZ_JANUGP010000058.1 GCF_024753135.1 Streptomyces pyxinicus | reverse complement strand
ACAACGGCTGCCGGCACGGGCCCGGTGCGGACGACAGGAGGTGTCGGACACGGCCGCAGGGGCAGCCGGATGTGCACCGCAGGAGCCCCGGCCCGGGGGCGTACGGGCATCCGAGCGAGGACCGCCCGCCACCACGCCGACCGAGGGGACACGGTACCGACGCCGGGCGGCAGATCGCGCAGGCCGGGCGTGGACCGCCGGCCACCGACGCCGGACAGATACCGCACTGCGGGCAACAGCCACCGGACACGGCCGCCGACACCGGCACGATGCGGACCGCAGGGCGTGACGTACACGGCTGCACGGGCAGCCGGATGCGCACCGCAGGAGCCCCGACCGGGGGGGCGTACGGGCATCCGAGCGAGGACCGCCCGCCACCACGCCGACCGAGGGGACACGGTACGGACGCCGGGCGGCAGATCGCGCAGGCCGGGCGTGGACCGCCGGCCACCGACGCCGGGCAGATAACCGCGCTGCGGCAACAGCCGCCGGACACGGCTGCCGGCACCGGCACGATGCGGACCGCAGGGCGGGACGTACACGGCTGCACGGGCGGCCGGATGCGGACCGCAGGAGCCCCGACCGGCGGCTACGGGCATCCGGGCGCGGACCGCCAGTCGCCATGCCGGCCGAGGCGACGCGGGCCGCCAGCCGCGACGCGGGGACGGGCCCGGGAAGGAACGCGCGAGACCGGCCCGGGAAGCAAAGGGAGCCCCCGTGTCCGTACCCCCCGTTCCCGCAGCATCCCCGCAGGTGCCCGCGTCGTCGCAGGCGCCTCGGAAGGGCGGCCGCAGGCCCCCGCTCCCCCGGCACATGCCGGTCGTGGGCACTGTGTGCCACCGGCATGTACTTCCGTGGGCAGGGGGCGGATCGGCAGGCTCAGGGTCTCGGGCACGAGGATCAATTCCGTCGCATCCTCCGGGAGAGACCAATGGACATCCGGCAACTCCGGACCTTTCACCGCGTCGCCACGCTGGGGAGCTTCACCCGGGCAGCGGCCGAACTCAACTACGCGCAGTCCAGTGTGACCGCGCAGATCAAGGGCCTCGAAGTGTCCCTCGGCAGCGAGCTGTTCGAGCGGGTCGCGGGGAAGGTCAAGCTCACTCCGGCGGGCACCCGACTGCTGCCGTACGCCGGGCAGATGCTGTCGCTCGCGGACGAGGCGCGCGGTGCCGCGTCCCCGGACGCGCGGCCCGAAGGGGTGCTGACGGTCGGCACGATGGAGAGCATCACCTCGTACCGCATGCCCTCGGTGCTGGAGTACTTCCACCACCGCTACCCGCGGCTCCAGATCGCCCTGCGGCCCAGCCTGTGCGCCGAGACCCTGCACTCGCTGCGCCAGGGCGTGTTCGACGCGGGCTTCCTGATGGAGGCCGAGACCCAGCACTCCGGTGTGCACAGCGAGGTGCTCGGCGTGGAGCCGCTGGTCATCGTGGCCGCGCCGACCCACCGGCTGGCACGCGAGGTCAAGGTGGAGACCGACGAGCTGCGCCAGGAGTCGGTGCTCGCGCCCGAGGCCGGCTGCGCCTACCGGGAGCTGCTGGAGGCGGAGTTGAACGACGGTTCGGGCGAGGCGGTGCCGTTCCTGGAGTTCGGCAACATCGAGGCGATCAAGCGGGGCGTCGGCGCGGGGCTCGGCATCAGCATGCTGCCGCGTATGACGGTCGCCGACGAGCTGGCCGCCGGCGCGCTGGTCCCGCTGGCCTGGGAGGCGCCGTTCGAGCTGTACACGCAGCTCGCCTGGCGCAAGGGGTCGCACCTCTCGCGCGAGCGTCAGGTGTTCGTGGAGCAGGTCATCGATTTCCTCAGCCAGGAATACCAGAATTCCTGAGGTCCGAGAAAAGCGATCGATCGGCTCGATAAAGCCCATCTGCAATACCGAACCGCATTTCTGGACTCGGCGACTGCTCGGCACGGAGACTAATAGAGTCACCGTTACAGAGGCAAGGAGAACCCCTTATGTCTCAAGTCATGCTCCCGGCGAAGAAGTTTGTCGTGTCGAGCGTGTCTTCCGACGCCCACATGTGGAATCTGGTCTTTCTGCAACTCCTGCTGGAGGAGCAGGGCGCGGATGTCACCAACCTGGGCGCGTGCGTGCCGGACGACCTCATCATCGAGGAGTGCCGGCGCAGCCGCCCGGACGCCCTGGTCATCAGCACGGTGAACGGCCACGGACACCTCGACGGGCTGCGGCTGATCCGCCGTATCCGCAGTGAGCCGGACCTGGCGGACCTGCGGGTCGTCATCGGCGGGAAACTGGGCGTGCGCGGCGCCGAGAACATCGTGTTCGCCGAGGAACTCGCGCTCAGCGGTTTCGACGCGGTGTTCGAGGCGGACGCCGGAATCGACAGTTTCCAGGAATTCCTGGCGACGCTCGACAGCGCCGAGCGGCCCGCGCTCACCTCGGGAGCCGCCGCGTGAACACACCGGCTCGAATACCCGGGGGTTCCCTCGCGGGAACCGCGCGGCGGGGGCGTTTCACCCGTCGTATCAAAGCGGCGCACGCCGAGGGGCGGCTGGTGGTGCAGCCGAGGATGGGTTTCGCGGATCTCCCCACGATGCGCGAGGGCCTGCTCGGAGTGCGGGCCGCCGACGCGGCGGCGGTCGGCACGATCACCCTGGACAGCTACACCCGTGTCAACGACCACGACTCGGCCCGAGCGGCGCTGCGCACCGGCGCGGAGCTGAACGGGTTCCCGCTGGTGGCCCATGGGTCCGACACGACCAGGCAGTTGCTGGATTCCGTGTCGGGGGACGCGTTCCCCGTCCAGATCCGGCACGGGTCGGCGCTGCCGTACCCGTTGTTCCGGGCGATGGTCGAGGCCGGGGTGGACGCCACCGAGGGCGGCCCGGTGTCGTACTGCCTGCCCTACAGCCGGGCGCCGATCAGCGAGGCGGTGAAGGCGTGGGCGCAGTGCTGCGAACTGATCGCCGAGCAGCCGGAGCCGATGCACCTGGAGAGTTTCGGCGGCTGCATGCTGGGGCAGTTGTGCCCGCCCAGCCTGCTGGTGGCGCTGAGCGTGCTGGAGGCGCTGTTCTTCCGTGAGCACGGACTGCACGACATCTCGCTGAGCTATGCGCAGCAGACGCATCCGGGCCAGGACCTGGAGGCGATCGCGGCGCTGCGCCGGCTCGCCGGTGAGCGGCTGGCGGCCGCCGACTGGCACGTGGTCCTGTACACGTTCATGGGGGTGTTCCCGCGTACTCCCGTGGGCTCGTTCCGGATCCTGGAGGAGAGTGTCCGGCTCGCGGTGCGCAGCGGCAGCGAGCGGCTGATCGTGAAGACGCCGGCGGAGGCGCACCGGATTCCGACGATCGCGGAGAACGTGGACGCCCTGGAGTTCGCCGACTCCATCGCGCGGGACGAGGCGAGCCGGGTGCCGGAGGTCGGGGCGACCGACTCGGGGATCTACGAGGAGGCCAGGCTGCTGGTCGACAGCACCCTGGAGTTGGCGCCGACGGTCGGCCAGGCGCTGGTCGAGGCCTTCGCCCGCGGGCACCTGGACGTGCCGTACTGCCTGCACCAGGACAACGCCAACCGGTCGCGGGCGTATGTCGACGCGGGCGGGATGCTGCGCTGGGCGGAGGCGGGGCGGATGCCGTTGCGGGCGGACGGCGGTGGCGGCAGCCGGCGGCCGGTGAGTGCCAAGGGGCTGCTGACGATGCTCGGGTTCAACGAGCGCCGCTTCGACCGCGAGCAGCTGACCCACGCGCACCTGCGGGGGCTCCAGTACAGCCACCCGCCGCGGCGGAGCCTGACGTGAGGGCGCCGCGCGCGTCCGCGTCGTCCCTCGCCCTGCGCCGGTTCGGCGTGCTGCTGCTACGCGGCAGGCGCCGGTTCACCCACCCTAGGAGCATGTCATGAGCACACCCACCCTGGACGCCGTACGGAAGCGCGGGGCGCTGCGGGTCGCGGTCAGCCGTGGCATCCGCGGGCTCTCCCTCGAAGGCGCCGACGGCCGCTGGAGCGGTCTGGACACCGAGGTCGCGCGGGCGGTTGCCGCCGCCGCCCTCGGCAGCGCGGAGGCCGTCGCCTGGATGCCCACCGACCCCGCGGACCGGCTCACCCGGCTGGCCTCGGGCGAGGTCGACCTGACCGTCTGCAACGTGAGCTGGACCCTGGGCCGCGAGGCCGCCCAGCCGGTGCTGTTCGCCGGCGTCACCTGCTACGACGGCGAGGGCTTCCTGGTCCGCGCCGACAGCGGGCTCACCACGCCCGAGGACCTGGCCGGGCGCCGGGTGGCCGTCCAGGCGGGCACCACGAGCGCGGCCAACCTGGCCTCCTGGTACGGCACCCGGGGGTACGCGGTCGAGCCGGTCGCCTACACCACGCCCGGCGAGACCCTCGCCGGCTACGCGGCCGGCGAGTGCGCCGCCTACGTCCTGGACCGGGTGGCGCTGGCCGGGGAGCGGGCCGCGCTGGCCGACCCCGAGGCGCACCGCATCCTCGACGCGGCCATCTCGCGCGAGCCCATGGCGGCGGCCGTCCGGGACGCCGACCCGGCCTGGTTCCGGCTGTGCCGCTGGGTGCTCCAGCTCCTCGTCGCCGCCGAGCACCAGGTGGACGAGGTCGGCGAGCGGGACAAGGCGCTCGCGCAGGCCGCCGAGACGGCGGGCGTCCACGGACCCGCCATCGGTCTGGACCGGGACTGGGCGGCCCGGGTGCTGGACGCGGTCGGCACCTACGCCGACGTCTACGAGCGCAGTCTCGGCCCGGCCACCGGCCTCGCCGTGCCGCGCGGCCTCAACGAGCTGTGGACCAGGGGCGGCCTGCACTACGCCGTGCCCCTGCACTGACCACGACATCACCCCCTCAGACCCTTCAGAAAGGCACTCACATGAGTACCGACACCCGTGCCCCGAACCAGGAGAAGAAGGGGGCCATCGAGCTGACGCTCGCCATGGTGCTCTCGGGCACCCTGGGCGTGTTCGTCATCGAATCCGGTGCCTCGCCCTTCAACGTGGTGTTCTTCCGCTGCCTGTTCGGCACGATCGCGCTGGGCCTGTACTGCCTGCTGCGCGGCTACTTCAAGAACCACGGCTTCACCGCGAAGAAGCTGGGCCTGGCGGCGCTCGGCGGCGCGTTCATCGTGTTCAACTGGGCCTTCCTGTTCAAGTCGTACGAGGGCACGTCGATCTCGGTGGCGACGGTCGTCTACCACACGCAGCCCTTCTACGTGATGCTGCTGGGCTCGCTGATCTTCCGCGACAAGCTCACGGCCACCAAGTTCGGCTGGCTCGGCGTGGCCTTCGTCGGCCTGATCCTGGTCGCCGGGGTCTCCGCGTCCGACCTGACCGGCAGCGGGGACGGCGCCTACCTGGCCGGTCTCGGCTACGCGCTGCTCGCCGCCGTCTTCTACGCCGTCTCCACCCTGATCACCAAGCGCGTCACCGGGGTGCGGCCGCATCTGGTCGCCCTGGTGCAGCTGGTGCTCGGCATCTTCCTGCTGCTGCCGTTCACCACGCTGAGCCAGACCAAGGACCTGGGCGCGGACTGGGGCTGGCTGGTCGGCCTCGGCGTCATCCACACCTGCGTGATGTACGTCCTCATGTACTCCGCGTACCAGAAGCTGCCCACCCCGAAGATCGCCGTCCTGGCCTTCGTCTACCCGGCCGTGGCCATGCTCATGGACTGGGCCGTCTACGGGCACAGCGTCAGCTGGCTCCAGGCCCTCGGCATCCCGCTGATCGTCGCCGCGAGCCTCGGCATCAACCTGGGCTGGACCTTCAAGGGCCGGGCCGCCAAGCCGGCCGTTCCCGCTGCCGCCCCGGCCCCCGCCCCCGCCGCGTCCAAGGTCGAGATCAACTCCGGAGGCACCCGATGACCCTCGTGACCGACCCCACCGCACCCCGCGTCGCCATCGTCGGTGCCACCGGCGCCGTCGGCAACACCCTCATCGGCCTGATCGAGCAGCGCGGCCTGCGCTACCGCGACATGCGGCTGGTCGCCTCGGCCCGGTCGGCCGGCACCGAGTTGAGCGTCGACGGGGTGTCCTACCCCGTGCAGGCCGTGGACGAGTTCGACTTCTCCACCGTCGACCTGGCGTTCTTCTCCGCCGGCACCGAGGCCAGCCAGCAGTGGGTGCCCAAGGCCGTCGCGGCCGGCGCCGTCGTCATCGACAACACCATCGTCTACCGCATGGACCCCGACAGCCCGCTGGTCGTGCCGCAGGTCAACGCGCACGAGCTGGACCGGCGGCCGAAGTCCGGCGTGATCGCCAACCCGAACTGCTCGACCATCCCCCTGGTGCGGCTGCTGAAGGGCATCGAGGAGCGCTGGGGTGTGCGGCAGGCCGTGGTCAGCACCTACCAGGCCGCCTCCGGCCTCGGCCACCCGGGCGTGGAGGAGCTGCGCGACGCCAGCCGGGCCGCGCTGGAGAACCCCGAAGAGCCGTACCCGGCCAAGGAGTTCACGCCGTCGCTGGCCTTCAACGTCATCCCGAAGATCGACCGCTTCCTGGACACCGGCTTCACGCTGGAGGAGCAGAAGATGCTCCAGGAGTCCCGCAAGATCCTCGGCATCCCCCACCTCGACGTCACCACCACCTGTGTCCGGGTGCCCGTGGTCAACGGCCACTCGGAGGCCGTGTGGATCGAGGCGCAGGGCGTGGTCGACCGTGCCGAACTCGTCGAGGTGCTGGCCGCGTTGCCCGAGGTGACGGTGCACGACCGGGAGTCGCCGCGCGAGTTCCCGACCCCGGCCACCATCGACGACCCGCACCGGGTGCACGTCGGCCGGGTCCGGGTGAACCCGAACAACCCGCGTGCCTTCTGGCTCTGGCTGGTCGCCGACAACCTCACCATCGGCGCCGCGCTCAACGCCATCCAGATCGCCGAGGAACTCATAGCCCGGGGGACCCTGTGACCGACACGCCGCCGACGGGCGCCGGAGTGCCGCCCGCGGTCCTGAAGTTCGGGGGCTCCAGCTTCCGCACGCTGGCCGCGTACCAGCAACTGGCCGAGGCGCTGTCCCGGCGGATCGAGGAGGAGGGCGCCCGGCTGGTGGTCGTGGTGAGCGGCCAGCCCGGCGAGACCGAGCAGTTCCGCGAGCGGCTCAGCCAGGTCAACCCGCACCCGGAGGACGAGACCGTCGCGGGCCTGCTGACCCTCGCCGACACGGTGGGCGCGCAGTTGCTCGCCACGGCGCTGCACCGCACCGGCCGCAGCGCCACGGTGCTGGCCGGCCACCAGCTGGGCCTGACCACCGACTCGGCGTTCATGTGGGCCCGGCTGGAGCACACCGACCCGGAGCCGCTGCGCACCGCGGTCCGCGACCACGACGTCGTGGTGGTGCCCGGCGGACAGGCCGCCGACAAGGAGGGCCGGCCGACCTGGCTGGGCAAGAACAGCTCGGACCTCTCCGCGGTGGCCGTCGCGGCGGCGGTCGGCTCGCCCCGCTGCGAGATCCACTCCGACGTCGACGGCATCTACAGCTCCGACCCGCACCTGATCACGGGCGCCCGGCTGCTGACCGAGGTGTCGTACAACACGGCCGCGCTGATGTCGCTCTACGGCGCGAAGGTGCTGCACCGCCGGGCCGTGCGGCTGGCCCAGCGCAACCGGATCGAGATCGTGTGCCGCTACAACCGGCCGCCGTTCCCGGCCGGTTCGGTGATCGGCAACGCCGGTTCGTCGGTGGCCGCGGTGGTCCTGAACCAGCGGTCGGCGGCCCTGCGGTACGCCACGGAGGAGCTGGCCGACCGGGCGTACACCGTCTTCCACGGCGCCAACATCGACGTCGTCCGGCTGACCTCGGGTCCGCTGGTCGCCGTCACCGGCGGCTTCGTGGACCTGCCGGAGTTCCAGCGGCGCAACGGCGTGGAGCCCGGCGAGTACGCCGGCATCCCGGTCTCCGCCGTGCGCGGCAGCCAGGTGGCGACCCAGCTCGCCACCGACGAGGAGGACGCGCTGCACCTCACGCAGCGCCTGCACGACCACGTGAACCGTCCCGGCGCGGAACTCGACCCGGACGCGCCGCTGTTCGAGATGCAAGGAGTGTGACACCCATGACCGCGACCACCGACCTCACCGCCCCGGCCGCCGCACCGGTCACCACCAGGACGCTCGGCCTGATCGACCTCTCCGACGAGGTGCGCGACGCGCTCGGCGCGCAGCTGGAGCGGCTGCCGGATCCGAACACCGACATCGACCACACCATGACCCGGCTGCTCCAGATCTTCTCGACCCTGCCGACCGGTGTGCTCCAGCAGATCCTCGACTTCGGCCGCCACATCGACACCCCCGGCGTCACCCTGATCAGCAATCTGCCGGTGGACGCCGAGCTGCCCGACACCCCCTCGGACGGCGGCCCGAGCCAGGACAAGAAGACGTTCGTGGCGGAGGGTGTGCTGCTCGGCCTCAGCGGTCTGCTGGGCGAGCCGATGGGCGTGCTGACCGAGAAGGCCGGGCAGTTGGTGCACGACGTCATCCCGGTCCCGGGAGGCGCGAAGACCCAGACCAACCAGGGGTCGGACGTCTTCCTCAACTTCCACAGCGACATCATGCACGACGTGATCGGCCGCTACGACGTCGCCAACCCGGACTTCCTGGTGCTGAGCTGCGTGCGCGCCGACCACGAGGGCGTGGCCGGCACCTACTACGCCGACGCCCGTGACATCCAGGCCGCGCTGGCCCCGGAGGTGCTGGACACGCTGCGCAGCCCGCTGTTCCGGCTGAACGCGCCGGGCAGTTACGTCCGGGACGTCGCCGGCGGCCAGGACGTGCTGTCGGAGCCGGTGCCGATGATCAGCGGGCACCAGGACTTCCCGGAGATCGCCATCTCCGCCAACGGTGTGCACCCGCTCACCAGCGGCGCCCGGGAGGCCCTGGACATCCTCCAGCAGGTCTGCCGGCAGGTCTCGCACAGCGTGCACCTGCGTCCGGGCCAGACCCTGCTGATCAACAACCGCAAGGGTGTGCACGCCCGTTCGGTCTTCACGGCCCGCTACGACGGCCAGGACCGCTGGCTCCAGCGGACCTACGTGCGCCGCAGCCTGTGGAACGTGCGCTACCGGGTGACGGAGGACAACCGCCGCGTGCACTACTGAGCCGCCGGCGGGCTCCGCTCCCCGCTGCCCCGCAGGCCGTCCGGGTTCCGCCCGGCGGCCGGCGGGGCTCGCCGCTTTTCGGGCCCGGCGTGGCACCGACCGGTCATTCCCCTGGCGGCCAGGCCGTGCAGGCTGTCAACGGCCGTGTCACATCGGATGATCGGAGTGGCATCCCGCGCCGCGAGGCGGCGGACGGGACACGGCACGACAGAGGAGCAGCCACCATGCGCACCCCCCACCGCAGCACCGGTCCCGCCGTCCGGACACCCGAGGACGACGACCTGATCTGGGGCTGAGCCCCCGCACGGCTGTCCCGGCCGGCGGACCCTGCGCGGGTCCGCCGGCCGGGACAGTCATATGCCGCGGGTCAGCCCCACAGTTCCGGCGCGGGCAGCGTCAGCCTGCCGCCCGGGGCGGCCAGTTCGCCGTGTTCCCCCGGCACGCACAGCGTCCGCGGCAGGCTGACGAGGTCGGCCGCGGGCGCCGCGTGCAGGGTCGCCGCCCAGGAGCGTGCCGTGGCGGGCGACGAGCCGAGCAGGACCAGCAGGCCGCGCTGACCGGCCTGTTCGATCAGCCCGAGGGCCGTGGTGAGGCCGCCCACGGCGTCCAGCCTGAGGTGGATGCCGTCGTACCGGGTGACGAGCCGCCCGAGGTCGGCCACCTCGCCGTGAGCGGGGTCGGCGATGATCGGGAAGGGGCGGCGCAGGGCGGCCAGGGCGCCGGACTCGGGCTCGGGCAGGGGCTGTTCGAGCAGCCGTACGCCGTGGTCCACGAGGGTGGGCAGCATGGTGCGCAGCCGGTCCATGTCCCAGCCGCCGTCGGCGTCGGCCATCAGCCAGGCGTCGGGCCGGTGCCGGCGTACCGCGTCGAGCCGGGCGATGTCGTCCTCGACGGCTCGGGCCCCGAGCTTGAGGCGGAGCGAGGTGAAGCCGTCGCTGTGGTGCAGTTCCTTCTCCAGCCGGGCGTGTTCCAGCAGCGGGAGGGTGCGGACGGCGGGCGCGGGCCGCGGTGGGGGCACGCCGAGCAGTTCCCAGACCCGCAGCCCGCTGCGCTTGGCGAGCAGGTCCCACAGCGCCGCGTCGAGGGCGCTGCGCAGCGGGCCGGGCGGCAGCAGGTCCGCGAGTTCCAGGGGGCTGACGACATGGCCGAGTGCCGCTTCAGCGGATTCCAGTTGGGCGTGTACGGCGTCCCGCGCGTGCGCCTCCAGATACGGCAGCAGCGTGGCCTCGCCCCGCCCGGTGCTGCCGGCCCCGCGCAGGGTGACCCGGAGCACGGCCCAGGTGCGCCCGCTGTCGGCGGCACCGCCGTCGGGCGCGGGCACCGGCAGCACGGCGCACCGGACCCGCAGGGGTGTCCCCGTCAGGGATCGGAGGAGTACCGGGTCGAACACGAGGGCTCCTGACTGGCTGGCATGTTGCCGGAGCACCATCCTGACGACGGCCGCGTCCCGGGGGCCAGCGTCAAGGCCCTGCCCATGCCGGTCTGGCCGCAACCGGTCAACCCGGGCCCAGGACGGGCACCGGGCGGCAGCAAGCGGGCATCGGCGGGCATCGGGCCGGCGGAACCCGCCGACGTCCTAGTCGAGCAGGCCCATCCGGGCCGCCGTGATGCCCGCCTGGAAGCGGCTCTCGACGTCGAGGCGGCCCATCAGGTCGGCCATCATGCGCCGCAGCGTGCGCACGGAGACGCCGAGTTCGCGGGCTATCGCCTCGTCCTTGCGGCCGGTGGCCATCAGGCGCAGCATCCACAGCTGCTGGGAGGAGAACCCGGTCTCCCGGCCGGACTCGGCCGTCTCCAGGGGCGCGGCGGACGCCCAGCACATCTCGAACACCTTCACCAGCAGCGCGGTGACGGCCTCGCCGCGCAGCACCATCATGGCGTTGCCGGAACGGGCGTGCAGGGCGGGGACCAGCGCCTGCACGCGGTCGACGAGGATGAAGCGGAACGGCACGATGCTGGCGATCCGCACCTGCGCGCCGGCCGCGCGGAGCCCCTGGAGATGGGTCATCGCGTGGGTGATCCGGGTCATCGGCCGCAGATGGATGCTGCGCATCGTCACGCCCCGGTCCAGCACCCGCAGATCGCGTTCGAGTCCCTGGGAGAGCACCTCCGGTCCCATCACCGGTCCGGGGTGCACGCTCAGGATCTCCGACGTGGCGATGTCGGCGGCGTCGGCGAGGACACGGGCGATCCGCTCGGGGCTGGTGACCACTTCGAGCCCGTTGGTGCGGGCGGTGTGCAGCGGCAGGAACACCTCCCGCATGGCGCCGATGCGTTCGCGGGTGCGCCGGATCTGCTCGGTCAGCTCGGTGGCCGCCTGCTCCTCGGCGGTGAGGAGTCTGAGCAGGGCGGCCTCCGGCGCGGTCGCCCTGGCCGTGCGTTCCTCGGCCTCCTCCCCCGCCGGGGAGGCGCCGGCGGGGGCCTCGACGAGCAGGCCGAGCCCGAGCAGTTCCTGGCGGGCCTGTTCGATCTCGTCGACCGTGGTGTCCAGTTGCTCGCAGGCGCTGCGCACGGTCCAGTCGCTGCGGGCCGATGCGTACTCGAAGAGCCTCAGGGCCTGCGGCCCGATGGTCGGTGCGCTCATGCGTCCGCTGCCTCTCCCCCGTCCTGCGAGTCGACTGGTAACATACCCTCTCGAAGGTATTTTTTCCAGAGACCAATCAGGGTCCCTTCCCCCGGCGTGGGAGCGGTCCCGCTCGTCAACTCGCGGCCGGCATCACCAGGTTGTCCGGGTGCGGGCAGGCGTGCGTGCCGATCACCCGCCAGCCCCGGGCGGCGCCGTGCGCGCGCAGTACCGGGTCCTCCCCAACCACCACGGGATGCCCCACCAGGGCCAGCATCGGCAGGTCGCTGCTGTGGTCGCCGTACGCGAAGCAGTCACCGGGGCGCACGCCCCGGCGGCGGATGAGGGCGGCCACGCCCTCCGCCTTCGCCGGTCCGATCATGGAGCGCCGCACCTCACCGGTGAGCGTTCCCGCCGCATCGGTCAGCTGCTCCGTGGCGAGGACGTGACGGATGCCGAGGTGCTCCGCGACGGGCTGGACGAGGGCCCGGCCGGACCCGGTGACGAGCGCGGTCTCGTGGCCGTCCCGGTGGTGCCGCTCCAGGGCGTCGAGCGCCCCGGCCACATAGGCGCGGTGCTGCGTGCGGTACTCCGCGTACCACTGGCGGGCGGCCGCCTCCAGGCGTGCCAGCGGTACACCCGCGAAGTGGCCGAAGTACCCGCGGTTGAGGGTCGCCCGGTCCGCGCCGGACGACCGCAGGACCGGGGGCGTGCGCCCCTCGCGGACCAGCCGGTCGGTCCAGTGGTGCCAGAAGCTGAGCATGCTCTTCTGGGCGAGCAGGGTCTCGTCGAGGTCGAAGAACGCGATGCGCCGGATCATGGTGTGGCCCTTTCCTGGTGGCCGAAGGCGCGCCGGGCAGCGGGGGCGCGGTCGCCCGATGGCCGGCCGTCGGCGCGGGCGCGCGGCGCGTGACGGCCGGGGCGGGCGAATCAGGCCCCGAGGACGGCCCGCGCGTAGGCCTGCGCCGAGGAGTCGAAGCGGAGCATGGCGTGTGTCGAGGCGGTCCGGATGTCGCGCCGGCGGCGCTGGACCGGGTCGTCGTGGGACTGCTCCCGGCTGCCGGCCGTGCCGAGGAGCCGGTCGACGGCGGTCGCGCACATCTCCACGGCGGCCACGACGTCCCGCACCGTCTCGGCCACCGTCAGCGGTTCGATCCGCGCCTCGTCGGCGCGGGCCGCCGCGCTGTCCATCAGGAGCTTCGCGGCGCGCAGTTCGGCCGCCGAGCGGGTGAGGACGGTACGCGGGCCGGAGTCCGGGTCCGCCGGACCGGTGCGCTCCCTGGCGGTCCGGGTCCAGTCGGCGAGCGCGCCGCGGGCGGCGCCCAGCACCGGCGCCGCGAACATCAGCGCGGCCACGAACGGGTAGGGCACGATGTGGCAGCGGGCGGCGCCGGGTTCGCGCGGGGCGAGCAGCCGCTCCCGGGGCACCGTGCGGTGGGCCGGCACCCGGGCCCCGTCGAGGCGGACGGTGTTGCTGCCGGTGCCGCGCATGCCGAGGGTGTTCCAGGTGTCGAGGACCTCGCAGTCCGCGGCCGGCACCAGGAAGAGGGTGGAGACGTCGCCGTCCGGGCCCTCGGCGAGGGCCGCGAGCAGCACCCAGTCGGCGAACGCGATACCGCTGACGTTCGGCCACTCCCCGCTGAGCAGCCAGCCGCCGGGTTCGGCGACGGCACGCAGCCGGGGCTGGGCGACGCCGGCCGCGATCCGGACGTCGGGGGACGCGTCCCACAGTTCCCGGCGGGCGCGTGCCGGCAGGTAGGCGGCCAACCGGCTGTGGGCGGCGAAGAGCGCGGCGACCCAGGCCGCGGAGGTGCAGCCCTCGGCCACCTCGGCGGTCGCCCGCACCAGTTCGCCGAACGAGCCCTCCGCACCCCCGTGTTCGGCGGGGACGAAGTGCCGGCCGAAGCCGGCCCGGGTGATCTCCGCGATCACGTCGGGGTCGAGCCGGCGCCGCGCGTCGGCCTCGTCGGCGTGCCAGGCGGCGACCCGGGCCGTGCGGCGCGCCTGGAGGACCGCGGGTGCGGCGGGCTGGGGGTCGCCGGGGAGCGGGGCGGAGTGCGGCGTCATGCGCGGGCCTCCCGGACGCCGGCGCCGACCGCGTCCCGGCCGGGTGCCGGGGCCGCCTTCCAGCGGGCGCTGCCGGACGCCACGGTCCTGCCGTGCTGCACCGCCTCGACGGTGACGGTGGCCTGGTCGGCCGCCTCCGGTGCGCCGGCGTGCCGGACGACCAGCCAGGTGGGCGCGGCCAGTTCGCAGTAGGCGCCGAACTCGACCCCGCCGCCGGACATGGTCCACTCGTACAGCGGTGCCGGGGCCGGGCCCAGGGCGGCACACGACGCCTGGCGCACCGCTTCGAGGAGCAGCATGCCGGGGACGTGGTCGCTGGGGTGGTCGAAGAAGACGGGGTGGGACTGGTCGACGTGCAGCAGCCAGGTGCCGCCGGGCTCGCCCGCCACGGCCGGACCGTCCTCCGGCGCGGCGAACTCGGCGACCACCACGTCCAGCGCGCGCTCCCGGCCCACGAGTTCCGGCGCCATCACACGCGCGCCGGGCAGCGTCACCGTGACCGCGGTGCCGGGGGCGGGCGGCGGGGTCCCGTCGGTGCCGCGGCTGCGCAGCGCGGTGTAGCGCGCCGGTTCGACCGCCTGCCACGTGACGCTGCCGACGGCACGCACCCCGCCCGCGCAGACGAGCTGCGCCTCCAGGGTCAGTGCCGCGCGTTTCGGCGTGCGCTGCTTGGTCTCCCGGCAGCGCACCTCCAGGACCACGGGCTCGTCGGCGTCGTCGTCCTCGCCGGGCGGCGCCGCCATGTCGAAGTCGAGTGCGCAGAAGATGAACGGGTGGTCGAGCGGCACCTCGTAGAAGCGGTGCGACAGGTAGATCGCGGTCTGCCGCAGCATCTCCACGAAGAGCGTCGGATCGCTCGCGCCGGCCGAGTCCGGGCGGTACAGCCCGTGTCCGGCGGGCTGCCGTACGGCCAGGTAGAAGTGTCCCGGTCGCACCCGCACCGCGTCGGTCAGCAGTACCTCGTCCGCCGCCGCCTTGTGCACCAGTCTTCGCGGCACGATCCGCTCCAGTGCGCCCCCCTGCGCGTCCTTCGGTATGTCCGTCGCCAGCACGTCGCCAGTCATGTCCAGTCCCCACTGCAGATAGACGGTTCAGATCAGTCACTGAGCTCATGCGCAGCCCGCCGGGGCCTGGACTCTCTCTCCCGGCGGCCGAGAGAAATATACCTCCGGGAAGGTATATTGCAATGGGATTCTCTGAGATCGTGGGTACTGGCAGGTAGGGACCGCAGGGGCCCTTCGCGATCA
>NZ_JANUGP010000057.1 GCF_024753135.1 Streptomyces pyxinicus | reverse complement strand
GTGCTGCGCCTCGGTCGCCTTCTCGCTCGGGCCCGCCACGGCCTGGGCACGAATCCCGTGCAGTTCGGCGACCCGTCCGCGCGAACCGGCCGTCTCCGCGGCGGCCCGAGGAATGCCATGGGTGACTGCCACTGGACAACTCCCTTCCCCGTACACGGCCTGCCCCCACTAACAAACCGCAGGAACGGTTTGTACTGGCCGCATACGAAACGGCGAGGTCACAGTGCCTGGCTCTCCTGCCAGCTGTAGGGAGAGCGGTAGTCCTGGCCTGTCCGCCCGGTGCGCCACGACGGGGCGCCGGTCTCCTGCCCGGCGCCGGCGTCCTCGCCGCGGGCCGCCAGCAGAGAGAACACCACGACGGTGACGGCGGCCAGTTCCTCCTGGGTGGCCCGGCCCCGCTCCACCCGAAGTACGGTGCCCGTGCTGGTCATCGGCCGGCTCTCCCTTCGTCGAGACTCCCACAAGCGTCGGCCGCCCGTCTCAAGGACCGCTCTCGGCCCGGTCGAGGTCCGCCCCTGCTCCGCCGCACACCCGGCCGGGGCGGCGGACGCCGGCTACGGCCCCGCGCCGACGGCTGCGCGGGACGTGGCCGTCGGCGGGCGGCTACGCCGAGCCGCGCTCGTGCCGGACACTGGCCGCGGCCGGCGGCGGGCCTCGTCCCCTCGTCCGGCACCGCTCGAGGGACGTGTGCGGGAGTCGGCAACCGCCGCGCGTGCACCCGCCTTCCTGCGGCCTGCCGGCAAGGGGGGCCGTGCCCGCTCGCCGTACCGTCCGCACCGCGAGCCTCGGCACCGCGGGCTCCGCCGTCTTCACGGGCAGGCGCCCAGGCTGTCACGGCCGCCGCGCCGGCCGTGGAGAAGTACCGCCTCACCCTGCCCGTCCCGTGGGTGCTCACGCCCTGCTCCACCGCCGACACCACGGACCGCTGCCGCGTCAGCGTGCGGCGGGCCCGCGCGCGGATCCTGCCGGGCGCGTGGGCCGACGTGCCGGCCTACCGAGGGCCCCTTCCCCGGCCCCGTCGTCCGTGCCCGCCCGGGCCGTCCGGTCCCGGTGGGGCAGCACAACGCCCTTGACGCCCCCGACCCGGTCCCTCCGCACGTACCCGAACCGGCAGCCGCACGCCTGGCTGTGGTTCCACGACCACGCGCACCCCATGGGGTGCGAGCACGTCTTCCGCGGCCTGGCCGATACCTGTCCGCTCACCTACGGCACCGAGCAGGCCCGGGCGCTGCCCTCGGACGCCTGCGGCATCCCGCCCGCCGTTCGCTGCGCCCGCTTCGACGACAACGGCCGGCCGGTGTACGTGATGGGCGGCCCTCCCCCGCCGCGCCGCCCTGCCGGCCAAGGGCCGGGCTTGCCCGCGTATCTGGAGGTCGCCGCCCGCGCGTACCGGCTGCGCCTGCTCGGCAGCGCCAGCCCGCGCTCCATACGGCCGCGTCGGCCGACGGCGGGGAGAGCGTCCAGACCGGCTCGGACTGCGCTGTGCCCGCCCAGGCCGTATCCCGCCAACGCCGCCGCCCACCCCCTCCCCCCGGCGAACGCGCCGAGCGTCGTCGTCGGCTTCTCCCGCTGCCCGGCCGGGACCCGTCCGGTGCCGCAGAACACCCGCCTGGAAGGCGGACCGGCCGTCCGGCTCAGCGAGGTCAGGCGCTTCGGCGTGGCCCGCACCGGCCCCGGCCCGGGCGAGATCCCCTCCCGGCGGCGCACCCTGCCGCCGCTGCCCGCGCCGACCGCTGAGCGGGCGGCGGTGCTGAGCATGGACGAGGACGGCGGCCCGGACCCGAAGGGCCGCATCAACGGCGAGGCGTTCGCCGCGGACTTCGCGCTGCTCGGCGAGCGCGGCGCGGCCATCGCCGTCTGCTGCGGCACCCACCTGGAGCACTGCCACCTGATCGGCCACTGCGCGAGGGGCATGACGGCCCGGTTCCGGGTTGTCCCGACCGGCTGGGGGCACCGCAGGCCGGCGGCCGGCGAGCCCGCCGGCGCAAAACCGACCGTGTCTTTCGGTCGCGGCCGACCCGAGGCGCCGCGGGCGGCAGTCAGGCGTCCGCCGGGGCGGGTTCGGCCGCCTGCCGGGCGCGCTGTGCCTCCGCGACGACGCGGGCGCCGCGGTCGGGCGCGGTGTCCAGGCGGATCAGCGCCGCCGGCGTGGCGATGGCCGGCAGCATGTGGTTGAACAGCACCGACACCCGCTCACTCATGTCGTGCCACTGCGCGGTCACCTCGGAGAACATCTGTGTGCCGAGCCAGGCGGCGAAGAAGCACTCGGCCGTCTCCAGGGGCACGACGTGCGGCAGCACCTCGCCCTGTTCCTTGGCTCGGCTCAGATACGCCCGCGACAGCTCCGTCCAGGCCGGCCACGCGCTGCCGAACAGACGCCGGCTGTGCGGGTCCGCCGAGAGCCGGATACCGGCCAGGAGGACGGCGTCCCGGGGGATCTGGTAGGCCAGCGTCATGCCGACGTCCACCCACTCCTGGAGTTTGAGTTCGCGCGGCACCTGGTAGTCGCTGGTGATCTGCGCCTCGATCACCCCCCGGGCCAGCGCCTCCTTGGACTCGAAGTGGAAGTACAGGGCCCCCTTGGTCACGCCGGCCCGCTCCAGGATGTCGGCGATGGTCGCCGCCGCGTAGCCCCGCTCGGCGAAGACCTCGGCGGCGGCCTGGATAACAGCGCGGCGGGTCCGTACCGCACGTACCTGGCGCGCCATGGCGCCTCCTTAGCAAGAAATAAAAACCGAGCGCGATTTACCTTACCCGTCCGTCGCCGTTCACTCCGCCGTCCGTGCCGTCCCGCATCACCAGGCCGTCCGTCCTCCCGTCCACGGTGAGGGTGGCGCCGGTGACGAAGCTCGCCTGGTCGCTGCACAGCCACGCGGCCGCCTCCGCCACCTCCTCGGGGCCGGCGGCCCGCCCCTGGGAGGCGGAGGAACGGGCCCGTTCCTGCGCCCGCGGATCGGCGGCGAACCACTGATCGACCATCTCCGAACGCGTCAGGCCCGGGGCGGTCGCGTTGACACGGATCCCGTGCGGCGCGTACTCCACCGCCGCCGCCTTGGTCAGCCCGATCACGGCGTGCTTGGAGGCTATGCAGGGGCGGCGGTGGAGGACGCGACCAGGCCGCCGAGGCTGCTGGTGTTGACGATGGCGCCGCCCCCGGTGCGCAGCATGGCGGCGACCTCGTGCCGCAGGCAGTTCCACACGCCCCGTATGTTCGTGTCCATGACCACGTCGTAGGCCGCGTCGTCCATCAGGTGCAGGGGTGTCCTGGCGACTGCGGCACCCGCGTTGTTGAACGCGAGGTCGAGGCGTCCCTACCGGGGACCGCGTACCGCACCGCCTGGCAGACCTGCTCGCCGTCGCGCACGTCCGCCACCTGGTGGCTCGCCTCCAGGCCGGCCTCGCCCAGCCGCGCGGCGAGTTCACGCAGCCGGTCCCCGCAGCGCGCGGTCAGCACCACTGCGGCGCCCCGCCGCGCGAAGAGGTGTGCCACCGCGGCACCGATGCCGCTCTTCGAGGGCCATCACCCCCTTCGCCAGGCGGCCCACCATCGAGGCGGCGAGCTTGTCGCCGGGCAGTGCGGTGTGCTGGGCCTGGGCCGCTTCGACGGCGGCCTGGGCGAGCAGGGCGGCGCCTTGACCTTGCGGTTCTTCAGCCATGTCTTGATTCGCTTGGCGCCGCTGCGGCGGTTGGCGGCCGGCGTCTGGTAGCTGGTCAGCAGCAGGATCGGCCCCTTGTCCGTCGGACTGAGCGCACGCTCCAAGACCAGGAATATCCTCAGGAGTTGCTCCCGGAGCCGGTTGACGTGACGGGTGCGATCGTTGACCAGGTCGGTACGGCGCCTGACCACGATCTTGAGGTCCACGGCTATCTCGTCACCGGGACGGAGGACGCCAAGGTCCTTGCGCATGCGGGCTTGGTCGGCGACGACGAAGGCGTCCTTGGCATCCGTCTTGCCCTGGCCGCGGCAGGCGGCTGAGGCTTGGTGAACGGCGAGGCTGGTGAGGTAGACCATCGGTTGGTCGTGGCCGAGCAGCAGGCCGATGAGCAAGGCAGCACCGCCGTGGTTGATGTCCACAGCCCACAGCGTGTCCTTGGAGAGTGCGAGTACGTCGCCGATGAGCTGCAGCAGCGCGGACTCATCGTTCAGGACTCGCCGTGACAGGAGGCGTTCGCCCTGTGCGTCGATCACCACGCAGTGGTGGTGTTCCTTGCCGATGTCCGCTCCGGCCCAGATCTCGGGCACGGTCACCTCCGCCGGCTCGTCGTCCAAATGCAGCCCAGCAGACGACCTCGGCGACGTTGTCCTACACAGCGATCGAGTCGTCGCGGGGCTCCGGGCGGCCAAGTCATTTGAGCCATCCAACGGCGACAAGCTGACAGTCATACCCGAAACCCCTGGGCCCGACGATCTTACGAATGACCGTCTCAGACCCACGCTTGGAAGGTAGGACAAGCCAGCAACGAGCCCCCGCGCCTTTGTGGGCGTGGTATCGCCACCTCTCGCCGTGAGCCGGGCCGGTGTCCGTCGCCCATGGGTGACGGACACCGGCCCGGAGCAGGTTGCTCGCGCGGAGTGTGGTTCAGAAGCTGTACGAGGCCTTGACCGAGCACTTCGGGCTGCTCCAACCCGTGCCGGCTGAACCGGACGCCTTCCCGCTCACCAAGTCGACGGAGCCGCTGACGGGGCCCGCCGAGCAGCCGGCCGGCACGCTGAGGCCCTTGCTCGGGGTGCCGCTGCTCACCTTGGCCTCTCCGCTGTATGAGGGGTTGCCCACGCCGAGAGAGAAGCTGGGGTGGAAGTCCATGCGGGCCATGTTGAAGGAACCGCCCAGACCGACGCAGATGTAGATGCACACCTCGCCGGAGACCTCCACGGCGGCCAGACCGCCCGGGTCGATGCGGTTGACGGGGTCGCCCTCGGCGTAGAGGTAGGGGTTCTTCTCCTGGCCGGAGGGGTCGGGCTGGGTGAAGCGGGAGATCTGGGGGTCGTAGTAGCGGTTGCCGAAGTGGTAGAGGCCGGTGGGGTCTTGCTCGCCGCCCGCGAAGCGGAAGGGCTGAGCGACGGTCTCGGTGGTGCCGGCGCGGGGCAGGCCGGTGGGGGTGTAGGTGTAGGTGTTCACCCGCTTGCCGGCTTCGTCGACCAGGCCGATGACGGAGCCGAGGGCGTCGGTGAGGTAGTAGTAGCTCGCGCCGCCGGTGGAGGCGGAGTTGAGCGTGCCGCCGGGCTCGCGGATGAACTCGGTGTCCTTGCCGGCGGTCGTCTGTCCGGACAGGCCGAGCGGGCCGTTGTGGAAGACGGTGTCGCCCAGGCGGGTGCGCTCGCTGCTGTCGGTGCTGGCGTATTGCGCCGGGTAGGAAGTACCGCCGGTGGTCGTGGACTTGAGCTGCCCGTACGGGGTGTACTGCTCGTCGGTGCGGGTGCTCTGGGGGGTGGGCGCGCCGGCCGTCTCGTTGCCGGCCTTGTCGTAGGACCAGCCGGTGGTGACGCCGTTGCGGGCGGTCAGCTGGGAGGCGTCGTTGTAGGTGTAGGTGGTGGTGGACGCCGGGCAGCCGGGGGTGTCTGCCTGGGAGGCGAGGTTGCCGGCCGGGTCCCAGCAGTACTGCCAGGACGTCTCCCGGCCTTCCAGTTCGGTCTCCTTGGCCAGCGAGAGCCGTCCGGAACCGTCGTAGGAGTAGTCCGTGCGGGCCTTCGTCAGGGCGTCGGTTCGGGTGCGGATCTTCGTTCCGTCGACGGTCTTGCCGTCTGAGGAGTAGCCGTAGGCGTAGGAGAGGTGGTTGAGGATGAGGCCCGAGGGGGCGATGACCCGGATGTCCTGCGGCCGGCCCGAGGCGTCCAGCGTCTGGCTCTGCACGGTGCCGCCGGGGTAGGTGGTCTTGGTACGCCGGTCGTCGTTGTCGTAGGCGTACGTGGTGTTCTTGCCCTGGGGACCGGTGAGCTGGGTCAGCCGGTTGGCCGCGTCCCACTGGTAGGCCGTGGTGCCGCCCGGGTCGCGGTAGGTGTCGACGTTGCCGTCGGCGGTGTAGGCGAGCACGGTCTGCGAGCCGTCCTGGAGGGTGCGGATCGTCTCCCGGCTCAGGGCGTCGAACTGGTAGCGCTGGGTGCCGGTGGCGTCGGTGCGGGCGGTGAGGTTGCCGTCCCCGTCGTAGGTGTAGCTGACGTCCGGGGAGCCGGCCGTCGTCACCGCGGTGACCCGGTCACGCTTGTCGTAGGTGTAACTGACCTTGACACCGCGGCCGTCGGTCGCGCTCGCCGTGCGGCCGAGGGCGTCGTAGGTGTACGTGGTGCGGCCCAGCGGTGCGGGCGGGATGGCACTGTCGAGGTTGCCCGCGGCGTCGTAGTGGAACTCCGTCTTCTTGCCGTTCGCGTCGGTGGCGGTGCACACCTGTCCCTGGAAGCCGCCGCAGCGCGGGGTGGCCTCGTTGTAGGCGAAGGTGCGGGGGCCGCCGCCGGTGCCGGCGGTGGCGACGGACGTGGTGTTGCCCGCCGCGTCGTAGGAGTAGGAGGTCTTCTCACCGTTGGCGCCGGTGCTGCTGCTGGGACGCTCGGCACCGGCCACCGTCTGCCACTGGCCGCTGCTGGTCGCCCCGGTGGGCAGCTTCGCCGAGGTGGGGTTGTTGCGGCTGTCCCAGCCGTAGGCGGTCACGTTGCCGCCGGAGCCGCCGCTGCCGGTGCCCATGGCGTCGGTGGCGGTCTGCAGGAGGTGGTTCTGGTAGCTCGAGGCGCGGGCGTGGCCGAGGGCGTCGGTGACCTTGAGCATCTCGCCGTCGGCGTTGTGCTCGTAGGTCGTCTTGTGGCCGAGCGGGTCGGTGACCGTGGTGGTGCCCTGCTCCCCGGGGGTGGCGGCGCTGTAGGCGTAGGTGAAGGTGGGACCGTTCGCGTCCTTGTCGCTCTCGGCGTAGCGGTGCATGGAGGTGACCCGGTCGGCGGCGTCGTAGGTGAACGTGGTGGTACGCCCCTGCGGGCTGGTCACCTTCACCACGCGGCCGTCGCTGTCATAGTCGAAGGTGGTGGTCTTGCCGGTGGTGTCGGTGGTGCCGACGACGTTGCCGTGGTCGGTGCTGAGGTCGTAGGTGACCGTGCGGCCGGTACTGTCCTTGGCGGCCCAGCGGGTGGTGCCGGTCCTGGTGAGGTCGATCCAGCGGCCGGAGCGGGTCTCGGTCAGCTTGAAGCCCGCCGAGGCGCCCGTCTTCGCGTCGAGGTGCGCGGTGACGGTGAGGGCGCCGCCGTTGCGGTCGGTGGTCTTGGTGAGGCGGCCGTTCGTGTCGTAGGTGCTCCCCGTGCCGGATGCGCGGTCGGTGAGGGTGTAGGTGCCGTCCGCGTTCTTGCGCAGGTCCGTGGAGTAGCCGGTCGGGGTGGTATAGGTGCCGTCGGCGTTTCGGGTGAATTCGACACTCGCCCCGGTCTCGTCGTAGGAGATCACGGAGGAGGCACCGGTCACGTCCAGGTTGCGTTCGTAGTTCAGCCACCACGGGCGGCTGGTCTGGCCGTCCGGCGCCGTGAACGCGTTGTAGGTGCGCGTGAGTTGCAGTTTCTGGCCGACTCCGGCGATGTCGAAGTCGGTGGCGGCGAGCATCAGGTTGCCGGTGGAGTAGTCGATCCGGCCGGTGAGGGCGTCGGTCATCCGGAAGCCGAAGACGCGGTGCCAGGGGACGTCGCCCTGGCCGCGCGGCACGAATCCCGCGGCGCGGGTGAGCGGTTGCGGGGCCGGCCGTCGGCCGCCGTGGCGCAGCCGGTCCGTCTCGCGCTGGAGCCATGTCCGTTCGGCGGCCGTCGGGGCGGCGGACCGGATCGCGTGGGGCGGTCGGGTCGACCCGGTCAGGACCCGGGGCATCGCGGCGTGGCCGTGGTTGCCCCAGTGCGAGTGACCGCTGGGCGCGGGACGGCTGGGTGCGGCGACCGCGGGGACGGCGACGGCACCGAGGGCGAGCGCGGCGAGCACCGCGGTGAGGGAACGGGCGGCCCGGGGCCGTCCCGGGCGTGCGGGTCTGAAGACGGGACGCGGTAAAGGCATGGCTTCCCCCTGGAAGGCACGAGCCACGGCGGCTACGGCAGCCGCCGGGCGTTCCCAAGGTGACACGCGTCCATCAGGAAACCACCGCCCCACCACACATCACGGCATGGATGCGCTCGCAAATCGCCAAATTCTGCGCGGTGTTCTGGTCCATGAATCACCCGGAGACAGGCGCCGACATGCCCGGACCAGCGCAGTGAGCAGTCGCCGAAACTGGCTCGATACAACCCGCTGGAACGATAACTTCCAAGCATTTCAACCGGTACAAAATAAGGGAGCACGTACACGCTCCCTTGACGCGCACACCGTTCTTTGTTCCACACACCGTGCTCCGGCCTCGTCCAGCGGAATCACCAGCTGCTCCCTATAGCCCTCTGGTTTCTTCACGCGTCCTTCCTCTCCCCTTCATCGACCGGGGTCCCGGCGGCCCCGGCCACGCCCAGAACGGAGCACCCGTGCACAAGAGCCTCGTCCCCCTGCTTGCCTCCGCCACCCTGGCCGGCGTCATAGCCCTGGCACCGTCCGCGTCCGCCGAACCCAATCCGCCCGGCTGCGACAAGGAGTTCTTCTGCATCTACGCGGGCGAGGGCCAGACCGGGCAACTCCTGGTGAAGTCCCAGCACAGCTGGTACGGCAGTGTCAGCGGCCGGTCGGTGTTCAACAACGGCATCCCCTACCCCAACGCCGACCACATCGAGCTGACCTGGACCTACAACGGCGGCACCTACGAGCAGTGCATGCACTACAACCCGGGCCCCGGGGACTACAAACTCGACTTCACCGAGGGAGTGACCTTCACCAAGGCGGTCTGGCGCGGAGAGTGCTGACGACACTTCGGAAGCAGGGAACTCATTGACCCCGGTCCGGTGGACCGGGCTCTCTCCTACGGCGTATGGCCCACCGGACGACGTTGACGAGAGCCTCTGCCCGAGCCACCTCCAGCATGAGCCGGACCACGGGTGCGCGCAGCAGCCCGCGGACCCACGGGGCAGGCCGGCCTCGGCCGGCAGCCCCTCGACTTATACGTCATCTCAATCGGTGTTGAAGACGTAGATAGTCGCTGGCAGGCCTGCTGTGGGGGCAGTTGAATGTCGTGGTGAGCGACTACTGGACACCTGCGCATCAAGCGGTCGAGCAGGAGGATGCTGAGGCCCTGGCCCGGTTGCTGGCCGCTGGGTCGGATCCAGACGAGGTCTTCAGCAACATGACGCTGCTGACGCACGCGATCGATGCCGAGGGTGACGGCTCCCTGCAGAGCGGGCAGCCGTTGACGGTGCACACCACGGCCGTGTTGCTGGCCTTCGGCGCTGATCCGGAGCTCGCAGACCCAGACGGTCGCACCCCCACGGACATGGCCGATCAGTACGGCCACGACCTGGCCGTGAAACTGCTGCAGATCCACATCAGCAGACGAGCCGCCGATAACAGATGAGGGTGCAGGCGATGCTCGTGAAGGCGAGGAAGTGCTCGGCCTTGCGCTCATAGCGGCGGTGGAGGCGGCGGCAGCCGGCGAGCCAGGACATGGTTCGCTCGATGGTCCAGCGGTGGCGTCCGAGCCGTTGCGAGGTCTCGATCCCCTTACGGGCGATGCGGTGCCTGATACCACGGCCTCGTAACCACCAGCGCAGGTGAGAGTAGTCGTAGCCCTTGTCTGCATGGAGCTTGTCCGGCCTGCGTCGCCGCCGCCCGCGGCGGGAACGGGCCGGAGGTATGCCCTTCACCAACGGGATCAGTGCCTGGCTGTCGTGCAGGTTCGCACCCGAGATCCGACGGACAGGGGCAGACCCGTCCGCTCAGTGATCAAATGGATCTTCGATCCGTACTTGCCCCGGTCGACAGGGTTCGGGCCTGTCAGGTCCCCCTTTTCAGGGCCCGCATGTTCACCGAGTCGATCGCGCAGCGGGACCAGTCCAACCCGCCGCGCGAGCCGAGCTCGTCGAGAACCAGACGATGGAGCTTGGCCCACACCCTGGCCTTCGACCACTCGGCAAAACGGCGGTGAGCCGTCGCCCCCGACGGACCGAACGACGCAGCGGGCAACTGCTGCCACGTGCAGCCCGACGTGGCCACGAACACGATCGCGGCCAGCACCTCACGGTCGCCATGTCGGCGGCGTCCACCGCCCTGAGGCCGCGAAGGCGCCTCCGGCACCACCCGCTGGAACAACTCCCACAATTCGTCCGGCACCAGCCGTTCAACAATCCCCGCCACGAAGCGCAGCCTACCGATGCAGCCAAATGAGATTGCTTCTTACTCGCCGGCGCCCGCCGCTCCGGGCCGGCGGCTACCGCAGGCGATGCCATGCCCGGCACACCGTAGCCACGTCGTGTCCCAGGTCCTGAGCGATCTCCCGGTAGGGCTCGGGCGGGGTCAGGCTACGGTGCCGGACGATCTCCGCCTCGTCCATTGCCGTGAGCACCGTCCACCCGCCGACGTTCGCCCGCTGGATCGGACGCACACTGATGTGCCGCCAGGTGATGCCGAGAACAGCGGCGCGGACCGCGCCTCCCGAGACGCCGTGCCCCTTGGCGAGCAGCCCCATCGTCGTGCGCCCAGCGCGGTAGTCGCGGCGCATGCGAGCAACTTTGGCCGCGTCAAGCCGCGCATATCCGCGTGGGCTGTGCCCTGGCTGGGGCGGTTCGACTGGGGCTGGGTCGGTTACAGAGCGCCACGTCCATCCGCAGGCGGCGCCAGCCACCGTCTACCAGCTCACCTCAAGTTGCGAGGTCCGCCAAGCAACCGCCTGGTGGTCGCTGGTGACAGCGCGGCGGATTTCCGCGACGAGGGCTGTGGTCAGCTTGGCACGTCGGGTCGTTCGAGGAGGCGACGAGGCCATCGGAATCTCCAGCAACGGACAGTGGCTAGCCGGGACTTAGTTGTCCCGCAAGGACGAATGGCCGATGCCGTCGCGCGAAATCGCCACCCACCACGGCAACATCGGCCCCACCAGCAAGACCTCGTCGACAACGCCCTACGCGCCGTCCTCGACCTGTAGCTTCCCCTCCGCAGCCCTAGCCTCCGCGGTGGGGCACCATGGATCACCAGAGCGAATCCTTGTCCCCATATGTCCCATTCAGCGAAAGTGGCCGACAGAAGGCTCCTGCCACTGTAAAAATGCTGGTCATTCAGTGTGCTCCCCGCGCCCGCGGGGATGGTCCCCTGCTCTACCGGGGAACCAAGTTCCCCCGATGAGTGCTCCCCGCAGGCGCTGGGACGGCCCCCACCCCGACGAGCCCCTGGAGGAGTACCTGCGCCGCGGCGGTCTCAGTTCCCGGATCGGGCAGGCCATGCCGCAGCAGATGCCCCGTCGCCGGCCAGGTCACCTGCGCCCTTGTCGGCGCGCTGCGCCGACCGAGGACGGCCTCCGCGCCGACGACATCGACCAGAGAGAACTCTCCGCGATCCTGCGCGAGCCCATCCAGGGCACCGACCCGCCCGGCGGCTTCGTCCCGGCCGTGGCGCCCATGCTCACCGCCGTCGGCCGCCGTGGTGAGCAGATCGAGCCCCACCGTGACGGCGACGCCTCCGGCTCGCTGGACGAAGCCGTCTCCTTGCTCGCCGACAACGCGGGCCAGCGGCTCATCTGGGCGGCGGCCCGCGCCCTCCACTCACAGCCGGACGGCGATGCTCGCCCAGAGGGAGTGTGTACCTGACAAACGGGAAGACGCCTGCCTGACCGACCATTGCCGACACATGGGTGGAACCAATGGAGAAGGCTAAGCACCTCTTGGTGGCCGCTGCGACCGCTGCGGCGCTCACCGGTCTGGGAGCCGGACAGGCTCAGGCGACCGCGCAGACGTCCTACTGCAAGATCGTTACCGCTGACACGCTCACCTTCTTCGACACGGCCAGCGCCACCAGTGGTGATGGCCAACTGGTGCGGAACAACAAGTTCTACACGGACCGCACCTCCGGCCCGTACAACCGCTATCACGTCGAGCTCTCGCCTTACACCCCCGAAGGCTGGGTGTCCTCCGATCCCCGGTGGACCAAGCCCTGTTAGCAGAGCGTCAAATTGGTTGTCGGTCCTGCCCCGGAAGTCCGGGGCAGGACCGACAGCTCACATTTGCTGCGCGCCTTGCTGTCGCACGCGGCGCAGCTACGTTGACGTCAGGTGTTACGGGGCCCACTACGCCGTGTCTCTTCGCTGAGCTCATCAGTTGATCGGATGTGCCTGTCCGATTAGTAATCACTGATGCGATGTGGGACCAGATCGCGCCGCTGATGCCGGCTGATCCGGCCCGCGGGCGACTGTGGGCCGACCACCGCCGAACGCTTGAGGCCATTGCGTGGAAGTACCGCACCAGCTCGCCCTGGCGGGACCTCGGGACCTCCCTGACGAACTGGGCTCGTTCCAGACCGCGCACAAGCGACTCATCCGGTGGGCCGACGACGGCACATGGGAGAAGATCTTCGCGGCGGTATTCGCACCGGCGGACGGCGTCGGCGGCATCGGCTGGACCGTGTCGGTCGACTCCACCGTCGTTCGGGCCCACCAGCATGCCGCCGGAGCACCCAAGAAGGGGCCGAAGGCCGCGACGAGCCGGCCGACCACGCGCTCGGCCGTTCCCGCGGCGGACTGAGCATCAGGATCCACCTGGCTGCGGACGGTCATGCACTGCCGCCGGCCCTGGCCGTCACCGCGGGCCAGGCCGGTGACGCTCGCACCTTCGAGATGGTGATGGCACGTATCCGGGTGCCGAGAACCGGCCGCGGCCGGCCGCGGACCCGCCCGGCGATGGTCCTGGCCGACCGTGCTTACTCGTCCCGCGCGATCCGTGGCCATCTGCGTCTTCGGCAAATCCGCTCGGTCGTCCCGCAGCCGTCGGACCAGACCGGGCACCGTCTGCGCCGGGTCCGCCGCGGCGGACGCCTGCCCGGCTCTGACGCGGATGCCTACCAGCAGCGCAACACCGTCGAACGGTGCATCAACCGCCTCAAGCAGTGGCGCGGCCCGCCGCACGGACCGACGAACCCGCGATCGCCTACCAGGCCGCACTCCACCTCGCCGCCATCCTCATCAGGACACGACGCTGACCAAGGAGACAGAATCTAGCAGGGACGGGGCATGGGCTCCTGCTGGTGTACGCGGTGGCCGGGCTGTGGGAGACGCCCGCCAGCGGTCCGCCGGGCCGTACGTGCGGGCGGGGTGACGCTCAGCCGACCACCGATCGCGGCCCGGCCCCGTCCGTGCCGGGGGTCCCGAGTCAGCAGTTCCTCAAGTACCAGACCCAGCTCCAGTCGGCGTTGGTGTCCTGGGAGTAGGCGCCACGGTCGTGCCAGCGTGATACGTGGTCAGAGCTTTCGAAGTTAGCCACCGTGCCGGGCGTCTGGTTGTTCTTCCACGATCCGTATCCCGACCACGGGATGCTGTATTCGGCGCACTGATACATGTCGATCACATCGCCGGTGAAGTTGGGGCCGCTGAAGGCGCAGAAGTGGCCGTAGTTGCACGCGTACGACGCGAGGGCAGGACCGTTCTGCTCCTTTCCGAGGGAGCCTTTCGCGGCCGGCAGGGCGAGTACGAGAGTGGAGCCATCGGCGAGCCTGATCTTGTTGGCGGCGATCTGCGTGCCACCCCGCTCGTCGAGGTAGGAATCGGCCCGGCTCTGCAGAGCCTTCACCTGCGCGGAGTTCAGCCCGAGGGACTTCCCCTGTGCGGCGAAGGGCGCGGTAGCGTGGCGGGGAGCGGCGCCGGCGGTGCCCGATGTGGCTGCGGCTTGGGCGGTGGTGGCGGCTCCGGACATGGCCAGCAGCCCCGTGGTCATGGCCAGCGCCGAGACGGTGGCCGCGACCTTCTTGTTCATACGCATGTCTTCTGTTCCCCCTTGGGAGCCCTGAGGCTCTCGTGGTCGATTTCGGCTTGTATGAACCATCCTGACGGCGGGCTGTAGGGGGAAACAGCTCACGAACCGTCCACGTGTGAACGGTCCGAGCGAAGCCGATCGAGCTGCCGTTCCACCTGCTCGGCTTCCTGGTCGCGTCCTTGTTGTCGGTACAGGTCCCGAGCTTCCCGCCACACCTCACGGGCCCGGTCGTGGTCGCCCAGGGCGACGTGAGGATGGCCGAGCCGGTCGAGGGTATCGGCGGTTTCGTAACTGTTGTCGAGGTCGTGGTACAGGCTGATGGCCTGGCCATAGTGCTGGACGGCGTCGTGGTGGCGGCCGCTGTGGTGGTCGATGTAGCCGAGGCTGTCCAGGGTCTGCGCCTGGCCTGCCACGTCCCGGTGGTACTGGAAGAGGGCGAGGGCGGCCTGGCAGTGCTCGCGGGCGGTGTCGTCGTGGTCGCCGAGGAGCGCGGCGTACCAACCCACGGCGTTGAGGGCGTTGGCTTCCGCGATCGGCTGATCGAGGCCGCGGTAGAGGTCCAGCGCGCGTCTGGCGTGCTCCAGCGCCCGCCGGCCGTCCGGCCAGATCGACGCGAGCGTGTAGTGCGCCTGGGCCTGAAGGGCCCGATCGTTCTGTTGCTCGCTCAGGGCGAGAGCCTGGTTCAGCGCGTCGATCGCCTCTTGGTGGTGTCCGAGCATGACGTGGGCACGGCCCAGGAGCCGATGGGTGAGGATCTGGGCGCCGGGGTCGGGCAGTCGGTCCGCGGAGTCGACCGCGATCCGCCACACGGCGAGCTGATCGTGGCGGTGTCCTCGACGGTAGTGGAAGTCGTTCAGCGTCCAGGCCAGCTGCCAGGACGTGCGGTGTAACGCGTGTGCGGCGGCGGTGCGCTGGGCGGCGAGCAGATTGCGGTGCTCGGCCTCAAACCAGTCCATCGCCGCCGGGATGTCGGACAGGACCTGGGGGTGGCAGGCGGGTACCGGCGGTACGAGGTCGATGGGGTCGCGGTGAGAATCCAGGAGATAGGCGGCGGCGTGCGCGGTGTGGGTGTAGAAGGTGAGCACACGCGACAGCGCTGCCGTGCGTGTGGCATCGACCAACTCGTGGGCGGTGGTGGCGTAGCGGCGGGTCAGGTCGTGCATGCGGTAGCGGCCGGCAGCGTCCTCGCTGATCAACGATGCCTGTTCCAGCCGACGCAACACGCCCCTGGTCCGGCTTCGGCTCAAGCCGATGAGGCTGCCGGCAGCAGACAAGCCGATATCGGGTCCCGGCGCGATCGCGAGCAGCCCGAACACTTTGGCTTCTTCGTCACTCAACGCGCGATGGGACAACGAGAGCACCGCGGGCAGGCTCGCGGCAGGATCGGTGTCATCGAGCACGCCGAGGGCGTCATCGCGCAGTTCGTCGGCGAGCCCGGCCAGCAACAGCTGCGGGTGAGTGTGGGCGCGGCCGGCGATGATGCTCAGCGCCAGCGGGAACCCGCCGCATAATCGGACGAGTTCGTCCACCGCCGCCGCTTCGGCGTCGATGCGTGCGGTGCCGAGCCGGGCGGCGAGCAGTGCGCGGGCCTCGCTGTCGGTGAGGGTGTCGACGAACAGGTGGTGGGCGCCGTGCCCGGTGATCAGGCCCGGCAGCCGGTTGCGGCTGGTGACCACCACGGTGCATCTGTCGCCGCCTGGCAGCAGAGGAGTGATCTGGGCGGTGTCGGCCGCGTTGTCGAGTACCAGCAGCATCCGCTTGTCCGCCACCAGGCTGCGGAACAATGCCGCTTGCGCATGCGGGGCGGCCGGGATGCGGCCGGGCTCGACGCCCAGCGCGTCGAGGAATCCTCGCACCGCCACGGCCGGGTCCATCGGGTCGCTGTCCGGGCTAAAGCCCCGCAGGTCGACGAAGAGCTGCCCATCGGGGAACTGGTCGGCGTTGCGGTGAGCCCAGTGCAGCGCGAGCCATGACTTGCCCACCCCGCCGGCGCCGGCGATCGCGGAGATGACCACGGTGGCCCCCTCGCCTGACCCAGATGGCAATGCGGCGTCGAGCCGGTCAAGTTCAAGGTTGCGGCCTACGAACGGCGCAGGTGGAGCGGGTAGTTGACGTGGGGCCGGGACGGCCGAGGACCCGGGTGCACCCGTCGCCGCAGCCAGCAGCTCGTCCAGTTCGGTCGGTTGCAGATCGAGCGCTGCGGCCAGCTGACGCACCGACGCGAGCTGTGGGTTGCGGCGTCTGCCGGTCTCCAACCCGCGTATCGTGCTGACCGAAACGCCCGAAAGCTCGG
>NZ_JANUGP010000056.1 GCF_024753135.1 Streptomyces pyxinicus | reverse complement strand
CGTAGATTTCGGCGGCATGGCCAAGAGGGGGCTCCCGTGGTCGCGATCTGTCGTGCGGTGCGGCGTCCGGCCCGGAGATCTCCGGGGGTGCCGTCGCTGCGGTTCGGGGGTTTGGGGCCCACCGGTCCACGGGCTACCAGGGTATCAGCGCCTGGAGGGGATGGCTTCCGGCCACGCTCCGCGCCCGGCCGGACACCCGCAGGTGACACACGTGTCACCACGGCACGCCCTGGTCACATGTTTCTTACCCGGTGCTCACTCGTTCGGCCCACACGGGTTGCCCGGAGCGGCACGCAGATCATCTACGTGCGTCGTATCCTGCTCGGACATTGGCTGCCGAGCCCGGCCGGAACGACGGCACACCCCCGCCACCATCACCCGGAACAACGAGAGCGCGGCAGTTCGTTGAGCAAGGACTGTCGTTTTGCCTCAGGGCTCGGCGGGCTGATTGGCTTCACCGCTCAACGACGCACAACAACGACCCCTTGACCGCATCAGCGACAGCCCCCTGCGCGGGGGTGACGTGGCCGTTCGACTGGAGTTGCACGTGGCCGGGCGCATCGAAGACTACGCACTCATCGGAGACATGCAGACCGCCGCACTGGTCTGCCGGGACGGCACGGTGGACTGGCTGTGCCTGCCCCGCTTCGACTCGCACGCCGTCTTCGCCGGCCTGCTGGGCACCGAGGAGCACGGCTTCTGGCGGCTCGGCCCGGCCTACGCGGCCGACGCGGAGCCGCCCGCGGCCGCCCGCCGCTGCTACCGGGGCGACTCGCTGATCCTGGAATCGGAGTGGGACACCCCGCGCGGCACGGTCCGCGTGACCGATTTCATGCCCCCGCGTGACGGGGCGCCGCAGCTGATCCGGATCGTGGAGGGCATCAGCGGCCGGGTCCCGATGCGCTCGGCCCTGCGGATGCGGTTCTCCTACGGCCGGGTGGTGCCCTGGGTGCACAAGCACGAGGGCCGCACGGTGGCGGTCGCCGGGCCCGACAGTGTGTGGTTCGACACGGAGGCCGAGACCTACGGCAAGTCACTGACCACGTACGCGGACTTCACCGTCGCACCGGGTGACCGGATCGCGTTCACGATCTCGTGGGAGCCCTCGCACAAGCAGCCGCCCGCGCTGCCCGAGCCCGAGCAGTCGCTGCGGGCGACGGAAAACTTCTGGCGCGACTGGGTCGAGCACTGTACGTACCACGGCCCCTACCGCGAGGCCGTGGTCCGCTCGCTGATCACCCTGAAGGCCCTCACCTACGCCCCCACCGGCGGCATCGTCGCCGCCCCCACCACCTCGCTGCCCGAGGACATCGGCGGCGTGCGCAACTGGGACTACCGCTACACCTGGCTGCGGGACGCGGCGATCACCCTGTCCTCGCTGCTGCGCACGGGCTACCGCGAGGAGGCCCGTGCCTGGCGCGAGTGGCTGCTGCGCGCGGTCGCCGGCGACCCGGAGAACCTCCAGATCATGTACGGCATCGCCGGTGAGCGCGAGCTGGGCGAGGCCGAGCTGGACTGGCTGCCGGGCTACGAGAACTCCGCCCCGGTCCGGGTCGGCAACGGCGCGGCCCACCAGCTCCAGCTCGACGTGTACGGCGAGGTCACCGAGGCCCTGCACCTGGCGCACATGACGGGGCTGGCCCGCAACGACTACGCCTCGCTGCTCCAGCTCAAGCTGATCCGCTACCTGGAGGACCACTGGCAGGAGCCGGACGAGGGCATCTGGGAGGTGCGCGGCCCGCGCCGGCACTTCGTGCACTCCAAGGTGATGGCCTGGGTCGCGGTGGACCGCACCATCAAGCTGATCGAGTCCGGGGACGCGGACGGCCCGCTGGAGCGCTGGAAGGAACTGCGCGACGACATCCACCGGGACGTCTGCGAGAAGGGCTACGACAAGGAGCGCAACACCTTCACGCAGTCCTACGGCTCCCAGGAGCTGGACGCCTCGCTGCTGCTGATCCCGCAGATGGGCTTCCTGCCGCCGGACGACAAGCGGGTGATCGGCACCATCGAGGCCATCCAGCGCGAGCTGTCCACCTCGGACGGGTTCATCCTGCGCTACCCCACCGAGGGCCAGAGCGAGGGCGTCGACGGCCTGCCCGGCGACGAGGGCGCCTTCCTCGCGTGCTCGTTCTGGATGGCGGACGACCTGGCGATGATCGGCCGCGTGGACGAGGCCCGCAGGCTCTTCGAGAAACTCCTCGCCCTGCGCAACGACCTCGGCCTGCTCGCCGAGGAATGGGACCCGCGCCTGCAACGCCAGGTCGGCAACTTCCCGCAGGCCTTCAGCCACGTCCCGCTGATCGACACGGCGCTGCGGCTGACGGCCTCGGGGGCGTACGGCGGCTGAGGACCCGGTACGGCCGTGTCCCGCCTAGGCTGAAACCAGATACTCCCCCCGTGCGGAAAGGGGGCGGCCATGGCTTCCCCTTCGAAGGCGCGCGCGGCCCTCGCCGCGCTGCGCGAGGAACTGGTCGGTGACGTGTTCGCCCCGGCGGACGCGGGCTACGACGAGGCCCGGGCCGTCTTCAACGCGAGGGTCGACCGGCGTCCGGCGGTGATCGCGCAGTGCGCGGACGCGACGGACGTGGTGCGGGCCGTGCGGTTCGGGCGGGAGCTGGACCTGCCGGTCGCGGTGCGCGGCGGCGGCCACGGCGTCGCCGGGACCGCGCTGGGCGACGGCGCGCTGGTGGTGGACCTGCGCCGGATGCACCGGGTGAGCGTCGATCCGGCGGCGCGGGCGGTCCGGGTCGAGGGCGGTGCCCTGATGAGCCATCTCGACCGGGCCACCGAGCCGTACGCCCTCGCGACCACCGGCGGCCGGGTCTCCACCACCGGGGTCGGCGGCTACGTGCTGGGCGGCGGCAGCGGCTGGCTGGACCGGGCCTTCGGACTCGCCGTCGACAACCTCCTCGGGGTGGAGCTGGTGACGGCGGACGCCGAGCGGGTGCGCGCGAGCGCCGACGGCGACCCCGAGCTGTTCTGGGCGCTGCACGGCGGGGGCGGCAACTTCGGCGTGGCCACCGCGCTGACCCTGCGGCTGCACGCCCTGCCGGAGTTCTCCGTCGTCCTGCTGCTGTACCCGCCGCCCCTGGGCCCGGACGTGGTCCGGACCTTCCGCGAGGTCGTCCGCACCGGCCCCGACGAGGTGGGCGGCGCGGTGTTCTACCTCACCGGCCCGCCCGCCGGGTTCACGCCCCCGGAGCTGGTGGGCAGGCCGCTGTGCGCCGCCCTGCTGACCTACGTGGGCGGCGAGGACGACCTGCGCAAGCTCGCGCAGCCGCTGCTGGCGCTGCCGCACGAGGTGGAGCTGGCCGGGGACATGCCCTACGCGGACGCGCAGTGCCTGCTCGACGACCCGCCCGGGATGCGGAACCACTGGTCGGCGGAGTACCTGGACACGCTGCCGGACGAGGCGGTGGCCGCCTTCTGCGCCGGGGCCGACGGCATGCCCGTGCCGACCGGCAGCCGGCACACGCTGTTCCCGCAGGGCGGGGCGATCGCCGCCGGTCCGCACGCGTACCCGGTGCCGTACCGGGACGCGGCCTGGGCGGTGCACCCGTTCGCCCTCTGGGCGGACCCGGCCGACGACGAGCGGGCCCTCGCGTGGGTGCGGGACGTCCGCGCCGCGGTCCGGCCGTGGCGCACCGGCGCGGTGTACCTGAACTACATCGGCGACGAGGGCCCCGACCGGGTCCGGGCGGGCCTGGGCGCGGAGAACACCCTGCGCCTGGAGAAGGTCAAGCACCGCTACGACCCGGACAACGTGTTCCGCTTCAACCACAACATCCGGCCGCTGTAGCCGGCGGCCGCGCTGTCCTCGGGGCGTTTGCGCAGGTAGCGTCCGCTGCATGGACAGCGGCACGGAGAGCAGACTCGCCACGCAGGGCGCCGGGATCACCGTTCAGCGGGCGCTGGAGCTGCCCGGGCTGCGCAGCGGGCTGCCGGAGATCCTGGCCGGCGCCGACCGGCTGGGGCGGACGGTGCGCTGGGTGCACGCGGGCGAGGTGCCCAACATCGCCTCGCTGCTCAAGGGTGGGGAGCTGCTGCTGACCACCGGGTACGGCCTGGGCACCCGCCCCGCCGAGCAGCGGGCGTTCGTGCGCACCCTCGCCGAGCGCGGGATCGCCGCCCTGGTCGTGGAGCTGGGGCCGCGTTTCGCCCGGCTGCCCGCGGCCCTGGTGGACACCGCCCGGGGTGCCGGGCTGCCGCTGGTCCAGCTGCATCGCGAGGTGCCGTTCGTGACGGTCACCGAGGAGATCCACACCGAGATCGTCAACGGCCACTACGCGCTGCTCCAGCGGGCGGAGGAGGTGCACCGGCGCTGCACCGAGGCGCTGCTCGGCGGCGGCGGGGTGCCGCAGGTGCTGGGCATCCTGGCCGACTTCGGCGCCAACCCGGTCTTCCTGGAGACCGCCGACGGCCGGCTGCTGTACGCGGCCGGGTCGGGCCCGGAGGGCGCGGATCCGCTCCAGGTGTGGGAGGGGCTGCGCGGCCCGCACAAGGACGCCCCGCCGCCGGCCGGTTCGGTGCTGGTGGACGTCCCGGGCGGCGGCCCCGGTACGGCGGGCGCGGTGCGGGCCCGCCTGGTGCTGCTGCCGGTGCGCGGGCCGCTGGCGCCGGTGCACCGGATCGCCGCCGAGCGGGCCGCGGGCATCCTCGCCGTGGTGCTGATGCAGGCCCGGCAGGAGGAGGAGCTGGCGGCGCGCGGACGCGGGGACTTCCTCACCGATCTCGCCGAGGGCCGGATCGCGGCCGAGGACGCGCCCGCGCAGGCCCGGGTGCTCGGCTTCAAGCCCGGTGCGGGCCCGCTGCTGCCGGTGGTGATGCGGATCGGGGACGCGCTCTCCCCCGACGTCGGCGGCGGCTGGGCGGTGCTGGCCCGGGCGGTCTCCGAGGAGCTGGCCGCGGTGGGCGTGCCGGTGCTGTTGGGTGTACGGCCGCTGGAGGGCCGGGTGCTGGTGCTGCTCGGGCTGCGCGCGGAGGCGGAGCGGTCGACCGTCGCCGACCGGGTGGCGGCGGCGCTGCGCGCGGGTGTGGAGCGGGCCGCGATGCGGCGGCCGGGCGCCGCCCCGCCCGTGGTGGTCGTGGGGGTGCCCGGGGGCTGGGCGGCGGCGTCGGCGGGGCTGCGGCACGCGGCGGAGACGGCGGCGGCGGCCCAGGGGCTGACCGACCGGCCCTGGTACGACGCCCGCCGGCTCGACATCGACCTGCTGCTGTGGCGGCTGCGCGACCACCCGGACCTGGCCGCGTTCGTGGACCGCGCGATCGGCCCGCTGCGGGACCACGACCGCCGCTCCAAGCCGCCCCTGCTGCCGACCCTGGAGACCTACCTCGCGCACGCCGGCCGCAAGGCGGAGACGGCCCGGGAACTCCATCTGAACCGCCAGACGCTCTACAACCGCCTGGCCCGCATCGGCGAGCTGCTCGGCACCGACCTCGACGACCCGCAGACAGTACTGGCCCTGAGCCTGGCCCTGCGGGCCCGCCGGCACACGCCCTAGCTAGGCGAGCGGCCGAGGCTGGGTCAGCTCGTCGTAGACGCTGAGCACCTGGGCGACCGTCTCGTCCTCGGTCGGCCAGGTCGCTGTCTGCCGGGCGCCCCGCTCGCGCAGTTCCTCGCGGCGTCCGGGGTCGGCGAGGAGACGGACGACGGTGTCGGCGAGCGGGTGCGGGGCGCCGTAGGGGACCAGTTCGGCCGCGTCGCCGACGAGGTCGGGGATGCCGCCGACGCGGGTGGCGACCAGCGGCACGCGCGCGTGCAGGGCCTCCTGGGCGAGCACGGGCCGGGACTCCCAGCTGCTGGTGAGCAGCGCGAGGTCGGCGGCGGCGAGCAGTTCGGGCACGTCCTCGCGGTGGCCGAGGAGGCGGACCGGCAGCCCTTCCTCCTCGATCCGGCGCTGCAACTCGGGCCGCAGCGGGCCCTCGCCCGCGATCGCGACCAGGGGCACCGGGTCCAGGTCCCGCCAGGCGCGGGCCGCGTCCAGCAGGACGTCGTAGCCGCGGTGCCGGTCGAGGGAGCCGACGGCGAGCAGCAACGGGCGTCCGGTGGTGCCGAGTTCGGCCCTGATCTTGGGCCGCAGTCCCTCGGTGTCGTGCGCCGGCGACCGGTGCCGGCCCGGCAGCCCGACGGCCGCGAGCCGGGCGTCGCGGGCGCCGCCGCGGCGGGCCCGGTCCACCAGGTCGGAGCTGGTGCCGAGGACGACGGCCGCCGTCCTGACCACCCGGCGCTCCAGCATCCGCAGCAGGTGTGCCCGCGCGCCCTCGGCCCGGGCCCGGTTGTGCCAGGTGACCACCAGCGGTGTGGTGCGCCCGCCGAGGGCGAGGACGGTCCGGAAGGAGGCGTGCAGCCCGTGCGCGTGCACCAGGTCGGCGTCGGCGCAGACCGCCCGGAGCGCGGCCACCGACCCGGGGTCGCTGCTGCGCGGCACGTGCACGTGCTCGGCGCCGGCCCCGGTGAAGTCGTAGGCGCGGTCGGCCTCCACGGGGGCGCACACCGTGACCCGCACGCCCCGGGCGACGAGCCCCTCGGCCAGGGAGCGCACGTGCGCGCTGCTGCCGGCGTTGCCCCCGCCCAGCACCTGGACGGTGCGCAGCGCCGACGAGCCGTGCGGTGCGTTGCTGCTCACGGGGGTCACGGGGCCGGGGCTCCTGGTTCGGCGCGGGTGGTCACGAGGAAACGTACAGAAGGTAGCGGGCGCACGGGGGCGGACCCGCGTACCCCACGCGCCTCCCACACGGGCCGTGTTCCCGCCAAGCATGCCAGCAGACACCGCCGTTGCGGGAAACCCGGGCAGGCGCACGGGGCGGCGGGAGGGGGCAATGCGCCGGAGCACGTCACCCGTACGGGTGAGAGAACGCCCGGGCCGACCGAGGAGCGTGCGCCGGAGCGACTACAGGTCGGCCCGGGCTGTGGCCAGCAGTTCCTCGGCGTGGGCGCGGGCCGTCTCGGAGTCCTCCTGGCCGGCCAGCATCCGGGACAGCTCCCGGACCCGCTCCTCGCCCTCCAGGACCTTCACGCCGGACCGGGTGACGGACCCGTCGTTGGTCTTCTCCACCAGCAACTGCCGGTCGGCGAACGCGGCGACCTGCGGCAGGTGGGTGACCACGACGACCTGCGCGGTCCGGGCGAGCTTGGCCAGGCGGCGGCCGATCTCGACCGCCGCCTTGCCGCCGACACCGGCGTCCACCTCGTCGAAGAGATAGGTCGGCACCGGGTCGGTCCCCGCGAACACCACCTCCACGGCGAGCATCACGCGGGACAGCTCACCGCCGGACGCCCCCTTGGCGATGGGCCGGGGCGGCGCGCCGGGGTGCGGCGCGAGCAGCAGCTCCACCTCGTCGGCGCCCGAGGGCCCGTAGGCGACCGTGCGCCCGCCGACCTCGACGCCCTCGGGGTCCTCGGTCTGCCGGATGTCGAACGACACGCGCGCGTGCGGCATCGCCAGCGAGGCCAGCTCGGCGGTGACGGCGGCGGCGAACCGCTCGGCTGCCTCCGTGCGCGCGTCGGTCAGCGCCTGGGCGAGCCCGCCGAGGCCAGCGCGGAGGGCGTCGCGCTCGGCGGTCAGCTCGCCGATCCGCTCGTCGTCGCCGTCCAGCTCGGTGAGCCGGGCGGCGCTCTGCTCGGCCCAGGTGAGGACGGCGCCCACGTCGTCGCCGTACTTGCGGGTGAGGGCGGTCAGCGCGGCCCGGCGCTCCTCGACCGCGGCCAGCCGCAGCGGGTCGGCGTCCAGGTCGTCGGCGTAGCCGGCCAGCTCGCCGGCCACGTCGGTGAGCAGGATGCCGACCTCCCCGATCCGGTCGGCGAGCGCGGCCAGCGCCGGATCGTGGGACCGTACGGCCTCCAGGGCGCGGTGGGAGCCCGCGACGAGGGTGGTCGCGTCGATCCCCTCCGGGTCCTCGGGGTTGCCCGCGAGAGCGGCGTGCGCGGCCGTCGCTGCGGACGCCAGGGCCTCGGCGTGTCCCAGCCGCTCCGCCTCCTCGGCCAGCTCCACGTCCTCGCCGGGCCGGGGCTCCACGGCCGCGATCTCGTCCAGGCCGTAGCGGAGCAGGTCGGCTTCCTGGGCCCGCTCCCGCGCGCGGGTGGTGATCTCCTCCAGCTCGGCGGAGACGGCCCGCAGCCGGCGGTAGGCCTCGGCGTACTTGGCGAGCGGCACGGCGACGGCGTCGCCCGCGTACCGGTCGAGGGCGCCGCGCTGCCGGGACAGCTTGAGCAGGCCCTGCTGGTCGGTCTGCCCGTGCACGGCCACCAGTTCGTCGGCCAGCTCGGCCAGCAGCCCCACGGGCACGCTGCGCCCGCCCAGGTGCGCCCGGGAGCGGCCCTCGGCGGAGACGGTGCGGCTGATCAGCAGGGACCCGTCGTCCAGCTCGGCCCCGGCCTCCTCGGCGCGTACGGCCGCGGCGGCGTCCGCGGGCACGCTGACGCGTCCCTCCACGACCGCCCGGTCGGCCCCGATCCGCACCAGCGCCGGGTCGGCCCGGCCGCCGAGCAGCAGCCCCAGGCTGGTGACCACCATGGTCTTGCCCGCACCCGTCTCGCCGGTGACGGCTGTGAACCCCGGCGACAGCTCGACGACGGCATCGTCGATGACCCCGAGCGACCGTATCCGCATCTCCTCCAACACGGAACAGACCATACGAGGTCCGGGGCGCCCCGTGCACACAGGCCGCCCCTATCACTCCGTGGAGTGGTGCGGCGCCCCCCGCCATCCGGTGGTCGGCAGGGCGAACTTCGCCACGATCCGGTCGGTGAAGGATGAGTGGTGCAGCCGGGCCAGCCGCACCGGCACGGCCCCGCGCCGCACCTCCACGCGCGCGCCCGGCGGCAGCTCCACCGTGCGCCGGCCGTCGCACCACAGGACGCCCGGCGGGATGTGCGGCAGCACCTCCACGGCCAGCACCGAGTCCGGGGAGGTGACCAGCGGCTTCGCGAACAGCGCGTGCGCGCTGATCGGCACCATCAGCAGCGCCTCCACCTCGGGCCACACCACGGGCCCGCCGGCCGAGAACGCGTACGCCGTGGAGCCGGTCGGCGTGGACAGCACCACGCCGTCGCAGCCGAACCCGGTGACCGGCCGCCCGTCGATCTCCAGGACGACCTCAAGCAGCTTCTCGGCGCCCGCCTTCTGCACGGCCGCCTCGTTGAGCGCCCAGTCGGTGTGCACGATGTCACCGTTGCGGTGCACCACGACGTCGACGGTCATGCGCTCCTCGACCTCGTAGGAGCGCGCCACCACCCGGTCGACCACCCGGTCGAGGTCATCGCGCTCCGCCTCCGCGAGGAAGCCGACGCGGCCCAGGTTGACGCCGAGCATCGGCACCCCCGAGGCCCGCGCGAACTCGGCGCCGCGCAGCAGGGTGCCGTCGCCGCCCAGCACGATCAGCAGTTCGCAGCCGTCCAGGCACTGCGGGGTGGCCTCCTTGACCAGTCCCACCTCGTCCGGCAGCGGCAGATCGCGCGCCTCCTCCTCCAATACCCGCACCCCGATGCCGTGCCGCAGCAGCCCCTTGACGACGAGTTCCGCACTGCGGATCGCCGCGGGCCGGCCGGTGTGGGCCAGCAGGAAAACAGTTCGCGCCCGGTTCTGTGTCAACGCGGCCCCTCCGCCACTGCACGGTCGACGTCGGCCGGGTCCGGTGCCGGTGCCCCGGACCGCAGCCAGAGAAAGTACTCGACGTTCCCCGAGGGGCCGGGCAGCGGACTCGCGGTGACGCCCCGCACCCCGAGCCCCAGCTCCCAGGCCTTCTCGGCCACTCCCCGCACGGCCTCCGCCCGCAGCTGCGGACTCCGTACGACTCCCCCGCTGCCGAGGCGCTCCTTGCCCACCTCGAACTGCGGCTTGACCATCATCACCAGGTCGGCGTCCGGCGACGCGCACCGCGCCAGGGCGGGCAGCACCAGGCCGAGCGGGATGAAGGACAGATCGCCCACGACCAGGTCCACCGGTTTCCCGTCGATCGCCTCAAGCGTCAACTCACGTACGTTCGTACGGTCCTTGACGGTGACGCGTTCATCGCTCCGCAAGGTCCAGGCGAGCTGGCCGTACCCGACGTCCACGGCGACGACGTGGGCGGCGCCCGCGCGCAGCAGGACGTCGGTGAAGCCGCCGGTGGACGCGCCGGCGTCCAGCGCGCGCCGGCCCTCGACCACGAGCCCCCGAGGCACGAAGGCCGCCAGCGCCCCGGCCAGCTTGTGTCCGCCCCGGGAGACGTAGTCGGGGTCGCCGTCGTCGGAGCGGACCACGATCGCGGCGGCGGTCTCCACCTGGGTGGCCGGCTTGGTCGCGACGGCCTTGCCGACGGTGACCCGCCCGGCGGCGATGAGCTGGCTCGCGTGCTCGCGCGAGCGCGCGAGCTTCCGGCGGACCAGCTCCGCGTCGAGACGGCGGCGTGCGACTCCTGCCACGTTCGGTTCAGCTCCTGCTCTGGTACGAGGACGGGGGCGCCGGAGGTCCCGGGCGGGCGTCGAGCGCGGTGAGCGCGTCACGCAGCCCCCGGTGTACATCCTCGTACACCTCCACATGCCCGTCGGTGGCGAGGTGGTCGGCATCGGCCAGCCGCTCCAGCTGGGCGTCCACAGCCGCGTCACCGGTGGGGGTGCGCGGCACTCCCAGGGGGGCCGGGGCGGCCGGGGCGTCGCCGAACCCGGAACCGGCCTCGGGCGCGGCCTCGGGCGCGGCCTCGGGCGCGGATTCCGCTGCCGACCCTGCGGCGATCTCGGCCTCGGTCACGGACTCGCTCATGCCCAGACGCTACCGCGAACCCCTGGGGTACCGTCGGTGGCCATGGCCACGATCGAGGAGTGCCGGGCGGCACTGGGAAAGCTTTCGGACACCATGGGCGGGGCCGAGGGCGAGGTCCGCGCCGCCGCCGCGCTGGACCGCTCGGTGACCTGCCACATCACCGACCTCGACGTGACCTTCGCGGGCCGGATGACCGGTGGCCGGATCGAGGTGGACGACACCTTTCCGGGGCCGCCGCGCGAGCGGGCGCAGATCCGGCTCGCTCTGGCCGGCGACGACCTGGTGGCCCTGGTGGACGGCGAGCTGAACTTCGCCACCGCCTGGGGCGGCGGCCGGGTACGGCTGGAGGCGAGCCTGCTGGACCTGTTCCGGCTCAGGAAGCTGCTGTGACCCGCTGGGCCCGCGCCTTGCGGGCCGCCGGGACCACCAGCGGGGTGCCGGTCTCGGGGTCGTCGATCACCTGGCAGCGCAGCCCGAACACGGACTCCACCAGCTCGGCGGTCACGATGTCGTTCGGCGCGCCCTCAGCGATCACCTCGCCGCCGCGCAGCGCGATCAGATGGGTGGCGTAGCGGGCCGCGTGGTTGAGGTCGTGCAGCACCGCGACCAGGGTGCGGCCCTGGGTCTCGTGCAGCTCGGCGCACAGGTCGAGGACGTCGATCTGGTGCTGGATGTCGAGGTAGGTGGTCGGCTCGTCCAGGAGCAGCAGCGGGGTCTGCTGGGCCAGGGCCATGGCGATCCACACGCGCTGGCGCTGCCCGCCGGACAGCTCGTCCACGTACCGGTCGGCCAGCTCCGCGACCCCGGTCTGCCGCATGGACTCCTGGACGACCCGCTCGTCCTCGGCGGACCACTGCCGCAGCAGCCCCTGGTGCGGGTAGCGGCCCCGGCCGACCAGATCGGCGACCGTGATGCCGTCGGGCGCCACGGAGGACTGCGGCAGCAGACCGAGGGTCCGGGCGACCTTCTTGGCCGGCATCGACTGGATCGTCTGCCCGTCCAGCAGCACCCGGCCCTCGTGCGGCTTGAGCATCCGCGACAGCGCCCGCAGCAGCGTCGACTTGCCGCACGCGTTCGGGCCGACGATGACCGTGAAGGAGTTGTCGGGTATCTCCACCGACAGTTCCTCGGCGATCACCCGCTGGTCGTAGGCGAGGGTGACCTTCTCGGCGGACAGGCGGTTCACGGTGCTCCTAGGGGTGTTCGGGTGCGTGCCGCTCATATCCGGCCCGCCTTGCGCTCGGTGACCAGCAGCCACAGCAGATAGCAGCCGCCGAGGACGCCGGTGACCACGCCGACGGGCAACTGGTCGGCGCCGAAGGCACGCTGGGAGGCCCAGTCGGCGGCCACCAGCAGGGCCGCGCCCATGCACAGGGAGGGCAGCAGGTTGGGGCCCGGCGAGCGGGTCAGGCGCCGGGCCAGCTGCGGGGCGGTGAGCGCGACGAAGCCGACAGGTCCCGCGGCGGCGGTCGCGGCGGCGGTGAGCAGCACCGCGCACACCATGAGCAGCAGCCGGACCCGCTGCACCCGCACCCCGAGGGCGCCCGCGATGTCGTCGCCCATCTCCATCAGGCGCAGGCCCCGCGCGTTGACCAGGACCACCGGCACCAGGACCGCGCACAGCACGAGCAGCGGCCACACCTGGTCCCAGTCCCGGCCGTCGAGGGAACCGGTCATCCACACGACCGCGCGGGCCGCGTCGACCAGGTCGGCCTTGGTGAGCAGATAGCCGTTGACGGCGGTGACGACGGCGGCGACGCCGATGCCGACCAGCACGAGCCGGTAGCCGTGCACGCCCTGCTTCCAGGCGAGCAGATAGATGGCCACACCGGTGGCGAGACCGCCGATCAGCGCGCCCGCGGTGACCTGCCCCGCGCTGCCGCCCATCAGCACGATCACGATCAGCGCGCCGGCGGTCGAACCCTGCGAGAGGCCGAGCACGTCCGGACTGCCCAGCGGATTGCGGGAGATGGTCTGGAAGAGGGCACCGCCCAGCCCCAGCGAGGCACCGACCAGCAGACCCACGAGCACGCGCGGCAGCCGCAGTTCGTTGACGATGAAGTCCTGGTAGGCGGTGCCGTCCCCGGCGAGCGTCCGCAGCACGTCGGCGGCCGGTATCCGGGCGTCGCCGGTGCCGATCAGCGCGATCCCGGCGGCCAGCGCGGCCACCAGCAGCAGCACGACGACGGCCAGGGCGCGCACGTCCAGGCGCACGGAGAACCCGCCGGGGGCGCGCACGGCACGGCTCCTGGTGAGTGTCTTCACAACTGGGCCGTCCTCCGCCGTCGTACGAGAAAGATGAAGACCGGGCCGCCGATGACCGCGGTGACGATGCCGACCTGCAGCTCTGCGGGGCGGGCCACGATCCGGCCGACGACGTCGGCGCCAAGCAGCAGCACGGGCGACAGGACGGTGGCGTACGGCAGGATCCAGCGCAGGTCGGGTCCGGTGAAGGAGCGCACGACGTGCGGGACCATCAGCCCGACGAACATGATCGGACCGCACGCGGCGGTGGCCGCGCCGCACAGCAGCACGGCGGCCAGCATGGCCAGGGCGCGGGTGCGATGGAGATTCGCGCCGAGGGCGCGGGCGGTGTCGTCGCCCATCTCCACGGCGTTCAGCGGCCGGGCGAGACCGAGCGCGAGGAGGGTGCCGACGGCGAGGAAGGGCAGGACCTGGGTGAGGGTGGAGCCGGTGGCCGAGGCCAGCGAACCCACCGTCCAGAACCGCATCCGGCCCAGCGCCGCGTCATCAGTGATCATCACGGCCTGGAGATAGCCGTACAGGGCCGCGCTGATGGCCGTACCCGCGAGCGCGAGGCGCACCGGGGTGGCACCGCGGCTGCCGCCCAAGAACCACACCAGCGCGCCGACCGCGGCGGCACCGAGGAACGCGAACCACACGTAGCCGGTGAGGCTGGTGACACCGAAGTAGGTGATGGCGGTCACCACGGCCGCCGAGGCACCGGCGTTGATGCCGAGGAGCCCCGGGTCGGCCAGCGGATTCCGGGTCAGCGCCTGGAGCACCGCGCCCGCGAGACCGAGCGCGGCGCCGGCGAGCAGACCGAGGGCCGTCCGCGACAGCCGCTCGTCCACGACGACGTCGCCGTACGTCCCCGTGTCGTGGAACAGGCCGTGCCAGACCTGGTCCAGGGGCAGCGGCTTCGCGCCGATCGCGATGCTCGCCAGCGCGACGAGCGCCAGGACCGCGACGGAGAGCAGGAGACCGAGGGCCCGCACCGCCCGACGGCCGGGGGGCGCGGGTGCCGTCTTCGCGCACTGTTCCGGGGGACTGTCGACCAACACCCGGTTAGGTTAGCCTAACCGGTTCCGGTTCTCGATCCCCGGGGACGGCCGGAATCCGACGCTCACAGCCCCAGCCGGGCCAGCGCCTTTCCGCCGTCCAGCGTGCAGGAACCGTCCCCGGCCGCCGTCCAGGCCGCCGCGCACAGAGCCCGCAGACCGTCCAGCGCCGCGCCGTCGCCGTCCAGCTCCAGCCGGTCCGCGCCGGCGGTCGCCGTCCAGCCGCCGCAGCCGAAGCCCCGGCCCTCCTCGGTGATCTCCGGCTGCCCGGTGAGCAGCCCGCGCAGATCGGCGTCCACATACGTCGGCCGGTGCCGCGGCGGCGCGGCGAGCAGCTGAGGGCCGTCGGTGACACCGGTCAGCACCAGCAGCGAGTCCACCTCGCCGTTGAACGCGCCCTCGATGTCCGTGTCCAGCCGGTCCCCGACCACCAGCGGGCGCTCCGCCCCGGTCCGGATGATCGTCTCCTTGTGCATCGGCGGCAGCGGCTTCCCCGCGACCTGCGGCTCCTTGCCCGTGGCGATCCGCACCACCTCCACCGCCGCCCCATTGCCCGGCGCGATCCCCCGCCCGCTCGGAATCGTCAGGTCGGTGTTGGACGCGAACCACGGCACCCCGCGCGCCACCGCGTACGACGCCTCCGCGAACCGGCTCCACGTCAGGTCCGGACCGCCGTACCCCTGGACGACGGCCACCGGATCGTCGTCCGCCGACTCCACGGGGGTCAGCCCGCGCTCGCGCAGCGCCACCCGCAACCCCTCGCCGCCGATCACCAGAACCCGCGCACCGGCCGGCACCTGCTCGCCGATCAGCCGCGCCACGGCCTGCGCCGACGTGATCACGTCCTCGGCACCCGCCGGAACGCCCAGCTCACCGAGGTGCCCGGCCACCGCGTCCGGCGGCCGCAACGCGTTGTTGGTGACGTACGCCAGCCGCATCCCGCCCTCACGCGCCGCCGCCAGCGACTCCACCGCGTGCGCGATCGCGTCGCCGCCCGCGTACACCACCCCGTCGAGATCGAGCAGCGCCGTGTCGTACGCCTCGCTCAGGGCCTGCCCACTGCCCTCGGGCCTCGTCCTGACGCCTTGGCTCATATCCGCATCGCTCCTCGTAGACTCGCCTTTCCCCGATCATCCCGCATGCCGTCGGCACACGTACGATGCCGGGATGAACACTGCAGGTCACTCGGAAGCAACGGTGCCCCGGGGCCTGGAACTCACCCCGTTCCGCGGCCTCCGTTACGACCCCGACCGGGTCGGCAGCCTGGCCTCCGTCACCTCCCCGCCCTACGACGTCGTCGTGCGGCCCGACGGGGTGCACCACCTCCAGTCGGCGGACCCGCACAACATCGTCCGGCTGATCCTGCCCCAGGCGGACACCCCCGCCGCCCGCAACGAACAGGCGGCGGACACCCTGCGCCACTGGCTCGACGAGGGCGTTCTCGCCGCCGACCCCCGGCCCGCCCTGTACGTGTACGAGCAACGCGACGGCGACGGCCTGCTCCAGCGCGGCGTCATCGGCACCCTGCGCGTGACCGAGCCCGAGGAGGGCGTGGTCCTGCCGCACGAGGACGTCATGCCGCCCGTGGTCGCCGACCGCGCGGCCCTCATGCGCGCCACCCGCGCCAACCTGGAACCGCTGCTGCTGACCTACCACGGCGACGGCGGCGCCGCCGAGGTCGTCGAACGCACCGCGAAGAAGGTGCCGCTGCTCTCCACGATCACCGAGGACGGCTTCCACCACAGCCTGTGGTCCGTCACCGACCCCGCCGACCTGGCCCGGATCCGGTCCGACCTGGCCCACCAGCAGGCCCTGATCGCCGACGGCCACCACCGCTGGGCCACCTACCGGCTGCTGCGCACCGAGCACCCCTCCCCCAGCGCCTGGGACCACGGCCTGGTCCTGCTCGTGGACACCTCCCGCTACCCGCTGCGCGTCCGCGCCATCCACCGCCTGCTGCACCAGCTGCCGGTCGCCGATGCCCTCGCCGCCGTGGAGGGCCTGTTCCGGGTACGGCACCTCGACGTGCCGCTCGCCAAGGCCTTGGAGGTGCTGGCCGACGCGTCCTGCGCGGGCAACGCCTTCCTGCTGGCCGGCGACGGCGCCTTCCACCTGCTCGACCGCCCCGACCCGGACCTGCTGGCCCGCACGGTCCCCGCCGACCGCCCGGCCGCCTGGCGCTCCCTCGACGCAACCGTCCTGCACGCCACGCTGCTCGACCACGTCTGGCACATCCCCGAGGACTCCCCCGCGCACATCGCCTACATCCACGACACGGCGGCGACGGTCGAGAAGGCCGAGCGCGACGGCGGCACGGCCGTGCTCATGCACCCGGTCCACGAGGACGTCGTCCGCGACCTGGCCCGCCAGGGCGTCACGATGCCCCGCAAGTCGACGTCCTTCGGCCCGAAACCGGCGTCGGGCCTGGTGCTGCGGGCCCTGGAGATCTGAGGATCCAAGAGGCCGGACATGAGAGGGGGCAGGCACCGTGCGGTGCCTGCCCCCTCTCATGTCTCATGCCTTACTCGGCGCTCTCGTCCTGCGACTTCGCCTCGTCCTGCGGTGCGTCGTCACCCTCGTCGAGGGCGTCCACGAACTCGACGCCGTCCAGCTCGGCGAGCCGGTCGGAGGCGTCCGTGCTGCCGTCCCGGTCAGCCTCGACGGCCTTGGCGAACCACTCCCGCGCCTCACCCTCCCGGCCGGCGGCCAACAGTGCGTCGGCGTAGGCGTACCGCAGTCGCGCGGTCCACGGCTGCACGGAGTTGGAGGCCAGCTCCGGGCTCTGCAACGTCACGATGGCCGCGTCCAGCTGCTCCATGTCACGCCGGGCACCGGCCGCGACGAGCCGCATCTCGACCTGCCCCGCCTTGTCCAGCTTCTGCACCTCCGGGGCACCGGCCATGTCCAGCGCCTTCTCCGGCCGGCCGAGCCCGCGCTCGCAGTCGGCCATCACCGGCCACAGCTCCACACCGCCGGTCATCCGCCGGGCGGCCCGGAACTCCGCCAGTGCCTCGCTGTACTTCTGGTTCGCGTACGCGGCGAAGCCGGCGGCCTCGCGTACGGCGGCCACGCGGGACGCCAGACGCAGGGCCACCCTGGAGTAGCCGTACGCGCCCTCGGGGTCCTCGTCGATGAGCCGGGCGACCATCACCAGGTTCTTGGCGACGTCCTCCGCGAGCGTCTTGGGCAGGCTCTGGAGTTCCTGCCGGACGTCCTTGTCGATCTCCTCGCCGGTGACGTCCTCCGGGATCGGCAGCCGCTTGATCGGCTCACGGTCCCGGTCACGGTCGTCCCGGAAACGGCCACCGCCACGGCGGTCGTCCCGTCCGTCGCGTCCGTCGCGCCCGTCCCGCCCACGGAAGCCACCCGGCCGACCGCCACGGTCGTCGCGGCGGGGGCCACGGTCGTCCCGGCCGCGGAAGCCGCCACGGTCGTCGCGTCGGTCGTCGCGCCCGCGGAAGCCACCTCGGTCGCCGCCACGGTCATCCCGGCGATCGTCGCGGCGGAAGCCGCCACGGTCACCACGGTCGTCACGGCGGTCGTCGCGTCGGTCGTCACGGCGGAAGGGGGGACGGTCGCCCCGGTCGCGGTCGTCGCGGCGGAAGCCGCGGTCGTCGTCGCGGCGGTAGGACGGGCGGTCGTCGCGGCGGTCATCGCGCCGGTCATCGCGGCGGAAGCCGCCACGGTCGTCGCGGCGCTCGCCACGGTCGCGGTCATCGCGCTGGTAGCCCGGACGCGAACCACGGTCGTCACGGCCCCGGTAACCACCACGGTCGTCACGACGGTCATCCCGGCGATCGTCACGACGGTCATCACGGCGGAAGCCGCCACGGTCGTCGCGGCGCTCGCCACGGTCACGGTCGTCACGCCGACCGTAACCACCGCCACCCCCGCCACGG
>NZ_JANUGP010000055.1 GCF_024753135.1 Streptomyces pyxinicus | reverse complement strand
TGAGAGCCGAAGCTCAGAATGAGAGTGTGAACCCCAACCTGATAGTGCACTTGCTAGCGTGAACGCCTAGATGAGAGTGATGGGGCCGCTTTCGGGGGGGTGTTCACGTGTCGCCACGGCGATTAGTGCTGGTCACGGCTCCGCGGGTGGACGAGGCGTTGGAGTCGTGGGTGGACCGGATGGCCCGCGTGAACCGGTGTCCGCCTGCTGAGGTGGCGGCCATGATGGGGCTTGGCCTGCGGGGGGCTTCCGCGGATGTGCGGCCTCCCTTGTTCGGGGTGCGGTCCGACGAGGTGGTCCGGCGGACGGTGTTCGCGGCGACGGGTGTGTCCGATGAGCGGGTGGACGCGATGCATCTGTCCGTTTTCGAGGGGGGTCCGTTGAGTGTGTCGGCGGTGCTCGCGGCGGGCCGGGCGCGGCGGCCGTCTGCGGGGCAGGAGTGGGCGGCGGTGCATGGAAGCCGTGCGTGTCCGTGCTGTCTGCTGGTGTCGGGTGGGGTGTGGCAGCTGTGGTGGAAGCTGTCGTGTGCGGCGGTGTGCCCCGAGCACCGGGTGGTGCCGCTGGATCGTTGTCCGTCGTGCGGCTGGGTGCTGCGGTGGGGTGGGGATCGGCCTCGGGTCGTGCCGGCGCAGTGGGCCAGGCCGCCGACCTGCTGTGCGAACTCCGTTCGCGGCAGGCCGTGCTCGCAGTGGCTGCCTGCGGTTCGTGTGAGCCGGGCGGATGGCGGGACGGTCGAGGCGCAACGGCGGTGGCTGGACGTCGCGTGCGGGCGGGTGCGTCCGGGGCTGGGGGGCGTGGAGGTGGCAGCGGGTGAGTGGTTCGCGGCGTTTCGTGCGTGCGTGATCTTGTTGCGGCTGGGGCTGCCGAGGGTTCTGGGGCGTCTGCCGGATGTGCCTGGCTGGTGTGCCCGGGTTCTGCTGGAGGAGCGTGTCGAGCGCGGGGTGCATGGTGGCCGGTTCGGGTGGGGTCCGGCGTCGGCCGGGGCGGCGGCAGCGTTTCTCACTGTGGTGATGCCCCTGCTGGCGGCGGAGGACGTACGGGAGTTGTCGCGGCGGCTTGCGCCGCTGGTACGGACGGCGGCGGACGAGGGGTCTCTGACGGCTCGGCCGTTGGCGCGGCTCGCGGTGCCAGAGGTGTTCGCGGAGGCGGTGGCGGCACAGGTGCCGGTGGGACGTTCGGCCAGGAGCCCATGGGAGAAGGGGAGTTCGCGGTGAGCGGGGACACGGAAGTGCCGGAACCGTCGGATGCGTCGGTCCGGGAGATCGACCTGGTGCGGGTGCGGTACGTCGATGCCGAGCGGGTCGAGCATCTGGTGCGGCTGGAGGAGGCGGTCGGCGTACGGTTCGAGGACGGCCGGATGGTGCGGGCCATTCCCAGCCACCGGGACCAGGGGCACATGCCGGGTCAGTACTGGGTGGCGAAGTGGGGTGACTTCGCCGAGTACGAGAGCGTGCTGGAGTCGAAGTGGCTGACGCTGCTGGACTTCGATCCACGGGTGTCGGCTTTCGCCACGCAGCCTTTGGAGTTCGACGCCATCGACGCCCGGGGAGCGTGGCGGCACACGCCAGATGTCTTCGCGCGCCACCGTGACGGCAGCGTTCTGTTGCTGGACGTGAAGAACCCCGAGCTGCGGGATGACCCGAAAGTGCTGCTGCAGGAGGAGCGCACTCGCCGTGTGTGTGAGCGGCTGGGCTGGGAGTACGCGATGGTGTCGGAGCCGAGCGGGCAGCTGTGGGTGAACGTCGATCTGCTGTCCAGTGCCCGGCGCCCGCTGCATCTGGGTGCGGATCTGGTGCCGCGTCTGCTGGAACTGGCCCGTGAGCCGGTGGAGATCGGGGAGCTGGTGCGGTTCATGGAGTTCCCGGATCTGGCTCGCGGGGTCCTGTACCACTTGATGTGGCATCAGCGGATCGTCACGGATCTGGACCGTCCGCTGCGGGATACGACGCTGGTGAAGACCGCGGCGGAGGTGGAGGCATGACGGCTGACGGCGCGGTGCGGCTGCGGCCGGGAACGCGGCTGTGGCTGGACGACGAGGTGCACACCGTGACCGGGGTGACCGACGACGGGGTGCGGCTGCGTTCGGAAAGCGGGGCGTGGACCGTGATCGGTGTGGGGCACCTGCTCGCTGACCCCACCTTCCGCCCCTGCGACGACAGCGAGGTTCCCGGGGGTGAATCCGGCGGTGAACAGGACGCCGTGGAGCGGAAACTGTGGCTGGATGCCGCCGCGCTCTTCGACAAGCTGACCGACAAGCAGCTGGAGGACCTCCAGAGCGCCCAGAAACACCTCCTGGAGATGACCACCGGCTATTGCAGCGGGGATCCGGGGAACGCGCGGCCCGACGAGCCGAGGCCGGAGTACGCCCCGGACCTGCCGCTGGTCCAGCGGGTACGGAGCAAGGCACGGGAGCTGGGCTACAGCGAGCAGCAGATCTGGCGGCGGCTGCGCCGGTGGCGGGAGGAAGGACCGTGGGGGCTGGTGGACCGGCGCAGCCACCGCCCCTCGGATCCGCTAGCGGGTGTGGATCCCCGGCTGATCGACGCGATTCTCACCCAGCATCATGTGGCGGAGGCCGACGACTCGACCGGCAGCCTGAACCGGCTGCGGCGCCGGGTGGAACGCCGTCTGGCCGACGTCCACGGCCCGGACACGGTGAAGATGCCGTCGCAGAAGTCGTTCAACCGGTACGTGGCCGCTCTTCTGCCCGGCCTCTACACCACCGGACAGGCCACGACACGCCAGTCGGTGGCGAACCGGCCGGACGGGCACTACCAACCGATCACCGTCGGCCGTCCCGGCGAGCTGGTGATGATCGACACCAGCTGGCTGGACGTGCGCGCCTACGATCCGGTCGAGGACATCGTCTTCTCGGTGGACCTGACGATCGCCATCGACGTGTGCACCCGCAGTCTGCTGGGGTGGCGTCTGGTGCCCAAGGGCACGAAGGCGGTGGACGCGGGCCTGGTGATCGCGGACGCGATGATGCCGGAGCCGATGCGTCCGGGCTGGCCCGACGGGCTGCGGCACCGGATGCTGCGGCTGCCGTGCGAGCCGCTGCTCGCGCGGGACGAGCGGTTCGCGGCCGCCGCGGCCCGCCCGGTGGTGTTTCCCGAGAAGATCGTCATCGACCACGGCAAGGCGTTCGCCTCGCAGGCGGTGAAGAACGTGTGCCGCCGCTACGGGATCACCATCCAGGACACCCGCAAGTACCGGCCCACCGACAAACCGCAGGTCGAGGCCGCGTTCAAGACGATCAGGAGCCAGTTCTCCGAGCACATCGCCGGCTACAAGGGCAACCACGTGGTGCACCGGGGCCGGGACGTGGACGCGGTGGCCCGCTGGACGATCGAGGAGCTGGAGGAGTTCTTCGCCGAGTACGTCGTCGCGGTCTACCAGAGCCGCCGGCACAAGGGGCTGGTGCTGCCGGGGTTCCCGGAGATCAACCTGTCGCCGAACGACGCCTACCGGCTGGCCGTGCACCGCTGCGGCTACATCGCCGCCCCGCGCGATGCCAACCTGTTCCTGGAACTCCTGCCCATCCACTGGTGCACGATCACCAACCGACGCGTCCAGAAGGACTACCTGCACTACAGCGCGCCCGTCCTGCGCGCCCACAACGGAACCAAGTCCCCCTACCCGCAGGCAAACGGCACCTGGCCGGTCCGCTACGACCCGCGGGACGTCACCCAGGTCTACTTCCACGACCCCTACACCGGCGTCTGGCACACACTGCGCTGGAGCCACGCGCTGACCGGTCTGGAGCCGTTCACCGACATCACCCTGCGCCAGGTCAAGCAGGAACTGCGCGCGCGTGGCCGCGATCCGCAGGACCAGGAAGCCGTCCTGGACGCTTTGTTGGACCTGCAGAGCCGCACGGACGCCGCCGAGGCGTCCACCGCCCGCTCCCGCCGGGCACGCGCCCGCGACGCCGAACGCGCCAGAGCTGCGGCCCGGGACAGAGCCCGCACCGAACTCGTCGACTCCGCCGCCGACACCCCCGTCACGCAGCCCCGCCTGCGGGCCGTTCCACCACTACCGAACGAGAACGAGGAAGAGGTCACGATCGACTTCGACGCCCTGCCCTCGTACGAGGTGTGGGGCGGCCGCCCGGAGAAGGACGGCACACCGTGATGGCCCCGCCGCCCGTCGGCGCGGGCGACTGTCTGCATCCCGGGCTGGCCGAACCACGGACCAAGGAGGACTGGTTCTCATACGTTTTCTACGAGCCGCCTTCACGGCCGCTGCTGCCGCCGTACGAGGTCTACCTGGCGATGGACGAGGATGATGCTGAGCGGCGTCGCCTGAACCGCAGCCGTAACCGCTACCACAGCGCCCTGGTGCTGGCCTGGACACCGGCCGTGCGGCACTTCGAGACCGAGATCACGGAACTCCTGGCCGCCAACGAGATGGCGCCGCCCGGCGCCCGGCTCGGCCTGCTCATCGACGGCCCGCCGACGGTCGGCAAGTCCACCCTGGTCAAGATGATCGCCCGGAAGTTCGAGCAGGAACTGCGGGAGGACTTCCCAGAACGGTTCGCCCCCGACCGGCTCGGCGACTACGTCCCCGTCGTCTACATCTCGCTCACCGACCAGGTCACCCCCAAGCAGATCTCCCTCGCGATCGCCCGCTACCTCAACGTCCCCACCAGCGGCACCAAGGACACCATCGACGACCGCGTCCTGACCGCCCTCACAGCGTGCGGCACCCAGCTGATCATCTTCGATGACCTGCACTTCCTGGACTGCTCCTTCAAGGAAGGCCGGGCCTCCAACGACCACATCAAGTTCCTCGCCAACCACGCCCCATGCACCATCATCGGCACCGGAGCCGACCTTGAGAACAGCCCGCTGCTCAGCGAGGGCGGCCCCGCCGTCCCCCGCAGACGCTCCGGCCGCACCAGGACCCCGCCTCCGGCTGCGGTCGGCGACGTCCGGACCCAGACCGCCGGCCGCTTCAGCCGTCAGGAACTCGCGCCCTTCTCCCTCGACAGCGACGACGGCATCCTCCAGTGGGTCGGCGTCATCCGCTCCCTGGAGAGGTCGCTCGCCCTGTACCGGCACGAAGAGGAGAGCCTGACCCGTCGGCACTGGCGTTACCTGCACGAACGCACCGACGGCAGCATCGCCGGCCTGCACGCCCTCATCCGTCGCAGCGCCGTACGCGCCGTCCAGCAGGGCACCGAGGCCATCACACGCGAGGTCATGGACTCCATCGTTCTGTCGTACGCCCACGAACGCGCCTACGCCAAGGTCACGGAACTGAAAACCCGCCAGAAAGCAAGGGAAGCGAAGCAGAAGCAGGGCGGTCAGCGGGCCGCAGCCGACGGAAGTGTGTAAAGGGATGGCGGCACACGGCCCGATGCCCGCACGCAGGATCGGTGCCATGTCCACATCGCTGCGCCGTCTCGCCTTGGTGCCCGAGCCGCACCCCGGTGAGTCCCTGCTGAGCTGGGTCGACGCGCTGGCCCGTCTGAACCGCGTCGGCCGCCTGCACGCCCTTCGGCTCGCGGGCTTCGCCCGCCCCGATGTCTCCGGGTACCGGCCCAGCGTGCACTTCGGCGCCTGTCTGACCACGGAGTCGACAGCGCGCGTCCGGGCCGCCACCGGACTACCCGCCGCCCGGCAGCAGGCGATGACGCTCGCGCACTACGCCGATGGCGTGCTGCCCGCGTTCCCTTCTCCCCCGCACTGGCGGACCGCCGCCGTCTGGGTGGCCCGTCTCCGTCTCGCCCTGTCCGAACGGTCGCGTGCGTGCCCAGCGTGTCTGCGCGAGAGCGGCGGGCGCTGGCTCCTGCGCTGGCGTCTCGTCTGGTCCTTCGCCTGCGTCCGCCACCGCGTCTATCTCCTCGGCGCCTGCCGCGGCTGCGGCAACGCACTGCACCGGCTCGGCCCCGGCCCGGCGGACGCGGTCGTGTGCGGCCAGTACGAGCGAAGCCACCCGGGGCGCACCTGCCGCCGGGTCATCTCCCGCATGCGTCCTCCCCGGCTGTCCGACCCGCATCTGCTCCAGTGCCAGCGCCGTCTCGACCGCCTCGTCGACCACCCGCACGGTGACGGCGGCCGGGACATCCTCCAGTCGCTGCATACGGCGCTGGAGGGCATCCGCATCGGCTACGACGACGCCCCGCCGCTTCCGGACACCGACGCCGTCCTCCACCGGCGCTGGCACGGCCATGGCGGGGCCCTGTGGTACCAGAACGATCCACTGCTGACGGCCGCTCTCATCAAGATCGCGACGGCGGGCGGCCTCGCCGCCTCCCAGGACACCAGCACACAGGCCGACACGGCCTCGTGGTCCACCGACGGACTCCTTCCGCCGGGCACCGGCGCACCGCCGGCCAACCGCTTCGGCGGTACGTGCCGCGCGATCGCCTGCGCGGCCTGGGTACCGCCCGGCCAGGGCCACGTGGTGAAGACACAGGTCCTGTGCCCCGCACACGCGGATTACGTCATCACGCCGGGCGCCACAGACCTTATCCCCCGGCGTTTCACCTGAGCGCCGCTCGATGGCCAAAGCCGTGGCCCGGTGGAACGGGCCACGTGGCCCCCGTGGTTGTGGGCGGTCCGTCACCCAGGCGGCCCCGCCCCGGGCGTGTCCCAGCGTACGGACCGGGCTGCGATGCGCACGAGGGCGGACACCGCGGCAGGCGTGCCTCTCTCCAGCGTCCATGACAGCGGCGGCTGCCACGGCTGCCCCAGTGTCTCGTGCACGGCGTCGATGACGGGGCCCTCCATCCGGTCGAGCAGACCGGCCAGCGTCGTGCGGTGCGTGACGTCGCGGATGGTTAGGACGAGCTGCTGCAGCAGGCAGCGCGAGGTCTCGTTGTGCGAGACGTCGGCGGGGGTCAGCAGCGCCTGGACGCGGCGCTGGACGTGAACGGCCTCCTCGTCACCCACCGAGAGCACGGGCATCTCCGCCACCGGGAACCCGCACACCGTCGCCCCAAGGCGCCGGCCGCCGCGGCCGTTCCGCACCGCCGGACGCACGCAGTGCGTGCGCTGCCCGGCGCCGGTCGCCTCCAGACGCCAGTACAGCCTGAGGCCGCAGCGCGGACAGCGGTCCACCAGATACACCAGGTGGTCCGCGCACAGGAAGGTCCACTTCAGCCGCCAGCTGAGCAGCCACCGGCCGCCCGACGCCTCGACGCACAGCGGGCACGCGGCCGAGTGATCGCGGCGCAGCCACGGCTGGCTCACGCGCGCACTCTGACCGATGCGCCCGTTGTCCGCAGCGAGCTGCGGCAGCGCCGTCGGCGCGTAGAAGGCGAACAGCATCCGCTCCACCTGCGCCGGCCTCAGTCCCGTACGCCGCCGCAGTCCTTCCATCTGCTCCGGGCTCAGATGGAACTGGTGGGTGCTGAAACTCGCGCTGCCCGGCAGCCCCAGGGCCCGCAGGGCCGCCGTCCGCGACACCCGCAGACTCGCCGCGATGGTGTCGACCCAGCTGACGAACGCCTCTCCCGGGAAGGGGGCCGGAACCACCCCGAGCCGCCGGACCGGTCCCTCCTCAGCCACGGCCTGCCCCTCCCCGTCCCTCTTCCCCGGCCGCGCTCTCCACGAGGGGGCGCGCCGGGTTCTCGCCCTGGCGGGGCAGCCACGTCGTACGGAAGTCCGGATGCCCCGCGTAGGGCAGCAGCAGGCACCGTGCGGCGTACCGAAGGAACCTGCCCTCGCGTGTACGGGCAGCGGTGGCCGCGCAGGCGTCCAGGATCAGCCGCTGGGCCTCGATCCGCTGCCGGAGCAGGTCGTTGTCCTCCTCGCCCAGGCGCTGTTCCTCCTCACGGAGGCGCGCGTCGAGGAACCTCAGGCACGGCTCGGTGAAGGCGTCCGGCCCGGTGTGTTCGCGGGACCGAGCCCGACGTGTGAACGCCTGCGCGTGCCGCGGGCAGTAGGTGTCCCAGCCGTCGGTGTCGCCCAGCACGACGCCGTGCCCGGCCGGCACCCAGGCGGAGCAGCTGCTGTGACGGCAGCGGCCGCCGAACCGGTTCGCTGCCAGTTCGACCTCACCGCGCTGCCCGGACTGCCTGGCGCCCCAGTTCGGCCGTGCGTGTCCGCTTCCGCCCGTCTCGCCATCAGCGGTGTCGTGGCCAGCCTCGGTGGCGATCTTCACGGCGGCGGCCACGAGCAGAGGGCGGTGCCGCTCGCCGCTTCCGCCGGGTGCGAGATAGCGGTCCCAGGCATGGTGGACCGCCTCGTCGGTCGCGGGCAGCCGAAGGGGCCGTACCGGCGACCATGCGTCCTGCATCGAGCGGTACAGCGCTCCGAGGACGTCCCGGGTCTCGTCCGGCGTCGTGGTGTGCGGGCCGTCGAGCAGATGGTCGATGTGCCGCTGGCAGGCCAGGAGCGAGGTGTCGCGGACCGGCTTGCCCCGCATGCGGCGGATGTCGCGCCCACACGGCTGTGCCGGCGTGCGCAGTCCCAGCCCCCGGGAGGCCCCGGGACAGATCCAGGAATGCGGATCCCCGGACCACACCCGGTGCAGGGCGGAACCGCAGCCGGAGCACTGCGAGATCAAGTACCTCTGGTGCCGCACGCACACGAACGACCAGACAAGCCGCCATTTCAGGAGCCAGCGGCCACCATTCTCCCGCAAGCACGACGGACAGGCGTTGGAGTGCTTGGGCAGCACCGTCCGCTGCCGGTACCGCCACGCTGCCCAGGCCCCGTACTCCTTCGCGTCGTCCGGCGGCAACGGCTCAAGCGCACTGCCCGCGTAGTAAGCGAGCGTCATGCTCCGCAGCCGCTGCCCCGTCAGCCCTGTGCTCCGGCTCACCGCACGCACGACTGGGTCGCTGACGCGGTAGCCGAACACGGCCGACACCGTGCTGGAGCTGATCAGACCCGCCATGCGCAGCGCCTCGGTCCGGGAGACCTGGTTGAGCCGCGCGAGCGCGTCCCCCCAGCTCAGCAGAGACTCACCGGGGCAGGGATCGGGTACGAGTGCGAGTCGGCGTGGACTCATGTCCCAGGCTCCCTCCGCGGCGTCGCGGATTCGAGCAGACGGCCCGGAGCGACCCCCAGCCCCTGAGCCAGGGCGAGGATGGTCAGCAGTGACGGGTTCCGTTTGCCGTGCTCGATGCCGATGACCATGCGGGCAGATAGGCCGGCGGCTTCGGCGAGAGCTTCGATGCTCATCCCGCAGCTCTCCCGAGCGTCACGGACCGCGAAACCGAAAGCCTGCAGTCGTGGATGGGGAGCGTTGAGGGGCACCTCGTGATGCCAGCAGGCACACCGAAAAGATGACCATGAACGATAGTGCAGTATCGGTGGTCGAAGCGAGGTTCAACGACCGCGGCGGAAGATCCGCCGCAACAGCGACGACTCCGTCGCCTCCCCTGTGGACCCGGCACAGCCGAGGCACGGGGCAGGGCCGGTTCTGCCGCCGACGATGCCGACCGGGTAGCGGCAGGGGTGCCCGCGTGCAAGGCGATGCCGCGTTCCGCGGCGAGCGTCGCTGCGGCGACAGCTCGCTGCTCGCCCGCGCGAGGCGGACGCTGGAGGGTGACCCCGGCGTCGGCGGCAGCCGGTCGAGGCGGCCTCGTTCGGCCCAGCGGGAGCCGGCGGTCGGGCGGATGCCGGGGGCCAAACTCGTCGAAGGCGAACGTGCGGTCCAGCCGCTCGTTGATCGCGTATTCGATGCGGGCGGGCTTCGCGTCGAAGCCCAGGTCTGGGGACTCCTTCCAGGTGGGAACGTTCAGGTACGGTGCCCCGGAGTGAGCAGTCGCAACGACCGACCGCATGGCGCTGCTGCTCTGCTAGGACGGCCGCGCGGTGCCGGGCCGCCCGGCCGTGTGTACGGCCCTCGGCGGTCAGCCGTGGAAGACCAGTACGCGGTCGGGCACGACGCGTACCACCACGCGCTCGTCGTCGGGGCCGTCCCAAGGGTACGGGCGGGTGCCACGGTGCCGCTCATGCAGGAAGTCGATCAGTTCCCGTCCCCCCTCCTCTATCCGGGCTCGCCCGCGGATCTCCACGTAGTGGTCCTCGCTGTCCGGCGGCGTGATCAGTACGGTGACGAACGGGTTGCGTACCATGTTGTCGTACTTGCGGCGTCCCTTGACGGTCGCGAACAAGACGTCGTGCTCGGTGTAATGAGCCCACACCACGGACAGCTGCGGGCGCCCATCAGGTTCGACCGTCGCGATGGTGGCGCATGCCTCGGCTTCGAGCCACTGCCCGACCTCTTTGGGCAGGGCCGGCTTGTCGCTCGGGACCGGCGGAGTCCAGGTGTAGTCCTTCATCATTGACATTCCTTGTCGCTTGGTGCAGGGCCGGGGACATTGCATGAGGCGAAACCGTCCGGTTCACCCGCCTCGTCCGTGACATCACATCACGTCCGGTTCACACCGGAGATCATGCGGTATCGAGACCCATGAGAACCGAACCACGCCGCGCCTACCCTTACATCATTCTGCATCGCCGCACTGGGACGATATCAATTCACGCAAGATCCTGGCAGAAAATCGTCCCACCGAAGGCGACAAGCCATTCGGCAACAGGTTCGAGACAGAGTGATCAGGTATCGCGACGTCCGCGCATCCGGAACGAAGGCCTCCCAATCTCGCTTTCACCTGATGCTCCGCGTTCGGGAAGGGGCTCCGGAACCACTCAAACGTGAATCGAGTCACACGCAGCGAGTTGAATGCACGACCTAGAGTGACAATGCCGATCACGGGCCAAGGGGTTCCCGCCCGCCGCGCTGTGGGTGCGTGATGCCCGGTAAGCCCATTTGCCAGTAGCCCCATCAACCGGGATGTCGAGGTATTGGCGTGCAAAGAAGCACATCGAAAGACCGGATCCTTATCACCGGAGGCGCCGGATTCATCGGGGGTCACCTTGCCCGTGCGCTGGCGGCATCCGGTGAAGAAGTCACAGTTCTGGACGACCTGCGTGTGCCACCGATGATCCCGCCGGAAGGCACTGGAAAGTTTCTAGAAAAACCCGTCCTGGAGTTAGAGGAGAGGGACCTCTTTGACGTACGCCTCGTCTACCATCTGGCGTCGCACAAGAGTGTTCCTCGCTCCTTCAAGCAGCCACTCGACTATCTCGACAACGTGGACTCGGGCCGCCACCTGCTGGCTCTCTGTACGAGTGTTGGTGTGCCGAAGGTAGTCGTCGGGAGTACGTGCGAGGTCTACGGGCAGGCCGACACGCTGCCAACACCCGAAAGCAGTCCTCTGTCCCCGCGCTCGCCCTACGCCGCGAGCAAGGTCGGGCTGGAGATGGTGGCCAGGGCTCACCAGCGTGCCTCAGTCGCTCCCGAGGTGGGCATCGTTCGCTTCTTCAACGTCTACGGCCCCGGCGAGCGGCCCGACGCTCTCATACCCCGCCTCTGCGCCAACCTCCTGACCAGGAGCGAACTGCCTGTCGAGGGCGACGGTGAGCAGCGTCGGGACTTCACCTACATCACGGACGTCGTGGACAAGCTCATCGCGCTGGCGTACCGACCGCTGCCCTCAGTCGTCAACTTCGGTTCCGGGCGGTCCCTCTCCGTGAACGACGTCATCCGAGTCCTGCAGGCGACCTCTCCGGCCGCCAAGGTCGCCCAGAAGCAGCCCCGGCCGAACGAAATCACGGAGTTCCGGGCGGACACCGCCTTGCAAACGCGGCAGATCGGAGAGAGGCCCGACGGGTTCGGAATTGAGGAAGGCATTCGCCTCACTCTCGAATGGTGGCAGTCGCGGGACCTTGACGACATACGCCAGCGCATCTTCCAAGAGGAGGGGGCCGACTGATGGCCGGCTACACCGCACCTGTACGCGCCAGTCTGGATGTCACTTACGCATGCGACCTGCGCTGCATCCACTGCCGCACGAACACCGGGGAGATCCCCGTCCACATCCGCCGCAAGATGCTGTCCATCGAGCAGTTGCAGGACATCATGCTCCAGCTGGACCGGATGGGGACATTCGAGATCACCCTCACCGGTGGGGAGCCGACGATCCGCAAGGGCTTCTGGCAGCTCCTGGACGTCGTCCCGAAGCTGCGCCATTCGACCGTGACCCTCATCACGAACGCGGCAGCGCACACGCGGGAACAGCTCGACCGCATCGTGGACAGCGGCATTTCGTCCATCCGGGTCAGCATGGACGGCACGCGGGAGACGTTCGCCGCCGTACGGCTCATGGACGTGTTCGACACCGTCGTAGAGAACTCGATCTACCTCCGCGACCGTGTGCGCAGCTTCAAGGTGCTGACCACGGTCATGAAGACCAACCAGCACAACGTGTTCGACCTCGCGCACTACCTACGAGCTCACGGTTTCCGGCGCCAAGACCTCATCCTGGTCCGGGCGCACGGCCGCGGTGGGCGCAACCGTCTGCTCCTGACCGAAGAGGAAACCATGGCGGTCCACCGCAAGGTGACCGAGTTCAAGCAGGACGTGCCGGCCACGGACTTCGACCTGAACCTCAACGCGCCCTACCTGGTCCCGGGCGAGAAGCTGCGTCCCTTCCAGGACGTCGTCATGTTCCCCTACCTGGTGCGCGACAGCAGCATCGCGATCTCCGCCACAGGCGACGTGACCATGAGCCGCCTCTACAGTGCGGCACCTTTGGGGAACACCAAGGATGCTCCCGTTCAGGAGATCTGGGCGCAGGGGCAGCAGCAGCTCGTCCAGGAGCAGGAGGAATTCACCGAGGAGCGTCTGCGTGAGATCTTCTGGGACTTCGCGACCGGCGACGGACCCGACGGACCTCCGCTCACCTCGCTACTGGATCGCCAGATCTTCGAAGGGGCGGAGGTGAGGTAGGTCTTGGCCATGGAGGTCCTGATACGTCTGTACGACCTCACATCGTCCCAGCCTCTGCTCGATGCGCTGAGCGTTGCTGCCACATCGCGGGATGACGCTCCCGTCGTCCCCCGGTTCAAGGGGGCCGCTGGGCCGCGAGCCGAGTCTTTCGTCGAACTGCACCAGGGCGGGATGGTTCTGGGCCGGTGCGGCATCAATGTCCAGGGCCCGGGCACAGTGGGTGACTGCGAGGTAGCGGCCGTCATCGCCCCAGAAGAGCGGACGAGCATGCGCTGGCTTCTCGTCCACGTCGCACTGGAGCGGCTTCAGTGGCTGGGGTATGCCTACGCGATGATGGAAGTCAGCGAATTCGCGGACGACTTCCCACCGGCGCTGCGGCAAGCGACGTGGTGGATTCCCGATTCCACGCAGCGAAAGAGCGCCGCGGCACGGGATGACAAGAGTCTGGAATGGGCGGATCTCTTCATTGACTTCCGGACATGGACGCCGACTTCAACTCCCACGTCTCTAACGATCAACGGCCGAGATCTATGGGTACGCCGCCCCGAAGCGAGTGAGGAGCTGCTGATTGTCGACTGGGTCAGAGAGACATTCGGCGGAGGCTGGGCGAGCGAGATTCACCGGTCGTTCTCACGGGATCCGATCTCGTCCGTGATCGTGGTCGACCGGAACAAGGAACTGCCGTCCAAGGACCGACTACTCGGCTTCCTTGCCTATGACACCGCACGGCTCGGAATGCTGTCGACGATTGCCCTCGTGCCCGAGGTACGCGGTCGCGATTGGTCCTTGGTGACGGCGCTCACCGAGGAGTGCCTGCGCGAGGCGCGAGCCAGCGGCATGACTTATGCCGTGCTGGGGGGCGTGGGCAACGCCCGCTTGGCGGCTCTTCGCACGTTCAGTGCTTTATGGACCATCCCTGGCTCGTGCCCAGGAATCTTCGGGAGGGGTGTTCGAAACTAATGGAGATCGCCTTCACTGTCTCTGACCAAGTCTGGGGCGGCAAGCACCGCTACATGCATGACATGGCCCTCGGGCTGGCGCAGGCCGGCCACACTGTCACTGTCCTCGCGGAGGAGGGGGGAGCCATGCTTCAGCAGTGCCGTGCTGATGGGATGGCGACCGTGGGAGTGCCGGCATTCGCCAGCGACGATGCGGTCGAGGCGGTTCGCAAGGCGCTGCGGCATCGTCGTGCTCATATCGTGTGTGTCTCCGGCCGCGCGGACGCCGCCGCAGTCCACCACGCCCAGTCGCAGGAACCAACTGAAGCCGCCGTGTGTCTCTTCCGGCATTCGGCGTTCCCTCTGGGAACCACCGACGAGGTGCGCGACCTGTTCGCCGGCGTGAACCTGGTCTTCACCACGTCACGGGAACAGCGACAACGTCAGTTCGAGCCACTGATCAACGCCAGCGTCTTGAAGGACGAACAGGTCGAGATTCTCACCAGTGGTGTCGGGGAGCCTCTGCTCACGGCTCTGGATGCCGCCGACCGTGGCGCCGCTAGACAGGAGCTGGGAGCCGGGCCGGATCAGTTCATCTTCCTCGTGCTGGCCCGCCTGGCCTGGGAGAAGGGCATCGACCGGGTGATCGACGCCTTCGCTGACCTGGAGCTGCCGCCGGACGCCGCACCTCCGCTGCTGGTGGTCGCGGGGGAGGGACCGCTGGAGGCAGACCTACGCGGGCAGGCCATCGAACGGGGTGTCGCCGAACGGGTCCGATTCCTCGGCCACCGGGATCACGTCGCCCCGGTGATCAAGGCCAGTAACGCCGTAGTCCTCGCCAGCACGGTTCCCGAGACCGGCCCGCTCGCGCTCAAGGAGGCCATGGCCGCCGGCCGCCCAGTCATCGCCTCTGCTCAGGGCGGCATCCCGGAGTTCGTCGAGGACGAGCGGCACGGTCTCCTGGTCATCGACGACGAGGACCTGCGGCAGGCGATGCAGCGGCTCCTGAGCGACCGCGAATCCGCTGAGGCCATGGGAGCCTCCGGATCCGAGTCGATTCGCGGCGGACATCGTGCAGTACGACGTGTGGAGTACCTTGTCCACCGTCTCGATCTCCTGGCCTTGGAACAGCTTGCCCCGGAGACGGTCCTTCACGAGATGGTGTGGGACGACGTGCGACTGCGTGAAGAGACACAAGGCGGCTTCGTCTTCGTGCCGCGTACGTCGCACATCATGGAGCTGGACAGCACAACGTACGCTGTCGTGCGCACCGCGGTCGAAGCCGGTGACCCAGGCCAGTTACTCAAGCTCCCCGGAGGAGATCCCGGAGTGCTTGCACACCGGCTCTACGCCATGGGCGCGCTGGTCCGGCAGGGCAGCCAGACGGCGCTGGCGGACCGCACCGCAGACGGCGAACGACAGCTTACGGAGCCCGCGTGAAGGTCCTCGTCGTCGCCGCGCACCCTGATGACGAGGTTCTCGGAGCCGGAGCCACGGTGTCGGCATTGAGCCAGCGAGGCGCGGTGGTCCAGATCCACATCCTCGCCGAGGGTGTCTCGTTGCGGCATTCGGGCGTGACCATCGAGGAGGCACGGGAACGCTGCCGGGCGGCGGCCAAGGAACTCGGAGCGGCCGAGGTCTCGTTCGGCGGTCTGGCATCCGACGGGCGTCTCCTGGCCGACCTCCCGCAGCGCCAGGTCGTCGATGCGGTCAGCCAGGCGTTGCGTGAGGTAGAGGCCGAAGTGATCTTCACTCACCACCCGGGGGACATACACGCGGACCACCGCGGCGTCGCCCAAGCAGTGGGGTACAACACCCGAATCCTCGGCTCCGGCTCGGTTCGGCAGGTGTTGCACTTCGAGGTCCTGTCGTCGACGGAACAGCAGACGGGCTTGGTGGCACCGTTCACCCCCAACCTGTTCTACGACGTCACCGGACACGTCGAAGCCAAGTGCCGGGCACTTGCCGCCTACCCGTACGAGCTGTACGGCGAGCCCCACCCGCGCTCCCTGGCGGCCGTTCGGACACTGGCTTCATACCGGGGGACGCAAGTGGGGGTGGAGTCTGCTGAGGCATTCGTGATCGGACGAGAACTACGCGGCCCCATGACAGCGGTACCCAGTGGAGTTGATGTGCGATGAGAGTGCTTGTGACCGGGGGCGCCGGGTACGTGGGCTCCTTCACCGTACGGCGCCTCCTTGCGGCCGGCCATGATGTCGTGGTTGTCGACAACCTCAGCACGGGCCGCCGCGAAGCTGTCCAGCGGTGCCGCCTGCATGTGGTGGACATCCTCGATATCGCGGGTATGGGTTCGGTCTTCGAGGATTTCCGCCCTGAGGCGGTGATCCACTTCGCGGCCCTGAAATCCTCGGAAGAGTCGCTGCGTGACATCAGCACCTACTTCTCCGTCAATCTGACGGGAACGCAGAACGTGCTCACATTGTGCGCACGCACCGGGGTGGAGCGCTTCGTCTTCTCCTCATCGTGCGCCGTGTACGGCACCCCGCAGATCTGCCCGGTGGATGAGAGTGCGCCCGTACGGCCGGAAAGTCCGTACGGAGAGACGAAGTACTTGTGCGAGCGCATGATCGCCTCCTACGCGCAGGCGACCGGGATGCACTACGCCAACCTGCGGTACTTCAATGCGGCGGGTGCCGCCGACGACGCTTCACTCGGAGAGTACGCGGGCTCCACGGCTACCCAGCTCCTCCCGGTGGCCATACGAGCCACCCTCGGCCTAGCCCCTACACTCCGGATCTTCGGCAACGACTACCCGACGACCGACGGGACAGCTCTGCGCGACTACATCCACGTCGAGGATCTCGCCGAGGCCCATGTGCGGGTCCTGGAGGGCCTGCAAGAGGGCAGTGAGAGCGGTCCGGTGAACCTGGGCCGTGGCCGACCCGTCAGCGTGCGCGAGCTGATCGATGTCTTGCGCGACGTCTCCGGGAAGGAGACCCCGGTCTTCATGGCGCCCCGCCGTCCGGGGGACCCAGGTCTGTCCTGGGCCGAACCGGGTCTGGCACTGCGCCGATTCGGCTGGCGGGCAGAACGAGCCCTTGACCACATCGTTCGTACGGCGTGGAACTGGCACACCAGTGCCCCCGCGTCGCTGGAGTGACATGCACCTCTACTTACTGCGCCATGCCGAGGACCGTTCCGGAGAACACGACCCGCACCAGGATCGCCTGACCGAGCGAGGACGCCGACAGGCGCAGGCGGCGGCTCACTGGCTGGCCAAGCGGCGTCCCACAGAGCTTCGCACCAGTGTGCTGCCCCGCGCCCGGCAGACCGCCGACATCGTCGCGGCGCACACCGGCCTAGTCGCACGGGAGGATCCGCGCCTCAACGAGATCGTCTGGGCGTCGTTCGAGGGTGAGCTTCTGCCGCACCCGCGGGAAAACCGGCTCTATCCACCGCCCCCCGGAGCGGAATCATGGCATGTGTTCATGACGCGAGTCGCCACATGCATGAGCGAGCTGTGTCATCAGGCGTCAGAGGATCAGCGGATTGTGTTGGTCACCCACAGCGGCTTCTTCGACGCTGTCAATGAACTGTTGTGTGGCGGGGCCAGCAGAGTAGAACTGCTGGTTGCTCACGCTGGGATCACACACTGGCAGTACCGTCCCGGGGACTCCGGTGGCGCCTGGCTTCTGCACCAGCACAATGTCACCTTCGCCCCGCAGTCCCTGTTGGATCACGAATACATGAGTGCAGCGGAGTTGAGCGCATGAGCGGGCAGCACAGGCGTCTTGTCGTCATCTGCGTCGACGGCGGGCTTCCCGGGATCATCCGCAAGCATGACTTCTTCAATCTGAGCCGAGTCCTGCCGGCACTTCCCGGCACCGCGGTGCACGATCTGCGCAGCATCTACCCCTCGTCAACAGCGCCCTCCCATGCGTCCTTTCTCACCGGGACTCACCCGAGCGGGCACGGGATCGTGGGGAACCGCTTTTGGGAGCGAGAGAGTGTTGCGGAGATCCGGCGGCGCTCGGACGATCCACTGTCATCGTTTCACCCCTACGAGGAAAGCTCGCTCACCGCACCGAGCCTGCTCGACTGGTTGGCCCGGCAAGGGGCGTCTGCCGCCGCCGTCCATTTCCCACAGACCTTCTCCCGCAACACCCAGCTCGCGATCCCCAGCTGCTACTGCTTGTACGCCCCGGCCCGAAACCTCGTCGCCCCGCTCGGTCCGACCGTTGACGGGGCAGCCGAGGGGCTGGTGCAGCTCTCGTACCTGGGGCACGAGGTGGCCTTGTACCTCTGGGTCGACCAGCAGACGAACGTGATCACGGTTGGAAGCCGCCGGGAGACCGCTGTTGTGGCCGACGGCCTCCGGCCCACGCGGTTGGACATCCCCGCGCCCTCGGGTTCCGTCTCCGTGGCGGTCTCCTGCCGCAGGCTCGACGAAGATCGAATCGAGGTGCGTCTCGGAACCGCCGTTATCACCATGGGCTTTGGCGGCCTTGCCATGACGGACCGTACCGGTGGCGGACCTGCATCCCTGTACGTCGAATACACCGCCAATCCAGGCCACACGTTCCACGAATCGCCTCGTGCCGAGTGGGTGGAAGAGACCGCCCTCGATGTCATGAAACAGCATGACCCAGATGTCCTGTTCGTGCGCTTCAACCAGGCCGACCATGCTCAGGAGTTCCTTTACTGGCATGCGGTCCGAGGCAGCTCCGGTGAACGAAGTCGCGCATGGCAGCAGATCCTTGACGTCTACGCCCGGATCGATGCCTGCGTGATGCGGCTCGCCCAGGCCGCTGGTGAGCACACGGAGTTCCTGTTCTTCTCCGACCACGGCATCGACTACGTCGAGACCCACCTGCGCCCGAACCACGTGCTGGCGGACCTCGGCCTCGCCGACCGCATGGTCTTCCAGGGAGACAGCAACTGCGCCTACCTGTACGCCGACGCACCGCTGCCGCCGGCAGAGAAGAAGCGCCTCGACCGGGCCCTGCGCGCGCTCGATCCTTCCATCGGCGTGCTCACTCCAGCCGAGCAGGACCGGTTGAAGTTGCCGATGAACAGCCCGCGGCTGGGCCGTCTCACGGTGACCTGTGGCCCGCACACCGAATTCCAGTACAGCGACGCGACACCGAGGGAGAGCGTGACGTCCGCGTCACACGGATACCTGCCCAGCGACTCGGCCATGAGCGGCTTCTTCCGCTGCTTCGGCCAGGTAGCAGCACGGCTGACTCCCCCCGGCGACATCACGGGGGCCGCAGCCGTGGTCCGCAGCATCTGGCGCCAAGCGGCGCGGGAGATGTGAACATGCCGGAAAACCCTCCTTACGCATACGAGGTCGAGGGCCTGCACAAGCAGTTCGACAGATCCCCTAGGCCGGCCAACGACGAGGTCTCCTTTCACATAAAGCAGGGCGAATTCTTCGGGCTTCTGGGCAGTAACGGTGCGGGAAAGACAACCCTGATCAAGCAGATGATCGGGCTGGTGCGACCGGATAGGGGGACAGTGCGGCTGCTGGGGCGCGATGTCTTTACCCATCCTCGCTTCACGGCGGCCATGGTGGGCTACATGCCGCAAACCGCCTTCGCCCTCAACAGCCTGACCGTCAAAGAGGCGGTCTACTTCAGTGCACACCTCCGCGGTGTCGCCGCCAAGGCGGCCCGCCGGGAGCGTGACGCCCTGTTGGAGCTGCTCGACCTGACACATCTGGCGGGCAAGGTCGCCCGACAGCTCTCCGGCGGAGAACGCCGACTACTGCAGATCGCGGTGACCTTGATCGGATCACCGCCAGTGCTGATCCTGGATGAGCCCACCAACGAGTTGGACCCGTCTCGGCGCCGCCAGGTATGGCAGCTTTTCAGGGAACTGAACCAACGCGATGGTCACACGATCATCCTCATCACCCACAACGCCATCGAAGCGGAACAGGTGATCGAGCGGGTCGGAATCCTCAAGGAAGGTCGGCTCGTCGCGCTGGGCGCTCCGGCCGAGCTGAAGTCCTCGCTCCATTCCCAGGTACGCCTGTCGATCACGCTGGGCGACGCACAAGTGCACGGGCTGCCTGACTATGTCCGGGTGCAGTCCGAGCACCGCGGCAAGGTCGTCGCCCTGGTCGACTCCGCCGACCTGCCGCACCTGACCAAGGACGTGGACCTCACCCAGTTCCCCGAGTTCACAATGCACACAGCGACACTGGAAGACGTGTATGTCAGCTACGCGTGACAAGAAGCTCGGACTGAGCTTCCTTGGGCAGGTCTGGGACCTGTTCATGATTCAGCTCACCAACTGGCGGTGGTCCTGGCCCCAGATGGTGCTCACCGGCATGCTTGCTCCATTGGTCAGCATCGCCGCCTTGGGGCTCTTCGCCCGGAACTCCGGCCATGCCGCGACCGAATACGTCCTGACTGGCAGTGTCACCATGGCGATCCTGTTCGAGACCCAAAACAAAATCGCTAGCAATTTCGCGTTCATGCGCGGAAACGGCGCCTTTGAGTACTACGCTGCCCTGCCTGTCCGTCGCGAGGCCCTCATCCTGGCCACTCTCGCCGCGTTCTCCATCCTGTCGCTACCTGCCATCGTGGTCACCCTGCTGATCGGCTCAGCTCTGCTCGATGTCCCGCTCTCTCTCTCGCCGCTCGCCCCGCTGTGCCTCCTGCTCGCCCTGCTCCCCTCAGCCGGGATGGGGGCCTTCATCGGCAGCAGATCCGGAACCATCGAACAGGCATCCTCTCTCAGCCTGGCCACCACGCTCCTCATGATGGCCGCAGGTCCGGTGGCAGTCCCGCCAGAACTTCTTCCCGACGCGCTGGTCTGGATCGGCAATCTCAACCCTGCGGTGTACGCGGCCGACAGCCTGCGCCACTCTCTGACGACACCCGACGCCTCCGGGGCCCTCGCCGACATGGTGGTGCTTGCCATCTTCGCCGGCGCGGTCTGGGGCCTGACCAGCACACGCATGCACTGGCGTGCCCGCTACGGGCGCCGCACCTCGTGAGCAACCAGCGATCACTCATCACGAAGGGGACCACATCCATGACCGAGCAAGAGTTCATCGCAGTTTTCGCACCGCTGATGGAGGAAATCACCGGGAACGTCTTCACCCAGGACCAACTCGACGTCACGTTCGCTGATCTGGACATCGATTCCCTCAATCAGATCGAGATCATCAACCGTATCGAGGACGAGTTCGACTGTCAGATAGAAGACAGCACCCTGCGGACGATCCGCACCCCCCGCGGGCTGCTGGATCACATTTCGAAGTCCATCAGCCCCGCATGATCCGACACTACTCCGGAGACCGGCCTCGGTCGCTGGCATGGTTCGCGTGGTGGGCAGCGGCCCACGTCGGTCTGCTAATCGTCCTCATCACTTTCCAATGGGACGAACGGCTGAGCGAGACCTTCTGCGCTTGGGCGAGCAGCAGTGCGTCCCGTGCCGGGCTTCTCGAGACACTGACCTCGTGGGGCAACCCCTGGCCCGTGACCATCATTGCTGTCGGATCCGCGTGCTTCGCTCTGATCCGACGGCACGTCACAGCCGCCGCAGTCCTCCTCGTCGTTCCATACGCCGCCACAGTGAGCTGCAATCTAATCAAGGGGTGGGCAGAACGACAGCGTCCGTCCTTGGAATGCGCCTCGATTCAAGCCGACGGCTTCAGTTTCCCCAGCGGCCACGCGGTCGGCGTGACGACCGGATTCCTACTGGCCGCGCTCTACTTCAGCACCCAAACACCGCGGGCCGCGTCCGCACTGATGCTGTTCCTAGCTGGGCTGAGCGCCGAACTCGTCGCGTGGAGCAGGGTCTTTCTCGGTGTGCACTTCAGCGTCGATGTGCTCGCTGGACAGCTCTTCGGCGCCGGCTGGCTGGCCATTGCCGCCCTCCTGCTGCACCGCCAGTGGTCAGTCCGCCGCCCACGACGCGAAGCCCGTCAAGCGCGGTCGAACTCGTTGGACGAGCCCGTGTCATAATGTCTCCGTGCCGTTTAATCACAACGATCATTACCATGACCTCTTACTTCGCGAACTTCCCGAATCATGCCGACGGGCCCTCGATGTAGGCTGCGGCACAGGGACGTTCGCACGGAAGCTAGCACTTCGAGGAATCGAGGTGGACGCCATTGACGTAGATGATCACGTCATTTCCGCCGCGCGAGAGCAGAGTGCCGCTCTCGACCTCCCCGGACAAATCCGCTTCGAGCAGGCAGATATCACACACCTGACCTTGGAACCGGACACGTACGACTACATCGCATGCTTGGCTAGCATCCACCACGTCCCCTTTGAGACAGTGCAGAAGCTGCGCGCATCACTCACCGCGAACGGCGTCTTGGTGATCCTTGGCTGCTACCGAGAAGCAACGCTCCGGGACCATGCCACAAGCCTTCTGGCCATCCCCGTGAACGCCGTTAGGCGCGCCTCGGTGTTCTTCCGAGAGAAGTGGTCAGAAATCCGCGCCAACCAGGGAACGCAGCCTCCTCCCGCCCCTGTGGCACCCCCCTCGATGTCACTTGCAGAGATCCGCAAAGAAAGTGCCACATACCTTCCAGAAAGGCGGATTCGGCGCCTTCTCTTCTGGAGATACCTTCTGGTCTTTCAACAAAGGCAGGGCTGAGAAGTGAGCGCCGACCAAACGTACGTGATCTCCCAGCCACCGAGAAGGTACGCCCTGGGGGCCACCTGCGTCGCGTTCAACGAGGTGGGACACGTTCTTATTACGCGCCGCCGCTCCCCCGAACGCTGGGAGCTACCGGGTGGCTTGGTGGACCCTGGTGAGGCTTTCCCAGATGCCGCCGCGCGCGAGACCTACGAAGAGACGGGGGTTCATGTCAAAGTCCACGGCTTGGTGGGCGTCTACCAGCATCCAAGCCGGGGCATCCTCGCAGGCATCTTCATTGGGACGCTCGTATCAGGAGAACCTCGCCCAACAGCCGAATCGAGCGCCGCCGAGTGGACGGAAGTGGAGGATGCCCTCACACGACTGCATCCCCTCTATCGCCCGCGATTGAAAGACGCCCTCGCCGCCAGAACCTCCGTTACACTCCGTGTTCATGAAGGGACGGAGGTGCTCTCGCTCTTCCAGGCTGCAGACATCTGACGCGACCGCGCGCTGCGGGAGCGCTTTCGAGAACCACCTCCTTGCCGCTCGCGGACTCCGCAGAGTGACAGTCGGTCTCCAACCACACGACAACGCTCTCCAACCTTGGATGGGCCTACGTCGGCTCGGCAGTTGGTCCGAATGCAGGTTGTGTCCTGGGAAAGTAGTGCACAGGTTCCCACCTGATTCGGGCGTTTGGTCCGGCGTCAGAGTGAACACTGCTCGCTGACAGAGAGCGAACACATGCCGGGCAGACGGCAGCCGACCGTCTGCCAGACCAGGGGCGTCCGCCATCGGATCGGGGCGAAAATGGCCCTCGGATGGAGCTGGCGGAAACGCAGCCGGAAGGAACCGGAAGGAAAGGTGTGGAGAATCGGTTCGCGGGCGGGTGCGCGTCGTGCTCCGTGTGGGTGTCGGCGGGTGGCGGGTTTCTCGGCAAGAGCCTCGACGGGGGCTGGGAAGTGTGATGCGCGACCTGCCAGTACCTGGATGAGCGTGCTGCGGCTGACGATTTCGACCCCGAGGCCATCGAGTTGCCGACTGTGCCGCCGCCCGGCAGCGCAACCACCGTGGCCCTGCGCCTCCTCACGCTCAGCCGGGCGTGCTGGGCCTGCGGGAAGGCCACGGGGTGTCTGATCGGTCTGTACCCGCTGCGGCCCGGTCGCGGCTACGTCGGGCTGTTCACCACGGACAGCGCCAAGACGATGGCTCTGATGCGGCGGCTGCTCCAGCAGCACGGCCACGGTCCTCTGGCCGCGACCGTCAAGAGCCGCTACAGCAGGACCATGCGCGAGCGGCAGCTGTCCAACGGCTGCGTTCACTGCGACGCACTGCAGGGCAACGTCCCCGTGCACGACGAGGCGCTGGGCCGTGTCGCAGCGAGCGGCGTGGACGGGCTGGACACGTTGCTGGTCGCCGCTTGCCCGGTCCTGGAGTGGCAGGCCGTCGTCCACGACAAGAGCGGCGGCGTGATGGCCATCTGAGCTCACACGCAGTGAGAACCTCCTGGTCAGCCCCACTCTCACTTCCCTTGTCCCGGAATCACCTCGCTTAGATGTTCATCAAATTAACAGTGGCCAGGTCAGAGGACGTGTCAAGTCTCACTTTCAGCGGCGGCTC
>NZ_JANUGP010000054.1 GCF_024753135.1 Streptomyces pyxinicus | reverse complement strand
AGAGGGCACAGAACCACTAACCTTTAACAACTGAACGGGGGGGGCGGCCCACCCGCCCCGCCGTGCCCGCGTCTTGATCCACAACAGACCGAGCCCCGGCCCGGATCGGCCGGGGCACTTTTCCGAGACGCTATACACGATATGTATACACTCCGTGTATACATATCGTGTATAGAAGGGTACGCATGTACGGCAAGGCTTTCGCCCCGGAGTACCAGGGCGCCCTGACCACCCTGTCCGTGAACTCCTCGCTGGTCGACGTGCTGGCCGAGGGCACCGAGCGGCTGCGCGAGGCCGAGCGGTCCGGGCGCCCCGACGAGGTGGCGCGCTGCGGGCTCGCCGTCGCCGAGGCCCAGCGGCGGCTCGGCCGGATACGCGAGGCCGACCAGGCCTGGAAGGCGAGTTACCGGGCCGCGCGCGAGGCCGACGACACCGCGGCCATGGCCTGGGCACTGTGGAGCGGCGGCACACTGGCCCGTCAGCGCGGCTCGTTCCCGCTGGCCTGGCGGCTGCTGAAGCTGGCGGCCGAACTCGGCGAGCGGGGCGGGGACGTCGTGGTGCGCGGCTACTCGCTGGCCGGCCTCGCGGAGACCGGCCGCATCCAGGGCGACTACGAGGCGGTCGGCCGGCTGCACGAACAGCTGCTGGCCGAGGCCCGCAAACGCGGCGAGGCCCGGCACACGGTGTGGGCGCTGGAGGGCATCGCGCAGATGCACCGCAACACCGGGGACTACGACCGCGCGTACGCCCTGTTCGAGGAGGCCGCGGAGATAGCCGGGCGGGCCGAGGACCGGCGCGGGCACGCGTGGGCGCTGCGCGGCCTGGCCGACGTGCTCTCGGTACGCGACGGCGACACCGGGCGGGCCCTTGAGCTGCTGTCGGCGGCGGAGGCCACCTGCCGGGAGATGAACCTCTCCAGCGCGCTCGCCTACAACCACAAGATGCGCGGCAACGTCCTGTTCCGGGCCGGGCGCTACGCCGAGGCCAGGGACCTGTACGAGCTGGCGCTCAAGGAGTTCCGCGCGATGAGCGAGCCGCGCGGCGAGGCGCTGTCCCGGCTCGGCCTCGCCAAGTCGCTGGCCCGGCTCGGCCGCGACCGCGCCGAGACGGCGGCCGAACTCGCGGAGCTGGCCCGGTCGGTGGAGCGTGGCGGGCTCAAGCACGTACGGGAGATGGTTGCCCGGGCGCAGCGGGAGTTCGGCCTGGAGCCGGAGGCGGCACGGTGACCGCGCTGCCCACGGCCGTGCGGGCGCCGCTGTCCGCGCCCGGCACCCTCGCCCGCTGCCGGACGCTGGTCGAGCCGGCGCTGCGGGAGGCGGTCGGCGGACTGCACCCCTGGCTGGCCGAGATGGCCGGCTACTCCTTCGGCTGGTGCGAGGTCGGCGGGGCACCCGCCACGGCACCGGGCGGCAAGGGGGTGCGGCAGGCGCTGGCGGTGCTGGGCGCCGAGGCGGCCGGCGCCGACGCGCGGGCGGGCGTCCCGGCCGCCGTCGCGGTGGAGCTGGTGCACGCCTTCTCGCTGCTGCACGACGACATCATGGACGGCGACGCCACCCGGCGCCGCCGCCCGGCCGGCTGGAAGGCGTACGGCACCGGGCCCGCCGTGCTCGCCGGGGACGCGCTGTTCGCGCTCGCCGTGGACACCCTCGCCGCCGCGCCGCGCGGGCCCGGCGCCGTCCGGCTGCTGTCGGCGGCCCTGACCGATCTGGTGCGGGGGCAGGCCGACGACCTGCTGTTCGCCGCCCGGCCCGGCACCGGCCCGCGGCGGGTGACGCCCGCCGAGTACCGGGCGATGGCGGAGGGCAAGACCGGCGCGCTGCTGGGCTGCGCGCTCGCGCTGGGTGCGGCGCTCGGCGGGGCGTCGAAGCCGGCCGTGACCGCGCTGGACCGGGCCGGCCGGCATCTCGGCGTCGCCTTCCAGCTCGTCGACGACGTGCTGGGCGTCTGGGGCGACCCGGATGTCACCGGCAAGCCGGCCGGCGGTGACCTGCGGGAGGGCAAGAAGACGTTCCCGGTGCTGGTGGCGCTGGGCTCCCCCGCGGGCCGGCGGCTGTCCGGGCTGCTCGGCTCGGCCGCGCGGGCCGGCGAGGCCGCCGCGCTGATCGAGGAGGCGGGCGGCCGGGCGGCGACCCTGGCCGAGGCCCGCGCCCACACGTCGGCGGCCCGAGCGCTGCTCGCCGAGGCGGCTCCGGCGGGCGCGGCGGCCGGGGAACTGGACCGGCTGCTGGAGTTCCTGGTGCACCGCGTCCGGTAACCAGGATCCGGGACGGCGTTGACCTGGGCCGTCCCGGCGGGTGAAGGTGCGTCCGGCGCGGTTCCCGTCCCCGCGCCGGGAGGATGAGGCACGGTGATCGGCATCTCGGAGATCGCGTCCGCCGCCGAGCTGATCGCGGGACACGTCGTGCGCACCCCGACCGTGCCGAGCCCCGGTCTCACCTCGCTGCTCGGCGCGCCGGTCACCGCCAAGCTCGAACTGCTCCAGCGCACCGGCTCGTTCAAGGCGCGCGGCGCCACGGCGAAGCTGCTGTCGCTGAGCGGGGCGGAGCGGGCGGCGGGCGTGGTCGCGGTCAGCGGCGGCAACCACGGCATCGCGCTCGCGGTGACGGCGGCGGGCCTGGACGTGAAGGCGACCGTGGTGATGCCCCGGACGGCGCCCGCGCGGTCCGTCGAGATCGTCCGCGAGGCCGGCGCCTCGGTGCGGCTGACCGACGGGATGGACAGCGCCTTCCGGCTGGTGACGGTCTTGCGGGACGAGGGCCTGATTCTGGTCCACCCCTTCGACGACCCGGTGGTGATCGCCGGCCAGGGCACCGTGGGCGTGGAACTGGCCGAGGACGCCGGGGAGTTGACGGACGTCCTGGTCAGCATCGGCGGGGGCGGGCTGATCGCCGGGGTCGCGGCGGCCCTGCGCGCCCTGCGGCCCGGGGTGCGGGTGTGGGGCGTGGAGACCGAGGGCGCCGAGGCCATGTCGGCCGCGCTGCGGGCGGGCGGCCCGGTGCCGGTGGAGGTGTCGTCGCTGGTCTCCACGCTCAGCGCGCCCTCGGTGGCACAGCTGACGTACGACCATGTGGCCGCGCTGGTCGAGGGGGTCCTGGTGGTCCCGGACCGGGACGCCGTGCAGGGCTGCCTGGACCTCGCCGAGCACGCCAAGGTGTGGGCCGAGCCGGCCGCGGGCTGTCTGCTGCCGGCGGCCCGGCAGGTGCTGGCCCGGGTCGGCGCCGGCGCGCGGCTCGGGCTCGTGGTCTGCGGCGGCAACACGACCCCGGCGGAACTCGCGGGCCTCGCCGGGCGGTTCGGGCTGTGGTGACCTGATCCGGCCTCGCACGAATGTGCGGGGGGATGGACCGGAGGACAGGAACGGCGGCGGACTCGCCGCTTCTTTGAACGCGCCCCGGCACACCCTTCGTACCCCTGGGAGACACCGGACGGGGGTGGCGGCGAAGGAGGGGCATGGGCGGGACGCGGGGCTGCGCACACGAGGTGGTCGCCGGGCGGTACCGGCTGCTGGAGGTCTTCGGCCGGGAGACGCACCGCGTGTGGTGGTACGCCGAGGACGTGACGGCGCTGCGGCCCCGGCTGGTGTCGCGCACCACCCTCCCGGAACCCTGCGACGAGGAGACCGCGCGCCGGATCACGGCCCGGCTGGTGCGGGCCTCCGAGACGATGCGGCTGCTCTGCCCCGGCCGGGTGGCCGCCGTCGTGGACGCGGTGGTGGACGGGGACGGGCTGTGGACGGTCGTGGAGTGGATCGACGGCTCACCGCTGGGCGAACTCCTGGACCGCGAGGGCTCCTTCGACGCCGTACGCGCGGCGGAGGCGGGCCTTGAGCTGCTGGAGGTGCTGGGCCGCGCGCACGAGGCCGGCCTCACGCACGGGGAGCTGAGTCCCGGCCAGGTGTTCGTGCGGGCCGGCGGCCCGGTGGTCGTCGCCGGGTTCGGGCTGGCCGGCGCCACCCCCCTGCCCCGGCTGACGGCGCCGTCGTACGCCGCGCCGGAACAGGCCGGGGACGGGCGCGTCGGGCCGGCCGCCGACCTGTGGGCGGTGGGCGCGCTGCTGTACACGATGGTCGAGGGCCGCCGGCCGTTCCGGGACCGGGGCCGCCCGGAGGCCACGCTGCGCGCCGTGGAGCGGCTGCCGCTGCGCACCCCGCTGCGCGCGGGCCCGCTGACCCCGGCCGTGCTCGGGCTGCTGCGCAAGAGCGCCGTCGAGCGGCTGACCTGCCCTGCGGCGCAGGAGGCGCTGTCCCGGGCGCTTGCCGAGGACCCCGAACCCCTCCCGGCTCCTCGGGGGCGGCCGGTGTACCGGGGCGGCCTGCCGGCGGGTGTCCGCCGGGGGGCGCTGGGCACCGGCGGCGCGCTGGCCGCGCTCGCCGTCACGGCGGGCGTGCTGGCGGCCACCGGGGTGCTGCCCGGCACCGGCACGGCGGGCGCCCCGCACCGGAGCACCGCCCCGACCGGCGCCGCAGGCAAGCCGACCCCGGTGCCGACCGGCCCCACCGGGGAGCCCGGCTCCCCGCCGTCCGGCCCCACCGAGGAGGCCTCCCCCGCCCTGCCGGCCGGCTACCGGCGCTACACCGCCCCCGAGGGGTTCTCCGTGGCGCTCCCCGAGGGGTGGCGGCGGCTGGCCACCTCGCGCGGGGCCGGTGCCGCCTACCGCGTCACCTTCGGCGGGCGCGCGGCCTCCCCCGCCCTCGCCGTCACCTACAGCACCCGCGTCGGCCCCGACCCGGTCGCGGTGTGGCGGCACGACGTGGAGCCGGGCCTGCGGCGGCTGCCCGGCTACCGGCGCGTCGGTGCCGTCCGGGCCACCGCCTACCAGGGCCGCCGGGCCGCCGACATCGAGTGGCTGGCCGGTGCCGGGACGTCCCGGACCCGCACCTTCGGCCGGGGCGCCCTGCTGGGCGGCGGGCGGGGCTTCTCGCTGCGCTTCACCACCCCGGCCCCGGCCTGGCACGACCCGGGCAGCCGACTGGCGCTGCGGACGGTCCTCGGCACCTTTCGGCCACCCCGGGACTGATCGCGACCCGGGCCGTTTCCCGGCGGCCTTCCCGGGGACTCGCTCGTTATGGTGCAAATCGGATACACGATGATGACCGAGCAGGCCGGCCCCCGTGACCTGGTGGACCACTTGGTGCGCGCGGAGGACGCCGGGTTCGACTTCTCGGTGACCTCGGACCACTACTTCCCGTGGCTGCGCTCGCAGGGACACGCCCCGTACGCGTGGAGCGTGCTGGGCGCCGCCGCGCAGGCGACCTCGCGGATCCCGCTGATGACCTACGTGACCTGCCCGCTGGTCCGCTACCACCCCGCCGTGGTGGCGCAGAAGGCGGCCACCATGCAACTGCTGTCCGAGGGGCGCTTCCGGCTCGGCCTCGGCGCGGGCGAGAACCTCAACGAGCATGTGGTGGGCGGCGGTTGGCCGCCGGTGGACGTACGGCACGAGATGCTGGAAGAGGCGGTGCGGATCATTCGCGCGCTGTTCGAGGGCGGCCATGTCACCCACCACGGGCAGCACTACGACGTGGAGTCCGCCAAGCTGTGGGACCTGCCGGACCAGGCGCCGCCGATCGGGCTCGCCGTCTCCGGGGAGCAGTCCTGCAAGCTCGCCGGGGAGCTGGCGGACCTGGTCATCGCGACCGAGCCGAAGGCGGGCCTGCTGGATGCCTTCGACCGGCACGGCGGCGCCGGCAAGCCCCGGGTCGGCCAGCTCCCGGTGTGCTACGACACCGACCGGGACGCGGCCATCAAGCGCGCCCACTCCCAGTTCCGCTGGTTCGGGCTCGGCTGGAAGGTCAACGCCGAACTGCCGCACCCGGACTCCTTCGAGTCCGCGACCCAGTTCGTGACCGAGGACGACGTCTCCTCCTCGATCCCGTGCGGCGACGACCCGGAGGCCTTCGTGGAGGCCGTACGGCCGTACGCCGAGGCCGGGTTCGAGGAGATCGCGCTGGTGCAGATCGGCGGCGACACCCAGCCGGAGTTCCTGGACTGGTCGGCGAAGACCCTGCTGCCGTCGCTGCGCGAGGCGTTCGGCTGACCACCGGGGAATCGGGCACCCGGGTGCGTCGGATCACCCGGGTGCGCATTCCCGGCGGAACGGGGGTACTAGAGGGCTCTACGCCGATTGTTCCCGGAGGCCCTCGCGTGAACGCGCTCGTGCACAAGACCCTGGTGGTACAGCTCCGCGCGGAAGGCACCGAGCGGTGCTCCGTGCTCGCGCACCTCAGCTACGACGCCGACGACCCGTTCGCCGTCACCGCGGTGTTCGGGCACGACGGGCACGTGCTGGCCAGTTGGCGGCTGGACCGGGAGATGCTCTCCGAGGGGCTGCGCGGGCCGGCCGGTGTCGGGGACGTGCGGCTGCGGCCGGCCGCCGACGGGGTGTGGCAGGAGCTGCGGATGGAGTTCCTCGGCGACCACCGGCCCGACGGCACCCGGCACCACGCCGTGGTGTTCGCCTGGGCGCCCGCGATCGGGGCCTTCCTGCGCGACACCTACCAGGTGGTGCCGGCCGGTCAGGAGAGCGTCCCCGTCGACGCGTTGCTTGAGGAGATCCTCTCCGGGGCTGAGTAGCCGTACTCATGCCCGCGGTCCCCGGCCGACGCCACGATGGGGCTCCCACGCCACCCGAGCCGAGGAGTCCCGCCGTGACGTCCGTGCACCCCCTCCCCCACCCCGTGGCGCGCCGCGTCCCGCCCGCCGTGTTCGCGGGGGTGGCCGCCGCCGGACTCGCCGTGTCGGCCTGGGGTGTCCGGGACCGCACCACCTGGTTCCTGGAGACTGTGTGGGCCCTGGTCGGACTGCCCCTGGTGGTGCTGCTGTGGCGGCGCTTCCCGCTGACCGGGCTGCTCTGCGCGCTGCTGGCCGCGCACACCCTGGTGCTGGCGATGGGCGGCCACTACACCTACGCCCAGGTCCCGGCGGGCGACTGGGTGCGCGACACCTTCGGCCTCGCCCGCAATCCGTACGACCGCTTCGGGCATCTGATGCAGGGCTTCGTGCCGGCGATCCTGGTGCGCGAACTGCTCAGCCGCACCTCGCCGCTGCGCGGCAGCAGGTGGCTGGCGCCGCTCACGGTCTGCGCCTGCCTGGCCTTCAGCGCCTGTTTCGAGCTGCTGGAGTGGCTGGCGGCGGAGATCGGCGGCCACGGCGCGGACGCCTTCCTCGCCACCCAGGGCGACGTCTGGGACACCCAGTGGGACATGTTCTGCGCCCTGATCGGCTCGGTGCTCTCGCTCCTGCTGCTCAGCCGCCTGCACGACCGGCAGCTGCGGGCGCTGGAGGCGGCCGGCGGGAACCGTTGATCACGGCGTCCGGGCTTCGTACCCTCTCCCGATGGGACACGACGAAGACCTTCCGGCTCTCGAACTCGCCTTCCCCGGACCGGAACGCGACCGGGGCGTGGCCGCGGTCCTGAGCGGCCGGAAGACCGCGCTCACGGGCCTCCTGGAGATCTACGAGCACGCCGGGGAGGCGGTGCCGCGGGCCGGTCAGCGGTTCTCGGTCCGGGACTCCGAGGGCCGTCCGGCCGTCACGATCCAGCTCGTCGACGTACGGGTCGTTCCCATGGCGGAGATCGACGACGACTTCGCGCGAGCCGAGGGCCGCGGCTACGCCGACGCCGCACAGTGGCAAAAGGCCCATGAGGAGTTCTTCCGGGGCGAGGGCGTGCGCGAGTTCCTGGGGCGCGCCCCTGTCATCGACGGCGCCACGCTCGTCGTCGCCGAACGCTTCCGCGTGGTGGACGAGCCCGCCTAGTCCCGCTCGTCGGTGCGGCTGGTGTAGCGGTGGCGGGCCCACAGGGGCAGGCCGTACCAGCAGACCAGGTACCAGGCGACGACGGAGGCCACCAGGTAGGGCACGTAGGCGTCGTGCGTGGCCACCCGGAGGATCAGCAGCAGGGCGGACGTCATGGTGACCAGCAGCAGCACCAGCCCGACGAACGTCAGCCGGGAGGCGATGCGCACCGCCTGCGGCTTGACCCGGCGCCCGGACACCAGGCGGTGCAGGGACACCGGGCCGATCAGGGCGCCGGTCGCGCAGGCGCCGAGGACGACGGTCACGATGTAGATGACCTGGTCGACGTCGGCGAGCCGGGTGTACTTCGGCTGGAAGACCACGGTCAGCAGAAAGCCGAACAGGATCTGTACGCCGGTCTGGGCGACCCGGACCTCCTGGATGAGTTCACCCCACATCCGGTCCGCCCGTTCCTCCTCGGTCTCGTCCCGCCCCCGGCGCCGTTCTTCCCGCGTCATGCGCTTGCGGGTAACCGCCCGTTCACCGCTTCAAACGGCGGGCTTCATCAGCGGCCCTACCAGCGGTGTTCGACCTGGTCCTTGATACGGCGGTCGTACAGCTCCCGGATAGCGGTGAGTGTCCCGGCGTCGAGCGGCGGCAGCTTGGCGGCCTCCGCGTTGGCCCGAGCCTGCCCGGTGGTGCGGGCGCCGGGGATCACCGTGGTCACGCCGTCCTGCTCGATGATCCAGCGCAGGGCGAGCTGGGCCGGGGTGTAGCCCTCGGGGGCGAGCGCGGCGAACTCGGCGGCGGCCTCCACGCCGGTCGCGTAGTCGACGCCGGAGAACGTCTCGCCCTGGTCGAAGGCCTCGCCGTGCCGGTTGAAGGTGCGGTGGTCGTTGGCCGCGAACACCGTGTCCTTCGTGTACGTGCCGGACAGTAGTCCGGAGGCGAGCGGGACGCGCGCGATGATGCCGACGCCCGCCTCGCGCGCGGCGGGCAGCACCTCGCGCAGCGGCTTCATCCGGAACGGGTTGAGGATGATCTGAACGCTGGCCACGTTCGGCCGGGCGATCGCGGTGAGCGCCTCGGCACAGGTCTCCACGCTCACCCCGTAGGCGGCGACGCGCTCCTCCTCGACCAGGGTGTCGAGGGCGTCGAAGACCTCGTCACCGGCGTAGACGGGGGTGGGCGGGCAGTGCAGCTGCACCAGGTCGACGCGGTCCACGCCGAGGTTGCGGCGCGACCGGTCGTTCCAGGCCCGGAAGTTGTCGAGGACGTAGTTCGCCGGGATCTGCTCGACGCGGCGGCCCATCTTGGTGGCCACCAGGACGTGCAGGTCGGGACGGCCGCGCAGGAAGGAGGCGATGGTCTCCTCGCTGCGTCCGTCGCCGTACACGTCGGCGGTGTCGAAGAAGGTGACCCCGGACTCGGCCGCCGCCTCCAGGACCGCCAGTGCCTCCTTGTCGTCCACGTCGCCCCAGTCGGCGCCCAGCTGCCATGTGCCGAGGCCGACCACCGATGCCCACTGACCCGACCTGCCGATTACGCGTTCGTCCATGGCGCCAGTGTGTCACCCGGTGCCGGATCGTGCGGAGCGAGCCGTTCCGGCCGGCCCGCGCCGGCACTACGCCGCAGATGTCAACTGGGCCTGGACGAGCGGTGCGTAGCGGTCGGCGATGGCGTCGAGGGCGGCCTCGCGCAGGCGTTCGCCACGGGCGATGCCGTACATCACGCCGAGGCCGACCAGGGCGGCGACGGCGAGTTCGGCGCGCAGGCCGGGGTCGGGGCCGGTCAGCCGGGCGGCGAGGCGGTCGGTGACCTGGGCGCGGAAGTTGGCGCGCAGGACGTCGCCGTGGTCGCCGTGCAGCGGGGCGAAGGCGATCCTCAGCAGCGGGTCGGCGCCCCGCTCGCGCTGGCTGGCCAGGACGTGCCGGACCATATGCCGGCCGAGGCCGGGCAGCGGGGCGTCGAGCAGGGCGTCGGCGTCGGTGTCGAAGGACATGACGCGGGCGAACAGGGCGTCCTTGTTGCCGAAGTACTTGAGGATCAGCGGCGGGCTGACGCCGGCCCGCTCGGCGACGGCCTTGAGGGTGATGTCGGCGTGCGCGTGCCGGGCCAGCAGGTGGCGGGCCGCCCTGAGGATCACCGCCTTGGTGGCCTCGGCGTCGCGGCGCGCGGGAGTGTCGGATGGAGTGCTCACGGCACTCATGCTCCCTCCAGCGCCTCGTCGCGCGCCCGCGGGGCGGCGGCCGGGACCGGAAGAGGGCCGGCGGCGGGCGCGTCACCCGGGATGGTCAGGGCGGCGGCGCAGGCGACCAGGGCGACGGCGCCGGCCATCCCGAAGGCCAGCAGGTAGCCGTGCAGCGTGGGCACCGGGGTGCCGTCGAGGGGGCTGCTGTGGTGCACGAGGACGGCGGCGATGGCGGCGCTGGAGGTGGCCTGGCCGATGGTGCGCATCAGGACGTTGACGCCGTTGGCGGAGGCGGTCTGCGCGGCGGGGACGGCGCGCAGGATGAGGGTGGGCAGCGCCGAGTAGGCGAGGGTGGTGCCGGTGGCGACGACCGTGGCGCCCAGGATGATCATCCACAGGTCGCGGCTGTCGGCGATGCGGACGGCGTAGCCGCAGGCGATGACGGCAGCACCGAGGGCGAGGGTGACGCGGGGGCCCCGGGCGGCGGAGATCCGGGCGGACAGGGGCGAGAAGAGCAGCATGGTGACGCCGCCGGGCAGCAGGCACAGGCCGGTGGCGACGATGGACAGGCCGAGTCCGTAGCCGGTGGCCTTCGGCGCCTGTACCAGCTGGGCGGTCACGAGCGAGTTGGCGTAGAACGCGAACCCGGTGAGCAGCGCGGCCACATGGGACAGGCCGACCCGGGGCCGGCTGACCAGGCGCAGGTCCACCAGGGGCCGGGCGGTGCGCAGTTGCTGCCACCACCACAGGGCGAGGACGGCACCGGCGGCGAGGAACAGGCCGAGGACGCGCGGGCTCGCCCAGCCCCACTCGCCGCCCTGGGAGACACCCATCAGCAGGCACACCAGGCCGACGGCCAGCCCGAGCGCGCCGAGCACGTCGAAGCGGCCGGGCTCGCGTACGGGCGACTCCTTGACGGCCCACCAGGTGGCCGAGACACCGAGTGCGCCGAGCAGGCTGGTCAGCCAGAACATGGTGTGCCAGTCGGCGTACTGGACGACCAGCGCGGCCAGCGGCAGGCCGAGGGCGGCGCCGATACCGACGGTGGAACTCATCAGCGCCACCGCCGAACCGCGCCGCTCGGGCGGGAGTTCGTCGCGCAGGATGCTGATGGACAGCGGGACGACGGAGGCGGCGGCACCCTGGAGCGCGCGGGCCGTGATGAGCACGGCGATGTCGGAGGACAGGGCGCACAGCACCGAGCCGAGGGTCATCAGGGCGAGCGCGCCGACCAGGACCCGGCGCTTGCCGTACATGTCGCCGGCGCGGCCCAGTACCGGGGTGAGGACGGCGCCGGACAGCAGGGTCGCGGTGACCGTCCAGGAGACGGCCGCCGGCGAGGACCCGGTGAGCCGGGGGAGGTCGGGCAGCAGGGGGACGACCACGGTCTGCATGACGGCCATCAGGATGCCGCCCGACGCCAGGACCGGGATGGTGAGCCGGTCGCGCAGCCGGGACACGGTGGTGCCGGGGCGCGAGGGTATCCGGGCGGGCTGGTCCATCGGCGCTCCTGGGACGGCGGGACGGCAGGGTGAATAGCCATTCACCCTATCGAGTGAATGGCTATTCACCCAACCTCACCGTCCCGCTTGCCGGGACGCCGGTCAGCCCCGGCGTGCGTGCAGGGCGCGGGCGGCGCGCGGGCCGAGCCAGCGCTTGAGCCGGCGCAGCGCCTCCAGCCGCCCGGCGGCCTTGTCGAGGCCGTAGTAGAGCTGGGGCGGGACGTACGGCAGCAGGGGCGAGTGGCGCTGGCCGAGCAGGGCGAACATGCGGTGCGGGGGCAGGTGGATGTAGCGGGGCAGGTTCTCGTACCACTGGGCGCTGTGCCGGGCGGCGCTCTGCGCGGAGAGCAGTTCGGTCCGGCGCCGCTCCCCGTAGGCGGCCAGGGCCTCGGGCAGGGTGACGTGGTCGGCGAGGGCGGCGGCCAGGCACATGGCGTCCTCCAGGGCGAGGGTGGTGCCGGCGCCGATGGAGTAGTGGGTGGTGTGGGCCGCGTCGCCGAGCAGGACGAGGTTGCCGTGGTGCCAGACGCGGTTGGTGAGGGTGCCGAACCGCGGCCAGGCGGCGCCGCCGCGGGCGATCAGGGGGTGGCCGTCGAGGACGTCGGCGAAGAGCTTCTCCAGCAGGGCCAGGCCCTCGCCCTCGTCGGCGCGGTCCAGGCCGAGACCGGTGCGGGTCTCGGGGGCGCACTCGACGACGCAGGTGCTGTGCTCGCCGCTGTAGGGATAGCCGTAGGCCCAGATCCAGCCGTGCTCGGTCTCGGTGAAGGCGAAGGTGAAGGCGTCGAAGACCTGGGTGGTGCCGAGCCAGATGTAGGGGTTGCGGCCCGGGACGATCCGGGTGCCGAAGTGGGCCGCGTGTCGGCCGCGCAGGGCGCTGTGCACGCCGTCGGCGGCCACCACCAGGTCGGCGTCGGCGGGGGGTTCGGTGAGCTCGCTCTCGTACTCCAGGTGTACGCCGAGGGCACGGGCGCGGTCGGCGAGCAGGTCGAGCAGGCGCTGCCGGCCGATGCCGAAGCCCTGGTCGCCGCGGTGCCGGGTGGACAGGTCGCGGACATGGGCGACACCTTCGCGCCAGCTCACGGAGTGCTCCTCGACCGCCCGCGCGGACTCGGGGTCGTGCGCGTGGAGCCGGTCGAGCAGGCCGCGCCAGTAGGTGACGCCCCAGCCGTAGGTGGAGCCCTCGGGGTTGCGTTCGTGGACGGTGATCTCGTGGGACGGGTCCTGCCGCTTGAGCAGGATCGCGAGGTAGAGCCCCGCGGGCCCTCCCCCGGCACAGACGACCTTCACCGCACACACCCCTGAAGTCACTTTGCGTAGTTGATCGGCATCGCAGGGTAGCAGGACGGCCGGGTCGCGCTATCGCGTCAGTCTGCCGTGGTGAGCCGCGCCACTCGGACGGACGGCGCGCGCGAAGGATCACGCGGAACACGGGCGGCCCGGCAAGGAATTCCCCGTTCCGGCCCGGCCGGGCACCTCGCCGCAACAAGATCATCTTGGTTCAACTCTGTACGGCATGTGGCCAATTGTCCGGATCGCAGCCAACCGGTTCCGGACGATTTCCGCCGCTCGGCTACTCCCCGGTAGGCATGCGTCGACACCACCGGCACACCCTCCAGGAGGACCCGTATGTCCGACCTCACCCGGCGCCGCGCGCTCACCGCGGCGGCAGCCCTCGCCGCGACGGCCGGCACCGCCGCCGTCCTCGCTCCCCCGGTCTCGGCGGGCACCACCACCGGCCACGACCACGGCGGCCACGACACCGCCGACACCTTCGACGAGGTCTACAAGGGCCGCCGTATACAGGGCCGCCCGGCGGCCGGGGGCGGCCACCACCACGAACACGGCGGCGGTTACGAGGTGTTCGTGGACGGGGTGCGGCTGCACCTGATGCGCAACGCCGACGGCACCTGGATCAGCGTCGTCACTCACTACGACCCGGTGGCGAGCCCGCGCGCCGCCGCCCGCGCCGCGGTGGACGAGCTCCAGGGCGCGCCGCTGCTGCCGTTCCCCGCCAACTGACCGCCCCCGCAAGGATCCACGGAGCACCCCGCACCATGACCGTACGCAAGAACCAGGCCGCCCTGACCACCGACGAGAAGCGCCGCTTCGTCAACGCGGTCCTCGAACTCAAGCGCAGCGGACGCTACGACGAGTTCGTGCGCACGCACAACGCGTTCATCATGTCCGACACCGACAGCGGCGAACGGACCGGCCACCGTTCCCCCTCCTTCCTGCCCTGGCACCGCAGATTCCTGCTCGACTTCGAAGGGGCGCTCCAGGCGGTGGACGCCTCGGTGGCGCTGCCGTACTGGGACTGGAGCACCGACCGCACGGTCCGCGCCTCGCTGTGGGCACCGGACTTCCTCGGCGGCGACGGGCGCAGCTCGGACGGCCGGGTGATGGACGGCCCGTTCGCCGCGTCGGGCGGCAAGTGGCCGCTCGGGGTGCGGGTGGACGGCCGTACGTTCCTGCGCCGCTCGCTCGGCGCGGGCGTGCGCGAGCTGCCGACCCCGGCGGAGGTGGAGTCGGTGCTGTCGATGGCGACGTACGACATGGCGCCGTACAACAGCGCCTCCGACGGGTTCCGCAACCACCTGGAGGGCTGGCGCGGGGTCAACCTGCACAACCGGGTCCATGTGTGGGTCGGCGGGCAGATGGCCACCGGGGTCTCCCCCAACGACCCGGTGTTCTGGCTGCACCACGCCTTCGTCGACAAGCTGTGGGCCGAGTGGCAGCGCCGGCACCCGGGCGTCGGCTATGTGCCGGCCGGCGGCACGCCGGACGTGGTGGACCTGAACGAGACGATGAAGCCGTGGAACGACGTGCGGCCGGCGGACCTGCTGGACCACACGAAGTTCTACACGTTCGACAGCTGACGTCCGGCCGCCGGGGCGCCGCTCAGGCCTCGGCGGTGCGGCACTCCGGGTGGCCCCAGCCCTGCGGGTTCTTGGCGATGGACTCGCCGGCGGCGTAGGAACGGCCGCACAGGCAGCGGCCGGCGAACTTCGCCTTGATGGTGCGGGCGGACGCGCCGCCGCCACGGGTGGACGTCGCCCCGCCGCCGGTGCGGCGGGGCGCCTTCCGGCGCGGGGCCGAGGCCTTCGGGGTGTCGGGCGAGGGCGGCGGCTCGGGCGAGCCGAGGGCGCTGCCCGCCGCTTCCTGGGCGGAGGCGGCCTGGCTGGCGGCGCGGTCGGCGAAATCGTTCAGCGGGTCGCCGTCGACCTGGTGGGCCGGGACGTAGCGGAAGTCGACGCTGCGGCCGGCGAGCAGCTCGTCGATGCGGACCACCAGCTCCTGGTTGGCGACCGGTTTGCCGGCCGCCGTCTTCCAGCCGTTGCGCTTCCAGCCGGGCAGCCAGGTGGTGACGGCCTTCATCGCGTACTGGGAGTCCATCCGGATCTCCAGCGGCACGTCCGCTTCGACGGCCGCCAGCAGCTGCTCCAGGGCGGTCAGTTCGGCGACGTTGTTGGTGGTCCGGCCGAGCGGCCCGGACTCCCAGCGGACCGGGGTCCGCTCGTCGCCGTCGCCGACCACCCACGCCCATCCGGCCGGTCCGGGGTTTCCCTTCGAAGCCCCGTCGCACGCGGCCACCACACGTTCACGCATGCGCCCGATCATGCCATGGCCGGGCGGGCCCGCGTTCCGGGCCCGGTCAGACGTCCGCGGTCGGGGGCATCTCGCCCTCGGTGGTGGTGACGTCGATCACGGAGAAGTCCGCGCCCTGCGGGTCGCTGAGCGCGGCGAACCGGCCGAAGGGGCTGCTCATCGGGCCGAAGCGCAGGACGGCGCCCAGCCGGGTGGCGCGGGCCACCGCCTCGTCGCAGTCGTCCACGGTGAAGTAGACGTTGAGGTACGAGGGCACCTCGGGCGGGAAGTCGTCCGTCATCCGCATCCGGCCGAGCACCGTCCGACCGCCGATGTCGAACAGGCGGAAGTCGACGGCCTGATCGGCCAGCTGTTTCATCCGGAACGGGAAGACGGCGGACAGGAACACGTCGGCCTTCTCCGGCTCCCGGGTGAAGACCTCCGCCCAGCAGTAGGCGCCGGGCGTGGCGACGGTCTCGAAGCCCTCGTGGGTGCCGGGCTGCCACACCCCGAACACCGCCCCGCTGGGTTCCCGGGCCAGGCACAGGGTGCCGAAGTCGCCGACCCGCATCGGGTCCAGCAGCACCTCGCCGCCGTTGTCCCGGATCCTCGCCGCGGTGGCGGCGGCGTCCGGCGAGGCGAAGTACAGGCACCACTGCGACCGGCCCTCCTGTCCGGGCATCGGCGGGACGACCGCGGCGACCGCCCGGCCGTCCACCCGGGCTTGCGTGTAGTTGCCGTACTCGGGCGAGCTCTCGCCGAAGGTCCAGCCGAGGACCTCGCCGTAGAACCGCTTCGCCCCCTCCAGGTCGCCGAACATCGCGTCGGCCCAGCAGGGTGTTCCCTCGACGTACCCGGTCATGGGCCGCCCCTCTCGCTCGGCCGGCTCCCCCGCCCCACGCTAGCCACCGCTCGCCCGGTCCGCGCGGCGAAATCCCGTGGACGGCGAGCCCGTCGGGGCGCTGGGATGGCGGTCATGAGTGACGTGGACAGCCGCCGGCCGCGGCGTATGCACGCGGACGAGCCCGACCTGGACGAGCCGCTGGTCCGCCGGCTGGTCGCCCGCCGGTTCCCGCACTGGGCCGGCCTGCCGGTGCGGCGTCTGGCGTCCTCGGGCACCGAGAACGCCATGTTCCGCCTCGGTCCCGACCTGGTCGTACGGCTCCCCCGGCGCCCCGGTGCGGTGCCGGACGTGACCCACGAGCAGCGCTGGCTGCCGCTGCTGGGGCCGCTGCTGCCGGTGCCGGTGCCCGAGCCGGTGGGGGTGGGCGAGCCGGACGCGGGCTTCCCGTGGCCCTGGTCCGTCTACCGCTGGCTGGCGGGCCGCAACCCGGCGGCGGGGGCGGTCGAGGACCCGGCGGGGCTGGCCGGGGACCTCGGGGCGTTCGTGGGGGCGCTGCGCCGGGTGCCCGTGCGGGACGCGCCGGCCGGGTACCGGGCCGGTCCGCTGCGGGAGCGTGACGCGGAGACCCGCGCGGCCGTCGCCGAGCTGGGCACGCGGGTGGACGCGGGCGCGGTCCTGGCCCGGTGGCGGCAGGCCCTCGATGCCCCGGAGCACACCGGGCCGCCGGTGTGGGCGCACGCGGACCTGACGCCGGGCAACGTGCTGGTCGACGGCGGCCGGCTCGCCGCCGTCATCGACTTCGGGACCGCCGGGGCCGGGGATCCCGCCGTGGACCTGATCGTGGCCTGGAACCTGCTGCCGGCGGCCGCCCGGGGCGTGTTCCGGGCGGCCGTCGGCGCCGGCGACGCCGAGTGGGCGCGCGGGCGGGGCTGGGCGCTGTCGATCGCGCTGGTGGCGCTGCCGTACTACTGGGACACCAACCCGGCGCTCGCGGAGAACTCCCGGCACGTGATCGCCGAGATCGTGGCCGGGTAGCGGCGGCCCGGTCACTCCCCGGCGTACGCCCGCTCCAGCTCGGCGACGTCGAGCTTGCCCATGCCCATCATGGCCCGCATGGTGCGGGCGGCCTTCTCCTGGTCGGGGTCCTGGATCAGGTCGGGCAGCCGGGCGTAGACGACCTGCCAGGAGAGGCCGTACCGGTCCTTGACCCAGCCGCACGGGCCGCCCTCGCCGCCGTCCTCGGTGAGCCTGGCCCAGTAGTGGTCGATCTCGCGCTGGTCGGCGCACATGACCTGGAACGAGACCGCCTCGTTGAACGTGAACCGGGGGCCGCCGTCGAGCGCGACGAACCGCTGCCCGTTGGCCGTGAACTCGACGGTGAGCACGGACCCGGCTTCCCCGGGTCCGGCCTCGGTGTGCCGGCCGATCCGTTCGATGCCGGAGTTCTTGAAAACGGACACGTAGTAGTGCGCGGCCTCCTCGGCCTGGCCGTCGAACCAGAGACACGTGGTGAATCCGTCGGTGGTCATGGGTACCTCCCGGGCGCGGGACACGGTCGTCGTACGGCTCTCACGAGAGCCGTACGAGGAGACTGTTCCCCCGTCGAAAACTCATCGGTCGCACCGGCCGGGGCCCGGTCAGGCGGCGAGGCGGAGGGTGTTCGTGACGCGGTGGGCGGGGGTGGCCGGGCGGGCGGGCCGGGCCGTGCGCCGGGCCAGTTCCCGGTGCGTCAGGGCCAGCAGGTCGCCCAGGCCGAGGCCGAGCGCGTGGGCGGCGGCGGCGAGGACCTCCGAGGAGGCCTCCTTGCGGCCGCGCTCGATCTCCGACAGATAGGGCAGCGAGATCCGGGCCGCGTCGGCCACGTCCTTGATCGTGCGGTCCTGGGCCCGGCGCTCGCGGCGCAGCACCTCGCCGACCAGGTCGCGCCACAGCGGCTCCCTGGGTCCGGGGTCGGGCCTGGCCTCGTCCCGGCGGGCGGGCACGGGTCGCAGCGGGATCACGCGGGCTTCGTCGCTCACCTGGTCGCTCATCCGGATCAGCCTAGAAGCCGTGGCGCGGGGGGCAAGGGGCCCACGTTGCGCCCTGAGGGGAATCGGCGGCCGGGGACGCTGCCCCGCCGGTCCGTCAGCGGCCGAGGTCGAAGCGGGCCCGGACCCGTTTGCCGACGGGGACCCGCTCCACGGTCACCTCGGCGGCGATGGCGTGCACGATCTCCAGGCCGTGCCGCCCGATCCGCTGGGGGTCCTTGGGGTAGCGGCGGGGCAGGGTGGAGCTGCTGTCGTACACGGACACCATGACGGCACGGGCGGTGCCCTCCAGCTCCAGGATGTACGGGCCGCTGCTGTGCCGGTCGGCGTTGGTCACCAGCTCGCTGACCATCAGCAGCAGCTCACCGTCGGCCCGGCTGTCGGCGCTGGCGCACCACTCGGTTCTCAGCTGCTCCAGGAACTGGGCGGCGAAGGCGCGTGCCTCGGCGATGCACCCGGGTTCGCCGGTGTAGTGCGCGGCGCGGCGCAGCGGCTCCACGGGTACGTCGAAACCAGTCGGTATCACTGCCCCGCCCAGGTGTTCGGTCATGCTGTCTCTCTCGATGAGCCCGGCCCGGCCGGTAGCTGTTGCACCAGTCCTCGTACCCCGACAGGGGCCGCCCAGTCCACTCGACGTGTTCGCCGAGCGCGCACAGTGGCGAGAGTCACGTCGTGGACGTGAGCGCACCGGGTGCGGACGAGGGTACCGAAGAGGACTGCGCGGGGGGTTCCTCGGAGGCCGGCGGGGACTCGGGGCCCTGGGACCGCGGGGGCGACTCGGGCCGGGACTCCGGCTGTTTCGACTCGCGCTCCCCGGTCTCCGGCGTCTTCGGTCCCGGCGCCTCGGACCCGGGCGGCGACTCGGGCGTCCTGGTCTCGGGCGTCTCGTTCCCGGACGTCTTGTTCCCGGGCGGCGTCGATCCCGGTGCGCTCGATCCGGGTTCCTCGGAGGAGGGCGACGAGGGGGCCGCGGGCGACGACGACGTGGACGGTCCCGTCGAGGACGGGGCGGACGGGTTCGACCGGTCCGGCTGCGGGTGGTTCCACGGGTGCGGGTCGGCCGGGGGCTTCGTCGGCTCGTCGTGCCGGCCGGCGTGGTCGCCGGACTTCCGGTGGATCCAGTCGCGGTGCCGGGTGTCGTAGAGCGTGAAGACCTTCACCGGCTCGGGCGCGGGGTTCACGACGACCACGTGCGAGGGCCGGTACGAGGACCAGCGCTCACCCGTGACCTTGGGGGTGCCGTGCTGGGCGACCGGCGGGGTGAGCGGGTTGCCGCAGGCGCAGCGCAGCCGGGGCACTCCGTGGCTGTCGACCAGGACGGCGGTGCCCGCCTGGAGGACGGCCTGGTAGGTGGTGGCGCGGCCGTCGCGGTAGCCGTGGGCGGTGAGGCGGGTGTCGACGCGCAGTTGCACGGGGGTGAGGGAGCGCAGGTAGTCGGGCACGTCGGACGGCCGGACACCGGCGACGGAGGCGAAGGAGCGGTTCTTGGCGGAGTCCGCCTGGAGGTACTTGATCTGGCGTTCCACATCGCAGGCGGGGGCGTTGCGGGTGCCGCTGTAGAGGCCGGCCGCGCCGCCGTCGACGCCGCGCACCTCGTTGGCCGCGCCGGTGGTGGGCATGTCCGAGCCGGTGGAGGCGGGCGGCGGTGAACTCTGGCGCGCGGTGGACTGGGTGTACGGGTCCTGGCCCGCGCTGCCGGCGGACTGGAGGAAGACCTCGCCGCCCTGGGCGGAGCCGCCACCGCCGGGCCGGGTGAGGACCACCGCGAGGACCGCCGCCGCGACGACGGCGGCGGTGACGGCGACCACGCGGGGCACCGACTTCCACCACGGCACGTGGGGTCCGCCGGGTTCGGTGCCACCGGCGGGCGGCCGCGCGGGCGGAGGTCCGGTGGGCGGCCGGCCGGAGCCGGACAGCGGCCCGGAGGGCGGGCCGGTGGGATGGCCGGAGGACGGAGGTTCGACGCTCACGAGCACTTCTTCCCGTCGCGATCCTCGCGATACGCGGCCAGCTCGCAGTCACATCGCGATACGCGGCTTGCTCGCCGTCACATCCCGCGGGGTGCTGGCGGATGCGCTCTCACCTCTCATTGTGTGCAGCAGTCCCGCCGGGCTCGCAAGCCGACGCGGACGGCCCACCCGGCGGGCGCGGGGGGCCGGTGCTGCCTAGCGTGGCTGGGGTGAGCCCTCCCCCCGTCTCCGAGCGGCCGGTGCCCCGGCACGGCTGGCCGCAGGCCCTGGCCGCGGTGCTGACCGCGCTGGCCGTGATGGTGCTGGTGGCGGCGCTGGGCCTGTGGGCGGCCGGGGCCGCGGACCTGCCGGACGGCGCCTTTCCGAGGGTGGTGGCCGCCACGCTGGTGACCTCGGTCGGCGGCGGCGTCGAACTCGCCGGGAACGCGGGCGTGTTCGCGCAGACCGGCGCCGCGCTCACGGTGATGCCGCTGTCCGTGACGCTGGCGGGCGCGCTGGTGATCGGCGGGGGTTTCCTGCGCCCGCTGCGGTACCGGGCGGTCGCCTCGGCCCGGGAGCTGGCGGGCTGGGCGGCGCGGATCGCGGTGGTGTGGCTGGTGGTGCTGATCGGGCTGGCGCTGGGGGCGCGGCAGACGTTCGCGGTGGACGTGGGCAGCGGCACGCTCAGCGATCTGGCCGGGCTGTTCGACGCGGCGCCGAAGGTGGGCTTCACCACGGACGCCCCGCTGACCGTGCTGTTCGGTCTGCTGTGGCTGGCCGGGGTGCTGGTGCTGGCGCTGCTGGTGGCGGGCCGGGCGCCGTTGCCGGGGCGGCTGCTGCGCTTCCAGGAGTCGGTGCGTCCGGCCGCTCACGCGATGGTGCTGCTGCTCCTCGGGGCCGTCGCCGTCGCCCTTCTCGCCGCGCTGGTCACGGCCGCCACCCGCTGGCACGTCCCCGAGACGCTCGCGCTGATCCTGCTGGGGCTGCCCAACCTGGCCTGGCTCGGTCTGACCCTGGGGCTCGGGGCGACCTGGGACGGCCGGGTGGACGGGCCGTTCGGGCTGCCGGTGCCGCATGTGCTGGACGCGGTCCTGCGCACCCGGGACGTCTCCGAGCTGAACCTGGGCACCCTGACCGCGTACGACGGCCGGCTGTGGTGGCTGCCGGTGGTGGACGCGGTGCTGCTGCTCGCCGTGGCCTTCTGGACGGCGGCCCGCTCACCGGCCCGCGTCCGGCCCTGGCGGCACGCCCTGCATCTGGGCGTGGCGCTGGCCCTGACGGTGCTGGCGGTCTGCCTGACCGGCCGGATCTCGGCGCACTACGGGCTGTCCCTGCTCGGCATCGGCGACCTGGGCGGCGGCCTGTCCGGCGAGGTGCTGCTGCGGCCCCGGCTGTGGCAGGCGGTGGGTCTCGGCGCGCTGTGGGGGCTGGTGGCCGGGTTCCTCGGCGGCCTGCTCGCCGGCCCGGCGCACCGCAGGGGGCGGGTGAACGGCGGCTCCTAGCGCTCGAACACGGGTGCGGCCCAGGGCGGGTGCGGGGCGGCCGGGGGGACGGTGTGGTCCGGTTCGGTGGCGGTTCGGCCGTCGGCAAGGTCCTCGCCCAAGGGGGCGGAGGGTGCGGCGGCGGCGCGCAGGGCGGCGACGAAGCCGAGGCAGGTGTCGTGCCGGTCGTCCGGGCTCTTGGCGAGGGCCTTGGCGAAGACGGGGTCGACGGTCACCGGCAGGTCGGGGCACACCTCGCTCGGCGGGGGCGGTTCGTCGTACTGGTGGGCCCACAGGAGCGCCATGTCGTCCTCGCGCCGGAAGGGCGGGCGGCCGGTGAGGGCCTCGTGCAGGACGCAGGCGAGGCCGTAGACGTCGCAGCGGCCGTCGACCGGGCGCCCCGAGATCTGTTCCGGGGACACGTAGTCGAGGGTGCCGACGAACTGGCCGACGCTGGTGAAGCCGGTCAGGGACAGCGACTTCTTGGTGAGCCCGAAGTCGGTGAGGTAGACGTGCTCGGGATGGTCGCTGTCGGTGCCCTCGGCGACCAGGATGTTGCCGGGTTTGACGTCCCGGTGCACCAGGCCGTGGCCGTGGGCCGCGTCCAGGGCGGAGGCCACCTGCGCGATGATGCGCACGGCGTCCGGCAGCGGCAGCGGTCCCCGGGCGTCCAGGAGGTGGCGCAGGTCGCTGCCGGGGACGTAGCGCATGGCGATGTAGAGCACGCCGTCCGTCTCGCCCGCCTCGAAGACGGGCACGATGTGCGGGTGGTCGATGGCCGCGGCCACCTGGGACTCGTGGGTGAAGCGGCGGCGGAAGGTGTCGTTGCGGGCCAGTTCCGGCGCGAGCAGTTTGAGGGCGACGGTCCGGTCCAGGCGCAGGTCGCGGGCGCGGTAGACGACGGCCATGCCGCCGCGCCCGATCTCGCTCTCCACCAGGTAGTTCGCGACCCGGCGGCCGAGGAGTTCGGAGGGCCGCCCGGAGAACAGGCCGGTCTCGTGCGTCGTCGGCGCTCACCCCGGCACACCGTCAGCGCCCGCCCTCGGGGGCGACCGCGCGGGTCGGGGCGTGGCCCGGGGCGTCCGCGGGGGCCGCCGGGGCGATCGCCCGGTCGGTGGCGTAGGTGCTCAGCCGCCGTCCGTCGCCGTACATCCAGCGCCGCTCCGGGGCGTCGTAGACCCACATCGACTCGCCGTCGACGACGATGCCGATCCGCAGGCCCTCGGTGCGGTCCCGGAAGTCCTCGCCGTCCAGCTCGCCGGCCGCGAGGCCGGCGACCGCGGACCGGTAGCCGGCCAGGGTCTCGGCCGCGCGGTCCAGCAGCGGCCGGGGGTCGGCGGCGGTGTCGGGTCCGGCGGCGAGCGGCGGGTCGGCGGGTACGGCGAGCAGCAGCCGGCCGTCGACCCAGGCCGCCCAGCCGTTGGCGCACCGGATGTGTCCCCAGTCGCCGCTGCGTTCCACGAGCTGGACCGGCAGCAGCCCGTCGAGGGGGACGGTGGGCCGGGCCGGGTCGGGGGCCTCCCAGGCGGGTAGGCCGTGCGGGGGGACGACGTGCGTGGGCCGGAAGCCGGGACCGGGTGCCTTGCTCATCGGGGCCCCCTACCTCATCACGGCGGGCTCGTGCCGGCGCAGCAGCCGGGCGACCGCGAGACCGTAGAGGGCGGACAGCACCAGCAGCATGGCCAGGTCGAGCAGCCAGACGCCGGTGGCGTGCCGGAACAGCGGGTCCGCGGTGAGCCGGCCCGGCACGGTCCGGGCCAGTCCCACCGTGCCGGCGAGCGCGCCGAGGGCCCAGCGGGAGGGCACGAGCCAGGACAGCTGTTGCAACCCAGGCACGCCGTCGAGCGGGAGCAGGGCGCCGCAGAAGACGACCTGCACGATGGCGACCAGCACCAGCAGCGGCATGGTCACCTCCTCCTTGCGCACCAGCGCGGAGACCAGCAGGCCGAGCATCATCGCGGTGAACGCCAGCAGGGCGACGGTCAGGGTGATCTCGGCGAGCGGCGGCAGCAGGACGCCTTTGCCGCCGGGCGCGTTCAGGTCGACGCCCAGCAGGGCGACCAGGGTGAGGACAACGGCCTGGGCGACCGTGACCGTGCCGAGCACCACCACCTTGGACATCAGGTACGCCGATCTGGGCAGGCCGATGGCGCGTTCGCGCTGGTAGACGCCGCGTTCCTTGACCAGCTCACGGACCGCGTTGGCGGCGCCGGTCAGCACGGCGCCGACGCACAGGATGAGCAGCGCGTTCATCGCGGTGTCCCGGGTGAGCGCGCTGCCCGCGAGGGCCCGGGCCATGGCGCCCATCACGAACGGCAGGGCGACCATGATCACGAGGAAGGTGCGGTCGGCGCTCAGCACGGCGGTGTAGCGGCGGACCAGGGTGGCGAGCTGGGCGCCCCAGCCGCGCGGTGGGGGCGGCGGGGCGTGGCCGACCGGGGCCGGTCCGGGGTGGTGGGGCTGGGTGCCGGCCTCGGCGACGTAGTGCCGGTGGAACGGCGACTCGCGGTACTCCCGGGCCCAGTCGCGGCCGGTGTCCCGGTCGAAGGCCTCGAAGGCCTCCGGCCACTGCTCGTATCCGAAGAAGGCGAGGGCGTCGCCGGGCGGCCCGTAGTAGGCGACCGTGCCGCCGGGGGCCAGCACCAGCAGGCGGTCGCAGACGCCGAGGCTGAGGACGCTGTGGGTGACGACGATGACGGTGCGGCCGTCGTCGGCGAGGCCGCGCAGCATGTTCATCACCGAGCGGTCCATGCCCGGGTCGAGCCCGGAGGTCGGCTCGTCCAGGAACAGCAGCGAGGGCTTGGTGAGCAGTTCCAGGGCGACGTTGACGCGCTTGCGCTGCCCGCCGGAGAGGCTGTGCACGGGCTGGCCGGCGCGTTGTTCCAGGCCCAGTTCGCGGATCACCTCGGCCACCCGGGCGCGCCGCTCCTCGCGTGCCGTGTCCTGGGGGAAGCGCAGTTCGGCGGCGTAGGTGAGGGCGGCGCGCACGGTGAGCTGGGGGTGCAGGATGTCGTCCTGCGGGACCAGGGCGATGCGCCGGCGCAGTTCGGCGTAGTCGCGGTAGAGGTCGCGGCCGTCGTAGAGCACGGTGCCCCGGTCGGCGGGGCGCTGGCCGGTCAGGGCGTTGAGCAGGGTGGACTTGCCGGCACCGGACGGTCCGACCACGGCCAGCAGGCACTTCTCCCCCACCGGGAAGGACACGTGGTCCAGCAGCACCTTGCGGCCGCCGTCCACGGTGACGGTGAGGTCCTGTACGTCGAGGGAGACCTCGCCGGTGTCGACGTACTCCTGGAGTTCGTCGCCGGCCAGGCAGAACGCGGAGTGCCCGATGCCGATGACGTCGCCGGTGCGGACGGGGGCGCGGTCGACGGGCCGGCCGTTGAGGTAGGTGCCGTTGTGGCTGCCGAGGTCGGCGATCTCGTGGCCGCCGTCGGGAAGGCCGCGCAGTTCGGCGTGCCGGCGGGAGACCAGCAGGTCGGGCACGACCAGGTCGTTGTCGGGGGCGCGGCCGATGCGGACGGTGCGGGCGGACAGCGGGTGGACGCTGGTGGGCCGGCGGAAGGTGCCGGTGTGCTCGGGCAGCGACACCGACGAGGGCCGGCCCGGGGCGGGTGCGGGGGCGCCGGCGAGGAGAGCCCGGGGGCCGTCGGTGGGGTTGCCGAAGCGGACCTCGCTGCCGGGCCGTACCTCCCACTGCTCGATCCGGACGCCGTCGGCGTAGGTGCCGTTGGTGCTGTGCTCGTCGGCGAGGGTCCAGTGGTCGTGGGCGCAGCGCAGTACGGCGTGGTGCCAGGAGACCCGGGTGTCGTCGAGGACGACGTCGCTGAGCGGGTCGCGTCCGACGTGGTAGTCCTGGCCCGGGCTCATCACCGTGGATCCCGTGTCGGTCTCCAGGACGATCTCGGGCGCCGTCGGGGCCGCAGGCCGCTCCGCCATGACCGGAATTCTACCGATTCGCTCACGCGTGCGCCCGTCGCCCGACGCGCCGGACCGTGACCGGGCGGCGGGTGGACACGCGTCAGGCGACGGGCAGCACGAGCGCCGGGACGGTGCGCTGCATCCGCAGGGCGTCGACGGACTCGGCGAGCAGTTCGTACTCGGTGGTGTCGTCGTGGGCGGCGATCCGCACCAGCCGGCCGCCCGCCAGTTCGTCGGCGACCAGCTCCTGCCGGACGTCGTCGGCGCACCAGGCGCGCAGCAGGGCGGGCACGTCGGCGACGGTCTCGGCGACCGGCACCAGGGCGCCCGCCGGGTACGGGGTTTCGCCGGGGCTCGGATCGAGCCGTTCGGCGATCCAGGAGGCCCGGTCCCGCAGCCACCACAGCGCCAGTGCCAGGGTCGGCGCGCGGTAGGTGCCGAGCGGTACGCCGATGCGCCGGCCGTCGCAGGTGCCGTAGGCCGTGACGTGGCACAGGAATTCGTCGTGCATGCCTCACTCCCCCGTCGCCTCGTGCGGCCCTGTGCGGTGAAGTGCCCCTGACATTCGAGTATCGCCACTGCCGACACAGAGTCACCACGGGTTTCCGGCCAGTTAGGTGGCATATTCGCCATCCGTTTTGACCGGAACACCCCGTTCCGTACGGCCGTCCCGGGCATGACGTGAGAGGTAATCGACCCGGTACGGCGGCTCGGGCAGGGTGGTCACACCGGACCGGCGCAGCCCGCGTCCGGGCCCTGACCAGGAGAGACGACCCCGATGGAGACTGATCCCGCATGTCCGTGACCACAAACCGTTACGAGAGCGCCGCCGCCCGTTACTTCGAGGCCTGGAACGCCACCGGACCGGCCGCCGTGGAGAAGGCCGTCGCCGCCGCGTGGACCGCCGAGGGCACCTACACCGACCCCCTCGCCGAGGTCCACGGGCACGCGGACATCGCGGCCGTCATCGCGGCGGCCCACGAGCAGTTCCCCGGCTTCGTGTTCCGCCCCCTCGGCCCGGTCGACGGCCACCACGACACCGCCCGCTTCGCCTGGGAGCTGGTGAACGAGACGGACGGCTCGGCCCCGGTCGCCGGCTTCGACGTGGTCACCCTGGACACGGAGGGCCGCATCCGCCAGGTGCTGGGCTTCCTGGACCGGGTGCCGGCGGGGGCGTGACACGGCGGGGGGGGGGCGCCCCCCCCCCCCCCCCCCCCCCCCCCCCCCCCCCCCGGCCCCCCCCCCCCCCCCCCCCCCCCCCCCCCCCCCCCCCCCCCCCCCCCCCCGCCCCCCCCCCCCCCCCCCCCTCCCCCCCCCCCCCCCCC
>NZ_JANUGP010000053.1 GCF_024753135.1 Streptomyces pyxinicus | reverse complement strand
GACCACGCCCCGGCGGTCCGCGATCCGGTCCATGGCCGCCCGGTCCATCCCGTGATCCACGTACGGTGATCGGCGCCGCTCGTTGCGGCCGTGTTCACGCGCAGGTCATCCCCGCTGCCAACGATCCACAGTGAGCGGGGCGTTCGCGTCCGGGACGTCCCGCGACCACTGCCGACGCGTTCGCACTCGGGGAGACCGCGCCATGTCGCGCACACGCTCTGTCGCCACCTCCGCTTCGGGGGTCAACCGCCGTACCGTCCTCGCCGCCGCCGGAGCGGTCTCGCTCTCCGCGGGCGTCGGCTACGCCCTGCGTCCCACCGACAGCCAGGCCGCCACCGCCGCCACCAGCGGGGCACCGGTCGCGCACTCCCGACCCGCCCACCCGGAGGCCGCCCTCGCGCCGTACACCAAGGGCACCACGCTCGCCTCCGTCGCCGCGCCCCGCAACGCCTCCGGTTTCCGCCGCCTCGGCGACGGGGCCGGCTGGAAGCGGGTCGTCCGTACCGAGCTGGCCGCCGCCAAGTCGGGGCGCGCGGACCGCCGTACCGCCCTCGCCGCGTTCGTGCAGTTCACCGACCTGCACCTGATGGACGTGCAGCACCCGCTGCGCCTGGAGTACCTGCGCGCCCACGACCCGCACGCCTGGCGCCCGCACGAGGCCCTCACCGTGCCCGGCGCCGTCTCGCTCGTCGAGCGGGTCAACTCCCTGCGCGGCGCCCCCGCCACCGGGGCTCCACTGCACTTCGTCATGACCACCGGTGACAACACCGACAACAACGCCCACTCCGAACTGGAGTGGTTCCTGAAGGTGATGAGCGGCGGCCGGATCACCCCCGACTCCGGGGACCCCAGGCACTACGAAGGCGTGCAGAACAGCGGTCTGAAGCTGTACTGGCAGCCCGGCAGCACCGCCCGCGACCAGGACAAGGCGCTCGGCTTCCCGCACCTGAAGGACTTCCTGGCCGCCGCCACCCGCGAGGTGCGCAGCCCCGGCCTCAAGCTGCCCTGGTACTCCACGGTCGGCAACCACGACAACCTGCCGCTCGGCTGCTACGGCTCCCACGCCGACCGCTACCTCGCCGAGGCGGCCGTCTCCGGCAAGAAGCTGATGGAGGTCTCGGCCGCCGACGCCAAGAAGCTCCAGGACGCCATCAAGAACGCCAAGGACCCCAAGGGCGTGGGATACCGCGACTTCCTCAAGGCCCACGCCCGCTCGGCGCGTTCGGTCACCGCCGACGACAAGCGCGCCCCCTACACGCAGGCCGACTACCTCAAGGCCCACCTGGACCCCGCCTACCAGGGCGTCGGCCCGGCCGGGCACGGCTACTCCTCGGCGAACCTGGACGCGGGCACCCAGTACTACGCCTTCCGCATCTCCACCGACGTCATCGGCATCAGCCTCGACACCACCGACGCCGGCGGCCATTACGAGGGCTCCCTCGGCACCGCCCAGCTCAAGTGGCTCGACAAGACGCTGAAGGACAACAAGGACTCCTACGCCGTCGTCTTCAGCCACCACACCAGCAAGACCATGACCAACACCCGCCCCGACCCGGCCCGGCCCACCGAGAAGCGGCACGGCGGAGCCGACGTGCTCTCGGTGCTCGCCGCCCACCCCAATGTGCTGGCCTGGGTGAACGGGCACATCCACAAGAACGTGATCACCCCGCACCAGGCCTCCGGCGGGCGCTCCTTCTGGGAGATCTCCACCGCCTCCCACGTCGACCACCCCCAGCTCGCCCGGATCATCGAGCTGGTCGACAACAAGGACGGCACGATCTCCCTGTTCACCACGCTGATCGAGTCCGCCGCCCCGCACCGCGCCGACTACACCGACCTCTCCCAGACCGGCCTGGCCGCGCTCTACCGCGAGCTGGCCTACAACGCGCCCGGGGCCAGCAAGACCCTCGCGGGCAACGCGGCGGACCGCAACACCGAGCTGCTGCTGAAGAAGGGCTGAATCTCACTCAACCGGGTGACACCGGGCAACCTTTCCGGGGCCCGCCGCCGTTTCCTCCCCCGACCGCACACCCTAGGTTGGGGGAACACATGCGCGTACGCACCACTCTGCCCGCCGGCATCGCCCTGCTCCTCACGACGGTCCTCACCTCGGCCCTCGCGGCACCGGCCCTGGCCGCGACCACGGCCGGCACACATGGTCACGACGGCACCCGCGAGGCCGTCGAGGCGGCCGTCGCGACCGGGGTGCCGGGGGTGACCGCCACCGCCCGGGACGCCCACGGCACCTGGTCCACCACGGCGGGCACCGGCGACCTCCGCACCGGCGCGCCCCGCTCGGCCGCCGACCGCTACCGCGTCGGCAGCCTCACCAAGACCTTCGTCGCCACCGTCCTGCTCCAGCTGGAGGCGGAGGGCCGGCTCTCCCTGGACGACACCGTCGAGACCTGGCTGCCCGGCGTGGTGCGCGGCCACGGCCACGACGGACGCCGCGTCACCCTGCGCCGGCTGCTCAACCACACCAGCGGGATCTTCAACTACACCGCCGACGACGACTTCGCCCGCGCCCACTTCCTCAAGGACGGCTTCCTCCGCCACCGCTACGACACCCTCACCCCGCGCGACCTGGTGGCGACCGCCATGCGCCACGCGCCGGACTTCGCGCCCGGCGCCTCCTGGAACTACTCCAACACCAACTACGTTCTGGCCGGCATGGTGATCGAGAAGGCGACCGGGCACCCGTACGCCGAGGAGATCCGGCGCCGGATCATCGCGCCGCTCCACCTGCGCGCCACCTCCGTGCCCGGCACCCGGGTCACCGTCCCCGGGCCGAGCAGCCGCGCCTACTCCAAGCTGGCCGAGGACCCGGCCGGCCCCTCCTACGACGTGACCACCCTCAACCCCTCCATGGCCTCCTCCGCCGGTGAGATGATCTCCGACTCCGCGGACCTCGACCGCTTCTACGCCGCCCTCCTCGGCGGGCGCCTGCTGCCCGCCCGGCAGCTGAAGGAGATGAAGACCACCGTCAGGACCCCCGGCGCAGCCGACGTCGGCTACGGGCTCGGGCTGATGGACCGCACCCTGACCTGCGGTGTCCACGTCTGGGGCCATGACGGCGGCATCCACGGCTCCGTGTCCGTCGCGGTGACGACGGCGGACGGCCTGCACTCCCTGGCGGCCAACTTCAACGGCGACTGGACGGGCGACATGGACGCCGTGGTGGAGGGGGAGTTCTGCCCGGCGGCGTCCGCTTCGCCGACCGGGCCGGCCGACGCCGCCCTCGCGGCCGAGATTCCCTGAGATGGCGGGGCCTATCGGGGAAGTACCACGACGTACGCGGCCGGGTCGCGGTCGCCGGACGCCAGCAGGGCCGTGCGGACCACGGCCGCCTGCTGTTCCATGGCCTCGCGCAGCTTCCTCGGCGTGAGGTACACGACGGTGATCCCGAGCCGCTCCAGGTGCTCGCGCTTGCGGGCGTACTCGGACCACAGGGTGTCCTCGTCGTGGCGGGGTGCCCTGGTGTCCAGCTCCACCGCCACCGCCTGGTCGGGCCAGTAGGCGTCCAGGCCGCCCAGGTGCGGGCCGCCCGGCAGCCGGAGGTCGACGTTCCACACCGGGTCGGGCAGGCCGTGTTCGTGGACCATCCGGTACAGGCGGTCCTCGGCGATCGAGCGGCCCTCGGCCACCAGCGAGTCCACGGCGTCCACCACGTGCGGCCGGTTCAGCAGCTTGGCCTGCGTCAACTCCCGTACCACTGCGGCTGGTTCGCAGTGGCCGCCGCGTACCGCCTCGGTCAGGAGCCGCCGTACCGCGTCCGCGTCCGTCGGCTCCGCCACCGCGTCCGCGAGCGCCCGTGGCACCGGCGCGACCGGCAGGTCCGTCACCACGCGGGGCGTGGGGAGCGTGGCGGTGCGCAGGACGCGGACGTAGCCGGTGGAGCGCAGCCGGCGCTGGCGGGGGACCAGCACGTCGACGCGGTCGGCGGAGAGCAGGTGCGGGGTGGCCGAGAAGCCGTACAGGGCGAGGGCCGCGAGGCCGGTGATCATGGCCTCGCCGTACAGCGGGCGGTGCGGGGACTCGGCGCTCGGCTGGGCCGGGACGCCGGGGGCCTTCTCGCGGGCCGCGTAGAGCAGCGCGCCGTGCAGCCGCTCCTCGCCGGTGGGCGGGCCGGGGTGCAGCAGGACCACGTTCGGCAGCAGCTGACGCCAGGGGCCGTCGGGGCGGCACTGCTCGCTCTGCTCGGCCGAGGACACGCCGTGCGAGCGGAGCTGAGCCGCCGTCAGGACCCGGCGGTGGACGTCGGCGAGGTGGCGGAGGGGGCGGGGGGAGAGCGGGGCGTTGTGCGTCATGACCTCGGCATTCCCGCGCCCGGTCACCCCCGTAACCGCTGTTACACGCTCGTCGATGAATGCGGACAAGACGGGACTAAAGGTCAGGTGTTCGGATGCCGAATAGGGACCGAAAACCCCTGGTCCCCTCGGGTGCGGACCAGGGGTCACGGTCATTCTTGCCCGAATTTCGTCACGATCACCGACCGGGCAAGCTCAGGCCAAAGCTCAGGCGCCACCCGCCGCCGCGTCGCACGCCTGTGCGCGCAACGCCCGCGCGAGGTCGTCCCGCGCCTCCAGCACCAGCCGGCGCAGCGCCGGCGCCGCCTCCGGGTGCGCCGCCAGCCACGCGTCCGTCGCCTCCAGCGTCTCCGGGCGGTCCTGGTACGACGGGAAAAGACCCCGCACCACGTCCATGCCGATCTGGATCGACCGCTCCCGCCACACCCGCTCGATCGCCGCGAAGTACAACTGCGCGTACGGCGCCGTCAGTTCCCGCTGCGAGGGCTGGTCGAAGCCCGAGATGGTCGCCTCCGCCAGCGCGTTCGACAGCGCGTCGGACTCCACCACCTGCGCCCAGGCCTGCGCCTTGACCGCCGCCGACGGCCGCGCCGCGAGGCAGCGCACCTGGTGCCGCTTGCCCGACGCGGTGTCGTCCCGGGCCAGCTCGGCCGCCAGCGCCCGCTCGTCGGCCACCCCGTGCGCGGCCAGCGGCTGGAGGAACGCCCAGCGCAGCTCCTGGTCCACCTCCAGGCCGTCGACCGCCGTCGTCCCGTCCAGCAGCTCCCGCAGCAGCGCCAGGTCCGGCTCCGCGGCCGCCACCGACGCGAAGAACCGCGCCCAGGCCAGCTGGTGCTCGCTGCCCGGACCGGCCGCCCGCAGCTCCCGCAGCGCGCCCTCCGCCAGCAGCCGCCCGCCGGTCTCCCGCCACTCGGGCGCCGCGTAGTGCGTCAGCGCTGAGTCGGCCCAGGCGTGCAGCATCTGGAGCACGCCGATGTCCGACTCGCGGCCCGCGAAGCGCAGCACCAGGGCGACGAAGTCCCGCGCGGGCAGCAGCGCGTCCCGGGTCAGGTTCCACAGCGCCGACCAGCACAGCGCCCGCGCCAGCGGGTCGGTCAGCGCGCCCAGGTGCGAGCGCAGGGTGGTCAGCGAGGTGTCGTCGAAGCGGATCTTGCAGTAGGTCAGGTCGTCGTCGTTGACCAGCACCAGCGCCGGCGCCTCGGCGCCCGCCAGGTCCGCCACCACCGTGCGCGGGCCCTCCACGTCCGTCTCCACGCGCGCGTACCGCTCCAGCGCGCCGCCCGGCGTGAGCCGGTACAGGCCCACCGCGACCCGGTGCGGACGCAGCTCCGGATGCGACTCGGCCGCCTCCTGGAGCACCGCCAGCTCCGCGATCCGGCCGCCCTCGGTGTCCAGCAGCACCTGCGGGGTCAGCGCGTTCACCCCGGCCGTCTGGAGCCAGGAGCGCGCCCACACCGTCATGTCCCGGCCGCTGGTCTCGGCCAGCGCCGACAGCAGGTCGCCCAGGCGCGTGTTGCCGTACGCGTGACGCTTGAAGTAGCGGCGGGCACCTTCCAGGAACGCGTCCTGGCCGACGTACGCCACCAGCTGCTTGAGCACCGAGGCGCCCTTGGCGTAGGTGATGCCGTCGAAGTTCAGCTTCGCGTCCTCCAGGTCGCGGATGTCCGCCGTGACCGGATGCGTGGACGGCAGCTGGTCGGCGCGGTACGCCCACGCCTTGCGCCGGTTGGCGAAGGTGATCCAGGCGTCCTGGAAGCGGGTCGCGCCCACGTTCGCGAACGTGCCCATGAAGTCCGCGAAGGACTCCTTCAGCCACAGGTCGTCCCACCACTCCATGGTGACCAGGTCGCCGAACCACATGTGCGCCATCTCGTGCAGGATCACGTTGGCGCGCGCCTCGTACGACGCCCGCGTCACCTTGCCGCGGAAGATGTACTCCTCGCGGAAGGTCACCAGGCCCGGGTTCTCCATCGCGCCGAGGTTGTACTCGGGCACGAACGCCTGGTCGTACTTCCCGAACGGGTACGGGTAGTCGAAGTGGTCGTGGAAGAAGTCCAGGCCCTGCTTGGTGACCAGGAAGACGTCGTCGGCGTCGAAGTGCGGGGCGAGGCCCTTGCGGCACATCGCGCCGAGCGGGATCTCCAGCTTCGTGCCGTCGTCGAGGACCCGCTCGTAGGAATCGGTCACGTAGTGGTACGGCCCCGCCACCACGCACGTGATGTACGTCGAGATCGGCTTCGTCTCCGCGAACCGCCAGACCCCGTCAGCGAGGTCACCGGCGCCGTTGCTCCACACCGTCCAGCCCCGCGGCGCCCGCACCTCGAAGCGGTAGGGGGCCTTCAGGTCCGGCTGCTCGAAGTTGGCGAACACCCGGCGGGAGTCGGCCGGCTCGTACTGCGTGTAGAGGTAGACCTCGCCGTCCTCGGGGTCGACGAAGCGGTGCAGGCCCTCACCGGTGCGCGAGTAGGCGCACCGCGCGTCGACCACCAGCTCGTTGTCGGCGGCCAGGTCCTCCAGGGTGATCCGGGCGCCGTCGAAGACCTCGCTCGGGTCCAGGTCCCGGCCGTTGAGCGACACCGCGGTCACGCTCGGCGCGATCAGGTCGGCGAAGCTCGACGCCCCGGGCTCGTTGCAGCGGAAGCGGATCGTGGTCACCGAGCGGAAGGTGCGCGGCCCGCCGTCGCCGTCCCCGCCGCCGACCGCGGACCTCAGGTCCAGGGACACGTCGTACCCGTCGACGGACAGCAGGGCGGCCCGCTCCCGGGCCTCGTCGCGGGACAGATTCTCACCGGGCACGGGCGGCACTCCCTCGTGGTCGCGTCAGAGATGATCGGTCGAAGGCGATCGGCCGAGGTGATCGGCCGAAGGTGATCGAACAGCACCGATCCTGCCATGCGCTCCTGACAGGGTCAGCAAGGGAATGCGGCTCACGCGGTCGTCGTTCACCCTTCAAAAGACCATTCGGCTGAGGAGAACCATGTCCACGACCGCGCCCGCGCCCGCGTCCGGCAAGACCCCCGTCGACTTCTGGTTCGACCCGCTGTGCCCCTGGGCCTGGATGACCTCCCGCTGGGTGCTTGAGGTGGCGAAGGTCCGGGACATCGAGGTCCGCTGGCACGTCATGAGCCTCGCCGTCCTCAACGAGGACAGGCTGGACGAGCTGTCCGAGGACTACCGCGAGATGCTGAGCACCAGGGCCTGGAAGCCGGTGCGCGTGGTCACCGCCGCCTGGCAGAAGCACGGCGACTCCGTCCTCGGCCCGCTCTACACCGCGCTCGGCACCCGCTTCCACAACAACGACGAGGGCGCCACCCTGGAGGCCATCGCCGGAGCCCTCGCCGACGCCGGCCTGCCCGCCGAGCTGATCGACTACGCCGAGCAGGACGACTTCGAGTTCGACGCCGAGCTGCGCGCCTCCCACAAGGAGGGCATCGACAAGGTCGGCCAGGAGGTCGGCACCCCGGTCATCGCCGTCCCGGGCCCCGACGGCGAGCAGATCGCCTTCTTCGGCCCGGTCGTCACCCCCGCCCCGCAGGGTGAGGACGCGGCCCGCCTGTGGGACGGCACCCTGGCGGTCGCCTCGGTGCCGGGCTTCTACGAGATCAAGCGGACCCGCACCAAGGGCCCGGACTTCAGCAACCTGTAGGCCTTCCGCGGCCCGTAGGCCCTTCTCGACGGGCCCGGTGCCGCTCAGCGCCGGGCCCGTTCGCGTGCCGCGGCCAGCAGCTCCAGGTGCTCCGCGTAGCCCTCGGCGTGGTAGGCCGCCCGGTCCGGGTCGGGCTCGACGGTACGGGCCGGCCGGGTCCACGCCGCCGCGTCCAGCGGTACGCCGTGCCGCTCGGCCGCCGCCAGCACCGCGCCCCGCGCGCCGACCTCCCCCTCCACCACCCTGAGCGGCCGGCCCAGCACGTCGGCCAGCAGCCGGGTCCAGGCCGGGCTGCGGGTGCCGCCCCCGCACACCGCGAGCGGACCGGTCAGCCCCGCCGCCTCCAGACAGTGCCGGGCCGCGTAGCCGATGCCCTCGCAGGTGGCCCGGACCAGGTCGGCGGGCGTCGACTCCAGACAGACGCCGAGCAGCTCGGCCCGCAGGCCCGGCGCCACGAAGGGGGCGCGCTCGCCGGACGGCGCGAAGTACGGCAGCACCCGCACCCCGTGCGCGCCGGGCGGTGTGGCCGTGAGCAGGTCGTCCAGGTCCCGGTGCCGGGTGCCGGTGGTGGCCAGCACCCAGTCGAGGGCCGCCGTGCCGACCATCGCGGGCATCGCGCGCAGCCAGTGCCCGGCCCGGTCCGTGGAGATGGACAGCCCCGCCGGCTCACCCGCCAGCGCGGGCCGGTCGGCGGCGACCAGGCTCGCCAGACAGGTGCCGACGATCAGCAGCCCGTCGCCGGGCGCCCGCACCCCCGCGCCGAGCGCGCAGGCGGGCAGGTCGTACGGCCCGCTCGCCAGCGGAGTCCCGGCCGGCAGCCCCGCGCCGAGCGCCCGGCCCGTCGCGACCGGGTCGGCCACCTCGGGCAGCAGCCGGCGCCGGTGGGCCAGGCCGAGCAGCGCCAGGGCCTCCTCGTCGTACGACCGGGTGCGCGGGTCCAGGAACGGCATGGACGCGTCCGACACGTCCGTCACCGCCCGCCCGGCGCCGGTCAGCCGCTGGAACACCATGTCCTTGCAGCAGACGGCCGCCGCCGCGGCGTCCAGCGAGGCGGGCTCGTGCCGGTCGAGCCAGGCCAGCAGCGGGCCCGGACAGCCGGGGAACAGGGCGGCGCCGGTGCGCCGGAACAGCGCCTCGAAGGTGCCGTCCGCCAGCCAGCCGTCCACCAGCGCGCCGGCCCGGCCGTCCATCCAGGACAGCGCCGGCCGCACCGGACGGCCCGCCGCGTCCACCAGCCACACCCCGTCGCCCTGCCCGGTCAGCCCCGCCAGCTCCACCGGCTCCGGCACCCGCGCGGTCACCGCCTCCAGCACCGCGAGGACCGCCCCGTACACCGCGTGCATGTCCTGCTCGACGACCCCGCCCCGCATCTCCAGCGCCACCGGCCGCGTCTCGACCGCCAGCTGCCGCCCGTCACGGTCGAAGGCGGCGGCCTTCACGAGAGACGTCCCGACATCGATCCCGACGTACATCGCACCCCCAGGTGACTCGGCTCCGGTATGCCGGTGTGCCGGTACGGCCGACCGGGGCGGCACATCCCCTCAGGTCAGGCAGTGCGCCAACGGCTCCCCGCGGGCCCAGCGGCCCACCTCCGCCGCCGCGATGCCGGCCGCCTTCTCCGCCACCGCGCGGCTCGCCCCGCCCAGGTGCGGGGTCAGCACGACGCGGTCGGCCAGGCTCCGCAGCCGGGACGCCGGGGGCAGCGGCTCGTGCGCGTAGGTGTCCAGGGCCGCCGCCGACACCCGGCCCGCCACCAGCGCGTCGCACAGCGCCTCCTCATCCAGCAGCGGACCCCGGGCCACGTTGACCACCGCCGCGCCGGGCGGCAGCAGCGCCAGCTCGCGGGCGCCGATCAGGCCCCGGGTCTCGGCGGTGAGGCGGGCGTGCAGGCTGATCACCCGGGACCGGACGAGGAGTTCGTCCAGGGAAGCCACCCGCAGCCCGTGCACCTCACCGCGCACGTACGGGTCGTGCACCAGCACCCGCGCCCCGAACGCGGACAGCACCCTGGCCACCCGGCTGCCGACCGCGCCGTACCCCACCAGGCCGACCGGCAGGTCCTCCAGCTCCAGACCGCCCTGCTCGTACGTGTAGTACGCGGCGCCGGCCCAACTGCCGTGCCCGGCGAGCAGCGCGTGCGCCTGCGGGATGCGGCGCAGGGCGGCGAGCAGCATGCCGACGGTGAACTCGGCGGTCGCGGCGGCGTTGCGGCCGGGCGCGAAGCATACCCGCACGTCGTGCCGGCGGGCCGCCTCCAGATTGACGTTCACCGGGCCGCCCCGGCACACCACCACCAGCCGCAGCCCCGGACAGGCGGCCAGCACCCGCTCGGTGACCGGGCCCATCTGCGTGACCAGCACTTCGGCCCCGTCCAGAGCGGCGATCAGCTCGTCCTCGGCGTCACTGGCCTCGCTCACCTCGGCGACCGGCCCGAACGGCTCCAGCGGCCAGTCCAGGGTCAGCTCCCGCACCGCGCAGTCGGCCTCCCGGGCCAGGGCGGCGGTGAGCAGCGACGGCAGCACGAAGTGGTCGCCGGCGGCCAGCACCCGCACCCCGGTGGCCGTCACGCGGCACCCCCGGCGCACACTTCGTACCGCACCTGGTGCTCGTCCAGGTCGCGCAGCGCCTCCGGGCCGGCGCCGTCGTCCACGAGCAGCAGGTCGAAGCGGGACAGCGGCGCCACCCGGTGCAGGGCGACCCGGCCCAGCTTGGTGTGGTCGGCCAGCAGCACGCGGCGCGCCGCCGAGTCGAGCATGGCCCGCTTCACGGAGACGATGCGCTGCTCCTGGTGGTAGGCGTGGCCGCCGTGCACCCCGGACGTGGAGACGAAGCCGACGTCCACCCGCAGCTGCCCGACCGCCTCGACGCAGGACACCCCGAGGAACGAGGAGTGCAGCGGGTCGTAGTCGCCGCCGAGCGCCAGCAGCCGGATCCCGGGCCGGCCGGCGAGCAGGTTGATCGCCTCCAGGAAGTTGGTGACGACGGTGAGCGGTCCGGTCTCCCGCTGCCGCAGCAGCCGGGCCAGCTCCAGGACGGTCGTGGAGTCGTCCAGCAGGACCGCCATGCCGGGCTCGATCTCGGCGACGGCCCGCGCGGCGAGCGCCGCCTTCTGCGGGCGCATGGTCTTCAGCCGGTACTGCACGTTCGACTCGAACACCGAGGACGGCTGCGCGGTCACCCCGCCCCGGAACTTCCGCACCACGCCCTGCCGTTCGAGTTCGTCCAGGTCCCGGTGGACGGTCATCAGGCTCACCCCGAACCGCTCGGCCAGCCCGGCCGCGCCCGCCGAGCCCTCGGCGAGGACGAGCGCGGCCATGGCGGCCTGCCGTGCGGCGGGGCCCTGCCCCTCGACCTCTGGTGCGCCACCGCTCATCGCATGCTCTTCCGATCCGGAGTCCGGGGTACCCGTCCGTTCACCGTACGGGATGGTTCGATAACAGAGGGTGTTACGGCGCCGCAAGGCCGTCAAGCCCTTGTGCGTGTGCAATTCGGCGGCAAATCTCATGAGAGCGTGGGAAGTTCACGGCTCCGGACGCGAAGTGCGGGAGGCGGGATGGTGTTGGCGTGGCTGGGGATCGACCTCGGAACCCAGGGGGTACGGGCCCTGCTCGTGACGGCCGACGGGCGGGTCGTCGGCGGCGGTTCGGCACCGCTGCTGCGCGGCCGGCGGGACGGCTTACGGCACGAACAGGACCCGGGGGAGTGGTGGGAGGCGGTGTGCGCGGCCTGCCGGGAGGCGTTCGTCCGGGCGCCCGTGGGCGTCCGGGTGGGCGGGGTCGCGGTGTGCGGCACCTCGGGAACGGTGCTGCTCACCGACACCACGGGCCGCCCGCTGAGCCCGGCGCTGATGTACGACGACCGGCGGGCCACGGCCGACGCGGCCCGGCTGCGCTCGGCGGGGTTCACCGTGCAGGACACCTGGGCGCTGCCGAAGGCCCGCTGGCTGACGGAGACGTACGGCCCCGGCCGGGTCACCCACCAGCCGGACGTGATCACGGCCCGGCTGGTGGGCCGCCGCGTCCCGAGCGATTCCAGCCACGCGCTGAAGACGGCGTACGACCTCGTCCGCGAGGCCTGGCCCGACCTCACCGGACTCCCGCGCGGGGCGCTCCCGGCCGTGGTGAGCCCCGGCACCCGGCTCGGCGAGGTGTGCGTGCCGGCCGCCGAGGCCACCGGCATCCCGGCCGGCACACCCGTCCTCGCGGGCATGACCGACGGCTGCGCGGCCCAGATCGCCGCGGGCGCGCTGCGCGAGGGCGCCTGGAACTCGGTGCTCGGTACGACGCTCGTCCTCAAGGGCGCGGCGGCGCGGCCGGTGCCCGATCCGACGGGCGTGGTCTACAACCACCGCGCCCCGGACGGCACCTGGCTGCCCGGGGGTGCCTCCAGTGTCGGCGCGGGCGTCCTCACGGCCCGTTTCCCCGGCGCCGACCCGGCCCGGCTGGACGCCCGCGCCGCCGCCTTCGAGCCGTCCGGCGCGGTCGCCTACCCGCTGGTCTCGCCCGGCGAGCGGTTCCCCTTCCTCGCCCCGGACGCCACCGCCCTGCTGCTCGGCGACCCCGCCGACGAGGCCGACCTGTGGGCCGCCCTCCTCCAGGGCGTCGCCTTCACCGAGCGCCTGTGCCTGGACTACCTGCACCATCTCGGCGCCCCGCTCGACGGCCCCCTCACCTTCACCGGCGGCGGCACCCGCAGCGCCTACTGGACCCAGCTCCGCGCCGACGTCCTCGGCCGCCCGGCCCGGGTCCCGGCCCGCCCGGAACCGGCCCTGGGCATGGCGGCCCTGGCGGCGTACGGCACCGGCGCCGGCCCGACCCTCGCGGACGTGGCCGAGCACATGGCCCGCCCCGGCACGACGATCCACCCCCGCCCCGACCGCACCGCCCGCTTCGCCGAGCCGTACGCCCGCCTGGTCGGGGAGCTGGAGTCACGGGGCTGGCTCCCGGGCCCGGTGGCCAAGCACGCGCGGGATCGTCTGGAGGAGCGGCCGTGAGGGCCGACGGCATACTGCCCGTCATGACACCGCCGACACCCCCGACCACCCTCTTCCTCGCCCGGCACGGGCAGACCGTCTGGCATGCCGAGAACCGGTACGCCGGTGTCAGCGACGTACCGCTCACGGACACCGGACACGCGCAGGCGAAGGCACTCGGCCGGTGGGCCGGAGCCCAACCCCTGGACGCGGTGTGGACCTCCCCTCTGTCCCGGGCGATCGCCACCGCCGAGCCGACCTGCCGCGCCCTCGGCCTCACCGCACACCGCGAGGACGACCTGCGGGAGTGCGACTTCGGGGTGGTGGAGGGCCGTACCCTCGCCGAGTTCGAGGCGGCGGACCCGGCCGCCGCGCAGGCGTTCCGCGACGACCCGGTGGCACACCCCTTCCCCGGCGCCGAAAACCCCCGCGCCGCCGCTGACCGGGCGGCCGGGGCCCTGCGCCGCGTCGCGGGAACGCGTCCCGGCGGCCGCATCCTGGTCGTCGCCCACAACACCCTGCTCCGCCTGGCCCTGTGCCGACTGCTGGGCATCCCGCTCGCCGACTACCGCCGGGTCCTCCCGGGCCTCCTCAACACGGCCGTCACCGAGATCCGCCTCGACGGCCCCCACACCGCCCTGATCAGCCTCAACGTCCCCTGCACCTAGCGGAAGCCCCATAGAGGAAACCCCCCGCGAGTCACATCCTCGCGAGGGGCCTCCCTCATCCGCCTGCCGACGTGAAGGGGTGAGAAGACGATCACGAGGCAGGACGTCCCAGTGCTCTCCGGGAGAGCTTGTTGCAAGTATCTTGCAACTGCACGCTAGCAACAAGAGGGGCGGGGCGTGCGACGGGGGCAGCGGAAAGGCCCCCACGTGTCGCACGCGGAGGCCTCGCCGGAAACAGGGGAAACGGGGGAGTGCGGGGTCAGTCCCGGGCCCGCGCCCGGGCCCGTTGCCAGGCGTAGCCCACTGCTGCGAGGAAGAGGGTCATGGCGCCCGTCGAGTAGAGCTGGACGCGGGTGTCCGGCTCGCGGGCCATGAGGACGAAGATGGCGACCATGCCGGCCAGCGCGACCCAGGTGAGCACCGGGAACGCCCACATGCGGACGACCAGCTTCTCCGGTGCCTCGCGCTCGATGCGGCGGCGCAGCATCAGCTGGGAGACGGCGATGAAGATCCAGACGACCAGGATGACCGCGCCGATCATGTTCAGCAGCCAGCGGAAGATGTCGTCGGGCCGCCAGTAGTTCAGCAGCACGCACACGAACCCGAGGACGCAGGAGGTCAGGACCGCGATCCTGGGCACCCCGCCGGACAGCCGCGCCAGCACCTTCGGGCCCTGCCCACGCTGCACCAGCGAGAAGGCGATCCGCGAGGAGCCGTAGATGTTGGCGTTCATCGCGGACAGCAGCGCGACCAGCACGACCACGTTCATCAGCTGGGCCGCGCCCGGGATGCCCAGGTAGTCGAGGGTGGCCACGTACGGGCCCTTCTCGACGACCTCCTTGGAGTCCCAGGGCACCAGCGTCACGACGACCGCCATCGAGCCGATGTAGAAGAGGGCTATGCGCCACATCGCCGTGCGCACGGCCGAAGCCACCCCGCGCACCGGGTCCTGAGACTCGGCCGCCGCGATGGTGACCGTCTCCAGGCCGCCGTACGCGAAGACCGAGGCCAGCAGGCCTATGAGGAGGCCGTCGCTGCCGTTGGGCAGGAAGTCGCCGAGGTGCGAGGTGCCCGGCGCGTCGGTGCCCGGCAGGACGCCCGCGATGGCCAGCACGCCCAGGATCAGGAACAGACCGATCGCCCCGACCTTCAGGGCCGCGAACCAGAACTCGAACTCGCCGAAGTTCTTCACGGCGGCCAGGTTCGCCGCGCAGAAGATCACCATGAACAGCGCCACCCACGCCCACGGCGGGACGCCCGGCACCCAGCTGTGCACGATGTTCGCGGCGCCGATGCCCTCCAGGCCCACCGCCGTACAGAGCAGCACCCAGAAGGACCAGCCGGCCGCGAAGCCCGCCCAGGGGCCGATGGCCCGCTCCGCGTGCGCCGAGAAGGAACCCGAGGACGGATAGGCCGCCGACATCTCGCCCAGCATCCGCATCACCAGCATCACCAGGAGGCCGGAGAGGGTGTAGGCGATGATGATCGACGGTCCGGCGGCGGCGATGCCCGCACCGGAACCGACGAACAGGCCCGCCCCGATCACGCCGCCCAGCGCGATCATCGACAGGTGGCGCTGCTTGAGACCGTGGGAGAGAGTCGTTTCTTCCTGGTCCCGCGGAGGTGTCTCCGTGCTGGTACTGATCGGCATCGGTGCGGCTCCCCGTGCGATGGGCGGGCAAAAACCCCGCCAGTCTGGGCGGACCGTCCGCTCACCCGACAAGGCCGCCCACTATGCGGACATCTGCTGCACGGAGGGTACGGGTGCGGCTACGCCCGTGTCAGTACCGCTGTCCGCTAGCGGCCATCACCCCGCGCCGAACCGGCTTTGGCGGAACCCCACAGTTCGGTGCCGTCACCCCCGAGTGAGCCAGGCGTCCCGGCCTCAGTGACCGGTATCACGCCCGCCCGGGTGTGAGGGGCACGCTTTGTGCGAAGCGCACGAAGGCGCCGTTCCGGCCTTTGTCGATCGCCGACGGTGATCGGCCCGGCGGCGCTGGGATAGCGTCACGATGTCCCGTCGTGTCCACACCATTTCGTGGAGTCCCCATGAGCACCGCCAGTGCCACCGCCCTCGCTCGCCCCGGCACGGTCCTCGCCGACCTGCTGCCGTCCTCCCGCGTCCGCGACGCGGCCCTCGTGCTCGGCGGTGCCGTGCTCACCGGCCTCGCCGCGCAGCTCTCGGTGCCGGTGCCCGGTACGCCGGTCCCGGTGACCGGCCAGACCTTCGCCGCGCTGCTCGTCGGCACCGCCCTCGGCGCCCGCCGCGGCTTCCTCGCCCTCGGCCTGTACGCGGTCGCCGGTGTGGCCGGCGTGCCGTGGTTCGCGAACGGGGCGTCCGGCGCGGGCCTGGTCTCCTTCGGCTACGTCCTCGGCATGCTGCTGGCCTCCGCCGCCGTCGGCGCCCTGGCCCGCCGCGGCGCCGACCGCTCCGTGCTGCGCATGGCGGGCACGATGCTGCTCGGCGAGGCGATCATCTACGCCGTCGGCGTGCCCTACCTGGCCCTCGCCGCCCACCTCAGCCTCTCCCAGGCGGTCGCGGCCGGGCTCACCCCGTTCCTGATCGGCGACGCCCTCAAGGCCGCCCTGGCGATGGGCCTGCTGCCGGCCGCCTGGAAGCTGGCCGACCGCGGCTGACCGCGTCCGCGGGTTCCGCGGTTCTCCTGGTTCTCTTGATCCTCCTGAAGAGGCTCGCCGGTCGTGTGTTCCACGAACCCGGCGAGCCTCTCGCTCTGTCGCAGGGCTGTCACACCGCACCAGGCCGGGGAAGACCTACAGCACGGTGAAGGAGACCTTCACCGTGCTGTAGCGGGGGTATAGCGGGGTATAGCGGGGGACGGGACGACGTCAGGCCGTCGGCACCTTGTCGTCGGCCTCGACCGCCGGCACCTCCGGGGTGCGGCCCGCCGTCACCTTCTGCTTCACGAAGGCGAGGCCGATCACGACCGCCGCGACCAGCAGCGACAGGCTGACGGTCTTGCGACCGCTGCTCGGGCCCTCCGTGTCGGTGAGCATGTATCCGAGCACGAACACGATCATCGCGGCCGTCGCCCAGGTCAGGTACGGGTACAGCCACATCTTCACGACGAGCTTCTCCGGCGCCTCACGCTGAATGATCTTGCGCATCCGCAGCTGCGAGAAGCAGATCGCCAGCCACACGAACAGGGCCACCGCACCGCTGGAGTTGAGCAGGAAGAGGAAGACGGTGTCCGGGAACTTGTAGTTGAAGAAGACCGCGACGAAACCGAACACGACGGAGACGAGGATCGCCGTCATCGGCACACCACGCGAGGTGGTGCGGGCGAACGCCTTCGGCGCGTCACCGCGCTGGCCGAGCGAGAAGGCCATGCGGGAGGCCGTGTAGAGGCCGGAGTTGAGGCAGGACAGCACCGAGGTCAGCACGATCACGTTCATGATCTGGCCGGCGTGGGCGATGCCCAGCGAGTCCAGGGCGGCGACGTAGGAGCCCTCCTTCTTGATGGAGGGGTCGTTCCACGGCAGCAGCGCGATGACGACCAGGATCGAGCCCAGGTAGAAGACGCCGATGCGCCAGATGATGCTGTTCGTGGACTTGGTGACCGCGCGCTGCGGGTCCTCCGACTCGCCGGCCGCCAGGGTGGCGATCTCGCTGCCCATGAAGGAGAAGACGACCAGCAGCACACCGGTGAGGATGGCGCCCGGACCGTGCGGCAGGAAGCCGCCGTGGCCGGTCAGGTTGCCGAAGCTGGCCTTCTCGGCGTCCACGCCCGGCAGTACGCCGAACACGGCGAGCAGACCGATGACGATGAACGCGCCGATCGCCACGACCTTGATACCGGCGAACCAGAACTCGAACTCGCCGTAGGAGCCGACGGAGACCAGGTTGGTCGCGGTCAGGACGACCATGACGATCAGTGCCCAGCCCCACTGCGGTACGGCCGGGATCCAGCCCTCCAGGATCTTCGCGCCTGCGGTCGCCTCGACGGCGAGCACGACGACCCAGAAGAACCAGTACAGCCAGCCGATGGAGAAGCCGGCCCAGCGGCCCAGCGCGCGGTCGGCGTGTGCCGAGAACGAGCCGGAGGTGGGGTTTGCGGCGGACATCTCGCCAAGCATGCGCATGACGAGGACGACAAGAGTGCCGACGAGTGCGTAGGACAGAAGAATGCCCGGTCCCGCGGTGGCGATTCCGGTACTGGAACCGACGAAGAGGCCGGCTCCGATCACACCGCCGATCGCGATCATCGACAGGTGGCGGTTTTTCAGTCCTGCTTGAAGGCCCGAACCAGGGGTCATGGACGGAGTTTCCTTTGCGCCAGGTGGAGCTGCCCGCACGAGCGGTGTACGAGCCGGTCCAGTGAATCCGAGGCGAACGAATTCGGAAACCTCTGAATCCGGATCGTTACTTGAGGTTCCCTTGAGGTTCTATGGCTTGGCTCACACCCTTTTGGATCGCCGCCTACCGTCGGCACCCGGGGCTGCTGCCCCTGAACAGCCGTGTCACACTCATGGCATGCGCGTGTATCTCGGCTCCGACCATGCGGGCTACGAACTCAAGAACCACCTCGTCGAGTGGCTCAAGTCCGCGGGCCACGAGCCCGTCGACTGCGGGCCGCACCTCTACGACGCCCAGGACGACTACCCGCCCTTCTGCCTCCGGGCCGCGGAGCGTACGGCGGCCGACCCCGACGCCCTCGGCATCGTGATCGGCGGCTCGGGCAACGGCGAGCAGATCGCCGCGAACAAGGTCAAGGGCGTGCGGGCGGCTCTCGCCTGGAGCGAGGAGACGGCGTCGCTGGGCCGCCAGCACAACAACGCCAACGTGGTGGCGGTGGGCGCGCGCATGCACAGCGCGGAGGAGGCGACCAAGTTCGTCGAGGTCTTCCTCGCCACCCCGTTCTCGGGCGACGAGCGCCACATCCGCCGCATCGACATGCTGACGTCCTACGAGACCACGGGCGACCTTCCCCCGATCCCGCCGCACCACCCGCAGCGGTAACGCGTACGCCGACCGCCCCGCCCGGCTCCGCCCGACGGAGCCGGGCAGTCAGCGAGCGGGGCGCCGCGGTGTGTCGGCGGTTACAGCAGGGCGATGGAGCTCGCCCGGTCGTTCATCGCGTCCCCGACGTAGGAAGTGGACTGCTGGTACTCCTGGTGGACGCCGGCGGTGTCGGGTGCGTCCCACAGCTCCAGCCAGCAGGACAGCGTGGTCAGTGAGCTGACGGAGTTGTCGAAGGTACCGCTCAGGTTGGTCTGGGCGTCACGGCCGTTGCCGCTGAGGCAGGCGTGATCGCCGTTTAAGACGAGGGTGGAGCCGCCGTAGTTCGAGTCCGTGTAGACGACGCCGAGCTGCACGGCCTGCGCTCCCTTGACGGCCGGTGAGCTCTTGAGGCGGTCGGCCAGCTTCTGGTCGATGTGCTTGCCCGACAGCGGCGCGTCGGTGATGCGTCCGCCGGTGGAGGAGGCGATGGCCTCGCGGAACGTGCTGTAGCAGTGTTCGCTGCCTGAGTCGACGTTGAGCACGCAGTTCCTCGCGGGGGCGGGCGCGGCGCTCGCGGTGGCAGCACCCGCTCCCAGGGTGAGCAGGGTGGCTGCCGCGGCGATCGCGATACGTGGCGTACGAGCGAACATGGGTCATTCCTGTCTCGTGGAAGTTCTGCTGACGCCGTGGATACTTCCGCCCTCCTCCGACATAGGCCAGGGACACATTCGGTCAAAGCAGGTGTATGAGACATGAGTTCTGTCGTTCGCGTCGGAGGCACCACCCCGCCAGGTAAGACCTGTGACCAGCTTCGACTCATTACACAGGGCGGTAAAGGGATCTTGGGGAGGCGCCCGAGAAGGTGACGCGAAGTCGCGGATCACCGACCCGCACCGGGGGAGGCGGCGGCGCGGGCGTCCCAGCCCCGCGTTCCAGGCTGCTTGCGGCTGCCCTGGTCAAAGAGCGTTTCCGCGTTCCAGCGTCCCGAAGTACCGGGATTTCGTGGCGCCGCGGACGGGGTGCCCGGCAGGCTCGGATCGTCCAGGTGCCGCCCCGCCGCACCGGCGCGGGTCGGAACCGAGGTTTCGGATCAAGGGGGATGTGTATGCGGCGTCTTGTCACCACACTCGGAGTACTCGGCGCGAGCGTCGCGCTCATGCTCGGTGCGACTCAGTCGGCCTCGGCCGCGAACGGAGTCCTGATCTTCAACGGTGGCCGCTGGGAGAACCCCACCGGCTGCCACGCGAGCAACTGGCCCGGCAGCCCCGCCACGATCGTCAACGCCACCGACAGCATCGCCTACGTGTACTCGGACCTGGCCTGCAAGGACCTCGTCGACATTCTGCTGCCGACCTACGTCCGTACAGTGCCGCACGCCTGGTCGGTCGCCTTCTATTAGGAGCCGACACTCACGGTTGGGAGCCGACACTCACGGCAGTACTGCTCGGCCCGCTGCCGTACGCGAGCCTGGCGTACGGCAGCGGGCCCGCCCGCTCCTGCCCCCGCTGCCCACGCCCCCGCGCTGCCGGCGCGCTCGGTGGTTCCGTTAGGTTGGTAGGCCCATGCGTTCACCCCTCGGTCGGCCGAGACGGGTGGGTGGGAAAGACGTCGCCGAAAGGACACCCCGCCTTGCCGGAAGGGCATACGATCCACCGCCTGGCCCAGGACTACGCCGCCCGCTTCCAGGGCACGGCCCCCCGCGTCACCAGCCCCCAGGGCAAGTTCTCCGACGCCGCCGCCCTGCTGGACCGCGCGGAGCTGACCGCCACCGAGGCCCACGGCAAGCACCTCTTCCTGCGCTTCCGGGACGCCGACTGGGTCCACATCCACCTCGGCCTCTTCGGCAAGGTCGGCTTCGGTGACGCGCCCGCACCCCCGCCGACCGACACCGTCCGGCTCCGGCTCGCGAACGACACGTCGTACGTCGACCTGCGCGGCCCCACCACCTGCGCCCTGATCACGGACACCGAGAAGCGGGCCGTGCACGACCGCCTCGGCCCCGACCCGCTGCGCGACGACGCCGACCCGGACACCGCGTACCGCAGGATCTCCCGCAGCCGCACCACCATCGCCGCCCTGCTCATGGACCAGAAGATCGTGGCCGGCGTCGGTAACGTCTACCGCGCCGAGGTCCTGTTCCGGCACGGCATCGACCCGTACCGCCCGGGCCGGGACATCACCCCCGCCGAATGGCAGGCGATATGGGCCGACCTGGTCGTCCTCATGCACGAGGGCGTCCGCGAGAACCGCATCGACACCGTGCGCCCGGAGCACACCCCGGAGGCGATGGGCCGCCCGCCCCGCGTGGACGACCACGGCGGCGAGGTCTACGTCTACCGCCGCGCCACCCTCCCGTGCCACATCTGCGGCACCGAGATCCGCACCGCCGGCCTAGCCGCCCGCAACCTCTTCTGGTGCCCGACCTGCCAGCGCCCCTGAACCAGCTGAACCAGCTGAACCAGCTGAACCAGCTGAACCAGCTGAACCAGCTGAACCAGAGACCGGGCCGCCGCTAGAACCCATGCGGCAGCCACGGCGCCACCGCCGAGCCGAACGCCACCGACGCCTCCGTCAGCGCACCCGACCGCAGCTCCCGCACCCGCCCCGCCGCCGCCAGCGACAGCAGGGACACGCCCCCGAGATACGCCGACCCCAACTCCCGTACCGACAGCGCGAGATCGGCCGCGTCCTCGGTCCGCTCGCACGACGCGCCCTTCGTGTCCCCGGTCAGCCGCCAACGCCCCGCGTTCCAGGGGCAGAAGTCGTCCTCGACCTCGAACACCACGTCCACCGGAGCAAGATAGGTCCGTGCGGACAGAGCCGCGCCGACGTCCACCAGACGCGCGTACCCCGCGTCCCGCAGCCGCAGCAGACAGCGGCGTACGTCGGAGACCTGGTGCTGCCAGGCGTCGTCCACCGGCCGCCCCCGTACCGACAGGGTCGTCATCAGGTCTATCCCGAACAGGAAACGCCACAGCGCGCCCTCGGTCGCCGGATCGAGCCCGGCCAGGGTCTCCAGGGTGACCGTGCCGTCGTGCCCGCTCGGCCCCCAGCCCATCCTGGTGCGGAACCGCGCGAACCCGGTGACCTCCCCGCCCCGCTCGGCCAGCACGCACTGGAGGGCCGACGCGCCCTCCCGCCCGCTCTCCGGGTCGAGCAGCTCGGCCCGCTCCCAGCCCGGCTGCCGGGACAGCATCCCGGGACGGCCCGGTACCAGCGCCGCGTACACCGCCTCGCACTCCGCCAGCGCCTCGGCCGGCGACACGTACCGCACCCGCACCTCGTCGGTGCCCTCGGGCAGCTCCAGGCCGACCCGGGCGGTGTCGATCTCGGCACCGAGCTGCTGGGTCGCCGCGCCGAAGCCGAAACGGCCGTAGATCGCCGGCTCGGAGGCGAACAGCGCAGCCAGCGGCTCGCCCTTGGCGTGCGCCTCGTCCAGCAGCCGCCGCATCATCGACCGCAGCACCCCGCGCCGCCGGTGCGTCGCGGAGACACTGACCATGGTCACGCCCGCCGTGGGCACGACCGCACCGCCCGGCACGGTCATCCGGAAGCTGAACGCCCCCGCCGTACCGACGATCGCGTCCGTGTCCCACACGGCCATGCTGCGCTCGAACTCGGTCAGGGACCTGTCCAGCGCACGCTCCTCGGCCGGAGCCGACCCGCCGCCGAACGCCCGCACCACGTGGTCCCACCAGGGGTCGAACTCCTCCGGGCGCAGTGTCCTCGGCTCCATCGCGTACTCAGTGCCCATGCGCCATGCCTACCAGCGCCCCCGCGGCCCGGGCCAGCCAATTTCCCCGGGACGGCGCCGCGATGGCCGCGCGTGCCGTTCACTGTGAGGACGCGATGACGGCGGAGCGAGGACGTACCCGGACGAACCACGCGGCGCACGGCAAGGCGAGCGGCGAAGTGGAGCCCCGCACGGGGGACAAGTGGGACCTCCCGTGCCAAGCAGCCGGTCCGATGGATAGGGTCCCGAACTAATGGCAGCAGGACGAGAGCGGCGCGCGAAGGCCGAGACGTTCACGGCCCGGTGGCGGATGCAGTGGCACCGGGTCCGCGTCGGGCTGCGCAGAAGCGCCGTGGACTACTTCCGCGGCGACGGCTCCGACTGGATCGCCTTCGCCGGGCTCCTCCTGACCATCCCCCTCCTCACGGTCATGACCCTCGCCAACTCGGTGTGGTGCTCACCGGCCACCCTGGTGCTGCCGATCGTCGCGGGCGGCCTGCTGCTGCGCCCCGCGAGCCTGCTCGGCCTGTACGCGACGGCGGCCACCGCGCTGATCGTGGAGTCGGTACGGCTCGGCCCCTACACCGAGGGCCCCTCCCGGGTCACCCCTGGTGTGGTCCTGGTCGTCGCCGCCTGCGGCTTCTTCGGGCTGCTCACCGCCCAGTTCCGCAGCCGGGTCGGCGTGCCCTGGCGGCGCGGCGGCACCATGCTCTTCGACCTGCGCGAGCGGATCCGGGTGCAGAGCAAGCTGCCCGCGCTGCCGACCGGCTGGCACCACGAGATGGCGCTGCGTCCGGCCGGCGGGCAGTCCTTCTCGGGTGACTTCGTCGTCGCGGCCCGCACCAACGGCGGCCGCACCCTGGAGGCCGTCCTCACCGACGTCTCCGGCAAGGGCATGGACGCCGGCTCCCGCGCCCTGCTGCTGTCCGGCGCGTTCGGCGGCCTGCTGGGCTCCCTGCCCCCGCACGCCTTCCTCCCCGCCGCCAACGGCTACCTGCTGCGCCAGGACTGGGACGAGGGCTTCGCCACCTCCATCCACCTGGTCCTCGACCTCGACTCCGGGGACTACGAGCTGTACTCCGCGGGCCACCCGCCGGGCCTCCAGCTCAGCGCGGGCAGCGGGCGCTGGGAGGAGAAGGCGGCCGATGGCCCCCTGCTCGGGGTGTACGACGGCGCCCAGTTCGACCCCGTGAAGGGCTCGCTGCGCCCCGGGGACGTGCTGATGCTGTTCACCGACGGCCTGGTGGAGACCTCCGACCGGGACATCGTGGAGGGCATAGACCGCCTCACCGGCGAGGCCGACCGCTATGTCGCCGGCGGCTTCCACGGCGCCGCCTGGCATCTCATCGAGGCGGTCGCCAAGGACGTCAACGACGACCGCGCCCTCCTCCTCATCTGCCGGGGCGCGACGGCGAACGCCCACTAACCACTGAAGCCCCGCGTCACCGGGTGCGCCAGACTGGGCGGATGACGACGGAAGACAGCGGCGGCGGCACGGCGCGGCTCGGCCTGGCCGAGGTGGCGGCGCTGGCCCGGGACGCGCACGCGGGACAGACCGACAAGGCGGGGCGGCCGTACGCCGAGCACCTCGCGGCCGTCGCCGAGGGGGTGCGGGCGCGGGGCGGTGACGCGGAGCAGATCGCCGCGGCCTGGCTGCACGACTCCGTCGAGGACGACGCCCTGACCCGGGAATGGCTGGCCGCGGCGCCGCTCACCGAGCGCACCAAGGCGATCGTCGACGCCCTCACCAAACGGCCGGGGGAGGAGCCACGGGAGTATGCCCGACGGATCCTCGCGACCCCGGGCGCGCTGCTGGTGAAGCAGTCCGACCTGGCCCACAACGCCGACCCGGAGCGCCTGGCCGTCCTCCCCGAGCCGACCCGGAAACGGCTGACCGAGAAGTACGCGGGGATGCGCGCGCTTCTCGGTCTGGACGAGGTGTAGGGGGCGGGCGGCCCGGCAGACGGATGGGCGGTGACGTACGACGGCCGATGGGCGGTGACGTACGACGGAGCGATGAGCGGTGAGTGGTGAGCGGTGACGTACGACACGTACGACGGACTAGACGCCCACCCGCTGCCGCCGCTCACCCTCCCGCTGCTCGCGTTCCTTCTTCTCGCGCTGCCGGGCCAGTTCCCCGGCGTCCTGCTTGAAGGCCCACTCCATCCGGGGCTCCATCGCGAAGCGGAAGACGCGCTGCACCGGCTTGGTGCACAGCACGGTCACGGCGGCGGCTGCGAGCAGGGTCACGAGCACCTCGCCGGCCGGGTGGTGCAGCCGGCTCTGGTCGAACCAGCCCTGGTAGTCGCCGAGCTTCACCAGGAAGCCGTGCAGCAGATAGCCGTACAGGGTGCCGGCGCCCAGCGCGGTGAACCACCGGGTGCGGCCCGGCACCCAGGCGAAGAAGCAGGCCGTCAGCACCAGCGAGCAGCCCAGCATGGCGAGCGTCATCACCGGGCCGCACCACCAGGGCGCGCCCAGTTCCTGCGCGGAGTCACGGTGGTAGAACCAGGCGGTGTTCATCCGGGGCACCGCCCACCAGCCGATGGCCAGCGCCGCCGCGAACACCGGCACCGAGGCGATCCGCACCGAGCGGCGCCGCACCAGCTGGAAGTGCTCGGGCTTCAGGCACAGACCGAGCACGAAGTACGGCAGGAACTGCAGGACGCGCTGGAGGTCGAGGTCGTCACCGATACTCGGGGAGGCGGACGCCAGCATCGCGACGCCGATCGCGAGCGGCAGCGGCCAGCGCACCAGCTTCCAGATCGGCGTGGTCATCCGCCACACGAACAGGGCGACCAGGAACCAGGTCAGGTACCAGGGATCGAGGAGGCTGATCTCCTCGTGCGAACCGGTGATCAGGTTCTTGAAGAGCGGGTAGGCGGACTCGAACAGCACGTAGGGCACCGCGACACCGGTGAGCAGCCGCTTCAGCCGGTCCGGGCGCATGTCGAAACTGCGCGAGAAGTAGCCGGAGATGATGATGAACGCCGGCATGTGGAAGGAGTACACGACCGTGTACACGCCCTCCAGGATCCGGCTGTCGCCCTTGAGCGGTTCCCAGGAATGCCCCATCGCCACCAGCACGATGGCCAGATACTTGGCGTTGTCGAAGAACGCGTCGCGCTGTTTGCCCGGTCTGTCCGCCTTAGGCTCCGGCTTCCGTGTACTCACCGGGGTGCGCGGTCCGGACACTCCGTCCGTCGGCGACTGTGCCGGGGGGAGTGGCCTGCGGGTCTGGCCGGGGGACGAGGCGGCGTCAAACATCTCAGGCACCCTAGCGTCGTGAACGGGATTTCGTAAAACCCCCGTGGTCATTCCTGGTTATCCCGTCCGAGTACCCCGTGATTCACGGAACTTGCCTGCCCCGTCCACGTGATGGCGGGTACACGGGGGTCGTCAGTTCACCCTCGATGTACCGATTCATCCCGACTAAACGGGGCATACGACGTCTCTGTGTCATGAATTCGAATTACCTGCGCACAGGATGTGTGGAGACGGCAACCAACTCATGTGAATAACCGGCCGGTCACGCCCCCGCCGTCCTTCGAATTGCCGTACGGACGATCACTCGCGCCGGTCCGACGCCCGACGTTCCGTCATGGGCCGCATGGAGGGGCCGGGTTGGTGGCACGATGGTCGTGGCGGGGGTGCGTGGTGCCACTCCCGGGCCGGGAGAGCGAACCGACCGAGGGTGTGATCAGTGTGGCCATTTCACTGTCCGTGGTGCTGCTGTTGGCAATCATCCTGGTGGTGCTGATCCGAGGGGGGAACATCAAGGCCGGCCCCGCGATCGTCGCCATCCTCTTCGGCTTCTTCCTCGCCTCGACGGGCATGGCGCCGTCCATCCAACGGTTCCTGAACTCGATAGCGGACTCGATCAACTCGATCAGGTTCTGAACGCGCCAGGGGCCCGGCACCGCCGAAGCGGTTGCCGGGCCCCTGGTCCGAACAGAGCGGGCGACGGGAATCGAACCCGCGTAGCTAGTTTGGAAGACTAGGGCTCTACCATTGAGCTACGCCCGCGACAGTGCGCCCACAATCCGTGACCGGGGCACAGGAGGCATCGTAGCGGGTCGCCCACCGCCGAGGCCAACGAGATCACCGACCCGGCTGCCGCGAGCCACGTCGGCCCATCCCCACTGGGCCGAAGCCCGCGAGTCGACGCCGGCCCACTGCCTGCCGACCCGGCCGCCACCGGCCCCGTCAGGCCACCCCCGTCCCGAAGGCATCGCAGGCCACATCAGGCCGCCACCCCTCGGCCGAGCCTCGGGTTCACGGGCCACGTGCGGCCACTCCCCGCCGGACCGGCCGTCACGAGAGCACCGCAGGCCACCAGGCCACCCCCGGCTGGACCTCGGCCCGCGAGTCGCGCAGGGCTGTTCCGCGCCGGACCGGTCGCGGGCACCACACTCGCCCGCTCCCCGCCGCCGGACCGCTCGCCGCGAGATCACCGCGAGCCCCGCCAAGCCGTCCCCCGCCGGACCGGCGGCACAAGCCGCACCACCACACCCACCGGAGCCGCACCCACCGGAGCCGCACCCACCGGAGCCGCACCCACCGGAGCCGCACCCACCGGAGCCACACCCACCGGAGCCGCACCCACCGGAGCCGCACCCACCGGAGCCGCACCCGTCGGATCGATCCGCGACCCGTGCCAGCAGGCCGCCCCCGCCGAACCACCCCCGCAAGCCACACCCCGCCGCCCCTCCCCATTGCGGCGGCGGCGCCCCGTCGGGGCATGTACCCTACGTGTCGCACCAGACGGGGTGTGGCGCAGCTTGGTAGCGCGTCCGCTTTGGGAGCGGAAGGCCGTGGGTTCAAATCCCGCCACCCCGACCACCGGCTCAGGACGCGCGCGACCTGCTCGTGTCGTCCCGATGATCGCCTTTTGGGGCGCCGACCGGCTGCGGTTACTATGCAAGCTGCGCGCCCGTGTGCCCCGGCCCTCTCGGCCTACGTACTCCTCCGGGCGGCAAGTCCGCCGGGCCCCTTGGGCTCCGGCAGAACCCGAGAAGTCAGCCACAAGGAGACCGAACCGTGAAGAGCGCCGTGGAGACCCTGAACCCGACCCGGGTTCGGCTCACTGTCGAGGTGCCCTTCGAGGAGCTCAAGGACAGCCTCGACGCGGCGTACAAGAAGATCAACCAGCAGGTCACGGTGAAGGGCTTCCGCAAGGGCAAGATCCCGGCCCGCGTCATCGACCAGCGCTTCGGCCGCGGTGCGGTGCTGGAGGAGGCCGTCAACGACGCGCTTCCCAAGTTCTACACCGAGGCGGTCAACGAGGCCGACCTGAACGTCCTGGGCCAGCCCGAGGTCGACATCACCGAGCTGAAGGACGGCGAGACGCTGAACTTCACCGCCGAGGTCGACATCCGCCCCGCCCTGGAGATCCCGGACTTCTCCGGCATCGAGGTCGAGGTCGACGCGGTCGAGGTCACCGACGAGGACATCGAGAAGTCGGTGGAGCAGCTGCGTGAGCGCTTCGCCTCCACCTCCCCGGTCGAGCGTGCCGCCGAGGACGGCGACGTCGTCACCATCGACCTGGAGGCCAAGGTCGACGGCGAGGTGCTGGAGGACGGCATCGCCAGCGGCGTCTCCTACACCATCGGCTCCGGCGAGCTGCTCGACGGCATCGACGACGCCGTCAAGGGCAAGTCCGCCGGCGAGGACGCCACCTTCACCTCCGAGCTGAAGGGCGGCTCCGCCGCGGGCAAGGAGGCCGAGGTCACCGTCAAGGTCACCCAGGTCGCCGCCCGTGAACTGCCCGAGCTGGACGACGAGTTCGCGCAGCTCGCCTCCGAGTTCGACACGCTGGACGAGCTGAAGGCCGACAGCCGCAAGCGGCTGGCCAACATGAAGCAGTTCGACCAGGCCACCCAGGCCCAGGAGCGCGTCCTGGAGAAGCTGCTGGAGCTGGTCGAGGTCCCGGTCCCCGAGAAGCTGCTCGAGGACGAGATCAACACCCGCAAGCACAACCTGGAGCACCACCAGCTCGGCCAGATGGGCCTCACCCTCGACAAGTACCTGGAGATCCAGGGCAAGACCGCCGAGGAGTTCGAGACCGAGACCCGCGAGGCCGCGGTCAAGGGCATCAAGACCCAGTTCGTCCTGGACGAGCTGGTCAAGAAGGAGAACCTCAACGTCAACCAGGAGGAGCTCACCGAGCACCTCATGCGGCGTGCGGCCTCCTCCGGCATGTCCCCCGACCAGTTCGCCCAGGCCGTCGTCGAGGGCGGCCAGGTGCCGCTGCTGGTCGGCGAGGTCGCCCGCGGCAAGGCCCTGGCCGTCGTGGTCGAGTCCGCCACGGTGAAGGACACCAACGGCGAGGTCATCGACCTGGACGACGAGGACGAGGAGACCGAGGAGGCGTCGGCCGAGGCCGAGACCACCGAGGCGAAGGACGAGGAGAAGTCCGAGGGCTGAACCGCCCCACGGCGCCTCTGACGACGTAGCCGGGCCCCCGGGAGACCACCTCTCCCGGGGGCCCGCGTCGTCCCCGGCCAAGCCCCGGCCAAGCCCCCGCCAGGTCCCGGCCAAGCCTCAAGCTAGGCCTCGGCCAAGCCCCCGCCAGGTCCCGGCCAAGCCCCATCCCGGTCCCCGCCCTGCCCCCCCCCCCCCCCCCCCCCCCCCCCCCCCCCCCCCCCCCCCCCCCCCCCCCCCCCCCCC
>NZ_JANUGP010000052.1 GCF_024753135.1 Streptomyces pyxinicus | reverse complement strand
CAGACTGGTACGTCGGCTCCGGTTCACGCCTTCGCAGTCCGCGGTGGCGACCCGGCGCCCTCCCGAAACCTAGGAGACACCTTGAAGCGCGAGATCCACCCCGAGTACGTCGAGACGCAGGTCAGCTGCACCTGTGGCGCGTCGTTCACCACCCGCAGCACCATCGAGTCCGGCACCATCCGGGCCGAGGTCTGCTCCGAGTGCCACCCGTTCTACACGGGCAAGCAGAAGATCCTCGACACCGGTGGCCGTGTGGCCCGCTTCGAGGCCCGCTTCGGCAAGGCTGCCGCCGGCTCCAAGAAGTAGCGAGCCCCCATTCGCCGGTCCCACGGCCACGCCCTTCCGGGGTGTGCCCGGGACCGGCGTTTTTGGTCGCCCGCCCTTCCCTTCACCGCAGTACAGGAGCCGAAAGATGTTCGAGGCCGTCGAGGAGCTCGTCGCCGAGCACGCCGACCTGGAGACGAAGCTCGCCGACCCGTCGGTCCACGCCGACCAGGCGAACGCGCGCAAGCTGAACAAGCGCTACGCCGAGCTGACCCCGATCGTCGCCACGTACCGCTCCTGGAAGCAGACCGGCGACGACATCGAGACCGCGCGCGAGCTGGCCGCCGACGACCCCGACTTCGCCGCCGAGGTCAAGGAGCTGGACAAGCAGCGCGAGGAGCTGACCGAGAAGCTGCGCCTGCTGCTCGTCCCGCGCGACCCCAGCGACGACAAGGACGTCATCCTGGAGGTCAAGGCGGGCGCCGGCGGCGACGAGTCGGCGCTGTTCGCCGGCGACCTGCTGCGCATGTACCTGCGCTACGCGGAGCGCGTCGGCTGGAAGACCGAGATCATCGACGCCACCGAGTCCGAGCTGGGCGGCTACAAGGACGTCCAGGTCGCGGTGAAGGCCCGCGGGAACGCCGAGCCCGGCCAGGGCGTGTGGGCGCGGCTGAAGTACGAGGGCGGGGTGCACCGCGTGCAGCGGGTGCCGGCCACCGAGTCGCAGGGCCGTATCCACACCTCCGCCGCCGGCGTGCTGGTCACCCCGGAGGCCGAGGAGGTCGACGTCGAGATCAACCCCAACGACCTCCGCATCGACGTCTACCGGTCCTCCGGGCCGGGCGGCCAGTCGGTCAACACCACCGACTCCGCGGTGCGCATCACGCACCTGCCGACCGGTGTCGTGGCCTCCTGCCAGAACGAGAAGAGCCAGCTCCAGAACAAGGAGCAGGCGCTGCGTATCCTGCGTTCCAGGCTGCTCGCCATGGCGCAGGAGGAGGCGGAGCGCGAGGCCGCCGACGCCCGCCGCAGCCAGGTCCGCACCGTGGACCGCTCCGAGAAGATCCGCACCTACAACTTCCCGGAGAACCGCATCTCCGACCACCGCGTCGGCTTCAAGGCGTACAACCTGGACCAGGTCCTGGACGGCGACCTCGACGCGGTGATCCAGGCCTGCGTCGACGCCGACTCGGCGGCGAAGCTGGCGGCCGCGTAAGAGGCGTACGCACGGACCAGTACGACACGGAGGACTTGCGTGAACCTGCTGCTCGCGGAGGTGGCCCAGGCCACCCAGCGCCTGGCCGACGCCGGCGTGCCCTCGCCGCGCAACGACGCGGAGGAGCTGGCCGCGTTCGTGCACGGCGTGAAGCGCGGCGAGCTGCACTCCGTGCGGGACGCGGACTTCGACGCCCGGTACTGGGAGGTCATCGCCCGGCGTGAGCAGCGCGAGCCGCTCCAGCACATCACCGGCCGGGCGTACTTCCGCTACCTGGAACTCCAGGTCGGCCCCGGCGTGTTCGTGCCCCGGCCGGAGACCGAGTCCGTGGTCGGCTGGGCCATAGACGCGGTCCGCGCCATGGACGTGGTCGAGCCCTGCATCGTCGACCTGTGCACCGGCTCCGGCGCCATCGCGCTGGCCCTCGCCCAGGAGGTGCCGCGCTCGCGCGTGCACGCCGTGGAGCTGTCCGAGGACGCCCTCGTGTGGACCCGCAAGAACGTGGCCGGCTCCCGCGTCGACCTGCGCCAGGGCGACGCGCTGGCCGCCTTCCCCGACCTGGACGGCCAGGTCGACCTGGTCGTCTCGAACCCGCCGTACATCCCGCTCACGGAGTGGGAGTACGTCGCTCCCGAGGCCCGCGACTACGACCCGGAGCTGGCGCTCTTCTCCGGCGAGGACGGCCTCGACCTGATCCGCGGCATCGAGCGCACCGCGCACCGGCTGCTGCGCCCGGGCGGTGTCGTCGTCATCGAGCACGCCGACACTCAGGGCGGCCAGGTGCCGTGGATCTTCACCGAGGAGCGGGGCTGGGCCGACGCGGCCGACCACCCCGACCTCAACAACCGCCCGCGGTTCGCCACCGCCCGCAAGGCGCTGCCGTGAGCAGCCCCACCACTTCAGTCCGGCAGTACGTGTACGAGGAGGCCCGCGCAATGGCACGGCGATACGACACCAACGACGCCACCGACCGTGTGACGGGTCTGCGCGAGGCCGCGTCCGCCGTCCGCCGGGGCGAGCTGGTGGTCCTGCCGACCGACACCGTGTACGGCATCGGCGCCGACGCGTTCTCCTCGGAGGCCGTCGCCGACCTGCTCGCCGCCAAGGGCCGGGGCCGCAACATGCCCACGCCCGTCCTCATCGGCTCCCCGAACACCCTGCACGGTCTCGTCACCGACTTCTCGGAGCAGGCATGGGAACTGGTCGACGCGTTCTGGCCGGGCGCCCTGACGCTGGTCGCCCGGCACCAGCCGTCCCTCCAGTGGGACCTCGGCGACACCCGGGGCACGGTCGCCGTACGCATGCCGCTGCACCCGGTCGCCATCGAGCTGCTCACCGAGGTCGGCCCGATGGCCGTCTCCTCCGCCAACCTGACCGGGCACCCGTCGCCGGAGACCTGCGACGCCGCCCAGGACATGCTCGGCGACTCCGTCTCCGTCTACCTCGACGGCGGCCCGACCCCGGGCAACGTGCCGTCGTCCATCGTGGACGTCTCCCGCGAGGTGCCGCTGCTGCTGCGCGAGGGTGCCATCTCGCCGGAGGAGCTGCGCAAGGTCGTACCCGACCTCGAGGTGGCGAATTGACGGCCCCTGAGGCGGGGCGTGGCATAGGCGGCGGGGAACAGGTCGCGGAGCGGACGAGCACCTTCGGCTTTCCGCCCGACTCCTTCCGCATCCTCCATGTCAGCACCGGCAACGTGTGCCGCTCACCCATCACCGAGCGGCTGACCCGCCATTTCGTGACGGAGCGGCTCGGCGTGCTCGGCGGCGGGCTGATCGTGGAGAGCGCGGGCACCTGGGGCCACGAGGGCGCGCCGATGGAGGCCAACGCGGAGGCGGTGCTGACCGAGTTCGGCGCGGACACCGCCGGCTTCATCGGCCGGGAGCTGCTGGACGAGCACGTCATCATGGCCGACCTGGTGCTGACCGCCACCCGCGACCACCGCGCCCAGGTCATCTCCATGGGCCACTCGGCGGGCCTGCGCACCTTCACGCTGAAGGAGTTCACCCGCCTGGTCCGGGCGATAGACCCGACCACCCTGCCGCCGCTGGAGGACGGGGTGGTGCTGCGGGCCCGTGCGCTGGTCCGTGCCGCCGCCGCGCTGCGCGGCTGGCTGCTCGCCCCGACCGCCGAGGCGGACGAGGTCTACGACCCCTACGGGGCGCCCCTGCCGTTCTTCCGCTCCATCGGGGACGAGATACGGGACGCGCTGGACCCGGTCGTCACCGCGCTGACCGGCGTACCCGCACACACCTGAGCGGGCGACTCGCGCACACCTAGGCGGACAGGGCGGGACGTGACGACCGCGCGTCCCCCGCACCCCGGGCCTACATTGGGGATACGTCACCGTCGACAGCCCGGAGCCCGCCATGTCGGTCACCACCCCGCACGAGACCGACGTCCTGCGGCGGCAGGACCCGGAACTGGCCGACATCCTGCTCGGGGAGGCGCGGCGGCAGTCCACGACGCTCCAGCTCATCGCCGCCGAGAACTTCACCTCGCCCGCCGTCCTCGCCGCCCTCGGCTCACCGCTTGCCAACAAGTACGCCGAGGGCTACCCCGGCGCCCGGCACCACGGCGGCTGCGAACTCGTGGACGCCGCCGAACGCCTCGCCGTCGAGCGGGCCCGGGCGCTCTTCGGGGCCGAACACGCCAACGTCCAGCCGCACTCCGGGAGTTCGGCCGTCCTCGCCGCCTACGCGGCCCTGCTGCGCCCCGGTGACACCGTGCTCGCCCTCGGCCTGCCGCACGGCGGCCACCTCACCCACGGCTCGCCGGCGAACTTCTCCGGCCGCTGGTTCGACTTCGTCGGCTACGGCGTCGACGCCGAGACCGGGCTCGTCGACCGCGACCAGGTGCGCCACCTGGCCCGCAACCACCGGCCCAAGGCGATCGTCTGCGGCTCCATCGCCTATCCCCGGCACATCGAGTACGCCTTCTTCCGGGAGGTCGCCGACGAGGTCGGCGCCTATCTCATCGCGGACGCCGCGCACCCCGCCGGCCTGGTCGCCGGGGGAGCGGCGCCCAACCCGGTGCCGTACGCGGACATCGTCTGCGCCACCACGCACAAGGTGCTGCGCGGACCGCGCGGCGGAATGATCCTGTGCGGCGCGGAACTGGCCGAGCGCGTCGACCGGGCGGTGTTCCCCTTCACCCAGGGCGGGGCGCAGATGCACACCATCGCCGCCAAGGCCGTCGCGTTCGGGGAGGCGGCGGCGCCGGCGTTCGCCGCGTACGCCCACCAGGTGGTCGCCAACGCGCGGGTGCTGGCCGGCCACCTGGCCGCCGAGGGGCTGGCCGTCACCACCGGCGGCACCGACACCCACCTGATCACCGCCGACCCGGCCCCGCTCGGCGTCGACGGCCGCACCGCCCGCGGCCGGCTGCTCGCCGCCGGCCTGGTGCTGGACTGCTGCGCGCTGCCGCACGGCGACGGCCGCGGCCTGCGGCTGGGCACGGCCGCGGTGACCACGCAGGGCATGGGGGAGCCGGAGATGGTACGGATCGCGGCGCTGCTCGCGTCGGTGCTGCGCGGTACGGCGGACCCGGCGGCGGCGCGGACCCAGGTGCGGGAGCTGACCGAAGGATTTCCGCCGTATCCGGAGTGACCGAGCGGAGGCGGATACCCCTGCGAACCGGTCGGATACCGCCGCACACAGCCACCCGTGCAACCATCATCGCTACCCGGAAGTCCTCATCCGTATGCGTCCGTCGCTAGGGTGTGGGGCTGTGATGGCCAGCGAGACCTGTGGGGAAGCCCGTGCGTGAATACCTGCTGACGCTCTGCATCACGGCCGCGGTGACCTACCTGCTGACAGGGCCGGTACGGAAGTTCGCGATCGTGGCGGGGGCGATGCCGGAGATCCGGGCACGTGACGTGCACCGGGAACCCACTCCGCGACTCGGCGGTATCGCCATGTTCTTCGGGCTGTGCGCGGGCCTGCTGGTCGCCGACCACCTGACCAACCTCAACGAGGTCTTCGTCAAGTCGAACGAGCCGCGCGCCCTGCTTTCCGGCGCTGCCCTGATCTGGCTGATCGGCGTCCTGGACGACAAGTTCGAGATCGACGCCCTGATCAAGCTGGGCGGCCAGATGATCGCCGCGGGCGTGATGGTCATGCAGGGTCTGACGATCCTGTGGCTGCCCATCCCCGGCATCGGCAACGTGGCGCTGACCCAGTGGCAGGGCACGCTGCTGACGGTCGCGCTGGTCGTCATCACGATCAACGCGGTGAACTTCGTGGACGGCCTCGACGGTCTCGCGGCGGGCATGGTGTGCATCGCGGCGGCGGCGTTCTTCCTGTACTCGTACCGCATCTGGTACTCGTACGGCATCGAGGCGGCGGCCCCGGCGACGCTGTTCGCGGCGATCCTGATGGGCATGTGCCTCGGTTTCCTGCCGCACAACATGCACCCGGCGCGGATCTTCATGGGCGACTCGGGCTCGATGCTGATCGGCCTGGTGCTGGCGGCCGGCGCGATCTCCATCACCGGCCAGGTGGACCCGGACGCGCTCGCCCTGTTCACCGGTTCGGAGAAGGCGGCGGTCCACCAGACGGTGCCCGTCTACATCCCGCTGATCCTCCCCCTGACGATCATCGCGGTGCCGGCCGCCGACCTGATCCTGGCGATCGTCCGCCGCACCTGGCGCGGCCAGTCCCCGTTCGCCGCCGACCGGGGCCACCTCCACCACCGCCTGCTGGAGATCGGCCACTCGCACAGCCGGGCCGTGCTGATCATGTACTTCTGGTCGGCCCTGATCGCCTTCGGCGCGCTGGCCTACTCGGTCAACTCCGCCTCCATGTGGATCGTCCTCGGCGTGGTCTTCCTGAGCGCGGTGGGCCTGGTCCTGCTGCTGCTCCCGCGCTTCACGCCGCGGGTACCGGTGTGGGCCCAGCGGTTCGTCCCGCCGCGCTACCGCAGGCGCGGCGGCGCCCCCGCGGAGACGGTGACCGAGGACTCCGCGGCAGCGCCGGACACCGACGAGGCAGGCGAGCGCACCCCCGTCCCGGCCGGTGTCGCGGGCGTCAACGGGGCGACGGCGATCGGACCCCGTTCGCGTTTCCTGAACCGTCCCTGAGGCGGCCAAGGTAAGAATCTGACTAGAGCATTGCCAACTCGTGGGGGAGCAAAGCCCCCTAATACCAGACAACTGGGCCCGGTTTTTGCACAGACGGGCACTGTCACTCTCATGTGTGACAGCAAGCACACCAAGCAGGTAAAGACCTCATCAAATAGTTTGTGATACGGTTCACGAGAACCCGGGACAGAGCCGAAGGCGCTTGCGCGACGGCCCGATGGTGCGAGGTAACGAACACTCGGCCCGGGACTACGCTCGTCCATGACGACACCCTGCCCCCTGTGAAAGCGGAGTTGCCGCCATGCCGTCCAATGACGTCCGGATCCTGGCTCAGGCCGCCGTGCCCACGGCTGCCGTCGGCGCGATCGCCGCCGTCGTCAGCGGTGTGGTCGCGGGCGGCGAGGGAGCCATCGGGGCCGGCGTCGCGACGGTCATCGTGCTGCTGTTCATGGGGCTCGGCCTCTACGTCCTGCAGCGCACCGCCACATCGCTTCCGCATCTGTTCCAGGCCATGGGGCTGATGCTCTACGCGGCGCAGATCCTGCTGCTCTTCGTCTTCGTGGCGGCGTTCAAGCACACCACGCTGTTCAACCCCCGCGCCTTCGCGATCACGCTCGTCGCCGCCACCCTCGCCTGGATCGGCGCGCAGACGCGTGCGCACATGAAGTCCAAGATCCTGTACGTCGAGCCCGACAAGTCGGGGCACTCGTCGTGAGGGGTAGGGCCGGGATAAAGGCACATGAGAGATCCTGCTATCGTCCGGTGCCAACTGCGGCATCGCGGGCGCGGGCAATCGAGCTGACGCCTGCTCAATCGCGAGGCGAGATGCCCCCCAGCCGCCCCCACATCCGTAACACCAGTCCCGTGCCGAACCGCGGCCCCGCGCCGCGCCGACACAACGAGGTTGCCGTACCTATGCGCCACGCTGAAGGAGCCCGCGGTGAGTGCTGATCCGACGCAGGTGCTCGCCTTCGAGACCGACTGCCACATCTTCGACGGCTGTGGCTTCCCGGCTCCCGGCCTGCACTCGTTCCTGTTCAAGCCCCTGTGGGGCGACGGCGACAGCAACGTGTACTTCAACAAGACGATGCTGCTGGCGCTGCTCGGTTCCATCATCATCGTCGGCTTCTTCTGGGCCGCCTTCCGTAAGCCGAAGGTCGTCCCCGGCAAGCTGCAGATGGTCGCCGAGGCGGGCTACGACTTCATCCGCCGTGGCGTCGTCTACGAGACCATCGGCAAGAAGGAAGGCGAGAAGTACGTCCCGCTCGTCGTCTCGCTGTTCTTCTTCATCTGGATGATGAACCTCTGGTCGATCGTTCCGGTCGCCCAGTTCCCGGTGACGTCGATCATCTCGTACCCGCTGGTCCTCGCGGTGATCGTGTACGTCCTGTGGGTCTCGCTGACCTTCAAGCGGCACGGCTTCGTCGGCTTCTTCAAGAACGTGACCGGCTACGACAAGTCGCTGGGCGCGGTGCTGCCGCTGGCGATGACCATCGAGTTCTTCTCGAACCTGCTGGTCCGTCCGTTCACCCACGCGGTGCGACTGTTCGCCAACATGTTCGCGGGCCACACCCTGCTGCTGCTCTTCACGATCGCCAGCTGGTACCTGCTGAACGGCATCGGCATCGCCTACGCCGGCGTCAGCTTCATCATGACCATCGTGATGACGGCCTTCGAGCTCTTCATCCAGGCTCTGCAGGCGTACGTCTTCGTTCTGCTGACGTGCACCTACATCCAGGGCGCCCTCGCCGAGCACCACTGAGCGCCGCCCCGCCCCACCCCCCGATCGTCCGGTGGCCAACCCCCACCGGTCCGTAAAGAAGAAGGAAGAACTGGCATGTCCCAGACCCTTGCCGCCGTCTCCGGTTCGCTCGGTTCCATCGGTTACGGCCTTGCCGCCATCGGCCCCGGCGTCGGCGTCGGCATCATCTTCGGTAACGGCACCCAGGCCCTCGCCCGTCAGCCCGAGGCGGCCGGTCTGATCCGCGCCAACCAGATCCTCGGCTTCGCCTTCTGTGAGGCGCTCGCCCTGATCGGCCTGGTCATGCCGTTCGTCTACGGCACCTGATCCACCGATCAGCGAAAGCCCACTAGACGAAAGGCACTGACATGAGCCAGCTGCTCATCACGGCGGCCGAGAGCGGCGAGAACCCTCTCATCCCGCCGATCCCCGAGCTCGTCATCGGCCTGCTCGCCTTCGTCATCGTCTTCGGCTTCCTCGCCAAGAAGCTCCTCCCGAACATCAACAAGGTTCTGGAAGAGCGTCGCGAGGCCATCGAGGGCGGTATCGAGAAGGCCGAGGCCGCGCAGACCGAGGCCCAGAGCGTCCTTGAGCAGTACAAGGCTCAGCTCGCCGAGGCCCGGCACGAGGCCGCGCGTCTGCGTCAGGAGGCGCAGGAGCAGGGTGCCGTGCTCATCGCCGAGATGCGGGCCGAGGGCCAGCGTCAGCGCGAGGAGATCGTGGCCGCCGGTCACGCGCAGATCGACGCCGACCGCAAGGCCGCCGCGTCCGCGCTGCGCCAGGACGTCGGCAAGCTCGCCACCGACCTGGCCGGCAAGCTCGTCGGCGAGTCCCTTGAGGACCACGCCCGCCAGAGCCGTGTGATCGACCGCTTCCTCGACGACCTCGAGGAGAAGGCCGAGGCCACGCGATGAACGGAGCGAGCCGCGAGGCACTGTCCGCCGCCCGGGAGCGTCTCGACGCGCTGACGGACTCCACGTCCGTCGACGCCGCGCAGCTCGCCGACGAGCTGGCGGCCGTCACCGCGCTGCTCGACCGCGAGGCCGGCCTGCGCCGGGTCCTCACCGACCCGGCGCAGGCCGGAGAGGCGAAGGCGACGCTGGTCCAGCGTCTGATCGGCGCCCAGGTCAGCGGTCCGACCGCCGACCTGGTGTCCGGGCTGGCCCGGTCCCGCTGGTCGCAGCCGCGCGACCTGGTCGACGCGCTGGAGGAGCTGGCGGACATCGCCGACCTCACCGCCGCGGAGAAGACGGGCACGCTCGACGACGTCGAGGACGAGCTGTTCCGGTTCGGCCGGATCGTCTCCTCCAGCACCGGGCTGCGCGCCGCGCTGACCGACCGTGCTGCCGGGGCGCGGGCCAAGACCGAGCTGCTGCACCGGCTGCTCGTCGGTCGCGCCAAGCCCGCCACCGAGCGGCTGGTGACGCGCCTGGTGACCGTGGCACGTGGACGTAGCCTGGAAGCGGGACTGGAGTCCCTGTCCAAGCTGGCCGCCGAGCGCCGGGACCGCGTGGTCGCCGTCGTCACCTCGGCGGTGCCGCTGAGCGACGGACAGAAGCAGCGCCTCGGCGCCGCCCTGGCCAAGCTCTACGGTCGTCGGATGCACCTCAACCTGGACGTGGACCCCGATGTCGTAGGCGGCATCCGGGTCCAGATCGGTGACGAGGTCATCAACGGCTCGGTCGCGGACCGGCTGGAGGACGCCGCCCGCCGACTGGCGAGCTAGCAACAACGCACCCGGGTTCCGCGGAACCCGGGAGACCGCAGTACGTACTTACGGCCCGGTTGGGCCGTGCAGAGGATTCACCTCCTGTTGGGGGGAGTCCCCATCCCCCCAAAGTGAAACTTCGGGCCCAACAAGGAGAGCAGGGAACCCAGATGGCGGAGCTCACGATCCGGCCGGAGGAGATCCGGGACGCGCTGGAGAACTTCGTCCAGTCGTACAAGCCGGACGCGGCCTCGCGCGAGGAGGTCGGTACGGTCACCCTTGCCGGCGACGGCATCGCGAAGGTCGAGGGCCTGCCCTCGGCCATGGCCAACGAACTGCTGAAGTTCGAGGACGGCACCCTCGGCCTCGCGCTGAACCTGGAAGAGCGCGAGATCGGCGCCATCGTCCTCGGTGAGTTCAGCGGCATCGAGGAGGGTCAGCCGGTCACCCGTACCGGCGAGGTCCTCTCCGTCGCGGTCGGCGAGGGCTACCTCGGCCGTGTCGTCGACCCGCTCGGCAACCCGATCGACGGCCTCGGCGAGATCGAGACGTCCGGCCGCCGCGCCCTTGAGCTGCAGGCCCCCACGGTCATGCAGCGCAAGTCGGTGCACGAGCCGATGGAGACCGGCTACAAGGCCGTCGACGCGATGACCCCGATCGGCCGCGGTCAGCGTCAGCTGATCATCGGTGACCGCCAGACCGGCAAGACCGCCCTGGCCGTCGACACGATCATCAACCAGCGCGACAACTGGCGCACGGGCGACCCGAAGAAGCAGGTCCGCTGCATCTACGTCGCCATCGGCCAGAAGGGCTCCACCATCGCCGGCGTGCGCCGCGCGCTGGAGGAGAACGGCGCGCTGGAGTACACGACCATCGTCGCCGCCCCGGCGTCCGACCCGGCCGGCTTCAAGTACCTGGCGCCGTACACCGGTTCGGCCATCGGCCAGCAGTGGATGTACGAGGGCAAGCACGTCCTCATCATCTTCGACGACCTGTCCAAGCAGGCCGATGCCTACCGCGCCGTGTCGCTGCTGCTGCGCCGCCCGCCGGGCCGTGAGGCCTACCCGGGTGACGTCTTCTACCTGCACTCTCGCCTGCTGGAGCGCTGCGCCAAGCTCTCCGACGACATGGGTGCCGGTTCGATGACCGGTCTGCCGATCGTCGAGACCAAGGCCAACGACGTCTCGGCGTTCATCCCGACCAACGTCATCTCCATCACCGACGGCCAGTGCTTCCTGGAGTCGGACCTGTTCAACGCCGGTCAGCGCCCCGCGCTGAACGTCGGTATCTCCGTCTCCCGAGTCGGTGGTTCCGCGCAGCACAAGGCGATGCGCCAGGTCTCCGGCCGGCTCCGTGTCGACCTCGCCCAGTTCCGTGAGCTGGAGGCGTTCGCCGCCTTCGGTTCCGACCTGGACGCGGCCTCGAAGTCCCAGCTGGAGCGCGGTCAGCGCATGGTCGAGCTGCTGAAGCAGGACCAGTACCAGCCGATGGCCACCGAGGACCAGGTCGTCTCCGTCTGGGCCGGCACCAACGGCCGGATGGACGAGGTCCCGGTCGCCGACATCCGCCGCTTCGAGCGCGAGCTGCTGGACTACCTCCACCGCAAGGAGGCGGGCCTGCTCACCTCCATCCGCGAGGGCGCCAAGATGTCCCAGGACACCATCCAGGCGATCGACGACGCGGTGGCGGAGTTCAAGAAGCAGTTCGAGACCTCGGACGGCAAGCTGCTCGGCGAGGACACTCCTGCCGCTGCCGCCAAGTGACGTAAGGAAGGACCTGACTCATGGGAGCCCAGCTCCGGGTCTACAAGCGTCGCATCCGATCCGTCACCGCGACCAAGAAGATCACCAAGGCGATGGAGATGATCGCCGCCTCGCGCGTCGTCAAGGCGCAGCGCAAGGTGGCGGCCTCCACGCCGTACGCGCAGGAACTGACGCGTGCGGTCACGGCGGTCGGTACGGGTTCGAACACGAAGCACCCGCTCACCACGGAGACGGAGAACCCGACCCGTGCCGCGGTCCTGCTCCTCACGAGCGACCGCGGTCTGGCCGGCGCCTTCAACTCCAACGCGATCAAGGCGGCGGAGCAGCTGACCGCGCGCCTGGAGCGCGAGGGCAGGCAGGTCGACACGTACATCGTCGGCCGGCGCGGTGTGGCGCACTACAACTTCCGTGAGCGCGCGATCGCTCAGTCGTGGAGTGGCTTCACCGACGAGCCGACGTACGCGGACGCCAAGAAGGTCGCGGCGCCCCTGATCGAGGCGATCGAGAAGGACACGGCCGAGGGTGGTGTGGACGAACTCCACATCGTCTTCACCGAGTTCGTCTCGATGATGACGCAGACGGCGCTGGACGCCCGGCTGCTTCCGCTGCGCCTCGAAGAGGTCGCCGAGGAGGCGAAGCCGCAGGGCGAGATCCTCCCGCTGTTCGACTTCGAGCCCTCGGCGGAGGACGTCCTCGACGCCCTGCTGCCGCGCTACGTGGAGAGCCGCATCTACAACGCGCTGCTCCAGTCGGCCGCTTCGAAGCACGCCGCCACGCGGCGCGCGATGAAGTCGGCCACCGACAACGCGGGCGAGCTGATCAACACGCTCTCCCGTCTTGCCAACGCGGCCCGCCAGGCCGAAATCACCCAGGAAATCAGCGAGATCGTCGGTGGCGCCAGTGCCCTGGCCGACGCGACCGCGGGGAGTGACCGATAATGACCACCACTGTTGAGACCGCGACGGCCACGGGCCGCGTCGCCCGGGTCATCGGCCCGGTCGTCGACGTGGAGTTCCCCGTCGACGCGATGCCGGACATCTACAACGCCCTTCACGTCGAGGTGGCCGACCCGGCCAACGCCGGCGAGAAGAAGACGCTGACCCTGGAGGTCGCCCAGCACCTGGGTGACGGCCTGGTCCGCACCATCTCCATGCAGCCCACCGACGGTCTGGTCCGCCAGGCCGCGGTCACCGACACCGGCAACTCCATCACGGTGCCCGTCGGTGACTTCACCAAGGGCAAGGTGTTCAACACCCTCGGTGAGGTGCTGAACGTCGACGAGCAGTACACGGGCGAGCGCTGGGGCATCCACCGCAAGGCGCCGAACTTCGACGAGCTTGAGTCGAAGACCGAGATGTTCGAGACCGGCGTCAAGGTCATCGACCTGCTCACCCCGTACGTCAAGGGCGGCAAGATCGGCCTGTTCGGCGGTGCCGGCGTCGGCAAGACGGTGCTCATCCAGGAGATGATCTACCGCGTCGCCAACAACCACGACGGTGTCTCCGTGTTCGCCGGTGTCGGCGAGCGCACCCGTGAGGGCAACGACCTCATCGAGGAGATGTCCGACTCGGGCGTCATCGACAAGACCGCGCTGGTCTTCGGTCAGATGGACGAGCCCCCGGGCACCCGTCTGCGCGTCGCGCTGGCCGGCCTCACCATGGCCGAGTACTTCCGTGACGTCCAGAAGCAGGACGTGCTGTTCTTCATCGACAACATCTTCCGCTTCACGCAGGCCGGTTCCGAGGTCTCGACGCTGCTCGGCCGCATGCCCTCCGCGGTGGGCTACCAGCCGAACCTGGCCGACGAGATGGGTCTCCTCCAGGAGCGCATCACGTCGACCCGCGGTCACTCGATCACCTCGATGCAGGCGATCTACGTCCCCGCGGACGACCTGACCGACCCGGCCCCGGCCACCACCTTCGCCCACCTCGACGCGACGACGGTGCTCTCCCGTCCGATCTCGGAGAAGGGCATCTACCCGGCCGTGGACCCGCTGGACTCCACGTCCCGGATCCTGGACCCGCGTTACATCGCGGCGGATCACTACAACGCGGCCATGCGCGTGAAGACGATCCTCCAGAAGTACAAGGACCTCCAGGACATCATCGCGATCCTCGGTATCGACGAGCTGGGCGAGGAGGACAAGCTCGTCGTCCACCGTGCCCGTCGGGTGGAGCGCTTCCTGTCCCAGAACACCCACGTCGCCAAGCAGTTCACCGGCGTGGACGGTTCGGACGTGCCGCTCGACGAGTCGATCGCCGCGTTCAACTCGATCTGCGACGGCGAGTACGACCACTTCCCCGAGCAGGCGTTCTTCATGTGCGGTGGCCTGGAGGACCTCAAGGCCAACGCCAAGGAGCTGGGCGTCTCCTGAGCCTCGTGCTCACCGGAGGGGGCGGGGTGCGTCCCGCCCCCTCTCCCACGCCCACTAGAATTGACCCCAACACCCGGCACCCCTGCCGGGTGGTGACCCGAGGAGCCACTCTTGGCTGCTGAGCTGCACGTCGAGCTGGTCGCCGCCGACCGCCAGGTCTGGTCCGGCGAGGCCACCCTGGTCGTCGCGCGCACCACCTCCGGCGACATCGGCGTCATGCCCGGTCACCAGCCGCTGCTCGGTGTGCTGGAGTCGGGCCCGGTGACCATCCGTACGAGTGATGGTGGAACGGTCGTCGCCGCGGTGCACGGCGGTTTCGTCTCGTTCGCGGACAACAAGCTCTCCCTGCTGGCCGAGATCGCCGAGCTGTCGGACGAGATCGATGTCCAGCGCACGGAGCGGGAGCTGGAGCAGGCGAAGGCGGAGGGCGATGCCGCCGCCGAGCGCCGTGCGGATGTCCGACTGCGCGCTGCGACGGCGCGCTGAATTAGCCGCGCGGTACGTTGACGTCACTCAGCCGCGGCCGGCCCGGAGTAATCCGGTGCCGGTCGCGGCTGAGGCAGATGTGGGTGTTTTTTCCGTTTCATTACTCAGTGACAAGAGCAGTTCTACTGCCCGGGAGACGAGGAGGTCGGTGCCGATGGTCCTCGCTCTGACTGTGTGCGGAATCGTGGTCGCGCTCGTGGTGGCGGGACTGTTCCTGTTCGGGCTGCGGCGCCGGCTGATCCAGCGCTCCGGCGGCACCTTCGACTGTTCCCTGCGCTGGGACGTGGCCGAGAAACCGGACACCGGCGGCAAGGGCTGGAGCTACGGGGTCGCCCGCTACAACGGCGACCGCATCGAGTGGTACCGCGTCTTCTCCTACGGCTTCCGGCCCCGCCGGGTCCTGGAGCGCGCCCGGATCGAGGTGGCCGGCCGCCGGCTGCCGGAGGGCGAGGAGGAACTGGCGCTGCTGTCCGACGCGGTGGTCCTCGCCTGCACCCACCGGGACACCCGCCTCGAACTCGCCATGAGCGAAGACGCGCTGACCGGTTTCCTCGCGTGGCTGGAGGCAGCTCCGCCCGGACAGCGGGTGAATGTGGCGTAGCCACATTCACCCGCTGGGTGGGGGTCCCCCCGGACGAAGTCTGGGGGAGCGTCAATGTCGCCCAGTACTGCTAGAGGTTGCTGCTGATGGCGTTCACCAGTTCACCGTTGCTGGTGTCGCCGCTGAACTCCCAGAAGAACGCGCCGCCGAGGCCCTGGTCCTTGGCCCACGCCATCTTGCCGGCGATGGTGGCCGGGGTGTCGTAGGACCACCAGTTGCTGCCGCAGTGCGCGTAGGCGGTGCCCGCGACGGTGCCGGTGACCGGGCAGGACGACTTGAGGACCTTGTAGTCCTCGATGCCCTGCTCGTAGGTGCCGGCCGCCGGTCCGGTGGCCGTGCCGCCGGGGGCGTCCTGGGTGACGCCGGTCCAGCCGCGGCCGTAGAAGCCGATGCCGACGAGGAGCTTCTTGGCGGGGACGCCGATCGACTTGAACTTGGCTATCGCGTCGGCGGTGGTGAAGCCCGCCTTCGGGATGCCCGAGTACGAGGTGAGCGGGGAGTGCGGGGCGGTCGGGCCCTTCGCGTCCCAGGCGCCGAAGAAGTCGTACGTCATCACGTTGTACCAGTCGACGTACTGGGCGGCGCCCGCGTAGTCGGCGGCCTCGATCTTGCCGCCGGCCGAACCGTCGGCCGTGGTGGCGGCGGTGACCAGGTTGGTGGAGCCGAACTTGGCGCGCAGCGCGGCCATCACGTTCTTGTAGGCGGCGGCGCCGGAGGTGTCGCAGGTCAGGCCGCAGGCGTTCGGGTACTCCCAGTCGATGTCGATGCCGTCGAAGACATCGGCCCAGCGCGGGTCCTCGACCAGGTCGTAGCAGGACTGCGCGAAGGCGGCCGGGTTCTTGGCGGCGTCGGCGAAGCCGCCGGACCAGGTCCAGCCGCCGAAGGACCACAGCACCTTGAGGTTCGGGTACTTGGCCTTCAGCTCGCGCAGCTGGTTGAAGTTGCCGCGCAGCGGCTGGTCCCAGGTGTCGGCGACGCCGCTGACGGACTGGTCGGCGGTGAAGGCCTTGTCGTAGTCGGCGTAGGAGTCGCCGATCGCGCACTTGCCGCCGGTGACGTTGCCGAAGGCGTAGTTGATGTGCGTGATCTTGGCGGCGGAGCCGGACGTCACCAGGTTCTTGACGTTGTAGTTGCGGCCGTAGATGCCCCACTCGGTGAAGTAGCCGAGCTTGACCTTGTCGCCGGTGGGCGGGGGAGTGGTGCCGCCGCCGGTGGTGTGGACCTTGACCGCGGCGCTGACCGGGCCGGTCTGGTCGGCGGTGTCGCGGGCCTGCACGGTGTAGGAGTAGTCGGTGCCGGCGGTGAGGCCGGTGTCCGAGTACGACGTGGTGGTCACGGTGGCGACCTTGGCGCCGTCGCGCAGCACGTCGTAGTTCTTGACGCCCTTGTCGTCGGTGGCCGCGCCCCAGCTGAGCTTCACCGAGGTGTCGGTGACGCCGGAGGCGGTGGGGGTGCCGGGGGCGGAGGGTGCCGCGTCACCGGGGACCGTCGTGCCGTCGCAACTGTCGCCGTTGAGCTTGCAGTTGGAGGGGGAGCCGGAGCCGGAGCCGTTGAAGCCGAAGGAGACGGTGGCGCCGGGGGCGATGGTGCCGTTGTAGGACTTGTTCTTGGCGGTCCAGTGGGTGCCGGAGCTGGTCACGTCCGCGTCCCACGCGGAGGTGACGGAGGTCCCGGAGGGGAAGTCCCACTCGACGGTCCAGGAGCTGATCGAGCTGGTACCGGTGTTCTTGACGGTCCACTGGCCGCCGAAGCCGGTACCCCAGTCGCTCGTCTTGGTGAAGCCGGCTGTCGCGTTGCTCGCGGCCTGGGCGGGGCTCGCGAGACCGACCAGGCCGGCCAGGGGGAGCAACAGTGTCGCGAATCCTGCCGCGGCTCTGTGTCTGAAGCGCATGCTGCGCCTCCCTCTTTAGTGGGGATGTCAGGGGCGTGACTGAGCCTTCACGCCCACGGTGACCCGAGAGTAGAAAGGTCTGGACCATGGGTCAATAGGTCTGGACCATTCCTCCTCACGGGCTTCTAGATCCCCAATTCCCGCGCCAGCACGGCCGCTTGGACCCGGCTGCGCAGCCCCAGCTTGGCCGGCAGCCGACTGACGTGCGCCTTCACCGTGCCCTCCGCCATCTCCAGGCGCATCGCGATCTCGGCGTTGGACAGCCCCTCGCCGAGCCGGGCCGGCACCTCGCGCTCACGCCGGGTGAGCGGAGCCAGTACGGCGGGGTCGGGCCCCGGCTCCCGTACCGGACCCGCCGCGAACTCGGCGATCAGCCGCCGGGTGACGGCCGGTGCGACGATCCCCTCCCCGCGCGCCACCGTCCGCACCGCCGTGAGCAGGTCCCGCGCCTCGGCGCTCTTCAGCAGGAACCCGGCCGCGCCCGCCCGCAGCGCCCCGAACACGTACGCGTCCAGATCGAAGGTGGTCAGCACCAGCACGTTCGCGAGCCCCTCCGCCACCACCTCCCGGGCCGCCGACACCCCGTCCAGACGCGGCATCTGCACGTCCATCAGCACCAGGTCGGGCCGCAGCTCCCGGGCCGGCCGCACCGCCCGCTCGCCGTCCGCCGCCTCCCCGACCCCTCGATGTCGGGCGCGCTGCGCAGGATCAGCACGAGGCCGGCGCGCACGGCCGACTGGTCCTCGGCGACCAGGACCCGTATCGCGCGGCCTCCTTCGGTGAGCGGAAGGACGGCGTACACGGTCCACAGCGGTCCGTCCCTGCCGTCCCGGCCGGCCGTGAAGGTCCCGCCGAGCAGCGTGGCCCGCTCCCGCATCCCGGTCAGCCCGGCGCCGGAACCGGGGGCGCGCGGACCGTCACCCCACAGCCCGCAGAAGCCCTGCTCAAAACGGTGCGGCAGCTGATCGAGTCAGTCAACGACACCCTCAAGGGCCAGCTCGACCTGGAACAGCACGGCGGACGGACCACCGAAGGCGTCGGAGTCCGGGTGGCCCAGCGGATCCTGGCGATGACCTGCGCCATCTGGCACAACCGGACCACCGGCGCACCCATCACCAGATCACTGATCGCCTACGACCACTGAACCACATCGGAACTACTCATCTAGCGCTCCCCGCCCGGCACCCACAGCACGTCCCCCGTCTCCTTGTTCGCCATGCGGGCCAGGATGAAGAGGAGGTCCGAGAGGCGGTTGAGGTAGGTGGCGGTGAGGGGGTTCATGGTGTCGCCGTGGGTCTCCAGGGCCGCCCAGGTGGAGCGCTCGGCGCGGCGGGCGACCGTGCAGGCCTGGTGGAGCAGGGCCGCGCCCGGGGTGCCGCCGGGGAGGATGAAGGAGCGCAGCTTCTCCAGCCGCTCGTTGAAGCGGTCGCAGTCCGCCTCCAGCTTGTCGATGTAGAACTGCTCGACCCGCAGCGGCGGGTACTCCGGCTTCTCCACCACCGGCGTCGACAGGTCGGCGCCCACGTCGAACAGGTCGTTCTGGACGCGGGTGAGGACCGTGACGACCTCCGCGTCCAGCCCGCCCAGCGCGATCGCGGTGCCGATCACCGCGTTGGCCTCGTTGGCGTCGGCGTAGGCCGAGATCCGGAGGTCGGTCTTGGCGACCCGGCTCATGTCGCCGAGGTTGGTGGTGCCCTTGTCGCCGGTCCTGGTGTAGATGCGCGTCAGATTGACCATGCGGCCAGCGTAGTTACGCTCCGGCCGTCCGGAACACACGTGTGCCCACCGTCACCGCGAGCGCCGTGAAGGCGACGGCGACGAGAGAGCCGTACAGCATGTGCGCGCTCGTGTACCGGCCGACGTAGGCGTCGCGCACCGCGTCCACCAGGTAGCGGAACGGCACGAAGTGCGAGAGCACGTCCAGCCAGCCCGGTGCCAGGGTCATCGGCAGCATCAGCCCGGACAGCAGCATCGACGGCATCGACACCGCGTTGATCAGCGGCCCGAACTCCTGCGGGGTGCGGACCTTCATGCCGAGCGCGTACGACAGGGCGGCCAGGGACAGGGTGAGCAGGGCCACGAAGGCGAAGCCGATCAGGATGCCGGGGAGCGGGGCGCGCAGGCCCATCACCAGGGCGGCCAGCACCAGCAGCACCGCCTGGAAGACGAACACCGTGGCGTCGCGCAGCGCCCGGCCCAGCAGCAGGGCGAGCCGGCTGACCGGTGTCACCCGCATCCGCTCCACCACCCCCTGCCCCTTCTCCATGATGACCGTGAACCCGGCGAACAGGGCTCCGAACAAGCCGAGTTGGAGCAGCAGCCCGGGGACGAGCAGCTGCCAGGAGCTGCCGGTGCCGCCCAGCGGCAGGCCGGTGAGCAGCGGGCCGTAGAAGAGGAGATAGAGCAGCGGCGTCAGCACGCCGAAGAGCAGCGCGAAGCGGGATCGCAGGGACTGGCGCAGATAGCGGCCGTAGACGAGGGCGGTGTCGTGCAGAAACATCGTCGGTTCCGGTGTCCTTAGACGGAGGCGGGGGCGGCGTCGGCGGCGGGAGCGCGGCCGGTGACGGCGAGGAAGGTGTCCTGGAGGGTGGCGTGCGGCGAGCCGCCGTACTCGCGCTTCAGCGCGCTCGGCGTGCCCTCGGCCGCGACCACGCCCCGGTCCACGACGACCAGGCGGTCGGCGAGGGCGTCGGCCTCGTCCAGGTAGTGGGTGGTCAGGAAGACGGTCGTCCCGTGCTCGTCGCGCAACCGGCGGACCAGGTCCCACAGGTCGGCGCGGCTGCCGGGGTCGAGGCCGGTCGTCGGCTCGTCCAGGAAGAGCACCTTCGGGCGGTGGGTGAGCGCCATCGCGATGTCGAGGCGGCGGCGCTGTCCGCCGGAGAGCGCGCCCGTCCTGCGGTCCAGCAGATCGAGCAGAGACAGCTCCCGGGCCAGTTCGGCGGCCCGGGCCACCGCTTCCGCCTTCGACAGGCGGTACAGCCGGCCCTGCGTGACCAGCTCCTCCCGCGCGGTGATGTGGGGATCGACCCCGCCGGACTGGGCGACGTACCCGCAGACACGGCGTACCCCGGCCGGATCGCCGGCGAGGTCGTGCCCGGCCACGGTCGCCGCGCCGCCGGTGGGCGCGAGCAGGGTGGAGAGCATCCGCAGGGTGGTCGTCTTGCCGGCGCCGTTGGGGCCGAGGAGGCCCAGGATCTCGCCCTCCCGGACGGTCAGGTCGACGCGGCGCACCGCCTCGACGGGGCCGGACCTGGTGGAGAACGTGCGGGCGAGGCCCGCCGCACTGATGACTGCTGCCATGGCCCCAGAAAAACAGAGTCCATGCAATTTTGCGATCACCCCAAGTTTTCAGGGTCCCCAGCAAAGCTAGGATGCGGGTATGGCAGAAGGGCTCAGGGAGCGGAAGAAGCGGCAGACCCGGCAGTACATCTCCGATGTCGCCACGGGACTGTTCCTGGAGCGCGGCTTCGAGGCGGTCACGGTCGCCGAGATCGCCGCGGCGGCCGACGTCTCCGTCAACACCGTCTACAACTACTTCCCGGCCAAGGAAGACCTCTTCTTCGACCGCTCCGCCGGCGTGACCGACCGGCTCGCCCGCTGGATCCGCGGCCGGGACGCGGGGGAGTCCGCCGCCCGTGCCGTGCTGCGTGAACTGCGCGGCGAGGTCGAGGCCGTCTCGCCCCGGGTCGGCCTGATGGAGGGCTACGACCGCTTCATGCGCGTCATCCACGCGGCACCGGCGCTGCGCTCGCGGCTGTGGAGCCTGCAGCAGGAGATCCACGACAACGTGGCGGCGGCCCTGCGCGAGGAGACCGGCGCCGGCGCCGAGGACCCGCTGCCCGATCTGATCGCCGGTCAGGTCTGCTGGGTCCACGAGGCCGTCTTCGTCACCATCGGCCGTGAGATGGTCGCCGGCCGCAAACCGGCCGAAGTGTCACGAGAGGTACTCGCCCTGCTGGACGACATCGAGGACCTGTTGAGCGAAAAGGTCCTCAACTACGCCGTCCGTGGCGCACTCTGAGCCCCGCTGGTGTGATGTCCGTCAATGGGGACGTGACGCGCGTTACTTACCGGTCACAGGGCCGCTCCGGAGCGCTATGGTCCGCCGAGGAGGCAGACGTCAACAGTGTTTCGAGGAGTCGGAGTGGCACGGAAGCTCGCTGTCATCGGGGCCGGGCTCATGGGGTCCGGTATCGCCCAGGTCGCCGCGCAGGCGGGCTGGGAGGTCGTGCTGCGCGACGTCACCGACGAGGCGCTGAAGCGGGGTACGGACGGCATCAAGGCCTCGTACGACAAGTTCGTGAGCAAGGGGAAGCTGGCGGCCGAGGACGCCGGCGCCGCCCTCGGCCGCATCACCGCGACCACCGACCTGGACGCCGCCGCGGAGGCCGACATCGTGGTCGAGGCCGTCTTCGAGAAGCTGGAGGTCAAGCACGAGATCTTCCGCGCGCTCGACAAGATCGTGCGCGAGGACACCGTGCTCGCCTCCAACACCTCCGCCATCCCGATCACCAAGATCGCGGCGGCCACCGAGCGCCCGGAGCGCGTCGTCGGCGTGCACTTCTTCTCGCCGGTGCCGATGATGCGGCTCGTGGAGCTGGTCCGCGGCTACAAGACCAGTGACGAAGCCCTCGCCGCCGCACGGGAGTTCGCCGAGTCGGTCGGCAAGACCTGCATCGTCGTCAACCGCGACGTCGCCGGCTTCGTCACCACCCGGCTCATCTCCGCCCTCGTCGTGGAGGCCGTCAAGCTCTACGAGTCGGGCGTCGCCACCGCCGAGGACATCGACCTGGCCTGCAAGCTGGGCTTCGGCCACGCCATGGGCCCGCTCGCCACCACCGACCTCACCGGCGTGGACATCCTGCTGCACGCCGCCGGGAACATCTACACCGAGTCGCAGGACGAGAAGTTCGCCCCGCCGGAGCTGATGCGCCGGATGGTGGACGCCGGTGACATCGGGCGCAAGAGCGGGCAGGGCTTCTACACGTACTAGGCGCGTTCCGGGCGCGTACCGACGCACCCACCCGCGCGTACCGACGTACCCACCCAGGCGGTCCGTCCCCGGATTCACCCCTAGGAAGACCACTCCAAGGGGTGAATCCGGTATCGGTTCGCTCACAACCAGCAACCGTTCCGCCACTCACGCAGTCAGACGGTGCATTGGCACCGTCACCGGAGACGCCGACCGCACTCAACCGGGAGCGCATATGTACATCAGGGGCGACCACGCCGAGCTGGTCGTCGGGGGCCGCCTCGACGTCCGCAGCGCGGCGGACGCCCGTACGGCCCTGCACTCGGCGGTCGACCACGGCGTCGGCGACCTGGTGCTCGACCTGTCCGAACTGGACTCCTGGGACGCCACCGGCCTCGGCGTGATCATGGGTGCCCACCGGCGGGCCGGCCGCTGCGGGCGCCGGCTCGTGCTGCGCTGCGTGCCCGCCCAGATGCAGCGCCTGCTGGTCGCCACCCGGCTGCACCGCATCCTCGCCATCGAGGGCGGCATCGGCGTGGAGTCGCTGCCCCGGGTGTAGGCCGTCGTCCCGGCGCAACCACCTGGTCGGGAGCAATCCTCACAAGACCGTGATCTCTCGGACCGCACGGCACCCCGCCCTGTCGGAGATACTGACCGAAGGTTTAGGGTGCGGTCGCCCGCCGCCTCGCAACCCTCGACCGAGCGGGCCCGGACCAGAAGCGACTGCGCGGTGTGCGGCAGGCCGGGAGGGGCCGGATCACGCACGACGCTTTTGGGGGGCTTGAACCCATGGACCCGAACACCCCGGGACCCGACGAGCACGGCCAGGCACTCAGCCGCCGCCCGCCCCGGGAACCCCTCGCCGCCGACTTCGCCGCCAACGCGCCCGCCGTCGTCCGCACGGCCCGGGTCGTCACCGGTGACCTGCTGCTGACCGTCAACCCCGTGGACGGCAGCGAGATAGAGCCCTGTCCGCCCGCCGAACGCCCCGCCCGCCCGGGCCGGCTCACCGCCGCCGAGCGCGCCGAGGCCGAGCGCGCCGCCCGCCCCCCGGTGCCGCCCGGCCCCGCCCGCGCGGACCACTCCCTGCCGACGCCGGACCACTCCCCGCCGGCGCGTGACCAGCCCTTGCCGGCGCGGGACCACTCCCTGCTGGAGCGCCAGGACGAACGCGAGCGCCTGGTACGGCTGCTGGCCCGCGGCCGCACCGTACGGCTGACCGGCCCCGGCGGCTCCGGCCGCACCGCCCTGCTCGACCTGGTCGCCGAGGACTGCCGGGACCTCGCCCCCGACGGCGTGGTCCGGCTGAGCGGTTACCACCGCACCGCCGACGAGGTGCTGTCCGACCTCTGCCACGCCGTGTACGACGCCCCCGGTTACCGCCCGGACACCGCCGAACTGCACGCGCTCGTCGGGGAGATCGGCGCGGTCGTGGTCCTGGACGACCTGGAGTTCGGCGGCGCAGCCCTGGACGCGCTGCTGGACGCCACCCCCGAGTGCGCGTTCCTGCTGGCGGCCACCCCGGACGTGCCCGCGCCGTCCGCCGACTCGGACGTCGAGGAGGTCTACCTCGGCGGCCTCGACCGCGCGGCCGGCGTCGAGATCCTGGAGCGGACCGTAGGCCGGGTGCTCACCGAGGAGGAGGCCAACTGGGCCGGCGACCTCTGGTTCGAGTCCGAGGGGCTGCCGCTCCGGTTCGTCCAGGCCGGCGCCCTGCTCCGGCAGCGCGACCAACTGCGGGCCAGCACCGGCGCGGTGGACGAGTACGGCGTCTTCGAGGACGTACGCCCCTCCGACGTGCCCCCGGACCTCGCCGACGGGCCGGGGGAGGACGTCCCGCTGCCCTCCCTCGGCGAGGCCGCCGCCCCCGCCCCGCTGCTCGCCTCCCGGCTCAGCGGCTCCGCCCGGGCCGCCCTGCGCTTCGCGGTCGCCCTCGGCGGCGAGGTGCCCCACCAGGCGCATCTGCCGGCCCTGGTCGGCGACACGCACGCGGACGCCGCCCTCGGCGAGCTGGCGGCCTGCGGGCTGGTCTCCCCGGTCGGCGCCCGCTACCGCCTCGCGGCGGGCGTGCCGGCCCAGCTGGAGGCCGCCGGGTACGCCGACGACGCACCGGACCGGGCGCTCGCCGCCGCCCGGCACTACGCCTGGTGGGCCGGGCACCCCTCGGTCACCCCGGCGCGGGTCTGCCAGGAGGCCGACGCGGTGCTGGCCGCGCTGGCCGCCGTCGTGCCGCGGGCGGTGCCGCCGGCCGAGGGCGAGGAGACCCCCGCGGTACGGCTCGCCCGTACGGCCGCGCCCGCCTTCGCCGCCGGCCTGCACTGGACCGCCTGGGAGCGGGCCCTGCGCTCCGGCGCCGAGGCCTCCCGGGCCTCCGGTGAGGTTGCCGAACAGGCCTTCTTCCAGCACGAGTTGGGCGTCCTCGCGCTCTGCGGCGGGCAACTCGACCGGGCCCGTGCCGAGCTGGAGGCGTCCATCGGGCTGCGCGCGGCACTCGCGGACAAGCGGGGCGCGGTCGCCGGGCGGCGGGCACTGGCGCTGGTCGCCGACCGCTCGGGCGACGTGCCTCCCGTGCCCGCGGTGGCCGCCTGGACCGTGCCGGAGGTGCCGGACACGCGGCCCGAGGAACTGCCGCGGGTGCCGTACGGCCTCGCCGGCGACACGCTGGTCACCCGGCAGCCGACAGCCGATGGCGCGGCCGGCAAGCCCGTGGGCGGGTTCCGGCGACTGGCCCGGCGCAACCTGGTGGCGGCCGGCTCGGGCGCGCTGCTCGCGGTGGTGCTCGGCACGGTGGTGACGCTCGGCATGACCTCGAACGAGAACGCCGGCAAGGACCCGGCCGGCACGGTCGACGTCGACCCGTCCGCGACACAGGACGTGGACGACGGCGGCCTGGGGGCCGACCCGGGGGCCCCGGGCGGCGACACGGCCACCACGGGCACGGGCACGGGTTCGGGCGCGGGTGCCGGCACGGCCGTGGCCCGCCCCACGGCACCGGGCCCGGACGGCACCTACGGCACCACCGACGACCCGGTGCCACCGGTCACGGCGGGGCCGTCGAGCCACCCGGGCGGCACGAGCCGTCCGGGGAGCACGTCTCCGTCGCCGTCCAAGTCGTCGCCGTCCAAGCCGAGTTCACCGCATCCGACGAAGACCGGGCCGACGGACCCGCCGTCCGAGACTCCTACGACGCCCAGCACCCCGCCCTCGGGGAGCGGCTCCCCGACCGGTTCGACGGGCCCCTCCACGACGAACACGACGAACATGACGGATACGGCGAAGACGGCGAGCGGTCCGGTGGCGTCGAGCACCTCGGCGGCGTCGCCGGACGGCGCCGACCGTGTGATGTGACGGGGGTCAGAACAGGCGGAGCTTGTCGTCCTCGATGCCGCGCAGGGCGTTGTAGTCGAGGATCTGGCAGTGGATGCCGCGGTCGGTGGCGAGGACGCGGGCCTGGGGCTTGATCTCCTGGGCGGCGAAGACGCCGCGGACCGGGGCCAGGTGCGGGTCGCGGTTCAACAGGTCGAGGTAGCGGGTGAGTTGCTCGACGCCGTCGATCTCGCCGCGCCGCTTGATCTCCACCGCGACCGTCGCGCCGTCGGCGTCCCGGCACAGGATGTCCACCGGGCCGATGGCGGTCATGTACTCGCGGCGGACGAGGGTGTAGCCGTCGCCCAGTGTCTCGATGCGGTCGGCGAGCAGTTCCTGGAGGTGTGCCTCCACGCCGTCCTTGATCAGACCGGGGTCCACGCCCAGTTCGTGCGAGGAATCGTGGAGGATCTCCTCCATCGTGATGATCAGTTTCTCGCCCGCTTTGTTGACGACGGTCCACACGCCCGCTTCGTCGCCCGCACCCTCCTTCAGCGCGCAGGGCGGCGACATCCAGTTGAGGGGCTTGTAGGCCCGGTCGTCGGCGTGGATGGAGACGCTGCCGTCCGCCTTGACCAGGATCAGGCGGGGTGCCGAGGGCAGGTGGGCGGTGAGCCGGCCGGCGTAGTCGACCGAGCACCGGGCAATGACGAGACGCATGGTCGGCAACGCTACTCGACGCCCGTCGGTGCGCGCGATCCGCCCGTCCCGGACCCGGGTGATCGCCCCAATTGTCCCTGGAAGCTCTTGTTCCTCCCTGGCCGATTGTGGGCGTAACTCGACCGTTCCATATACGCATTCTGCTGGTGTGGTCACCGACCGTTGCTTAACGTAGTGAACGGGAGGTCGCGCCTCGTGTACTGAGTGTGTTCGAAATCGCGAACTTCCCTCATCTGTCCGGCAACCCCTGAGCCTCGGGGGTGCGAGAGGAGAACCCATGTCGCTCGACGTCTCACCGGCCCTACTCGAACAGGCCGAGCGAGGCGAGGTCGACGAAGCGGAATTCGTCGACTGCGTCCGGACCTCCCTGCCCTACGCGTGGGAGATGATCAGCTCCCTGGTGGCCCAGCTGAAGGTGGACGGCGGGCCCTTCGCCGACAACCAGACGCCCCCGCCGGACGAGCAGGCACGCGGTCAGCTGCTGCGTGCGCTCGCGAGTGACGCCATACGCGGCGCCCTGCAGCGGCACTTCGGTGTACGGCTGGCCTTCCAGAACTGCCACCGCGTGGCGGTGTTCCCGCTGGACGCCTCGGTGGACGAGACGCTGGCCCGCTTCACGTCGGTGCGCAATCAGTTGCTCAACCAGTCGCCGGAACTGCGGGACTGCTGACCCACGGCTTCGGTACGGCCCAGGTGCCGAGCCGCTCGCTTGCCGCTCCGTCCTCCGCGGGAGGTGCATCCAGTACAGGGGCGGCAAGCCCCCCAGGTGGCTTGCGCGCCGGGGCCTGTCAGCGCAACTGGGGCAGCACCTCGGCGCCGAGCCGCCGAAGGTTCTCCTCGGTGGCGGCCAGGTCGCCCGAGCCTTCCGTCAGGAGGGCGAAGCGGGAGATGCCGGTGCGCTCGGCTGTCGCCGCGAGGCGGTCGGCGGCCAGCCGGGGTGTGCCCACCGGGTGCAGCCCGCAGAGCAGTTCCGTGTAGGCGTACGGGTCGCGCATGGAGCGGGGCCGTCCGTCCACCGTCATATGGGCGCCCAGACCCTGCCGCAACCAGCCCGGCATCGCCTTCAGCAGCGTCTCGGCGGCGTCCGCGCGGCGGTCGGCGAGCTGGCAGACGCCGGCCGAGACATGGGCGGCGTCCGCGACCTCCTCGGCCGGCCGGCCCGCCGCGCGGGCCGAGCGCCGCCACAGGGCGACCATCTCGGCCTTCTCCTCGTCCCCGACGTGCATGCCGAGCAGCATGGGCAGCCCGCGCTCGGCGGCCAGCCGTACGCTCGCCGGCGAGGTGCAGGCGACCACCACCTCGGGACCCGGGGCCTCGCTCAGCACCTCCGACGGACGGGGGACGACCGGCACCTCGCGGAAGGAGAAGCGCTCACCGGAGGCCGCCACGGCCGGCTCGCGCAGCCAGCGCAGCAGCAGATCGAGTGACTCCGGGAACCCCTGTTCGTACGCCTCCAGGCCCGCGCCGAACACCTCCAGGTCGACCCAGGGGCCGCCCCGGCCGACCCCCAGCGAGAACCGCCCGCCGCTCGTCACGTGCAGCAGCGCGGCCTGCTCGCCGAGGGCGACCGGGTGGACCGTGGGCAGCACGCTGACCGCCGTGCCGACGCGGATGCGGCGGGTGCGGCCGAGCAGCAGGGCGGCCAGGGTGACCGCCGACGGGCAGGTGCCGTACGGCACGAAGTGGTGCTCGGCCAGCCAGACGGCGTCCAGCCCGGCTTCCTCGGAGACCTCGGCGGAGCGCACCGCCCGGTGCAGCGCCTCCCCCTGGCCCTGGCCCGGGAACTGGGCCGCCAGGACAAAACTTCCTACGCGCATCGCTCTTTTCCTGCTTCCTTGGCTCCGACCCGGAGCTCCCCCGACCGGCATAACCGTCTGACACGTGCCGAGGACACGGCCTGGCGACAGGATTTGCCGATTGTCTTCAGAATGCGGGCTGTTGGAGGGGGACTTGTACGGGTTGGCGCCGTACGCGTACCCCTCGCCGTGGCGCGTAGGCTGGGTTCAGCCGTGCTTCCTGTATAGCCCCGAGAGGTGTCCCGTGTCCCCGCGTCGCAACCGACCGAAGGCAGCCGGATCGTCGGGCCGCAGCGCCGAGGACGACAGCGCCGGGCGGTACGGCGGCTGGCAGTCCACGGAGAGCTGGCAGGGCGAGGCCTGGAGCGTGCGCCATGTCGCCGGCGCGAGCGCGGAGGGCAAGACCTACCGCTGCCCCGGCTGCGACCAGCTGATCCCCTCCGGCGTCCCGCACGTGGTCGCCTGGCCGGAACACGCGGGCGTGGACGACCGCCGGCACTGGCACAAGTCCTGCTGGAACGCGAAGGACCGCCGCACCACCCGGGTGCAGCGGTCCCGCAACGCGCCGAGGTTCTGAGAGGGCCGGCCGGGAGGGCCGGTCAGACGTCCCGGCTGTTCAGCAGGACGCAGGCCGCGGCGTAGGCGGCCGCGGTCAGGCCCAGCATGATCCAGAGGGAGTCCCAGCCGGAGGGGCCCGAGTCGCCGAGGGAGTTGGAGTAGAAGACGCCCATCTGGTTCGGGATCGAGTACTCGAACAGCCACTCGCGGAGCTTGTTCAGGGACTCGGTGACCATGAACAGCGCGAGCACCAGCGGGGCGAGGACCACGCCGATCATGATGGTGATGGCGCCCGCCGAGTGCCGGATGACCGAGCCGATGAGCAGCGAGAACAGACCGAGCAGGGCCAGGTAGAGGCTGACGCCGACGGTGGCCTTGAACCAGTCGCCGCCGGACGGCGTCCGGGCACCGGTGCCGCTCAGCATCGACGCCTGCACCATGGCCACGAAGGCGGACGCCACGAGGGTGACGACGAAGGCCAGGCCGAAGAACACGACCGCCTTGGCGGTGAGCACCCGGACCCGGCTCGGGCACGCGGTCATCGTCGTGCGGATCATGCCCGTGCCGTACTCCGAGGCCGTGGTCATGACGCCGAGCGTGATGACGCAGACGCTGCCGAGCAGCAGGCCGAAGACGCCGAAGGACAGCGGGTTCTCGCCGGACAGGGTCTCGGAGTCGGAGTTGGCCTGGATCAGCGCGCCGGTCAGCAGGCCGATGCCGATGACGAGCGCGACGAAGACACCGAGCGTCCACATCGTGGAGCGCACCGACTTGATCTTCGTCCACTCGGAGGCCACCGCGTGCCCGAGGTGGGCGCGGACGACCGGGATCGGCGAGGTGTAGCCGGGGTACGGCCCACCGGGCGCCGCCTGCCACTCGGGCGCTGCGGCGTGGGCCTGCGGCATGGGGGGCTGCTGGGTGCTCATCGGGCGTCGTCCTCGGGCTGGGTCGGAGCGGCGGGGGGGGGGGGGGGGGGGGGGGGGGGGGCGGGGGGGGGGGGGAGGGGCGGGGGGGGGGGGGGGG
>NZ_JANUGP010000051.1 GCF_024753135.1 Streptomyces pyxinicus | reverse complement strand
TCGCCGTCCTGCTCACGGCCCTGCTGGCGACGCTCGCCCTCACCCTCCCGCTCGCCTCCGCCCAGGCCGCGACCGTGCCCAGCCGCGGCTCCGCCTACCTGGGCATGGGCGTCCTCGCGCACGACGGCGGCGCCGGGGCGCCCACCACCGGCGACGCCACCCAGACCGAGGGCGTGGACGTCTCCGCACACCAGGGCAACGTCGCCTGGTCCACCCTCTGGGGCAGTGGGGTCCGCTGGGCCTACACGAAGGCCACCGAGGGCACGTACTACACCAACCCCTACTTCGCGCAGCAGTACAACGGCTCCTACAACGTGGGGATGATCCGCGGCGCCTACCACTTCGCGACCCCGGACACCACCAGCGGCGCCACCCAGGCCAACTACCTCGTCGACCACGGCGGCGGCTGGTCCCGGGACGGCCGGACGCTGCCCGCCGCACTGGACATCGAGTGGAACCCGTACGGCGCCGCCTGCTACGGCAGGACCGCGAGCCAGCTGGTCGGCTGGATCAGCGACTTCGTCACCACCTACAAGGCGCGCACCAGCCGCTACCCGGTGATCTACACCGCCACCAGCTGGTGGAGCCAGTGCACCGGGAACTCCGGCGGCTTCGCCGCGAACAATCCGCTCTGGATCGCCCGGTACGCCTCGGACCCGGGCACCCTGCCGGCCGGCTGGTCCTTCTACACGATGTGGCAGTACACGTCGTCGGGGCCGACCGTCGGCGACCACGACAAGTTCAACGGGGCCCTGGACCGGGTGCGGGCCCTGGCCAACGGCTGACACCCCGCGCCCCGGCCCCCGTCTCCTCCGGCGGGGGCCGGGAGCGTGCGTTGGTGCTCCGCGCCGGCCGGGATCATGCTGGTCAGGAGGAGCGTGCCGAGCAAGGGCAAGGGCGAGATGAGCGGCGATGGAGCGACAGTCGACGTACACGGCCACGGCCACCATCGATGAACAGGGCATCCTCACCGGCTGGAGCGAGGGCGCCCGGCGGCTGCTCGGCTACGACTCCGCCGCCGTCGTCGGCCGGCCCGCCACCGCGCTGCTCGCCGCCGACGGCGCCGCCGTACGCCGGGCCCTGGCCGGACGGCAGCGCTGGAACGGCACGATCCCGCTGCGCCACCGCGACGGCCGGCCCCGGGAACTGGGCGTGCTCGCGCACCGCCGTACCAGCGCCGCCGGAGCCACCGACTGGCTGGTGGTGATCGCCGTACCGGCCCGCGCCCAGCCGCCCCGGGGCGAGCCGCTGGAGGAGTGGACCTTCCTCCAGTCGCCGTTCCCGCTGGCCATCTTCGACGCCGAGCAGCGGCTGGTGCGCGCCAACCGGCGGATGGAGCACGCCCTGGCCCTGCCCGAGGCGGCGATCCGGGGGCTGTGCCTCGCCCATATCGTGCCGGGCGCGGCGAGCGAGGAGGCCGACCGCTCGATGCGGCTCGCGCTGGAGAGCGGACGGCCGCAGGAGGTGCGCGTCCGGCTCGCCCCGGAGCTGGGCCTGGCCGCCGTCCTCACCCCGCTCAAGGACGCCGGCGGACGGGTGCGGGCCGTGTGCCTGTCCACCCAGCAGCCCGCCGGGGAGACCGGCGCCCCGCCTCCGGCCGACCGGAGCGGCTCGCGCGTCGGCACCGTCGCCGACCGGGCCCGCGCCGCCCGGGAACTCGGCGAGGTGACGGTCCCCCGGCTGGCCGACGTCATGACGGTCGACCTGCTCGACGCCCCGCGCGCCGGCCCTCAGCACGCCGGTCCGCTGGTCCTGCGCCGGGCCGCCCTGCGCGCGGTCCCGGACGGTGCCGGGCCGGGTGCCGGCGCCGGGGTCGGCGAGGCGGTCGTCTGCCCGGCGGACTCCCCGCCGGCACACTCCATGGCGGCGGGCCGTCCGCTGCTGTACGACGCCACGGACCCGGCGGTCGCCGCGTGGGCGACGCTCGACCCGGGCGCCGCCTGGCTGCGCTCCTCCGGGTCCCGCTGGCTGCTCGCGGTGCCGCTGCTCGACCGGGGCGACCTCCTCGGCGTGGCCCTCTTCGGGCGGCGCCGGGACCGGGAGCCGTTCGGCCCGGAGGAGACGCGGCTCGCCCAGGAGTTCACCGCCAAGGCGGCCGACGGCATCCAGCGCGCCCGTGACCTGCCACGCTCGCGCACCACCACCATGGCGCTCCAGCGCAGCCTGCTGCCGCACCCGCTGCCCGACCAGGGCGCGCTGGAGATCGCCACCCGCTATCTGCCGGCCGCGTCCCGGGCCGGGGTGGGCGGCGACTGGTTCGACGTGATCCCGCTGTCCGGGTCCCGGGTGGCGCTCGTCGTCGGCGACGTGGTGGGCCACGGCATCCGGGCCTCGGCGACCATGGGCCGGCTGCGGACGGCGGTGCGCACCCTCGCCGACGTCGACCTGCCCGCCGACGAACTCCTCACCCACCTCGACGACCTGGTGCTGCGGCTCGCCGCCGACGAGGGCAGCGCGGACCCGGACGCGGAGACCGCCGGCGGCATCGGCACCACCTGCCTGTACGCCGTCTACGACCCGGTCTCGCGCCGCTGCACCCTGGCCCGGGCCGGGCACCCGCCGCCGGCCGTGGTCACCCCGGACGGCGCCGTCCGCCTCCTGGACGTGCCCGCGGGACCGCCGCTGGGCCTCGGCGGGCTGCCGTTCGAGGCGGTCGAGGCGGAGCTGCCCGAGGGCAGTCTGCTCGCCCTCTACACCGACGGTCTGTTCGAGGCCCGGGACCACGACATCGACGAGGCGCTGGACAAGATGTTCGCCGCGCTGGGGCGTCCGGCGACCTCGCTGGACGCGGTCTGCGACCGGGTCCTGACCGAACTGCTCAGCCACCGCCCCGACGACGACATCGCCCTGCTGCTGGCCCGTACCCGGGCACTGCACGAGGACCGGGTCGCCTCCTGGGAGCTGGCCGACGACCCCACCGTGGTCTCCCTGGCCCGCCGGTACGCCGACGAGCAGCTCGCCGCGTGGGGCCTGGACGAGGCCGCGTTCACCACCGAGCTGATGGTCAGCGAGCTGGTCACCAACGCCATCCGCTACGGCCGCCCGCCCATCCGGCTCCGGCTCATCCACCAGGGCGACACCCTGATCAGCGAGGTGTACGACGCCAGCGGCACCACCCCGCACATGCGTCGGGCCCGCACCTTCGACGAGGGCGGGCGGGGCCTGCTGCTGGTCGCCCAGCTCGCCGACCGCTGGGGCACCCGGCACGACCGGGTCGGCAAGACGGTGTGGGCGGAGCAGTCGGTCGGAACGCCCTGAGGCCCCGGCCGACCGCTCCACCGCGCCGCGCGCCGGTCAGTGCCGGTCGTCGTGGTGGTCGTGGTGGTCGTGGTGGTCGTGGTGGTCGTGGTGGTCGTGGTGATGGTCGTCCCAGTGGTCCCTGCACTGGTGGTGGTCACGGTCGTGGTGATCGTGACGGTCTCGGTCGTGGCCGGTCAGCGCCTGGGCCGCGGCGGGTGCCTGCGGCATGGGGGCCGCCGTGGCCGTGACGGCCGGCAGCAGCATGCCGCCCGCGACGGCGGCGGTGGCGGCGGCCGCGGCCGCCAGGCGCGTGCCGAGCTTCGAGCGGTCGGCGTGCCGGGTCTCGTTCGTGCGCTCCATGGTTCACTCCTCCTGGTACGGGGGCCTGGTCTGTTCCGGTGTCTCCGGCGCGGCCCGTGCTTCCAGTAGGCGGGGCGGGAGCGGGTGGGGTCATGTTCCGGGGATTCGGGGCTTGACGGGGCCCGAATCGCCCGTTACGTCGGGATGTCGAGTTCGCGCGAAGGCCCGGGCCTCCCTCACGAGAACCCGGGCCTCCGCTCGTCCGGCGGCGTCCGTCACGCCGCCGCCGGAACCTCCGGCGCCGCACCGCTGGTCGCGGGCGCGAGCGCCAGTTCCAGGACCTGGCGGACGTCGGTCACGGCGTGGACGTCGAGCCTGTCCAGCACCTCGGCCGGGACGTCGTCCAGGTCGGGCTCGTTGCGCTTGGGGATGACCACGGTGGTCACCCCGGCGCGGTGGGCGGCGAGCAGCTTCTGCTTGACGCCGCCGATGGGCAGCACCCGGCCGGTCAGCGAGACCTCGCCGGTCATCGCCACGTCCGTGCGCACCAGCCGCCCGGACAGCAGCGAGGCGAGGGCCGTCGTCATGGTGACGCCGGCGCTCGGGCCGTCCTTGGGGACCGCGCCCGCCGGGAAGTGGATGTGCACGCCCCGGTCCTTCAGGTCGCCGACCGGCAGCTCCAGTTCGGCGCCGTGGCTGCGCAGGAAGCTCAGCGCGATCCGCGCCGACTCCTTCATGACGTCACCGAGCTGACCGGTCAGGATCAGGCCCGCCGCGCCGGTCTCCGGGTCGGCGAGGGACGCCTCCACGTAGAGCACGTCGCCGCCGGCGCCGGTCACCGCGAGGCCGGTCGCCACTCCGGGGACGGCCGTACGGCGCTCGGCCGGGTCCTGGGCGGACTCGGGCACGTGGTGCGGGCGTCCGATCAGGCCCCGCAGGTCCCGCGCCCGCACGGTGAACGGCAGCTCCCGCTCGCCCAGTTCGTGCTGGGCGGCGATCTTGCGCAGCAGCCGTGCGACGGTCCGCTCCAGGGTGCGCACGCCCGCCTCGCGGGTGTACTCGCCGGCGAGCGCCCGCAGCGCGTCCTCCGCGATCGTGACCTCGTCCGCGCCGAGACCGGCCCGCTCCAGCTGGCGCGGGAGCAGGTGGTCCCGGGCGATGACGACCTTCTCGTCCTCCGTGTAGCCGTCCAGGCGGACGATCTCCATCCGGTCGGCGAGCGCCTCCGGGATGGCCTCCAGGACATTGGCGGTGGCCAGGAAGACCACGTCCGACAGGTCGAGTTCGACCTCCAGGTAGTGGTCGCGGAAGGTGTGGTTCTGCGCCGGGTCGAGGACTTCGAGCAGGGCGGCGGCCGGGTCGCCCCGGAAGTCCGAGCCGACCTTGTCGATCTCGTCCAGCAGGACCACCGGGTTCATCGACCCGGCCTCCTTGATCGCCCGTACGATCCGGCCGGGCAGCGCGCCGACGTAGGTGCGGCGGTGGCCGCGGATCTCCGCCTCGTCGCGGACGCCGCCGAGGGCGACGCGGACGAACTCGCGGCCCATCGCGTGCGCGACGGACTCGCCGAGGCTGGTCTTGCCGACGCCGGGCGGGCCGACGAGCGCGAGCACCGCGCCGCCGCGCCGGCCGCCGATGACGCCGAGGCCCCGGTCGTCACGGCGCTTGCGCACGGCCAGGTACTCGGTGATGCGTTCCTTGACGTCGTCCAGGCCCGCGTGCTCGGCGTCCAAGACGGACTTGGCGCCCCGGATGTCGTAGGCGTCCTCGGTGCGCGCGTTCCACGGCATCTCCAGGACGGTGTCCAGCCAGGTGCGGATCCAGGAGCCCTCGGGCGACTGCTCGGAGGCCCGCTCCAGCTTGTCGACCTCCTTGAGCGCGGCCTCGCGGACCTTCTCGGGCAGGTCGGCGGCCTCCACGCGGGCGCGGTAGTCGTCGGACTCCTCGCCGTCCTGCTCGCCGTTCAGCTCGCGCAGTTCCTTGCGGACGGCCTCCAGCTGACGGCGCAGCAGGAACTCGCGCTGCTGCTTGTCGACGCCCTCCTGGACGTCCTTGGCGATGGTCTCGGCCACGTCCTGCTCGGCGAGGTGATCGCGGAGCTGCTGGGTGGCGAGCCGGAGCCGGGCCACCGGGTCGGCGGTCTCCAGCAGTTCGGCCTTCTGCTCGGTGGTGAGGAAGGGCGAGTAGCCGGAGTTGTCGGCGAGCGCGGAGACGTCCTCGATGGCCTGGACGCGGTCCACGACCTGCCAGGCGCCACGCTTCTTCAGCCAGGTGGTGGCCAGCGCCTTGTACTCCTTGACGAGGTCGGCGACCTGGCCGGGCAGCGGCTCGGGCACCTCCTCCTCGACCCGGGCGCCCTCGACCCAGAGCGCGGCACCGGGGCCGGTGGTGCCGGCGCCGATGCGCACCCGGCTCCGGCCGCGGACCAGGGCCCCCGGGTCGCCGTCGGCCAGCCGGCCGACCTGCTCGACCGTGCCCAGCACACCGGTCTTCGCGTACGTGCCGTCGACGCGCGGTACCAGCAGCACCCTGGGCTTGCCGGGCTCCGACCGGGCGGCGGCCTGGGCGGCCTCCACCGCGGCCCGTACCTCGGCGTCGCTCAGGTCCAGCGGAACCACCATGCCGGGCAGCACGACCTCGTCGTCGAGCGGCAGCACGGGCAGGACGAGCGTGAACGCCGTGGACTCAGCAGCCATGATCTCCCCTTAGGCAGTCAACTTGAGCTATGCCGACTCAACCGCCGGGGGCGGCCCGGTGTTCCCCGGAGGGCGTTCGCTGTGAGCGATCAGTGGGCGGCGCGGGATTTCTCGGGACGCACCCGGCGGCGCAGGAGCGGCCACGACGCCACGCCGATCGCGAGGGCGATCAGATGGCCCCAGTCGGTCATCGGGTCCGCGAAGGCGAGCAGGGCGTCCAGGAGGAGGCCGGTGACCAGGGCGAGGAGGGGCACGCGCAGCCAGGGGTTGAGCAGACCGGCCAGCGCGCCCACGCTGGCGGCGACGCCGAAGCTGATGCCGTAGTCGAGGCGGTGCAGCGAGGAGCCGGGAAGGTGCCCGAACAGCACCGCGAGCCCCACCGGGACCTCCGTGGCGAGCGTGGCGAGCACGTGCCCGGCGAGGAACACACCGGCCGCGTACGCCCCGCCGACCCGCCGCTCCAGCGCGGTGAGCACCAGCACGAAGGCCAGCGCGTACGGCGACAGCACCCCGCCCGCGATCCACAGCGCGCTCGCGGGCAGCACCACCGAGGGCGCCCGCAGCAGGTGCGCCACGTCGGTACTGGAGCCCTGGTAGACGGCGTGCATGAGGTGCGGCCCGGCGACGGCGGCGAGCACGGACGTGACGGCCAGCAGGACGGTGTAGCCGAAGGTGAACGGCGTACCGGCCGGGGTGGGCAGCAGCAGCCACCAGCGCCGGGGTGGGGCGGACGCGGGCGCGGGTGCCGTTGCCGGGGCGGACACGGCCGCCCCCGTACCGCGCTGGCGGGGCATGCCGTCCAGCAGCTCGGCGGGTGCCGCGACGCCCTCCGGAAGAGGCGGGGACGTGGCCGCGGCAGGGCCCGGCGTGATCCGTTCCAACGTGGGCCGCTCCTTCCGTTCACACCCCACCCTTGGTGTTCACCGGCGCGCTGTCTATGACCGGCGCCACGCGGGAGCGGATCCTCAGCAACCTCTCACCCGGCGGCACCCGTCGACCGCGTCCGGGCCCCGCGCCCCGGCCACCCGATCGGTCCGTCATCGGCAATTCCCGTGCCGGTCGGGCCCCGTTCGAGCAGGATGAACCCATGACTGCTGCCTCCTACGACTCCCCGGTGGTCCTGGACCGGCGCGCCGGACCGTACGGCGAGGTGGTGCTGCGCCGGCACGGACCGCTGTTGCAGATCATCGCCAACGGCTGTTTCCTGATGGACACTTCGGACGGCCGCTCGGAGCGGCTGCTGGTCGACGCCGCGGCCGCCGCGCTGGACGGCCGCCCGGCTCCGAAGGTGCTGATCGGCGGCCTGGGCGTGGGCTTCTCACTCGCACACGCGAGCGCGGATCCCCGGTGGGGCCGGATCACCGTCGTGGAGCGGGAGCGCGCGGTCATCGACTGGCACCGCGACGGGCCGCTGGCGGAGATCTCCGCGGGCGCGCTCGCGGACCCGCGCACGGAGATCGTGGACGCCGATCTGCTCACTTACGTCAATGAGACATCGGACACGTTCGACGCGCTGTGCCTCGACATCGACAACGGACCGGACTGGACGGTCACGGCGGACAACGAGGGCCTGTACGCGCCGTCCGGACTCGCCGCCTGCGCACGGCTGTTGACACCCGGCGGGGTGCTCGCGGTCTGGTCCGCGCAGCCCTCTCCGGAATTTGAAGGAACCTTGTGGAATGCCGGGTTCCGTCAGGTGCGTACCGAAGAGGTCCCCGTTGCCCGGGGCGTTCCGGACGCCGTGCATCTCGGCGTCCGACCTGGATAGCGACACCGCGGTGAGTCCCCGTAATGTGCTGCCCTGACGCCGATCATTCAAGCGTCAAGCGCAGACATGGGATCACCCCACGGGTTCCGGAAAGCAACAAGCAGGGGCGGGCGATGGAGCAGACACACACCTCCCAGAGCGGCGCGGCGACGACCACCCAGGGCGCGCAGCGCCGGGTGCTGGTCGTGGAGGACGACCCCACGATCGTCGACGCCATCGCGGCCCGGCTCCGCGCCGAGGGATTCCTCGTGCAGACCGCGACCGACGGCCCCGCCGCGGTCGACACCGCCGAGGCCTGGCAGCCCGACCTGATGATCCTCGACATCATGCTGCCCGGTTTCGACGGCCTGGAGGTCTGCCGGCGCGTGCAGGCGCAGCGCCCGGTGCCGGTGCTGATGCTCACCGCGCGGGACGACGAGACCGACATGCTGGTCGGGCTCGGGGTCGGCGCCGACGACTACATGACCAAGCCGTTCTCCATGCGGGAGCTGGCCGCCCGGGTGCACGTACTGCTGCGCCGCGTGGAGCGGGCCGCGCTGGCCGCCGCGACCCCGCGCAGCGGGATCCTGCGGCTCGGCGAGCTGGAGATCGACCACGCGCAGCGCCGGGTGCGGGTGAAGGCGGAGGACGTCCACCTGACGCCCACCGAGTTCGACCTGCTGGTGTGCCTGGCGAACACCCCGCGCGCGGTGCTGTCCCGGGAGCAGTTGCTGGCCGAGGTGTGGGACTGGGCGGACGCCTCCGGGACCCGCACGGTCGACAGCCACATCAAGGCGCTGCGCCGGAAGATCGGCGCCGAGCGGATCCGCACGGTGCACGGCGTGGGATACGCGCTGGAGACGCCGAACCCGTGAGCGGCGACGGGCGCCGGGCCGTACGGAGGAACCCCGGGATCCCCGCCGAGGGGCCCTGGGGCGGTGTGCGCCCGTTCTCGATCAAGACCAAGCTGGGCGCGCTCGTCGTCATCTCGGTGCTGATCACCACCGGTCTGTCGATCGTCTCGGTGCACACCAAGACGGAGCTGCGCTTCATCACCGTCTTCTCGATGATCGCCACCCTGCTGATCACGCAGTTCGTGGCGCACTCGCTCACCATGCCGCTGGACGAGATGAACGCGGTGGCCCGCTCCATCTCCGAGGGCGACTACACGCGCCGGGTCCGGGAGAGCCGCCGGGACGAACTCGGCGACCTGGCCGGCACGATCAACGTGATGGCCGACGAGCTGGAGGCCCAGGACCTCCAGCGCAAGGAACTGGTCGCGAACGTCTCGCACGAGCTGCGCACCCCCATCGCCGGGCTGCGCGCGGTGCTGGAGAACATCGTCGACGGGGTCACCGAGCCCGACCAGGAGACCATGCGCACGGCCCTGAAGCAGACCGAGCGGCTGGGCCGGCTGGTGGAGACGCTGCTGGACCTGTCCCGCCTGGACAACGGCGTCGTCCCGCTGAAGACGCGGCGCTTCGAGGTGTGGCCGTACCTGTCCGGCGTACTGAAGGAGGCCAACATGGTGGCCTCCGCGCGCGCGGGCATCGCCTCCGGCTCCGGCAGCCACACCCGTACCGACGTCCATCTGCACCTGGACGTCTCCCCGCCGGAGCTGACCGCGCACGCGGACCCCGAGCGCATCCACCAGGTCGTCGCCAACCTGATCGACAACGCGGTCAAGCACAGCCCCCCGCACGGCCGGGTGACGGTGAAGGCACGGCGCGGCCCGCGCCCGGAGTCGCTGGCGCTGGAGGTCCTGGACGAGGGCCCCGGCATCCCCCGGTCGGAGTGGCACCGGGTGTTCGAGCGGTTCAACCGCGGCGCGATGACCCGCCCGCACGGACCGGGCAGCGACGGCGGTACGGGGCTCGGCCTGGCCATCGCGCGCTGGGCCGTGGACCTGCACGGCGGCCGGATCGGTGTGGCCGAATCCGAGCGGGGCTGCCGGATCATCGTCACCCTTCCGGGGCTCTCCTCGGCATCGAGTTGACGTAAGGTTCGATCCGGAAGCACAAGATCCACGACGCTCGCCGCCGCTCCCGCGCAGCTCGGCACGTGTGATCGGAGCCGGCCCCGCGCCACCCTTCGAACGAAGGCGCGCCGGGTTCGCGCCGGTGCACCCTCTCGCATGCGGAACCACGCTTGTTTCCCGCCATTTCAAGCCCTGAAACAAGATTTCCGATGTGACTTACGCGACGATGAACGGGCCCGACCTGACCTTCACCCCCTCGGGGGCGTAGCCTTTATTCCCGCTGTCCATCACCTTGTGAAGCGGAAGAGGGCGGTTGCCGCCGTGTCGCCACAGTCCCCCAGTAACTCCAGCGTCTCCACCGACGACCAAGCCGGGAAGAACCCCGCAGCCGCGTTCGGACCGAACGAGTGGCTCGTCGACGAGATCTATCAGCAGTACCTCCAGGACCCGAACTCGGTAGACCGTGCCTGGTGGGACTTCTTCGCCGATTACAAGCCGGGTGCTCCCGCCACCCCGGCCCCGGCGGGGACTGCGGCCGCGGGGGCCGCAGAGACCTCCCCTGCCGCCGCTCCGGCGAAGCCCGCGGCCCCGGCCCCCCAGGCCGCCGCCCCGGCGCCCGCGCAGCCCGCACAGGCGCCCGCGAAGCCCGCCGCGGCTCCCGCGCAGGCCCCCGCCCCCGCGGCGAAGGCCCCCGCCCCGGCCAAGCCGGCGCAGCCCGCACAGGCGCCCGCTCAGCCGAAGGCCGAGGCCGCCCCCGCCACGGAGGCCCCCGAGGGTCCCGAGTACGTGACGCTGCGTGGTCCGTCCGCGGCCGTCGCGAAGAACATGAACGCCTCGCTGGAGCTGCCGACCGCCACCTCGGTCCGCGCGGTCCCGGTGAAGCTGCTGTTCGACAACCGGATCGTCATCAACAACCACCTCAAGCGCGCCCGGGGCGGGAAGATCTCCTTCACGCACCTGATCGGCTTCGCGATGGTGCAGGCCATCAAGGCCATGCCGGCGATGAACCACGCGTTCGGCGAGAAGGACGGCAAGCCGACCCTCGTCAAGCCGCCGCACGTCAACCTCGGCCTGGCCATCGACCTGGTCAAGCCGAACGGTGACCGCCAGCTGGTCGTGGCCGCCATCAAGAAGGCCGAGACGCTGAACTTCTTCGAGTTCTGGCAGGCCTACGAGGACATCGTCCGCCGCGCCCGCGAGGGCAAGCTGACGATGGACGACTTCACCGGGGTCACGGTCTCCCTGACCAACCCCGGCGGCCTCGGCACCGTCCACTCCGTGCCGCGCCTGATGCCCGGCCAGTCCGTGATCATGGGCGTCGGCTCCATGGACTACCCGGCGGAGTTCCAGGGCACCAGCCAGGACACCCTGAACAAGCTCGGCATCTCGAAGGTCATGACGCTCACGTCGACCTACGACCACCGGGTGATCCAGGGCGCCGCCTCCGGCGAGTTCCTGCGCCAGGTCGCCAACCTGCTGCTCGGCGAGAACGGCTTCTACGACGAGATCTTCGAGGCGCTGCGCATCCCCTACGAGCCGGTCCGCTGGCTCAAGGACATCGACGCCTCCCACGACGACGACGTCACCAAGGCCGCCCGCGTCTTCGAGCTGATCCACTCCTACCGGGTCCGCGGCCACGTCATGGCCGACACCGACCCGCTGGAGTACCGCCAGCGCAAGCACCCCGACCTGGACATCATCGAGCACGGCCTCACCCTGTGGGACCTGGAGCGCGAGTTCGCCGTCGGCGGCTTCGCCGGCAAGTCGATGATGAAGCTGCGCGACATCCTCGGCGTGCTGCGCGACTCGTACTGCCGCACCACCGGCATCGAGTTCATGCACATCCAGGACCCCAAGCAGCGCAAGTGGATCCAGGACCGCGTCGAGCGCCCGCACTCCAAGCCGGAGCGCGAGGAGCAGCTGCGCATCCTGCGCCGCCTGAACGCCGCCGAGGCCTTCGAAACCTTCCTGCAGACGAAGTACGTCGGCCAGAAGCGCTTCTCCCTGGAGGGCGGCGAGTCCGTCATCCCGCTGCTGGACGCGGTGATCGACAGCGCGGCCGAGTCGCGCCTGGACGAGGTCATCATCGGCATGGCCCACCGGGGCCGCCTGAACATCCTCGCCAACATCGTCGGCAAGTCGTACGCGCAGATCTTCCGCGAGTTCGAGGGCAACCTCGACCCGAAGTCGATGCACGGCTCCGGCGACGTCAAGTACCACCTGGGCGCCGACGGCACCTTCACCGGTCTGGACGGCGAGCAGATCAAGGTCTCGCTGGTCGCCAACCCCTCGCACCTGGAGGCGGTCGACCCGGTCCTGGAGGGCGTCGCCCGCGCCAAGCAGGACATCGTCAACAAGGGCGGCACGGACTTCACCGTCCTGCCGGTGGCGATCCACGGCGACGCGGCCTTCGCGGGCCAGGGCGTGGTGGCCGAGACCCTGAACATGTCGCAGCTGCGCGGCTACCGCACCGGCGGCACGGTCCACATCGTCATCAACAACCAGGTCGGCTTCACCGCGGCCCCCGAGTCCTCGCGTTCCTCCATGTACGCGACGGACGTGGCCCGCATGATCGAGGCCCCGATCTTCCACGTGAACGGCGACGACCCGGAGGCCGTCGTGCGCGTGGCGCGGCTCGCCTTCGAGTTCCGCCAGGCGTTCAACAAGGACGTGGTGATCGACCTCATCTGCTACCGCCGCCGCGGTCACAACGAGTCGGACAACCCGGCCTTCACCCAGCCGCTGATGTACGACCTGATCGACAAGAAGCGCTCGGTGCGCAAGCTCTACACCGAGTCCCTGATCGGTCGCGGCGACATCACCCTGGAAGAGGCCGAGCAGGCGCTCCAGGACTACCAGGGCCAGCTGGAGAAGGTCTTCACCGAGGTCCGCGAGGCCACCTCGCAGCCGGCCGGCGGCGAGGCCCAGGCCCCGCAGGACGGCTTCCCGGTCACGGTCCCGACCGCGATCTCCGCGGAGACCGTCAAGCGGATCGCCGAGTCCCAGGTCAACGTCCCCGACCACATCACCGTCCACCCGCGCCTGCAGCCGCAGCTCCAGCGCCGGGCCGCGATGGTCGAGGACGGCACGATCGACTGGGGCATGGGCGAGACCCTGGCCGTCGGCTCCCTGCTGCTGGAGGGCACCCCGGTGCGCCTGGCCGGCCAGGACTCCCAGCGCGGCACCTTCGGCCAGCGCCACGCGGTGCTGATCGACCGGGAGACCGGCGAGGAGTACACCCCGCTCCAGTACCTCTCCGACGACCAGGCCCGCCTGAACGTCTACAACTCCCTGCTCTCCGAGTACGCGGCCATGGGCTTCGAGTACGGCTACTCGCTGGCCCGCCCGGACGCGCTGGTGATGTGGGAGGCGCAGTTCGGCGACTTCGTCAACGGCGCGCAGACGGTCGTGGACGAGTTCATCTCCTCGGCCGAGCAGAAGTGGGGCCAGACCTCCGGCGTCACCCTGCTGCTGCCGCACGGCTACGAGGGCCAGGGCCCGGACCACTCCTCGGCCCGCCCGGAGCGGTTCCTGCAGCTGTGCGCGCAGAACAACATGACGGTCGCCATGCCGACCTCGCCGTCGAACTACTTCCACCTCCTGCGGTGGCAGGTGCACAACCCGCACCACAAGCCGCTGATCGTCTTCACCCCGAAGTCGATGCTGCGCCTGAAGGCCGCGGCCTCGAAGGCGGAGGAGTTCACGAGCGGGCAGTTCCGCCCGGTCATCGGTGACGACACGGTCGACCCGGCCGCCGTCCGCAAGGTCGTCTTCTGCGCCGGCAAGGTCTACTACGACCTGGAGGCCGAGCGGCAGAAGCGGGGCGCCACGGACACGGCGATCATCCGCATCGAGCGCCTGTACCCGCTGCCGGGTGCCGAGCTGCAGGCGGAGGTCAACAAGTTCCCGAACGCCGAGAAGTACCTCTGGGTGCAGGAGGAGCCGGCGAACCAGGGTGCCTGGCCGTTCATCGCGCTCAACCTGATCGACCACCTGGACCTGGCGGTCGGCGCGGACATCCCGGCCGGCGAGCGGCTGCGGCGCATCTCGCGCGCGCACGGCTCGTCCCCGGCGGTGGGTTCCGCCAAGCGCCACCAGGCCGAGCAGGAGCAGCTGGTGCGCGAGGTGTTCGAGGCCTGAGCCTCCGGCACCTCCGCGTGAAGGGCCTGGCCCCGAGTCCGTCCGGACTCGGGGCCAGGCCCTTCTACCCTTGAGACACAGACCCCTTCCGGCCCCCGGCCGAACCCCAGGAGAGCATTCCGTGTACTTCACCGACCGAGGCATCGAAGAACTGGAGAAGCGGCGCGGTGAGGAGGAGATCACCTTCGAGTGGCTCGCCGAGCAGCTGCGCACCTTCGTCGACCTGAACCCGGACTTCGAGGTCCCGGTGGAGCGCCTGGCGACCTGGCTGGCGCGGCTGGACGACGAGGACGACGAGGAGTAGCCCCCGGGGGGGCGTCGGCCGCGCCCTCGAAAGGGTGTCTTGACTTCCCCGGGCCACGATATATCGTGTTTCACAGGAGACGCGATATGGCGTGTCGCGCTCACGTATCCGAGTGCTGCCCAGGAGGTCCCCATGCCCGATTGGTCCGTCGCCGAGCCACGGAAGCTGACCGTGGACACCCCGGTGAGCGAGCTGCACGTGCGCATCGTCAACGGCACGGTGAACGTGGTGGGCACCGACGAGGGCCCCGCCCGCCTGGAGATCTCCGAGATCGAGGGACCGCCCCTGCTGGTCACCGAGCGGCACGGCACCCTGACCGTGGCCTACGACGACCTGCCCTGGAAGGGTTTTCTGAAGTGGCTCGACCGCAAGGGCTGGCGACGTAGCGCCGTCGTCTCCCTGGCGGTGCCGGTCGGCACCCGCGTGGAGGTGGGCGTGGTCGGCGCCGGCGCGGTCCTCTCCGGTCTCGGCGGCCCGGTGGTGGTCAAGGGCGTCACCGGGGACACCACCCTGGTCGGCCTCTCCGGCCCGGTCCGCGCGGAGACCGTCTCGGGGAGCGTGGAGGCCCAGGCCGTCACCGGCGACCTGCGGTTCAAATCGGTCTCCGGGGACCTGACCGTGGTCGAGGGCGCGGGCCGCTCCGTGCGCGCGGACTCCGTCAACGGCTCGATGATCGTGGATCTGGACCCGGCCGGCCCGACGGAGGTCGGTCTCACCAGCGTCTCCGGGGAGATCGCCATCCGGCTGCCGCATCCGGGCGACGCCGAGGTGGAGGCGAACACGGCGAGCGGCACGATCTCCAACGCCTTCGACGGGCTGCGGGTGCACGGCCAATGGGGCGCCCACAAGGTCACCGGCCGGCTGGGCGCGGGCACCAGCAGACTCCGGGCCACCACGGTCTCGGGTTCGATCGCCCTGCTGCGCCGCCCGCCGCGCGAGGAGGCCGACGCCCCCTGGAGCCATCCCGCCTCCGCGCCGGACACCGACACCACCGATGCCCCGGCCGACGGCCCGACCGACAAGAAGGTGCTCTGACATGCCCCCCGTCTTCGCCCATGGCCGCCTGCGCCTGTACCTGCTCAAGCTGCTGGACGAGGCCCCGCGCCACGGCTACGAGGTGATCCGACTCCTGGAGGAGCGCTTCCAGGGCCTCTACGCGCCCTCGGCGGGCACGGTGTACCCGCGGCTGGCCAAGCTGGAGGCCGAGGGACTGGTCCGGCACACCACCGAGGGCGGCCGCAAGGTGTACTCGATCACGGACGCGGGCCGCGCCGAACTGGCCGACCGCAGCGGCGAGCTGGCCGACCTGGAGCTGGAGATCCGGGAGTCGGTCGCGGAGCTGGCCGCCGAGATCAAGGCCGACGTGCGGGGCGCGGCGGGCGACCTGCGCCGCGAGATGCGGGCGGCGGCCTCCGAGGCCCGCGGGGGCGCCTCGGCCCCGGGCGGCGCGAAGGGCCCCTCCGGGGAGTACGGCGGCCTCGGCGACCTGGGCGACAACGAGGCCTGGCGCGCCGCCAAGGAGGAGATGCGCCGGGTCAGGCAGGAGTGGAAGGAGCAGGCCCGGCGCGCCAAGGACGAGAGCCGCCGGGCCCGCGAGGAGGCCCAGCAGGCCCGCCGTCAGGCCCAGGAGGCCACGGCGCGGGCGCGGGCGCAGGCGCAGGAGGAGATGCAGCGGGTCGCCCGCCGGGTGCAGGACCACTTCGCGCGGGGCGACTGGCCGACCGGGGTGCGTGAGGGGCTGACCGAACTGGCCAAGGAGTTCGGCGACTTCGGGCGGGACTTCGGCAAGGACCGGTCCCCCTTCGGCCGCCCGCCCGGCGGTCCGGCCGAGTCCGCCCCCGCGGACGGACCGCACTACTCCGCCACCCCGGAGGACTTCCCGGCGGCCTACGCGCCCTCGTGGACGCACGAGGAGACCACCGGCGACCCGGCCCGCGACCTCGACCGCCTGCTGGACCGCTTCCGGGACGAGATCCGTGACACGGCCCGGGACCACGGCGTCACGCCCGGCCAGTTCCACGAGGCCCGCGACCATCTGGCGACGGCGGCGGCCCGGATCGGCTCCCTGCTGAAGGCGCCGAGAGACTGAGCCGGGCGCGAGCGGGCGGGGCGGGCTCAGCCGGCCTGGGCCATCCCGCCCTCATGCTCCGGGCCGTACAGCACGCCTGCCGCGGTCGCGTACGTCACCCCGTGATCGGCGAGTACGTCGGCCGGCGTGCCGGGCAGGGCGGTGAGGGCCAGCAGCAGGTGCTCGTCGCCGATGTGCCGGTCCCGGTGGGCGAGGGCGATCCGCAGGGACCGCTCCAGTACGGCCTTGGCGCCGCGGTCGAACCGGGGCCGGCGTCCGCCACCCTCGTGCCTCCCGGCCAGCGCCCCGACCCCGTGGGCCTCCTCCACGCGGGACACGATCTCCGTGACGTCGATGCCGAGGTCCGCCAGCGCGTCGGTGTCGGCCCGGGTCAGCCCGGCCCGCCGGCGCGCCTCGGCCAGGTCCCGGCGCACCGGCTCCCGGCGTTCGGCGAGCCCGAGGGCGGACAGGGCGAAGGAGGCGCGGCCGCCCTCGCGGTCGAGGAGGGCGAGCAGCAGGTGCTCGGCGCCGACGGTCCGGGCACCGCCCTCCCGGGCGTGCTCCAGCGCCCCCTCGACCACGCTCCGGGCGTCCTTCGTGAACCGCTCGAACATCACTGCCTCCCGTACTTCTTATGCACGGCCTGTCGGCTGACACCCAGTTCCGCGGCGATCTCCTGCCACGACCAGCCCTGATGGCGCGCACTGCGCACCTGGACCGCCTCCAGCTGCTCCAGCAGCCGGCGCAGGGCGGCCACGGCGCGCAGTCCGACCCGGGGGTCGCGGTCACCGGCGCGTTCGGCGAGATCGGTTGCCTCGGTCATGGCGTCAACCTACATTGACAGGAAAGAGGCGTCAACCACAGTTGACGGACTACCCGTTGGTCAGCACGATCTTGCCGAACTGGTCACCGGAGGCGAGCCGTTCGAAGCCCTCCCGGGCGCGGTCCAGGGGCAGTTCCTCGTCGATGACGGGCCGGACACCGGTCGCGGCGCAGAAGGCGAGCAGGTCCTCCAGCTCGTCCTTGGTGCCCATGGTGGAGCCGACCACCTTCAGTTCGAGGAAGAAGATCCGGGTCAGCTCGGCGTGCGAGGGCCGGTCCCCGCTGGTGGCACCGGAGATGACGATCGTGCCGCCGGGCCGCAGCGACTTCACCGAGTGCGACCAGGTCGCGGCGCCCACGGTCTCGATGACGGCGTCCACCCGCTGCGGCAGCCGGGCACCCGGCTCCACCGCCTCCACCGCGCCCAGCTCCAGGGCCCGCTCGCGTTTCGCCTCGTCCCGGCTGGTGGCGAAGACCCGCAGTCCGGCCGCCTTGCCGAGCACGATCGCGGCCGTGGCGACCCCGCCGCCCGCGCCCTGCACGAGGACCGAGTCGCCGGGCCGTACCCCGGCGTTGGTGAACAGCATGCGGTAGGCCGTCAGCCAGGCGGTGGGCAGACAGGCGGCCTCGGCGAAGGACAGCTCGCGGGGCTTGGGCAGCACGTTCCAGGTCGGCACGGCGACCTGTTCGGCGAAGGTGCCCTGGTAGCGCTCGGTGAGGATGGAGCGCGGCTCGTCCGGGCCGACGCCGTGCCCGCTCTGGCCGATGACGGAGTGCAGGACGACCTCGTTGCCGTCCTCGTCGACACCGGCGGCGTCGCAGCCGAGGATCATCGGCAGCCGTTCCTCGGGGAGGCCGACGCCCCGCAGGGACCAGAGGTCGTGGTGGTTGAGGGAGGCGGCGCGCACCGTGACGGTGCTCCAGCCGGGCCGGGCCACGGGAGCCGGACGCTCCCCCGACTCCAGGCCGGTGAGCGGCTGGTCGCGGTCGATTCGGGCGGCGTAGACAGCGAACATGCCCCGACGATAGGTCCGCCGCCCGGCCGGCGGAACCACAGCGCGCTGTGACACATGCCCTCTTGCCAAGAGGCACCCGGGCGGCGCGGGACACGCGGCCGGTGAAACGCACATGGTCCCGTCCGGCACCGGACGGGACCATGTCGCTGCCGCGAGGTCAGCGGCGGGCGACGCCCTCGGCCCGGGCGGCGGCGGCCACGGCCGCGGTCACCGCAGGGGCGACCCGCTCGTCGAACGGCGAGGGGATCACGTAGTCGGCGGCGAGGTCGTCACCGACGACGGAGGCCAGCGCCTCGGCCGCGGCGATCTTCATGCCCTCCGTGATCCGGGAGGCCCGCACCTGGAGGGCGCCCGCGAAGATCCCGGGGAAGGCCAGCACGTTGTTGATCTGGTTCGGGAAGTCGGAGCGCCCGGTCGCGACGACCGCCGCGTACTTGTGCGCCACCTCCGGGTGGACCTCCGGGTTCGGGTTGGCCATCGCGAACACGAAGGCGCCCTCGGCCATGGAGGCGACGGCCGCCTCGGCGACCGTACCGCCGGAGACGCCGATGAAGACGTCGGCGCCGGCGAGGGCGTCCTCCAGCGAGCCGGTGATGCCGGCCTTGTTGGTGAAGGAGGCCAGCTCCTGCTTGACCGGGGTGAGGTCCTGGCGGCCGGTCGAGACGACCCCCTTGCGGTCGGCCACGGCCACGTCCCCGATGCCGGCCTCGACCAGCATCCGGGCGATGGCCACACCCGCCGCGCCGGCGCCCGAGATGACCGCCCGCAGCTGCCCGATCTCGCGTCCGCTCAGCCGGGCCGCGTTGCGCAGCGCCGCGAGCGTCACGACGGCCGTGCCGTGCTGGTCGTCGTGGAAGACCGGGATGTCCAGCCGCTCCTGGAGCCGGCGCTCGATCTCGAAGCACCGGGGCGCCGAGATGTCCTCCAGGTTCACTCCGCCGAACGAGGGAGCGAGCCGGACGACGGTCTCGACGATGTCGTCGACGTCGGTGCAGTCGAGCGCGATCGGCACCGCGTCGACCCCGCCGAACTGCTTGAAGAGGATCGCCTTGCCCTCCATCACCGGGAGAGAGGCCTCGGGACCGATGTCCCCGAGTCCGAGCACGGCCGTACCGTCGGTCACGACGGCGACCACGGACGACTTCCACGTGTAGTCGTTGACCAGCTCCGGCTGTTCCGCGATCGCGGTGCACACGCGCGCGACACCGGGCGTGTACGCGAGGGAAAGGTCGTCCTTGTCGCGGACCGGCACGGTGGCCTGCACGGCCATCTTGCCGCCGCGGTGCAGCGCGAACGCCGGATCGAAGGAATCGAGGGGCTCCGCCCCGCCGTCCTGGTCCGTATTGCTGTCGCTGCGAGGATTGACGATCTCCGCTGCCACTTTTTTTTACCCCTTAGCTCTGCATGGTTTGAGGGTCGACCACTCCTGGTGAGGAGTGGGCGGGCACCGCGCGGGGCTCGATTGCGGATACGTACGAGCACCTGCGCGACGGGCGCGCCGCACACGCGCCCTGAGCCCCGGATGAGGGGTGTAAAGAACCTTCTTACCGGACGGACGGCACCCGCGACGAGTCCAATAGGCGCAAGGTCACATCGAGGGGCCGCGGAGCCACGCCCGGGTGACGCGCGGCCGACGGCTCGGCGGGCCGGTCGCGCCGGGCGGGCCGGTGGTCGCGCTCGGTGACACCGAAGGGCGTGACGATCGTAGGAAAAGCCGTGAATCCGACCGCCCAAACGGGAGAGCGGCCGACCGCATCCTGAGACAGGCCGAAGATTTTGCGGCCATGGCGCGGTATTCCCGAAGATGGTTCGGTAGGGAGGGACCGGGGATGTACCGACCTGGTGTGGTTCGGGGGTCACCCGTTATCCGATTTTGACATCGCGACGCCCCTGAATGGCGTAGCCCGAATGGCAAGATGCCGTAAACCCACGAGGTCGCGACACCCGAAGGTGTGTGTTTCCGTCGACCCATCGCCACTCTTCCCTTCCGCCGGAGGACCACGATGACCGCAAGCTCCACCCGTCGTACGACCGCCGCCCGCTCCCGTCTGGCAGCGGTCGGTGCGATCGCGGTCGCGGGCGCCCTGCTGCTCACCGGCTGTGGCGACCAGACCAAGGACGACAACGACTCCGGCACCGTGTCCGGCGGCAGCGCCCCGCTCGCCGGCAAGCTCCCCAAGGACATCCGCGACAAGGGCGAGGTCAAGGTCGGCTCGGACATCGCCTACGCGCCCGTCGAGTTCAAGGACTCCTCCGGCAAGGTCGTCGGCATCGACCCCGACCTCGCGGCGGCCCTCGGCAAGCAGCTCGGGGTGAAGTTCACCTTCGAGAACGGCACCTTCGACTCCCTGCTCACGGGTCTGCGCTCGGGCCGCTACGACATCGCGATGTCGGCCATGACGGACAACAAGAACCGTCAGGAGGGCATCGACCCGGACACCGGCAAGAAGGTCGGCGAGGGCGTCGACTTCGTCGACTACCTGACCGCGGGCGTCTCCATCTACACGCGCAAGGGCGACACCCAGGGCATCGCGTCCTGGAGCGACCTGTGCGGCAAGAAGATCGCCGTGGAGCGCGGCACCGTCTCGGAGGACCTGGCCAAGCAGGAGGCCAAGAAGTGTCCCGCCGGCAAGAAGCTCTCCATCGAGCCGTTCGACGACGACCAGCAGTCGCAGACCCGGCTGCGCTCGGGCGGCGTGGCCGCGGCCTCCTCGGACTTCCCGGTCGCCGCCTACGCGGTGAAGACCTCCGGCGGCGGCAAGGACTTCCAGATCGTCGGCGACCAGGTCGAGGCCGCGCCGTACGGCATCGCCGTCGCCAAGGACGACCAGCAGCTGCGGGACGCCGTCCAGGCCGCGATGAACGCGGTCATCAAGAGCGGCGAGTACAAGAAGATCCTGGAGAAGTGGGGCGCCGGGAACGGTGCCGTCACGGAGTCCGTGGTCAACGGCGGCAAGTGACCCGCGGCACCGCAGCGGCCACCGAGAGGCAACACCCGTGACTGACATCGACAAGACGGCCGGGGAGCAGGACACTCCCCCGGCCGGCCCGGAGGCCATCAAGGCCATCCCGGTACGGCACTACGGACGCTACGTCTCCGCCGTCCTCGCCATCGCGATCCTCGTCGCGATCATCTACGCGTTCGGCCAGGGCAAGATCAACTGGAACGCGGTCCCGGACTACTTCTTCGACGACCGGATCCTCACCGGCGTCGGCAAGACCCTCCTGCTGACGGTCGCCTCGATGGCGATCGGCATCATCGGCGGCATCGTCCTCGCGGTGATGCGGCTGTCGAAGAACCCGGTGACCTCGTCCATCGCCTGGTTCTACATCTGGTTCTTCCGCGGCACCCCGGTCCTGGTGCAGCTCGTCGTCTGGTTCAACCTGGGCCTGGTCTTCGAGTACATCAACCTCGGCCCGGTCTACAAGGACCAGTGGTCGGACTTCATGACCCCGCTGCTGACCGCGCTGCTGGGCCTCGGCCTGAACGAGGCGGCGTACATGGCGGAGATCTGCCGCGCCGGCCTGCTCGCCGTGGACGAGGGCCAGACCGAGGCCGCCCACGCGCTGGGCATGAGCCACGGCAGGACCCTGCGCCGGATCGTCATCCCGCAGGCCATGCGGGTGATCGTGCCGCCCACCGGCAACGAGGTCATCAACATGCTGAAGACGACCTCCCTGGTGTCGGTCGTCCAGTACCCCGAGCTGTTCCGGTACGCCCAGGACATCGGCCAGAACTCCGGGGCCCCGGTGGAGATGTACTTCCTCGCCGCGGCCTGGTACCTGATCATGACCTCGGTGCTGAGCGTGGGCCAGTACTACGTCGAGCGGTACTACGCGCGCGGCTCCAGCCGCAGCCTGCCGCCGACCCCGTGGCAGAAGGTCAGGGCCCACCTGACGACCTTCTCCAGCAGGAAGGTCGCGGCATGACCGACAAACTGAGCAAGACGCAGGACACCGCGGCACGCGGCACGGTCCCGATGGTGAAGGCGCAGGGCGTCCACAAGTCCTTCGGCCATGTCGAGGTGCTCAAGGGCATCGACCTGGAGGTGCGGCCGGGCGAGGTGTTCTGCCTCATCGGTCCCTCCGGTTCCGGCAAGTCGACCTTCCTGCGGTGCATCAACCACCTGGAGAAGATCAACGCCGGGCGGCTCTACGTCGACGGCGAGCTGGTCGGCTACCGGCAGCAGGGCGACAAGCTGTACGAGCTGCGGGACCGCGAGGTCGCCATGAAGCGCCGCGACATCGGCATGGTCTTCCAGCGCTTCAACCTGTTCCCGCACATGACGGCCCTGGAGAACGTCATGGAGGCGCCGGTGCAGGTCAAGGGCGCCGGCCGGACGCAGACCCGGGAGCGGGCGATGCAGCTGCTGGAGCGGGTGGGGCTCGCCGACCGGGCCGGGCACTACCCCTCGCAGCTCTCCGGCGGCCAGCAGCAGCGGGTGGCGATCGCCCGGGCGCTGGCGATGGACCCGAAGCTGATGCTGTTCGACGAGCCGACCTCGGCCCTGGACCCGGAGCTGGTCGGTGACGTCCTGGACGTCATGCGCGACCTGGCCGAGTCCGGCATGACGATGGTCGTCGTCACCCACGAGATGGGCTTCGCCCGCGAGGTGGGCGACAGCCTGGTGTTCATGGACGACGGCGTGGTGGTCGAATCCGGCCATCCCCGGGACGTCCTGACCAACCCGCAGCACGAGCGGACCCAGTCGTTCCTGTCCAAGGTCCTCTGACGCGTCGCTCCGAGAAGGGCGGTACGGGGCCCACCCGTACCGCCCTTCTCCCTGCCCCTCGGGACTACTTCACGGCCAGCAGCAGCGTGTCCGAGGGCGAGCACCACACCGGCCGGGCCTCGCCGAAGCCCTTCTCGCGCAGCGTGCGGGCGTGCCAGCCGGCCGAGGGCACGTCGCCGTCCGCGTGCTCGCCGTAGATCTCGAAGCGGCGGGCGGTCGGCTCGGCGAGCACCGGGTCCTCGGCGGCGACCTGCCACCACTCCGCCCAGTCCAGGGCGCCGCCCCGCTTGGCCTGTTCCATACGGGCGTGGCGCTGTGCGCGCTCCGCCTCGTTGATCCGCGGCGTGCTCTCGTCGATCATGTGGTCCGCGTTCATGAACACACCGCCGTCGCGGACGAGTTCCGCGACCTGGCCGTAGAGGGCGGCAAGGGGATCGCTGTGCAGCCAGTGCAGGGCCGTGGCGGTCAGCACGGCGTCGTACGTGTCGTACGGCAGTCCGGCCCGCCAGTTCGGGTCCTTGAGGTCGGCGGTGACGAAGGAGACCCGGTCGTCCCCCTCGAAGGTGCCGCGCGCGATGGTGAGCAGCGCCGGGTCGAGGTCGACGCCGGTGCTGGTGGCCCCGGGGAAGCGGGCCAGCAGGCGGGCGGTGATGGTGCCGGTGCCGCAGGCGAGGTCGAGCACGCGCGGGGTGGTGCCGACCAGCGCCTCCACCATGTCGAGCATGATCCGGAAGCGCTCCTCGCGGTCCGGCATGTACCACTCCTGCTGCCGGTCCCAGCTCTCCTGCCAGGCCGCCCAGTCGGTTCCCGTGCTCGTGGTCATGGAACTCCAGCTCCCCTCGTCCCGTGCCGTACCCGTCATACCCGTAATACCCTGGATGCACGACCGGCCATTACCGGACCGCAGACTTGACCATAAAGCGCCGCCGTAAGGACTACAAGTGGAACTGGCCTATTACTCGGATTACGCCGTGCGTCTCGTCAACAGCGAGGAGCCGGCCCGCGGTAAGGACGCGCTGACGTCGGTCGAGGCGGTACGCGACCTGTTCGGCGCCAACGGCACGGCGGCCCGGCGCACCACCGAGGCCGACGTCACCCGCTTCCGCTCGGTCCGGGCCCGGCTGCGCTCCGTCTTCGAGGCCGCCGACCAGGGCGACGAGACCCTCGCGGTGGACCTGCTGAACTCCCTGCTGCTGGAGTTCCCGGTCAGCCCCCAGATCTCCGGGCACGACTTCCGCGACGACGACGGCCGGCCGCTGTGGCACATGCACCTGGCCGACCACCCGTCCAACGCCACCGCCGGCTACGCGGCGATCGCGGCCATGGGCCTGGCCTTCCACCTCACCGAGTACGGCGTCGACCGGCTCGGCCTGTGCGAGGCGGCCCCGTGCCGCAACGCCTACCTGGACACCTCGACCAACCGCTCCCGGCGCTACTGCTCCGACCGCTGCGCCACCCGCGCCAACGTGGCCGCCTACCGCGCCCGCAAGCGCCTGGAGGCCGACCGGTCGGAGAACAGCGGCCTGGCGGCCGAGACCGCCCAGCGCGCCAGCGTCAGCGGCGAGCGCTGACCGGCGGGCACCGGCCGGTAGCGCAGCCACGCCCTGCCCAGCACCAGCTCGTCCGGCACCACCCCGTAGTCGGTGCTGTCCCCGCCCGCGTAGGGATTGTCCCCGAGCACCCACCAGCCGGACTCGCGCCGCTCCACGGCCCGCTTGACGACCAGCAGGTCCTGCTGGAACGGATGCCGCAGGACCACGATGTCACCCGGCCGGATCGCGGCCCCGTACCGCACCAGCAGCTGGTCACCGTGGCGCAGCGTGGGCACCATCGACGGCCCCGTCACCTCCGCCAGCCCGAACGGCGCCCCGGCCCTCACCCGCTCCGCCTCCTGCGACGGCTCCGGCATCCCCGGCACCTCCCCGGTCCGTTCCTCCACCAGTCTCAGTCTGACCCTGGACTTTTGTCCTAAGCCCCAGGGGGCACCCGAGAAATCGGCTTGCTCAGGGAGTAATGTCGCACCTGAGAAGACGATCACGAGGAAGGAATGCTCCATGCTTTCCCGCCTGTTTGCCCCCAAGGTCAAGGTCAGCGCCCACTGCGACCTGCCCTGCGGCGTGTACGACCCGGCCCAGGCCCGCATCGAGGCGGAGTCGGTGAAGGCCGTCCAGGAAAAGATGGCCGGCAACGACGACCCCCACTTCCAGGCGCGTGCCACCGTCATCAAGGAGCAGCGCGCGGAGCTCGCCAAGCACCACGTGTCCGTGCTCTGGAGCGACTACTTCAAGCCCCCGCACTTCGAGAAGTACCCCGAGCTGCACCAGCTGGTCAACGACACCCTGAAGGCCCTCTCCGCCGCCAAGGCCTCCACCGACCCGGCGACGGGCCAGAAGGCCCTGGACTACATCGCCCAGATCGACAAGATCTTCTGGGAGACGAAGAAGGCCTGATCTCCCGCTAAGCGGCCTGACCTGCACTTTCAAAGGTCGCGCCGCTGAGCTGTCCGCACCCGGTCCGCAGGCCGCCGAGCACGGCGTCCATGACGGCCCGGGTGCGGTCTTCTTCCCCCGGCCACAGGTGCGCGTAGATCCGCAGCGTGATGACGGCGGACGCGTGCCCGAGGACCATCTGCACCTGCTTGACGCTCGCGCCGCCGGCGATGAGGGCGGAGGTGTGGAAGTGCCGCAGGTCGTGCGTGATCAGGTGCGGCAACTCGACGGGCTTGCGGCCCTCGCGTGCGGCCGCCTTGTCCTCCTCTGCCTGGAGCGTTTTGCGAGCACCGTTCCATTCGGTCCTCCAGCACCGGTAGTTGAGCGGTTCTCCCTCCTCCATCGTGAACAGCCACTCCGTGGAGGGGCGCGCGGCCAGGTGCCCGAGGAGCGCGTCGGTGACGACCTCCCCGACCGGAACCGTCCGCCGGGACTTCGCCGTCTTCGGTGGACCGACCTTCCCCGCGTGGAGCCGCTGCCGCTCCACGCGGATGCTCCCGGCCTTGAAGTCGACGTCCGCCACCTTGAGGCCGAGCAACTCCCCTACTCGCAGACCCGATCCGGCAAGTGTGACGACGGCCGCGCGGATATAGGGCGGCATCACGCGCGCCATCGCCTCGACCTGGGCGACGGTGGGCGGGGTGACCTCCTCGTCCGGCATGACCGGAAGAGTGATCCGGCGGCACGGGCTGGAGGCGATGACCTTGTCATCCACCGCCGCCGTCATCATGCGCACGAGGACGTCGTGGACGTTCCGGACGCTGCCGGAGCCGAGCTGGTCAGAAAGGTGCTTGAAGAGCACCTGTATGTCGTTGCGGCGTATCGCCGCCAGTGAGCGGGCGCCCAACGCCGGAACGAGGTGGAGCCGGAGGGCGTTGTCGGTGATGCACTCACCCGCCTCGCTCGCGATGAGCGAGCCCTGCCACCTCTCGGCGTACTTCTCGAAGGTGATGCGACCAGCGCGCGGATCGACGTACTGGCCGGTGATGACGCTGGTCGTGACCTCGTCGAGCCAGCGCTGCGCGTCGAGCTTCCGGTCGAAGTGGCGGGCGTGCTCCTTGCCGTCGAGGTCGCGGTAGCGGGCTCGCCATTTGCCGTTGGGGCGCTTCTGGATGTTCGCCAAGAGGTGTCTCCTTGGTGCTGGTTGTCAGTAGTGGCCCCCGTCCTCGATGTCGTTGCTGAGGGTGCGAGCGTCCCGCTCGTCACCCATGAGGCGGAGGCACTGCTCGTGGATGGCCCGCGAGCTGTCGGGGTGGGCCTTGATGTGGTCGGCGACGGCGACCACAGCGCGGTGCATGCGGTCGCGGGCGTCGCGGGTCTCGTAGAAAGCCTCGACGGCTTCCTGGACGAGCCGTCTGCTGTCGATGTCGAGCCCTTCGAGGGGCGGGGACATCAGTTCTTCGAGGGGGAGCTCGAAGACGCGGGAGAAGGCGAGCGCCTCGTCGAGGTTGATCCGGCGGCGGGGCGAGCCGTTCTCGATGCGCCAGACGGCGGTCTGGTTCATCTTCACGCCGGCTCTGGTCACGCGTTCGGCCAGGTCGGTCGTGCTCCATCCCCTGACCTCGCGCTCCAGGGCCACGCGGCCCGCCACGTTGCCCTCGCTGTAGAGCAGAGGCACTTCGCCGCCCCCGGTCATGTCGTCGTCCATCGAACCTCCATCGCGACCAGCGCTATCCGGATTGAAACATGAGCTTCCCGTTTTGGCTAACCGCCGATCATGAGGTACTGATTATGCAGATCGAATCGACACCTAGCCGAATGGGAACGCATGCCATACCTGACCACCGCTGAGGTCGCCGAGCGCTACCGCACCGCCGAGAGCACCGTCCGCTACTGGCGCCAGCTCAAGAAGGGGCCGCGCGGCATCAAGGTCGGCAAGAGGGTGCTCTACCCCGAGACAGAACGGCCGCGCTACGAGCGCGCGCTGATCGACGGCGGAGGGGACTGGGGCCTGGCCTCATGAGCCGCCGGACCGCCCGGACACGGGAACGGCCCTCGGCGCGCCTACGCCGAGGGCCGGAGATCCCCTTGCACATCGCCCATCCCTGAACGAACCGGTCAGGGGCGAGACCTTGCCCGTCTCGCCCCCACCCGAGAGGAATATCTGTGGACAACCCTACGTCCCCCGCCACCCCGCACCCATCCGGTGCCGTCTGGCCGCCCATCGCCGTCCCAGGCAAGGGCCTGCCCCGGCATCGAAAGGGAGCGACGGAGCAGAGGCCAGACTCTGCTGCTGTTCGGCTACCGCCACCTGACCGTCCGCTACGAACGCAAGGGCTCCCACTTCCTCGCCGTCCTCGGCCTCGCAGCCACACTGACCTGCTACAAGAAACTGACCACACTCACCACGTGAGACAACCTCTCAGCCTCCGTCCGGCTAGCCCCCAGGGCACCCACGCAAGTCCGTCGGCCGCCAATGCGCGCCGAAGAGGAGCCCCAGGTCACCGGCCCAATCCGGGCTCCGCCGCAGGTCAGGATCGAGGCGCAGGCATTCCGCTTCAATGTGCAATGGAACACTCACTGCACGTGACGTGATTGGTTAAGTGTGCAGCCTAGAAGGGGTCGGACTCGATCAAGTCCGACCCCTTCGTCGTCACCGTGCTGGGTGGGCGCTGGATGTTCTGACGTGGAGTCAGCGGGTAATCAGGTCTCGTAAACGGTGGACCGGTGTCCCACGTGAACGTCCCAGACCACCAGCTCGCCGTTGTTGATCGTGTAGGCGACGCGGTAGTCGCCGACGCGAAGACGGCGTCGTTCCGGCAGTGACGCGAGTGCGGTGGTGTTGAAGCCCAGAGGGCCGGTCTCCAGCTCGGTCAGCTTGGCCAGGATGCGCAGTGCCGTGTCGCGGGGGATCTTCCGAAGCTCAGCCTGCGCCTCGGGGCGGAAGACGTCGGTGCCGTCGGGAGACGGCTCGCCGCCGCCGATCGGCACGAAGGGAACCGTCTCGTGCTTCACCGGTTCATCCCCCACCAGATGAGCCACGCCATGAGAGTGGACCCCAGAGCCGAAGCCGCGCCGCGGAGCATGTGCCCGATGAGGACGCACCAGGCGCGGCGGGCGAGCCGACGCAGGCGTCGGATGTGGGCCGCCCACTTCGAGGTCGTATTCAGGTCCTTCTTGATCGCCTTGCGCTTGTGCATCTTCGTCGTCCTGGTGGTGAGGTCGGGTAGTTCCGGTGACGACGTTCCGGTAGGCGAGGGATGTTGCGCACGGGGCAACTGTTGCCGATCCGGCCGCAACGGCCAGGGTGTTGCAGGATTCCGCGCAACAGCCCCAGTTGTCAGAGGCAGCAGGTAGGAATGTGTGGTGCTGTCAGACACCCGGGCGGCCGGCACATTCGACGAGCCCCGCGCCGATCTGTCCGCCGCCGAACGCGACCTCGTAGAGGCCATGCGCGCGGCGTTCGCCACGCGGGGCCTCTCGTTCAGAGCCGCCGACCACGAGCTGCCGTGGGACTTCACGACGGTCAGCAGGTACCTCGGCTGTAAGAGCTTTCCGCCTGCGCAGTTCGTCGAAGCGATCATCAAATTTGCCGGACACAAGCTCTCCGCGGACGGGGCGGAACACCTGCGACGCCTCCATGCCGCCGCCGCGCAGGGGCGCAAGGACCCACAGCGCCAGATGAGGACGCTGAGCGCGCAGGTCCGCCGCACAGTCGAACAGGCCAAGGAAGCAGACCGTAGAAGGACGGAAGCAGAGGCCAACCTGGCCGTGGCCCACGCGGAGCTCCGTCGGCTGCGCACGCAACTGCACATCTCCACGGGGTCGCTGGAGGACTGTGGCGACGCCTTCCTGACCGAGCTGGACCGCTATGCGGCACATTGCGCATCCGGTGCCCACGACACTCCGGTCCGCGTGCGCCCCGCCGTTCTCGCCTCCTGGCGCGCCTTCTTGGCGGGTACGGACTCCACACCCACGATGGCGCATACGCACTCGCTGCCCGGTACGCGGGATCGCCGGGTCGCGACCTATGACCTGCTGGAACTCGAACAGCGCCGCCGCGATGTGTTGGATGTCCTCATCCCGCTGGGCGGTTCGGAGGCCGGCTCGCTGGGTGAGGCAATGGTCGAGCTGCACGACCTGGCTTTCGGCACCATGCTCGGTTCCGGTCCTCGGCCGTTCGCCCGAGCGCTCGGGTACGTGTCAGCCGACCTGCCGATCCGGCCCGACACCTCACAGCACGTGCTGCGTGGCCAGCTGGCCGCCGGCGAGGCCGCGGGTCCGTTGGTGGACTCCTGGCGACGGAACATTAATCGGTGGGACCACGAGACGGGCCCGCGATGGACGGACAGCCCACCCCGCAGCTTCGAGCGACGGATCGCGTTGTACGAAGCGCTCGCCTTGGAGCCCGGTACCCGACGGACCCTGACCGAGTTGATCCCGGTCTCCTTCGCCGAAGGCCCCGTCGTCATCAGCGAACCGCACCGGCCATGGGCCACTCCGGCGCACCTTGCCAACGGTTGGTACTGGCCCGCTTACGAACGGGGCCTAAGGGACCTCAAGGGCTGGTCGGCCGAGGCCGTGACTGGCATCGACGAGGCTGCCGACCGAGTGGTCGAGCGGCTCGCTGACCCCACAGACGCGGCCGCCTACCAGACTAAGGGCCTGGTGATGGGGTACGTCCAGTCCGGGAAGACGGCGAGTTTCACCGGCGTGATCGCCAAGGCAGTGGACCGCGGCTACCGGCTGGTGATCGTGCTCAGCGGCACCCTCAACCTGCTGCGCGCCCAGACCCAACGGCGTCTCGACATGGAACTGGTGGGCAGGGAGAACATTCTACGCGGCGCTCCCGAGGAGTACTCCGAGTACGCCGACGACCCGGCGTGGCAGGAGGGCGGATTCCTCTCGCACGACGAACTCCCGTCGCGC
>NZ_JANUGP010000050.1 GCF_024753135.1 Streptomyces pyxinicus | reverse complement strand
TCAGTCCGCGTTCCTCCACCGGCCCCGGGCCGTCACCCAGCGGGACCAGGACAGCGGTACGGCGGAACTCGCCCAGCAGCGCGGCGAATTTCATCGCAAACGCACGAGCGTGTGACGCGTCGGAGTTCAGACCGTCCTCCGCCTCGCCGAGGCACTGCCGACCTTCCGAATGCTGATCCGTGTCTCGATGGCTGTGCGAAGACGTGGCGGAATGGGCAGGTGTAGTTGCCGCCATTTCCGCGTAGTCCGTCAGACGTGATCGCGGAGCCATCTGCGGCTGTCCCGCCGCACCCCCGTGTTCAGACATGCATCACATCATCACAACAGCACATGCTGTCCTGCAAATGACAGCACACCGCAGATCGTGTCTGGCCCGGCGACCTCACCGGCTCCGAGCATCGCCCGTTCGGCAGATGTACCCAGCCTCTCGGGACAGGCCATGCGTTAGGTATGTTGTTTCGGAACGTTGGGTCGGCTGCCAGACAGCCGACTTTGCCTGACCGCCGAAATCAGCGAGGCCCGCCCGACAAAGGCGGGCCCCTTCGTCCATGCCGAATCGCAACGGCTCGGCCGCTGCTGTCTTCGCCCCCGCCTGTCGCGCAGTTGCCCCCTCCAGGAGGCGAGTGCTTGAGCGGGGTGTCAGTGCCGCCGAGACGACGACTCCGCGGCGCCCGTGGACCGGTCGGCGGATGTCGTCGGTGTGGGTGGCAGCTTCCAGGTCTGTGCGGCTGTGCTGTTGCAGGTGTAGATCTGGAGCTGGGTGCCGGCGGTGGTGGAGGAGCCGGGGTCGTCCAGGCACTTTCCGGAGCCGGGGTTGACGAGCGAGCCGTTCGGGCCCTGCTTCCACTGCTGGGCGCCGGTGCCGTTGCAGCGGTAGAGCTGTACCGAAGTGCCGTCGGTGGTGCCGCTGTTGCTGACGTCCACACACTTGCCCAGGACACGGAGCGTGTTGTCCGCGGCGATCACCACGTCCTGGGCGTAGGTCTGGTTGCAGCCCCAGATCTGGAGGTGCGTGCCGTCCCCGGTGCCGGAGTCGGCGTCGTCGAGGCAGAGTGGGCCGCTGCTACCGGCGATGGCCGAGGTCAGGGGACCGACGCGGGGCGTCGCCGGTGCCGTGACACCGCCGGCGTAGGAAGGCGGCGCGGCGGCGCTGCCCGCGGCCCAGGCGGTGTTCGCGGTGGTGCCGAGCGCGTAGGTCAGGGTGCCGCCGGAGGTGAGGGCCGTGGTGGGGGCGTAGGCGTTGTTCCAGGAGCCCCCGTTCCAGGTCGCGGACTGGACGTACGGCGCGTTGTCGGCGGCGCCGTTCCCGTTGACGGTCAGTGTCTTGCCCGAGGGCAGTGTGACGACGGCCTGGGGGAAGACCGGGGAGCCCAGAGCGAGGTCGGACGTGCCGGGCGTCTGCGGGAACATGCCGAGGGCGGACCAGACGTACCAGGCACTCATCGCACCGAGATCGTCGTTGCCGTCGGCGAGACCACTCGGAGTGTCCGACCAGATCTGGTCCTGGATCGCGCGGACGGTGCCCTGTGTCTTGTACGGCGCCCCGGTGTAGTCGTACTCCCAAGGCAGTTCGATGCTGGGCTCGTTGCCCACCCAGGCGTAGCCGTTCTCGCCGGTGAAGCTGCGCAGTACGGTGTCGAGGTAGTGGTTCATGGCGGTGTTGCCGCCCTTGGCCCGGGCGAGTCCCGCCACGTTGAAGGGGACCATGCCGGTGTAGATGAACGAGTCTCCCTCGACCATGTCGTCACCGCTGGTGGGATCGAATCCGCCGGTCCAGGAACCGTTCGCGTCGCGGGGCTCGACGAAGCCGGAGGCGGGGTTGAGGACGTCGCGCCAGTTCTGTGCCCGGGCGGCGTACGTCTTCTGCTTGGCACTGTCACCGAGCGCGCCCGCGAGAGCGGACAGGGCGAAGTCGGCGGTGTTGTACTCCAGGGTGGTGGCGACCGGCCCGTAGAAGTTGCAGCAGCCGTAGCTGCCGTCGTGCGGCATCCAGCCGGGGGAGTCCAGGTAGTTCAGTCCGGGACGGTCGTTGTTCGTCTTCGACGCCTGGGCGGCGAGTCCCTGGAGTGTCTCGGCGGTGTCGAACTGCCGGGCGCCGAAGGCGTGGTAGTCGGCGATGATCGCGGCGGCCGGGTCACCGACCATCACGTACGACTCGCCGTTGTACTCCGACCACTTGGGGAAGAGGCCGGTCTGCCGGTAGTCGTCGAGCATGGACTGCGCGGTGTCGGAGGCGGCCTGTGGATCGACGAGTGCCTCCAGCTGCGCCTGGGAGCGGTAGATGTCCCATCCGGAGTAGTTGCCGTAGACGGCCTGGTGACCGGAGTCGACGGTGTGCGTGCGGCCGTCGAATCCCGCGTACTGGCCGTTGGAGTCGCTGACGACGTTCGGATGCAGCAGGGAGTGGTACAGGGCTGTGTAGAACATCCGCTGCTGGGCCGTGGTGCCTCCGCCTACCTGGATCTTGCTCAGTTCGGTGTTCCAGGTGTTCTGGGCGGCGGTGCGCGTGGCGTCGAAGTCCCAGCCCGGGTTCTCCGCGGCGCGGTTCGCGGCGGCGTTGGCGACGGAGACGTAGCTGATGCCGACCTTGGCCTGCACGGTCGGGTGGGCGGTCGCGTCGAAGGTCACGTAACCGTTCTGGCTTGCCGCCCGGGGAGCGGATGCCGAGTGCGACGTGCCGTGCAGGACCGGCTTGTTGGGCTTCTCCGGGGTGTTCTTGCCGGCACCCTGGGTGCTGGGCCTGCGCAACGTGGACGTGGCCGCGGGGGTGCCGCTGGTCCTGAACGGCTGGTCGAACACCATGTCGAAGTAGACGGTGTAGGTGTTCCCGGCCCCGCAGAAGCGGCCGCTGGTGACCTGTCCGCTGACCTCGGTGGGGGAGACGACGTTGAACTGCGTGTTGCTCGCGCCGTTCTGGCTGCCCGTCAGTTTGAAGATCAGGTTCGCCTGCGTGGTCGCGGGGAACGTGAAGCGCGCCATGCCGCTCCGCTTGGTGGCGGTCAGCTCGGTGGTGACCTTGTTGTCCAGGGACACCTTGTACGTGCCCGCGGCGGCGCTCTCGTTGGTGTGGGAGAAGCTGTCGGCCGCCGACGTGCTGACCGCGCCGATGGTCGGCAGTACCGGGACGTCCCCGCCGGCGCCGCAGCCCGGACCCGCGACGTGCGTCAGGCTGAAGCCGGTGATGGACGTGTCGTTGTACTCGTACCCGCCCCCGGGCGGCCGGGACGGAGTGTCCGGACTCCACTGCACCATGCCGAACGGCACGTCGGCCCCGGGAAAGTCGTTGGCCTCGTTGGAGGTGCCGATGAACGGGTTGACGAGGCCGGCGGGGGCGGTCGCCAGGGCCCCGGAGCGCGGGGCCGCCGCTGCCGGCGGGGCGACCAGGAACGTCGTCGCCAGAGCGGCCGCGGTGGTCGCGGCCAGTAGTGCGGCGCCCAGGGTCGCGGGTGGTCGGGGGGCGAGTCTCGTGAGTCTCATGTCCGTCGTGCTCCTAGGGCTCGTGCCCGCCGGGTCCGTGAGGAACCGCCAGGCAGCGTGCGGGGCAGGACTGTTCGGGGTGTTCTGACAACGTTGTCTTCGATGCGTGCGAGCTGAGGGCAGGGGCGGGGTGGGAGGGGTGCCGGAGCAGAGCGTGTGCTCCTCGGGAAGGTACGGCGCGGGCAGGTTCACGTCAACGGGTGGGGTTCGGGCCACCGGGCCGTGAGTTCGCTGACGCGACGCGGTGATGTGCCGCTGGAACCGCTCCGCCTCCTGCGCAGACTCCGCTCCGCCTCCTGTCCAGCCTCTGGACACGGTCCGTGGTCCGTGCTGTCATGCCGACTGACCGTCAGGTTTCCAACGTTGGAATCCTCGGGCGCCGCGCCGTCGGAAACCGGCTCGGGAGCCCCGGTCAGCCACGTCCCGATTGCGCCAGGAGGCGGCCCCCATGCCCCTGAACCGCCGGCACTTCGTCAAGACCGCGCTCGCCACGGCCGGGGCGAGCGGACTTCCGCTCGCCGTGCCCGGCACCGCGCGGGCGGCCGACGGCGCGCGGACCGTACGCGCCCCGGCGGCATCGCGTATCGCCCCCGCCTCCGGCGGCCTCTACGCGCCCAATGCCGCGCCCCTCGCCCCCACCGCGTTCCTGCGGCTGCCGCCCGGTGCGGTCACCGCGCGCGGCTGGCTCGACGCCCGGCTGCGTCAGCAACTCGCCGGGCTGTGCGGCCAGTACGCCGCGATCTCACATTTTCTGGTGATGTCCGACAGCGGCTGGGCGCACCCCGAGCGCACCGGCTGGGAGGAGGTCCCGTACTGGCTGCGGGGCTATGTGGACCTGGCGGTCCTCACGAAGGACGCCACCGCGCTGGCCGCCGTCCGCCAGTGGATCGACGCGATCGTGGCCACCCGGCAGCCCGACGGCTGGTTCGGCCCCACCGCCCTGCGCACCTCGCTCGGCGGCGGCCCGGACTTCTGGCCCTTCCTGCCGCTGACCTGGGCGCTGCGCAACTGGCAGGAGTACAGCGGGGACAGCCGCGTCCTCACGCTGCTCACCGGCTTCTTCCGGTTCATGAACGCGCAGGGCCCCTCCGCCTTCAACCAGAGCTGGGTGTCGGTGCGTTGGGGTGACGGACTGGACAGCGTCTTCTGGCTCTACAACCGCACCGGTGACTCCTTCCTCCTCGACCTCGCCGACAAGATCCATGCCAACGGCGCCAACTGGGTCGACAACCTCCCGTCGTCGCACAACGTCAACATCGCGCAGGGATTCCGCGAGCCCGCCCAGTACGCGCTGCGTTCACCGTCCACCGCGCTCACCCGGGCCGCCTACCGCAACTACACGTCGGTGATGACCTCCTACGGCCAGTTCCCGGGTGGCGGGTTCGCCGGCGACGAGAACGCCCGGCCCGGGTTCGGTGATCCCCGGCAGGGCTTCGAGACCTGCGGCATCGTGGAGTTCATGGCCAGCCATCAGCTGCTGACCCGGATCACCGGCGACGCCGTATGGGCCGACCGCTGCGAGGACCTGGCCTTCAACTCGCTGCCGGCGGCGCTCGATCCGTCCGGCAAGGGCGTCCACTACATCACCAGCGCCAACAGCGTCGACCTCGACAACGCCCCCAAGACGGAAGGGCAGTTCCAGAACGGCTTCGCCATGCAGGCGTTCATGCCGGGCGTCGACCAGTACCGCTGCTGCCCGCACAACTACGGTATGGGGTGGCCCTACTTCACCGAGGAGCTGTGGCTCGCCACTCCCGACAAGGGGCTGGCGGCGGCGATGTACGCGCCCAGCCAGGTCACCGCGAAGGTCGCCGACGGCACCGCGGTGACCGTCACCGAGACCACCGACTACCCCTTCGACGACACGGTCACCCTGACGATCTCGGCACCGAAGCCGCTCGCCTTCCCGCTGTATCTGCGCATTCCCGGCTGGTGCGGCTCTCCGCAGATCACCGCCGCCGGCGCCGCCGTCTCCGCCGCGGCCGGCCCGTCCTGGACCGTGGTCCGGCGCACCTGGCGCAACGGCGACACCGTGACGCTGCGGTTCCCGCAGTCGACCGTGCTGCGCACCTGGTCCGGCAACCACGGCGTCACCGCCGTCGACCGCGGACCCCTCACCTACTCGCTCAGCATCGGCGAGAAATACGTGCAGTACGCCGGCACCTCCCGGTTCCCCGAGTACGAGGTGCACGCCACCACGGCATGGAACTACGGACTCGCGCCGAACGACGGAACCTGGACGTTCCGCCGCAGCGGCGGCGCGCTGCCCGCCGATCCCTTCACCCGGGACACGGTGCCGGTGCGGATCACCGCGCCCGCGCGGAAGATCGCCGAATGGCAGGCCGACGGCCAGCACGTGGTGTCCCCGGTGCAGGACTCGCCGGCCCGCAGCACCGCGGCCGTCGAGACCGTGACGCTGATCCCGATGGGGGCCGCCCGGCTGCGGATCTCCGCCTTCCCCACCGCCTCGCCGAACGGCCGGCCGTGGCAGCAGGCCGCCGCGTACCGGCTGATCCGCAACAAGAACTCCGGGAAGGTCCTGGGCGTCGACGGGATGTCCACCGCCAACAGCGCGCAGGTGGTGCAGTACGACGACAACGGGACGGCCGACCACCTCTGGCAGCTGGTGGACAACGGCGACGGCTGGTACCGCGTCCGCAACAAGAACTCCGGGAAGGTCCTCGGCGTCGACCTGATGTCCACCGCCAACAGCGCGCGGGTGGTGCAGTACGACGACAACGGGACGGCCGATCACCTGTGGCAGCTGGTGGACAACGGCGACGGCTGGTACCGCGTCCGCAACAAGAACTCCGGGAAGGTCCTCGGCGTCGACCTGATGTCCACCGCCGACAGCGCGCGGGTGGTCCAGTTCGACGACAACGGGACGGCGGACCATCTCTGGCAGCTCGTGTGACGCCGGGCTTCGGCCGATCGAGGCCGGTCCGGGGTCTGACGCTCCCCGACGGGGGCGGGAAACACATCCGTCACGGCCGACACCTGGGCCGTTTCGGAGTTGCGGACACCGAAGTGGCAGGATGAGCGTCATGAGCAACGTTTACTTCGACATCAGCATCAACGGCGCCCCGGCCGGCCGGATCGTCTTCCGTCTCTTCGACGAGGTCGTGCCGAAGACGGCGCGCAACTTCCGGGAGCTGGCCACCGGCCAGAACGGCTACGGCTACGCCGGCTCGGGCTTCCACCGCGTCATCCCCCAGTTCATGCTCCAGGGCGGTGACTTCACCCACCACAACGGCACCGGCGGCAAGAGCATCTACGGCGAGAAGTTCCAGGACGAGAACTTCGAGCTGAAGCACGACCGCAAGTACCTGCTGTCGATGGCGAACGCCGGCCGCAACACCAACGGCTCGCAGTTCTTCATCACCACCATCGTGACCCCCTGGCTCGACGGCAAGCACGTCGTCTTCGGCGAGGTCGTCGAGGGCCAGGAACTGGTCGACCAGATCGAGTCCCTCGGCTCGCAGTCCGGCGCGCCCAAGGGCAAGGTCGAGATCGCGGCCTCCGGGGTCGTCGAGGGCCAGTGATCCAGGCCTGGGCGGCAGGCCCCGGGCTCGCCGCCTGACCTGCCGAGGCCGCTGTGCCGGCCCCCGACGGGACCGGTGACCTGAGAAAGGGCACCCGGATCGTCGGGGGCCGGCCCCGGTTCACCGTCACCCCGAAAGGACACGCTCAGCGCCTGGTGCGCAACGGTGCGTAGACCAGCAGCGCCGCGACGAAGGCCACGGGGTACGCGAGATCGGCGCCGTGCAGGGCCCGGGCGACCGGGCCGACGTACAGGCTGGTGCTCATGAAGGGCACCGCGACGCCGAAGCCGGCCACGAACGCCGTCAGGGCCGGCCACCACGGCTGTGCCTGCTCCGCCGCCAGGTCGACCGGGCGGCCGCCGCGCGCCCGCCCGCGGGCCACCCAGTCGACGATCACGACCGCGACGAAGGCGGGGATCCAGTAGCCGACGAACAGCAGCACGTTCTGGAAGCGGGCGGTGGTGTCGGCGGCGTGCATCCACAGCACGAGCGGGAAACCCAGTACCGCGGCGAGCGCGGCGGCCACCGGCCGTGGCAGCCGTACGCCGACGGTCTGCAACGCCAGCGATCCGCTGTAGTCGTTCATGGCGTTGCTGCACAGCGCCGCGAGTGCGACCGCGAGGAGCCCGAACGCGCCGAGCGCCCCGCCGCCGAGCAGCCGGTCCACACCGCGGGCGGTCTGGTCGGTGAACTGCGCCGCGCCCCACAGACCGAGCGCCTGCACCGCGACGAAGGACACCGCGACACCGAGCAGGGTGCACCAGAACATGCGCGGACGGGACGCCGTGCGCGGCAGGTAGCGGCTGAAGTCACTGGCGTACGGCGACCAGGAGAGGGCGAGGCTCAGGGCGATGGTGCAGGTCAGCACGAAGGCGCCCGCCCGGTCGGCGCCGTGCACGGTCGCGGTCGTCGCGGGCTGGGTGCCGTGCGCGAGCTTCAGCGCCAGCGCGGCGAGGGCGGCGGCGAGTGCGAAGGTCATCACCGTCTGGAGGCGGTGGATCGCCTCGTACCCGATCACACCCAGCGCCCCCTGCGCGGCCAGCATCACCAGCACACCCAGCCAGAACGGCCAGCCGAACAGCTGGGCCAGCGCGTCCCCGCCGAACAGCCCGATCAGCGCGTCCCAGGCGATGGACGACAGCCATTGCAGGGCCCCCGGCAGTACGACACCCCGTCCGAACGCCAGCCTCGCGAGCGGCAGCTGACCCGCCCCGGTCTGGCTGCCCCAGGTCCCCAGATAGGCCGTCGGCACCGCACCGAGCAGGGTGCCGAGCACCACGGCGAGCAACGCGGTACCGAAGTCCAGCCCGAGGGCCGCCCCGACCGTGCCGGTGAACACGCCGGTCATCGTCAGGTTGGGGGCGAACCACACGGTGAACAGCCGCCGGGGGCTGCCGTAGCGGGCGTCCTCGGGAACCGGCGCGATCCCGCGCGCCTCCACCCGCAGATCACCGGGTGCCGTCGGCATCCGGCCGTCGAAGACACCCCGCGCCTCGGCGACGGCCGTCTCTTCATGGGCGTACGGCAACGACATACGACATCCCTCCGCCAGTCCTAACTGGTTCAGGTTCAACGGGTGTGATCTCAGCCCCCGCGCGGGGGCACCCCGTGTCCAGGTACGCCGGCCAGAATAGCCCGGAGGGGTGACTGGTTTCGGCCAGGGGGACCGCGTTCACCACCGCGCCATCGTGTCGCGGAACCTGGGGCAGGTGACGATGTCCTCCTCGCCGCACTGCAAGGCGTGTTCCAGGAGCTGAGTGGCGTGCCGGAGATCGACCGTGCGCTGCTCGATCTCGGTGATCTTGGCGCGGATCATCGCCTGCCGGTGCGGCTGGTCGCGCTGGAACTCCCTGATCTCCTCCAGCGTCAGCCCGGCCTGCTGGTACGTGCGCAGCACCACGATCCGCTCGGCGGCCTCCGGGGCGTAGCGCCGCTGCCCGCTCCGGCGCTCGGGTACGGGCAGCAGGCCGTGGCGCTCCCAGAAGCGGATGGCCGACGCGGGTACCCCGGTGGCCTCGGCGAGTTGTCCGATCGTCATGACCGCGTCCGGCACCTTCGCACTCTCCCCACTCCGCCCCGGGCGTTTGACTTGAACCTTAGTTCAAGTTGAACAGTGGTCGGCACGAGGGCAGCGGCGGACGAGCCGCCGGTGCCGACCGGTTTCAGGAGGAGACGTGACCGACGCACGGACGGGTAAGCAGCGGGCCGACCAGGTGGTCGAGGCCGCCGAGGGGCTCTTCGCCGCGGGGGTGATGTCCCACTCCGGGCACGCCAACCTCAGTGCCCGACTCGACGACGACAGCTTCCTGCTCACCCCGGGATTCGTCCGCGGGCTGCGGCCCGAGCAACTGGCGACCGTCAGCCTGGACGGGCAGGTCGTCGCCGGGCGGCTGCGGTCGGTCAGTGCCGAGATCATCGCCATGCACAGCACCGTCTACCGCGCTCGCCCGCAGGTGGGGGCGGTCATCCACACGCACTCGCCCGCCGCCACGGCCTTCGCCGTGGCCCACCGGCCGCTGCCGTGCCGCACCGAGCCGATGCTGCGGTTCGGACAGGCCGAGGACGTCCCGGTGGTCCCCTGGGGGCCGCGCGGATCGGACGTGTCGGTCCGCGGCATGGCCGAGGTGCTGGAGAGCCGTCCCACGACGGCCGCGGTGCTGCTCGCCAACCACGGCCTGCTCGTGTTCGGCCCGGACCCGGCGGCCACCGCACACCTCCTGGTGGCCATCGAGGAGAGCGCCGAGGCGGAACTCGCCGCCGCGGCGATCGGCGGGGCCGTGGACTTCCCCGAAGGCGCCGTGGAAGCCGTGCGGACCGCGATCGCCCGGGCGGCGTCGATCGCACGGGTGGCGTCATGACGGACGCCACGACGCGGACCGGCCGGGCGGCGGCCGGAGGGGCCGAGGCCGTGCGGGAGCGCTACCGGGCGACCCTCGGCGCCGTACCGGGCGGTGTGGAGGCCCGGCTGCGGCTGGCCGAGGACTTCGGGCGGCTGCCCACCGAAGAGGCGATCGCGGCCCTGCGGCACATCGTCCTGACCGACAACCCGCTGGAGGCGCGGGTGCAGCAGCTCGTCCACTTCGGCCAGCTTCTGGCACTCGGCTGGGCCCACCCCGCGCGCATCCACGCCCAGGGGGCGCTGTACGCGGGCGCCAAGATCGCCGAGCTGATCGGGGTCGCCGAGACCGCACTCATCACGGCGGGCGTCCCCGCCTACGCGCTCGGCACCGAGATCATCACCGAACTCTCGGCGGCCGAGGGCGAGATCGGGGACCGCCTCCGGCAACCGCGGGCGGAGTAGCCCCCGTCAGGAGGACGTGGCGCCGTCATCGTCGTCCCCGGAGTCGCGCCAGTGGTCCACCTCGAAGGTCACCTCCGGTCCGCGGTCGGGGCCGTCGTCGCGGCGGAGGCCGGAGGCGACGGAGATGGTGAAGGCGCCGGGGTCGGTCGTCGAGCCGCGCTCGCTCAGGAGGGCGGCGACGCGGGCGCGCAGTTCGTCACGGATCGTGGCGGCCATGGCGGCGGTGCGGTCCCGGTCGAGACGCGGGGCGCGGCCGTCGCCGTGGCCGGTCAGCCGGACGGCCGGGAGCGGCAGGCCGTGGGCCAGGTTCCACAGGCCGGTGCGGACGACGTGCTCGGCCAGGTGGTCCAGCTTGTAGCCGGCGGTGTCCGCCATCGCGCCGGACGCCTCGAACGGGATGAACCGGTGTTCGGGCGCGGACACGGCATGGCCGTGCAGGACGACCAGGGTGAGCGGATTCGCCTCGGCCGACGGGTGGTCGGACAGCAGTTCCGCGTGGGACTCGTGCATCGACTCCCCGGGACGCCTGCTGTACGAACGGAAGTACCACTGGGCCTTGCCGTCGATCATCGGGGCGGTGCGCAGCATGACCGTCGCCGCCTGGCTGACCGCGCGGTCACGTTCCGTCGCGGGCGCGCCCCGGTCACGGGCCTCCCGCGCCGCGACCAGCAGATCGGCGAGCCGGGCCCGGGCCTTCAGCATCTCCTGGTGTGCCTCGGGCGCGCCCACGCTCTCCGCGTACCGCACGCGGGCGTGCAGCGTCGTGGCCACCTCGCGCAGCTCGGCGGCGGGGCGCCGCAGGTTCCGCTCGACCGCTTCCCTCATCTCCGCGCGGTTCCTCGTGACCCGGGCGTGGTTCTCCAGGGTGAGCTGTGCCCGGCCGTCCTCGCTGGCCAGGACGACGGACGCGAAGTGGTAGCCGAAGTGCGAGCCGTTGTCGGCGCCGGGCTTGGCATAGTTGACCTCCAGGGTGGGTTTGCCTCCCGGGGTCCGCGCGTTGATCGACTGGACGAGGTATCCCTCCCCCACTTCCGCCCAGGCACCCTCGTTGACGCCGATCCGCCGCGCCGCGTGGGCCAGCGCGTCGCGACGGGGGTCGTCCACCCGCTCGTAGCTGAGCGCGCTGCCGTACGCCCTGCCGGGCATCGGCGCGCCGCCCTGGCCGCCGACACCCCGGGTGTCGCGGGCGATCCGGGCGGCGGCCCAGGCCGGTCCGGTGGCCGCCGGGTCGGTCCGGCCGTCGGCGACCCGGCCGAGGGACCGGGCGAGGTGGTGCGTGCCGGTGACCTCCGCCGTGTCCAGGGCACTGACCTGGGCGGTGACGGCGCGTCCCGGCGGTACCCGGAAGACCACGTGCGAGGCCCGGACCTGGCCGGACACCATCTGCGCGAAATCCCGGCAGGCCTCCTCCTCGGACCGGCCCGACCTGGTCAGGAAGACGGGGGTGACCCGCAGGAGCGGTGGTGTGGGCAGCCCGTCCTCCCGGCGCAGGGTGAGCGAGACCTCGGGATCGACGGCCAGCCGCACCTTGCTCCCGGCGGCGGCCAGCTTCGCGTTGGCGTCGTCGACGGCCCGCTCGGTGGCGTAGGCGTGCTGGCTCAGTCCGCCGGCGTCGACGGCCAGCGTGTGGTCCTCGGAGACCTGGATCTCCGGGTGGGCACCGGCGGGCACCGCGTCGAGTTCCTGGGTGGGCAGGATCAGCGCGGGCGCGTGCGGGTCGGTCGTGGAGACGGGGTGGAAGGCCCCCAAGCGGGTGGCCGGCAGCCGGTGGAAGAGCACGGCGTCCTCGCCGGGAGCCGTGACCGTGTACGCCCTCGTGATCAGGCGCTGGGCCCGGAGGTGTGCGAAGTGGTCAGGGCCCTCCTCCGACGTGGTCGGAGCCCAGCGCGGGTCGGGCCCGGACAGCTCCAGCCGTTCCACCGTCGCGTGGTCGACCCAGGCCTTCTTCAGCTCGACGGTGCCGCCCGACGGCGTCCAGACGCGGCTTCCCGTGGCACGGAACACGGCCTCCGGCAGCCCCTCGGGCCCCTCCGGGAAACCGCGCAGGGCCAGCACGATGTCGGCCCCCGGAGGCCGGAGCGGATCGTCGGCCAGCAGCGCGGCGAAGTCCTCGGCACTGCTCAGCCGGATGTCACCGGCCGGCGTCTCCAGGGTGATGTGGTGTCCCTTGGCACGGGCCAGGACGACATAGGCGTCGTCGTCCCACGGCACGTCGTGCGACCGAGTCTCGCCGTTCTCCCCTCGGACCCGGTACGCGGTGGGGTCGAACCGGGGCCGCCCGGCGCCGCGCCAGTTGCGGCCGTGGTCCAGCGCCGTGTACTCGTGCCGCGCCTGGCGGACCAGCTCCGCGACTTCGGTGGGCGTGCGGTCGGCGAAGGGTGCGGCGGCGGGGGAGCGGGCCGGGGCCACCGGGTCCGGCTCCCCCGAGAGCAGCAGCTCGCGGGCGGCGGTTCCGGTCAGCCCCGGCGCGACGGCGGCCGGGGTCCCGTCGCCGGTGTACGGCAGGTCGCGCAGGACCGGTCCGGACTCGGTGACCTCGGCGATGGCCCGCAGGTACGCGTCGGGTACGTCGATGGAGTCGACGGTCGCCATGACGCCGGCCCGGTCGGTCTGCCGTTCGAGACGGCGGAAGAGCGTCGTGGCGTCGTGGTAGCGGTCGGGCAGGCCGGCGTAGTGCAGCAGCTCGTGCAGCGCGCGGGCGTCGTCCCGTACGCCCTCGTGGGTGCCCAGCGGGAAGGTGAACTGGTCCCACGCGTCGGCGGGTTGGTCGCTCCGGCTGATCTCGACGGCCTCCGGGTGGTCCGGGCGGGGCTCCAGTTCCACGTCGATGTGCAGTTGGTCGCCCGAACCGGGCAGCGCCCGGCCGTCGTTGACGTGTGTGTCGAGCAACGACTGGAGGTGTTCGCGGTAGGCGCCCAGGTCGCCGGGACCGAACCCGGCGCCCAGGCGCACCGGAAGGTGCAGGGACAGGTTGCGGACCCAGCGGCCGTCGTCCGCCTGGATCCGGGCGACGGCGGCCCGCACCACGACGTCCCGTCCGGAGAGCAGCCCGGGTCCGGGACGGCCTGTTGCCGGGTCGAGCGCGGGGTCGTAGCGCTCGGTCCGCAGCACGGCCCAGACCGCTTGCTCGCGCCGCGTCCGCCACTGGTGTGGGCGTACGGGCGCGTGTCCGGCGGTGACCGGGGTGTCCGGGTGCGGGGAGACGGTGATGAGGGCACGCCGCCGGGCCTCCGGCGTGTCCTGCGCGGGGTCCGTGCCGTGCGGCAGGTCGTGGCCGCGGGACTCGGCCGTGAGCGTGAACGCGTCGGACGTGAGTGCCGAGCCCAGCTCCCGCAGGTGGGCGTCGAGGCGCCGGGCGAAGTCCTCGCGCACGGCCTCGGCGCGCGCGGCGCCGACCTGGACCGCCCTGCCGAAGTGCGGCCGGCCCGCCACGGACGCGGTGCCGTACCCGGTGACCAGCACCTCCGGCAGCCCGAGCCCCGCGGCGGAACGCCGGACCGCGTCCCGTGCCACCTCGGCGGCCAGGGCGTCGACGGGGGCGGACTGCCCGGGGCCGGGCGTGGTCGCGTCCTCGTCGGCGAACGTCACTTCGGCCGCCGGCCTCGTCTCCGGGCGCTCCGCCGCCGAAAGCGGGCCGCTGCGGGGCGCGCGAGGAGCGACCTCGTCCGGGGAGGAGCCGCTCGCATGCTGGTGGGAGCCGGGGGCCGCCGCGGGTGCCCGGACCGGTCCGCGGGCCGTCTCGTGGACGGACGGCGCGGTGGGCTCGGCCGGCGTGGACCAGTGGAAGACATGGCCGGTGAGGGTGTGGCGGTCGCCGTAGGGGCCCGCGTCGTCGTGGCCGCGCACCGTGATCCTGACCGGCTGCCGCATCAGGACGGCCGGACCGGTGACCTTGGCCTTGCCGGGTTCCGTGGCGGTCCTGCCGTGCGGGAGCGCCGGGTCGGGGGTGGGCCTGCCCGGGGTGCCGGGCGTACGGCTGACCGGGCGGCCGGAGTCGTGGCTCTGGTCGCGGGCCACGCGCCCGGTGACGAGGGGCACGGTGACGACCGGGTCCTCGGTGAGGACGGCGAAGTCCACGGGCGAGACGCTCCAGTTGTACGCGTTCGTGGCGGTGGTGCCGGACTCGTCCTTGACGGCGACGGAGAGTTCGTCGTCGGCCGCGTCACGACGGCCCAGTTCCTCGGCGGGCCCGATGGCCTCCATCGACAGGGCCACCGAGGTGCCCGGCACCCGGTACACGCTGTCCGGGTCGCCGAGTCGGTGGACCAGGGCGGCCAGCGACTGCCCGGAGAACGTCTGCCGGATCGCGAACTGCTGTTCCGGCGTGAGGCGTTGCTCCTTGCTCAGATCATGCTCGCGGCCGAGCCGGGGATCGGCCGCGAAGGTCTCGATGAAGCGGTTCACTGTGCCCGTCAAGTGCTCGGGCAGGGCCGACCGCGCCGCCCACCGGGCCAGACCGGTTCCCTGCGACAGCGCCCAGGAGTAGTACGCGCCGGTCTGCCCGAGCAGCCCGTCTCCCCAGGGCCGCGGGGTCGCCTGGATCTGGACCGCGGTGTCGTGCAGCGCCTTGGTGTTGTCGAAGCCGATCAGGTCGTGCGCCCCGCGCAGGGTCCGCTGCCAGGCGGCGTGCGCGGCGTTCCCGCGGCCGGCCGTCCGGGCGACTTCGATGCCGAAGGGGTGGAGGGCCGACGGGGCTCGGCGGGCGGTGTCGTCGGGCACACGCGGGTACGGCGGCGCGGTGGCGCTCTCGGCGAGGGACGTGGGCACCCAGGCGGTGGCCTCGTACGGCCCGACCGGCTCCGGGTCCTTCGCCAGACGTACGAAGCGGCCGGTCTCGGTGCGTCGGGTGACGGTCACCTCGAACCGCATACGGGTGGTGAACCGGGCGTTCGTGTCGCCGAACCCGGACGTCTTGTGGCCGACAGTGGTCGTCGCGCCGGACTCGGCGCTGCTGCCCCGGCCGCCCTCGACGGAGGCGGCGGGGGCGAGGGAGGCCGAGTTCAGGTGGTTCACCGGGGGCCGCACGGAAGCCCGCAGGCTGCCTTCGACTCCGAGCGACCACTTGCCCGCGGCCTTGCCCTTGACCGTGTGGGCGGTGCTCACGTCACGGGTCAGGGGCCGGTCGGAGCGGCTGCCGTCGTCGCGCCAGCCGTCGGTGACGGCGCGCACCAGCACCTCGGTGACGACACGTCCGGCGCGCGTGACCTCGACGTGCCGGTCCAGGATGCCGGCCCCGACGAGTTCGTCGTAACGGGCGGCGAGACTGTCCGGCGAGTAGGTGTCGGCGAAGGGCAGCGCCGCGACCGGGACGGTCTCGTCGTCGGTCCCGCGCAACTGCCGGTCGATCTCCCGCAGGACGGCGTCGGTGTCGGGGAGGTCCACTAGGACCCCGCCCGAGACGCCCTGGTCCAGCAGGGTGGCCCGAAGCTCCGGCGGCGTGGCGGACGGCGCCGGCGCCCCGGTGTTCAGCCGGGTCACGTCCTCGTCGGACAGCAGGACGAACAGGTCGTGGTCGTGGCGGACCCGGCGGCCGACGTGCGGCTTCCCGGACGCGTCGGTGATTCGTCCGGCGACGCTCACCTCGGCCCTGGCCCGGTAGACGTGCCAGGTGCCGGTGTGGCTCACCTTGCGCGTGGTGCCGGTCTGCTGCCGGAACGTGTCGGTGCCGTCCCGCTGGCCGCCGCCCTTGACCCTGCCGCCGCCGCGCAGTTGGTAGCCGGTGGTCAGTTGCCCAGCCGGGGTCTCGGGGAAACGGCCGAAGTCCGGTCCGAGGCCCCCCTTGCCGGACAACGACGACTGGTCGGTCACAGTGGTGCCGCCGCTCGCCTTCAGCTCCAGGTCGAGCGTGCCGTCACCGGACAGTGTCTCCTGGTAGGTCAGGTCGAGCAGCCGGGTGCGCACCGACAGGCCGACGGTGTCGGGGGCGCGGCCCTCGCCGACGTGCCGGTCGAGCGTGTTGGTCCAGCCGGAGTGCGACGCCGAGACCAGCCCGGGCAACTGGGCGTGGCCGGCCAACGCGTCCAGCGCCTCGCCGAGTTCGGGGACGCGCGGCTGCCCGTCGGGCTCACGGGACGTGTACGCCTGTTCCAGCGCGGCCCGCGCCTGCTTCCGGAACCCGGCCTCGTCGGCGACGTGCGTGACGGCGTGCAACTGCGGCAGCCGGGCGGGCCGCAGGTAGCGGGGCGCCGAGGCGGAGACCTCCGGCCGCCGTACCTCGACACGCAGCCGCCCGCCGTCCGCGGGGACCACCGGGGTCACCTGGTGGGCGCCGCGCCCCGGGGCATGCCGTCCGTCGGCCAGGGTGGCCGGCGGGTCGCCCGCCCGGTGCGGGCCGACCAGGACGCGGTACGTCACCGGGTAACTGAACGCGTCGGCCGGTCCCTTGTGCTGGAACACGCGCCGGGCCTGTGTCTCGCTGGACGCGACGGTCCCCCGGGACGGGGCGTACGAGCCTTGGACGCCGCCGAGCCCGAACGCCCGTACGCTGTCACTCGGGTTGAGCGCCCTGCGCACGTTGCCGTCGACCGCGAGGGTGTGCTTGCCGCCCCGGGTCACGCCCTTGTCGGCGGCGTGACCGCGGGCCACCGTGTCCTTCGCCGTCGTCGCCACCGCCCCGTCGTGGCGGCCCGCCCCGGTGTCGGCCCCGATCACGACCTCGTACGTGCGGCCGGGCAGCCCCGGCAGATGCGAGGCGTCCAGGGTGATCCGGAAGGTACCGTCCAGCAACCGTCCGCCGTCGGCGCGCAGCCCGGAGCGGGACAGGCGTTCGCGCAGCAGGCGCTGGTTCTCCATGGCCTGCGGGGTGACGCGGCCCGCCGAACCCTCGGGCGGTGGCAGGATGCCGGGGGCCAGTTCCCGTAGCCGGTCGCTGATGTGCTGTTCCAGTTCCGAGGAACCGGGGACGTCGACGAAGGCGGTACGCCGCGCGGTCAGCGGCGCGCGCAGGTTCCCCGGTACCGGACGGGTGCCGGGGGCGGCGCCCGTGGCCGGGCGGGGGCGGACGCGGACGACCTCGCCCGGCCGATCGGCGGGCGGGTTCTCCACGTCGCGCGGGGCCTCGTCCGGCGCGGGCCCGGGGTCGGGTACCGGGCGGACCGCGTGCAGGCCGTCCGCGCCGGGCGACAGACGCTCGCGCAGCACCTCGACCCGGAACCGCACCGCCGTGGTGACCAGGTCGGCCGGGCCCGTGTGCTCCAGGCTGTGCTCCAGCGCGAAGGTCTGCTTGCCCTTCTCCAGGTGCGCCTGGCTGTGCGCGTAGGAGTAGCCGCCGGTGACCGTCAGCCAGGTCGACTCCCCGGTGGTGCCGCTCTGCCACACCCGCCGGGCGCCGCCCGCGTTGAGGCCGAGGCCCCAGGCGGAGGTGTCGGTACGGTCCACGGCGTGCTCGCCGGTCTTCTTGCTGGTGAAGGTGTCCTTGTCGGAGACCGTGCCCTGGTGGTCGGACGTCCCCGGCTCCAGGGTGAGGCGGAGCCAGGCGTGGCCGCCGTCGGAGAGGTCCAGCCGCTTGGAGGTCAGGCCCCAGCCGGCGGCGTGCTCGAAGCCGTCGATCACGGTCTGCGGGGACAGGAACGCGAGGATGTCGTGGTGCGCGGTGCCGTCGGGGCGCCGCTCGCGCGGAAGACGGCGGAAGACGTCCTCGTGCAGCGCGCTCAGCCCGGTGACGTCGAGCGGCCGGCCCTCCGCCCGGGTGGGGCGGTCGCTCTCCCAGCCCTGCCAGCGGGCGGCCGGCCCATCCGTCCCGTCCGCCGCGTCCGTCTCCGGGCGGGTGATTTCGGCCGTCACCTCGGCGGTGATCGGTTCGCCGTCCGGGCGGGACAGCGGTTCACCGTCGGGGCCGATGACGTCCGTTTCGTAGTGGAAGCGGGAGACGTAGGGGTCGGTGGGGCCGGTGAGCGTGCTCTTCGTACCGGTCTCGGAGGCGGACTGCACGGAGGTGTCGGTCGCGTGGGTGGCGCCGCCCGCCTTGACGGAGGGCGTCACCACGGTCAGCCGGTCGTCGTGGCCCGCGACCGGGCGGATCACGGTGGGGGACAGGTCGAGGCCCGCGTCGGACGTGGTGAGGGAGGTCTTCTTCGGCTCGGCCTCCTGCCTGGCCTCGGCGGACCGCTCGAACCCCGTTCCGTCCTTCTCCTCGTCCGGTGTGCGCTCCGATGCCAGGTGCCATGCGTCCGGCCGGGCGGTCAGCACCACGTCGTGCGGGGCGCCGCCCACCAGGAGCCGGAAGCGCCAGCCACCGTTGACCATCTGGTCGTGCCTGGCCCGGAAGGCGGCCGGGTCGAACTCCGCGTCGAGTCTCTGCACGACCTGGCGGTCGGCGCGGTGCGCGGGGGGCAGCGTCTGGAGCACGCGTTCACGCAGGGCGTCGGGGCCGGGGGCGCCGGTGATCCTGATCCCCGCGAGCGACTGCTGGTGCCTGCCGCGCAACTGGGCGGGCGGGCCCACGGGTGGTTCGGGGGAGGGTTCGCGGGCGGGCGCGGCGTGGTCGACGGGATCGTGGGGGGCGGGGTCGTCGGTGGGGTGGGCGTCGTCGCCCGGTGGTCGCGGGGGCTCGGGGGCGGCCTCGGGTTCCGCCGCCAGCGGGGCGGGCTCGGCGACGGCGTCCTTGAGGATGTCGGCGGGAGCGGCCGCCGGCTCCGGGACCGGCAGCTCGGGCTCGCCGGGCGGTACGGGGCTCGACGTCTCGGCCTCGTGCGGCGGGAGGACGGGGGAGTCGGCGCGGGGCGGTGCCACCGGGTCGGTCGTCGGCTCGGGTTCGACGGCCCGGGGTTCCGGCTCGGGTTCGACGGGTCGAGGTTCGGGTTCGGGTTCGACGGGCCGAGGTTCGGGTTCGGGCTCGACGGGCCGAGGTTCCGGTTCGGCGGGACTCTGCTCGGGCTCGGCGAGCTTCTGCTCCGGTTCGGCGACTGTCGGTTCCGGGTCGGTCCGGCTTGCTTCCGGCTTCGGTCCGGTGAACCGGAACTCCGGTAGCGCGTGCACGAGTTCGACGTCGTTGATGTCGGGGCGGAAACGCAGCAGGGGCTCGCCGCCCTCCTGGTGCGACTCCACGATCTTGCTGAAGATGCCCTTGCTGAAAGGCGTGGACGGCTCCCAGTCCATGTGCGCCCCGTGCATGACGGCCATGTCGTTGGCCATCATGTGCTGCACGACCTCCGTGTACCGGTCGCCCTTCAGCCGCGTGCCGCCCGGCGTGCTGATGTCGAACACGTCGTGGTCGCCGGTGATCTCCCTCCACTCCCCCTGACCGTCCCGGCCGAACACCAGACCGTCCTCGACCTTGAACCGGTCCTCGGCCCGGAGCCGGGCCATGACCGGCGCCAGCGTCTCGAACTCCTCCGTGCGCTGGTCGTACCGGGACCCCAGCCGGCTCCAGGCCGACTCGTCGAGGTTCCCGCGGTCGGGCAGCACCGGCCGGAAGTACCCGATCAGACCCCGGTGTTCGGCCTTGGCGCCCAGCAGGACGTCCAGGTCGTTGATCGATTTGGCCTTGATGTCCTTGGGCTTCGGCAGCTTGCCCTCTTCGAGCCACCGGACCGCCGTCGGGTTGGTCGGCCGGACGTCGATCCTGAGGTTGTGACCGGCCGCGACCTGCTGGAACTTGCGGTAGTTGGCGCTCGGCATGCCGTAACGCGAACTCGCCTCGGCCTCCGTCACGCCCGTGGACGGCGGTTGCGGCTGAGCGGTGCCGTCGTCCGACTGCGAGCCAGCACCGTCCGCCAGCGGGGCGCGCGGCATGACCTCGTCGCCGCCCTGCGGCTGCTGCGCGGCCTGCCATTGGGCGTATTCGGCCCAGGCGTTGTACTCGATGGTGCGGCGCGTATGCCAGACGTTCTGGAGGTGCGGCAGGTACACGTCGACGAAATGGGCGTACATGGCGACGGGGCCGCCGGGATAGTTCACCGGATCCTGGTTCAGGAACTGGTCGAAGTACGCCAGGTACGCGTCGACGTCGGCCCCGGCGAGCCGGTTGCGCTCCGGGTGCAGCCGTATCGCATCGGCCACTTGGCGGTACTTGCGCCGCACCGCCCGCAGCCGGTCGGCGTCGAACTCCGGCTGCCCCTGGCGGTGCCCCGTGAGATCCAGGTCGGCGCGGATGCGCTCCAGGTCCGTGTAGGCGAAGCCGCGCTCCTTGGCATACGCCTGGACGGGCTTGCGGTACGGCGAGGTCGGGTCCGGCGGCTGGTACGTGCCCACCAACTCGGGCTTGTCCTGGAATGGCTTGGAATATCTCCCCGAGGCGGTCGGCGGATCCGTGACGACGGTGCGCTCGTACCCGGGAGGCAGGCCGCCCTTGCGGGTCCGTCCGCCAAAGCTCTCGTGCCACGCTTCCATGCGCCGTGCCCCGGTCGCGTCCCCCTCCTCCAGGTAGCGGACCGGGTGGCCGATCAGGGCGACGGCCTCCAGGTTCCCGGAGCGGAAGCCGACGTGCTGCACGCCGTGCTGCCGGTGCAGATGGTCGTACAGCCGGAACTGGCCGGTGCGGGTATCGCCGCCCCAGGGGGCCAGCCCGCCGGTGTCGCCCCGCCAGAAGCCGGTGAGCTGGTGGATGTTCTCGTTGCCGAGTTCGGCACGCATCTCCCGGACCAGCTCGTCCCACTTGCCGGCCTTGGCCGGGTCGGGATGCGGGTCTCCGGTGATGATCACCGCCTTGTAGTCGCCCGCCAGGTTCCGCAGGAGTTGGCGCGTGCCCTCGAAGCTGGTGTCGTGCTCCATCCGGCCCCGCAGGTCCGACCATTGCATGGCCTTGCCGGTGAAGCGCGACCACAGCACCAGGACGGACTTCGTCTTGTCCTCGGGGATTCGCACACCCCGGCCGGCAAGCCACTCGGTGATCTCCGTGTCGTGGAGGTCGTCCAGCTGCCACGCGTCGCGGATGCTCGACCGCATCGACTCGGAGAAGTTCTCGGCGACGTAGTCGGTGCCGCTGGTGACGCCCCACAACTCCTTTATCTCGTGCATCTCTTCAAAGTCCTTGTCGATCCTCCAGTGCTCCACGGCGATCCGGTGGGCCTCCTGGTTCAGCAGAGGCCAGACATGGTGCTTTTCCAGGCTGGGGACGTCCAGCATCCAGATGCGGTTCGGATGGATGCCGCTTTCCCGGTAGAAGGCCCTGATGGCCTCGGACTTGTCCAGCACCGGGTCGTGTCCGGGGGAGCCGGGGCCGGGACCGCGTGCGATGAGGACATGTGCCTCGCGCTCGCTGAGCAGTGTCGCGAGGATGCCGAACTGGTCGCCGGACGCGTAACCGGGCTGCATGATGAGGGAGTTGTCGGGCTGGTGGACCTTCTCCTGCTGGGAACGGTACGTCCGCGGTGCCACCGCCGTGGCGGTCCGTCCACCGTCCGCGACGGGGCGGAGACCGCGGCTCCTGCCCAGGGGGTCGGAGACCGGGTCCACCCAGGTGTGGCGGCGGTCGTGGCGCTCGGCGCCCTGCCAGGCCCGGGCCCACTCCTCGTCGTGCGGAAGCGGCCCATCCGGCATCGGGCCCTCGGCGCGCCCGGTACCGGTCCCCTCGCCGAGGTCGCCGACCAGGGTGCCGATCAGCCGCAGATGGCGGTCGCGCAGTCCGGCCTGCCGCAGGCCCTCGGGCGCGGCGGCCCGGTAGTTGCCTTGCAGGCTGCCCTCGACGGCCGGGCGGTGCGGGGTGGTCTCGTCGCGGTACTCGTCGCGCAGGCCGATCTGGTGGCCGATCTCGTGCGCGAAGTCGACGGGTTCCGCGTCCGGCCACCACGACCGCTGGTCCATGGCCCGGTCCCGGCCGACCAGGTCGACCGTCAGGTGCGGCTCCTCGCCGGGGCGGGCGCGCAACACGGTGACGTGCAGGCGGTCACCGCCGGGGAGGCGGTAGCCGGGGTCGTTGAGGAACTGCCTGACACCGTCGGACATCCGGTTCCACACGGCGTCGGTGTCGTTGCCGTGTCCCCGGCCGCCGTCGCGGAACGCCACCCGCACGGTCAGGTCGGTGACTTGCTCGCCCCGGTAGGTGAATCGCCGGGCCTCGAAGGCGGAGCGGACGACGAAGCGCGGCGTACGGTCCAGCTGCATGCGGGGTGCTGGGTCCGGTCCGGTGGGGGGCGGGGTGGGGCCGGGATCAGGGGACGCGGTCCTGGTCGGGGGCGCGGTGTCCGGCCCGGCCTGCGCCGAGGTGCTCGCCGTCGCGTCCGGCGGGGGTGCGTCCCGGCCGGGGGCGGTGGTGGACTCCGTGCCGATGCTCTCGGGGCCGGTCGCTGTCGCTGTCGCCGTGGCGGTGCTCGTGCCGCGCGGCGCGGCCCCGGTGCTGGTCCCGGTCTTCGGGGAGCCCGCGGTGGACTCCGTCGTCTTGGCGGCCGAGGGCCCGGTCTCGGTACGGACCGATGCCTTGGGCGCCGCGGTGCCGGCACGGGCGCCGGTGTCGACACCGCGTTCCGCGCCCGCGCTCACCGTGGACGGGCGCCCGGTCCCGGGTGCGGTGCCGGCGGAACCGCCGGCGGTCGTGGCGGGGCGGCTCACGTTCGCCGCCGTGGTGCCGGGCCCCATACCACCACCGGCGGTGCTCCGTGTCGGCGCGGTGACCGCCGTCCCGGTGCGGGTCGCGGCCGGACCGGTGGCGGTGGACGTCGTGCCGCCCTGCGCCGGGGTGAGGGTGGTCGCGAACCCGGGCAGTCCCTCGTCGTGGCGGGCGGCACCGGTGCCGGACGTGGACGTGGACGTACCGTCGGCAGTCTCCCGCCCGGCGCCGGAACCCCCCTCCCGGACCGCGCCGTCGCTCACCTCACTGGTGTGGCGGCCCACCCCGGACGCGGTCCCGGAACGGCTCTCGTGCCCGGCCGAATGCGGGTGCCCGGTGCCGCTCACCCCGTTCGTGCCCGTCGTCGCGGTGTCCTTCGCCGCCCCCGGGAACGTGACTGTGTCGGACAGCTCCGCCTTCTCGGCCGACAGCAGTCCCGGCAGGTCGATCTTCAGCGCGTCGGGCAGGTTCACATGGACGGGGTCCACCTTGACCGTGTCCCCGGTGCCGCCGAAGCGCCGCTTGCCGCCGCCGCCCAGCGCGCCCAGGGCGCCCGCGCTGATGGACGAGCCGAACTCGTCCGCGCCGCTGTGGTAGATGCCGTACATGATCCCGGCGGTGCCGAGGCCGGTGGCCGCGCCGAGGACGCCCTTGCCGAACAGGGAGTGCGCGAACCTCGGTGCGATGACACCGCCCGCGCCGAAGAAGAGGCCGCCCATGGCGCCGCCGATGGCGCCCGACACCACGGCGGAGACGGTGTTGTCCGTGGACCACTCGGTGCGGTCGCCCTTGAGGATCTGGATGGTCTGGACGGCGACGTCGAGACCGACGTTGAGGGCGACACCGGTCGCGACGGAGATGAGCAGGCGGCGCAGGATCATCTTCACGGCGACGCGGGCCGCGGTGACGGCGGCCGGGATGACCTCGGGCGCGAAGAACGCCCACTCCGCGATCTGCGCGGCCAGCAGGATGAGCTGCCCGAGGATCATGTACTTGGAGTACTCGACCTGGACGGCGGTGTGCTTGCCGAGCTTGCCCAGCTGGCCCGCGGATTCCGCCATCTCCGGCAGGCTGGACTCCAGTTGTGTGACGAAGGACCGGAACTCGTCCGCGACCTGGCCGCCCACGCTCTCCAGGACCCCGTTGCCGGACGCGCCGATCTGCCCGCTGATGCCCTTGAGTTCCTGCGCGGCCTCCTGCCACGCCTGGCCGAGGGCGTGCAGGTTGTCCTCGTCGCCCTTGGGCCAGGCCTGTCCGACCGCGAGCCGGGCCACCCAGGCCAGCTCGGGGGGCATCTCGACGCTCATCCGGTGCCGTGTTCCTCTGTCGTGCCGTGGTTCTTCGTCGGGCGGGGTTCAGCGCCGGGTGCGGTGCGGCGACGAGCCCTGCGCCGTCCCGGAGTCGGTGGCGGGAGTGAGGGCGCGCAGGGTCTCCACGTTCTGCTCCTCGGTCTGCCGGAACCCCTTGGCCATCGTCCGGATGCCGTCGACGGTGCTGTCCAGCACGGTGCCCGCGCCGGTGATGCCCGCGCTCAACTGCCGCTTCGGCTCGGCGTACTGCTCCAGGAACTGCCGTCCGCTCTCGTCGTCGCCCCAGCACGCGCCGAGGGCCTCCAGGCGGCCGTCCAGTTTCGTGGCCACGGACCTGATCCGCGCGGCCAGTTCCTGCATCTGCGGGGCGGCCTGGTCGAGCCGGGCGGTGTCGACGGAGAAAGTGCCGTCACTCATGGGTGTCTCCCTGGAAGCCGTGATCGACGTAGTCGCGTACGGAGTCCGGCATGACCGGGTCCTCGGGCAGTACGGCGCCGGGATCGACCTGGCCCCGCAGCAGGTCGGGTACGGTCACGCCGGACGGGAGCCGGTCGGCCAGCACCGCGGCGACGCCCTCCAGGGCCTCGGACCTGGCCTGCCGAAGTGTGGTGAGCAGCACGTCGGCCAACTCCTTCGGCGCCATGCGGCGGTAGGCGCCGGTGGGGAACTCGATCGCCGTGACGTCACCCTGGGCGCCGACGGTGATCCGCACCGTCTGCCGCGCGGCCGTCACGGTCGACGTCGTCTCGTTGATCCGGCGCCGGGTCTCGGCGGCCTCGTCGCGCTGACGGCGGTACTGGTCCAGCAGGTCCTCGATCTGCTGGTCGTACGGGCTGGGCATGGGAATCCGACTCCTCTCAGAAGGTGGTGGTGGCGGAGTCGCCGGGTACGGCGCCCCAGGTGCTCCCGTCCTGGACCAGCAGGTCCGCGGCACCCCGGGCGGCCGGCTCCTCCTCGGGCTGCTCAGGTTCCCCGGCATCCTCGGGGGCCTCGGGTTCGGGGCCGCCGTCGCCGCAGAAGGCCATCCCCGGGACACCGGCGCCTGTCGTCCCGGCCGGCCCCGCCGTACCGGTGCGGTCCGGCTGCCAGGTGGTACGCGGCTCGGCCGACACGCCACGCTCGTCCGTACCGGCGTCCTCGGCCCGCTCACGTTCACCGGGCAGGGCCCACAGCAGGGGGACGAGCGCGCCGGCTCCGGTCTCCCAAGCGGAGAAGTCCTCCTCGCCGTCGTCGGCCACCGGCTGCCGGACCACGGCTTCGGCGTCGTCCGGAGGCAGCGGCATCGGCAGTCCCTCGGACCAGACCGACACCGAGGCGGGCGCGGCATCCGTGCTCGCGGGCGCCGTACTCTCCTCGTCGGCCGCGCGTCTCGTGCCGCTGCGGGCCGTCGGCCCGGGTGTGCCGAAGCCCGGCAGGTACGGCACCCCGGGCAGGGCTCCCGTGGGCGAGCCGGCCTCGTCGTCACCGGCCTCCTCGTCCACATGCCAGGGCTCGGCGCTCGGGTCGAGCAGCCCGGAGGCGTCGGAACGTTCGTTCGCGCCGTCCCGGCCCGCGCCCGCCGCGCCCGCACCGCCCATGCCCGGCAGGTACGGCATCCCGGCCGTGCCCAGGCCCTCGCCGCCGGCCGCCGCGCCCTCCGCCGAGCCGACCTCGTCGCCGCCGGGGACCTCCTCGCCCTCCCACGGGTCCGCGCTCGCGTCGAGCAGCCCCGAGGCGTCCGTCGGCTCGGCCGACAGACCGGCGCCGCCGGACCCGGTACCGCCCATGCCGGGCATGTACGGCATCCCGGAGGACGTCGCCACCTGCGCGGGCGTGGCCGAACCGGTGGACAGGCCGTCGGTGAGGCCCTCGTCCAGCCCGCCGGTCAGGCCGTCGCCGATACCGTCATTGAGCCCGGTGTCGCCGAAGGCGGCCGGATCGGCCGTGGACAGTCCGTCGAGGCCGCTCGGCTCGCCCGTCCCCAGACCACCGCTGCCGCCGAGACCGGCCAGGCTCCCTAGGCCCGGGAAGGAGACCGGGTTCAGCGTGCTGTCGAGAGCCGCCGGGTCGAGGGCCGCCGGGTCGAGACCGTCGAGACCGAGGTCGTCCAGCCCCTTGCCTTCGAGTCCGGACGTGTCGAGTCCGGGCGTGTCGAGTCCGGGCGTGTCGAGTCCGGAGGTGCCGAGCCCGGATGTGCCGAGTCCGGAGTCGTCCAGCCCGGACAGGTCGCCAGGATAAGGGGATACGCCGCCGGACGTGTCCAGGGCGGCGAGGTCCCCGACGTCCCCGATGCCGTCGCCCGTCCCGATCCCCTTGTCCAGGCCGGTGTCGAGCCCGGTGTCCGGGAAGCCGGACAGGTCCGACAGGCTTCCGGTGTCGCCGGGACCGTTGCCGATCCCGCCGTCGAGGTCGCTGAGATCGGGGCCCGTCAGACCCTCGTCGTTCCCCGGACCGTTCGGGTTGTCCGTCGGCGAGGTCACCGGGGTGGGGTTCACGATCGCGTCGGACGTGACCTGGTAGGAGTGCGCCAGGCTCTTGAGCACGGCGCGCATGTCCGCGGTCATCATCGCGACGAGTTCGGGCTTCTGGCTGATCGGGATCAGCCCGTTGGACATCGGGGTGAGCCCCATGGCGACGGCCTGGTCCGCGTACCAGGTGTCGATCTCCGCGAGCTTGTTCTGCGCGCTCTGGAAGGCGACCGCGTTGTTGGCGAGCTGGTGGGGGATGGAGTGGTCGCCGGTCGAACCCCCGGACAGCACCTCGGCGTTGGCCTTCACCTGGCGGGAGAAGTTGGTCATCATGTCGAGGAAGGCGTCCGCCGCGCTGCCGCCCCAGGGGCCGTTCTCACCCGCGAGCGCTTTGGCCTGGTCGACCAGGCTCTTGGTGACACCCTCCAGGACCCGCTGGACGTGGTAGAAGGCACCGGCCGCGTCCAGGAGCGACTGCGGGTCGGCGATGGAGCGGGCGTGGGTGATGTTGGCATCGGTCGCGACCCCGGACGACATGCCGTAGACGGCCGCCTTGATCTGCTTCCAGTCCCAGTTCTCGTAGTCCGTGACGCTGCCCTCGGACGAGCCGTCGGGATTGCCGAAGATCGTCCCGTCATCGCCCTGGTGGAAGCCGCCGCTGTTGTAGTCCGGCACTTACGCCCTTCCGTGTGCCACCGATCCGTACCCCGGGAAGACCGCGTCAGGCGGTCGTGGTGTGGTTGTCGGGGCCCGTACTCGTGTTCGTGTTCGTGTTTCCGGTGCCGGTGGTCATGCCGCTGCCGCCGTTGGACGTCATCATCGTGTTGAAGTCGGCGGTGGTGGTCGTGAAGGCGTCCGCGAGGTCCTGGGCCGTCATGTTGTTGGCGTCCTCGGTCGTGCTGTACTTCCGGCTCAGCGCCTGCACACCGTCCCGCAGGTCCGTCAGGCCCCGCACCAGGGCCGAGAGGGCGTCGTCGTAGCTCTTCTTCAGACCGCCGTCGGCGTTCGGCCCGTTGACCGTCTTCCGCATGACGTTGGCGTGGTAGAACGCGCCCGGCGCCACGGAGACGTCGTCCAGCCCGGTGGCGGCGTCGCGCACCGGCTGGATCATCAGGCCGATATTGGAGGCGAACAGGTCCATCGACGGCGTGCTGACCGAGGTTCCGTTGTGTCCGTCGCCGCCGGGCACCGGGGGAGGTACGAAGGGGTGCGCGTCGGTGAGGATGCTCGGATCCCGTGAGACGTCGGTACCACCGTGGTAGTGGTGGTCGTCGCCGGAACCGGTGGTGCTGCCGGTGGTCTCGTGACTGCCGCTGTCGCGGCTCTCGTCCGACTCGTCGTCGGCGCTGTCGGCGTCCTGCCTGGCCATGTCACTGCTCCCAGAGGCTCACGCCATGCCGTTCGCCCGCGTAGTACGACTCGTTGATGTGGCCGAGGGAGTTGGTGGCGTTCTGGGCCTGGGTCACCATGTCGCCGGCGGCGGCGTCCCACTTGGCCTTGGCGACGTCGTAGGTGGCGCGGGCGTCGCTGGTCCACTCGCTCAGGTGCACCTTGGCGCTGTCGTCCAGGTCGGTCAGCGCCGCCTGGATCTTCCCGCTGATGGCGGTCATCTCACCGACCACGTACTCGATCTGGTTCATGTTGACGCTGTACGTAGGCATGGGAGTCGCTCCTCGTATCTGTGGGGGGTGGGGGGTCTAGAAGCCGGGCAGCGGGGTCGACATGCTCTTGTGGAGCTGGTTGGCCGTGTCCGTGGTGCTCTGGTGCGTGGTGTCGTAACTGCCGGTGTTGGCCTCCAGCTTCTGCAGCATCAGGTCCAACTGCTGCTTGACGGTGCCGAAGTCCGTCAGCCAGGTGTCCATGGCGCTCTGGAAGGTGCTGGCGGCGTCACCGGTCCAGCCGGACCGCAGTGCGTCGATCTGCCCCTGCATCTGGGTGTAGGTGGTGTTGACCTCGTCCAGGGCGGTACGGAAGCTGCCCTGGGCGATCCGCATGCCCGAGGTGTCCACCGAGGTGTTCGTGTTGCCGGCCATGGGCGTTCCTTTCGTGCGGGAGTGTTCGTCGTAGCTGATGGTGGCCCGGTGTCAGGACCGTCCCGCACCGGATGCCGGACTCACTGCCCGACCGGCCGTGAATCCTTGCCCGTTCGCCCCTCAGGACGACACCAGCGCTTCCGGCAGCGGGAGTTCGCCGGTCAGGTCCTCGACGGCGAGGACCGGGCCGCCCGCGCGGGCCGCGATCCGGTCCGCCAAGCGGTGCGCGCCATAGGCACCGTGGGCCGGGTCCTGCGCCGCGAGTGCCGCGAGGACGGCGTCCGGCACGTCGTGGCCGAGTACCGTGAGCCGCCGCCGGGTCAGCTCCGCGAGGCCCGCGCCGGTCCACGCGGGCAGCCGCAGGTAGTCGGCGAAGGCCCCGGCCAGCTCGGTGTGGGAGCGCAGCAGTTGCATCAGGCGCGGAGCGCTGCCCGACAGCACGAGTACGGCGCCGTACGGATCACGCGCGGCGGCCCGCGCTGCCAACGCCGCGAGCACGGCGTCCCGTTCGGTGTCCGGACGGGACTCGAAGGCGAGGTCGGCCTCCACCACCAGCAGCCCGCCCGCCGCACGGCGGAACACGTCAGCGAGGTACGAGCGCGGCTGCGCGGCCCAGCGCGCCGGGACCTCGGAGAGGGGTACGTGCGTGAGCGCGCCGGACGGGACGATGCCCAGTTCCGCCAGGGCCCTGCCGTACGCGGCGGCCACGGCCCGGCGACCGCTGCCGGGCGCCCCCTCCAGGACGACGTCCGCGAGCCCCGCGGTGCCGTGCCCCAGCTCGACGAGCGTGGCCAGGCGCGCCGCCAAGGCTTCCGTCACCGGGCCGAGGCCGCTGAGGGCGGCCAGATGACGGGCGGCGGAGGGGGCCGGGGCGGGCGACCTCGGTTCTGTGGTGGAGGGCGTTGGTTCCGCGGCGGCCGCCGTGGTGGTCACGGGTGCTGCGGTCGGCGCCGGCGCCGGCGATTGCGGTGCCGGTGTGACATCCGCGGCCGTCAGCAGGCTCAGTTCCCTGTCGTGCCCGGGCGGCCGCGTGGCCAGCCGGGAGGCCTGAGCGCTGATCATCGTCTCGAAGACCTGCCGGGCCACCCGGCCGTTGCCGAAGGTGGGACCCTTGGGAACCTCCACGAAGTAGCGGGACAGGGCCTCCAAGGCGTCGTCGGACAGCTCGTAGTAGTGCTTGGCGCACAGCCCGCGGACGATGGTGACCAATTCCTCGGGAGCGTAGTTCGGGAACTCCACCGTGCGGGCGAAACGGGACGCCATGCCGGGGTTGGAGGCGAGGAACCGGTCCATGTGCTCGGAGTAGCCCGCCGCGATGACGACGATCTCGTCGCGGTGGTCCTCCATCAGCTTCATCAGGGTCTCCACGGCCTCCTGACCGAAGTCGGGACCGGTGCCCCGCGACTGGTTGGTCAGCGTGTACGCCTCGTCGATGAAGAGCACCCCGCCCAGCGCCCGGGTGAAGACCTCCGTGGTCTTGATGGCCGTCCCGCCGATGATCTGGGCGACCAGGTCGGCACGGGCCACCTCGACGATATGGCCCTCGCTGAGGATCCCCAGCTCGGCCAGGACCGCCCCGTACAGGCGGGCCACCGTCGTCTTGCCGGTGCCCGGCGGACCGGCGAACACCAGATGGCGGCTCATCGGCGGCATGGGCAGGCCCATCTCGGTGCGCCGCCGGGTCATCTTGTTGAGGTTGATCAGCCCGGTGACCTCCAGCTTGACGCTCTCCAGGCCGACCAGCGCCTCCAGTTCGGCCAGGGGCCCGGTCTCCACGCGGGCGGCATCCGCGTCCCCATCCGGTCCCGCCGTACCCGCGATCTCCCGCTCGCCGCCGCCCCGGCTGTCGGCGCTGTCACGGGCGTTGTCCTGGACGACACAGTTGCTCAGCTCGGTACGGGCGTCGGCGTGGGCGTTCACGCCGTGCCCACGCGCGCCGGTCATCCGGCATCCCACGGCGGTGAACGAACCACCCGCGAGCACCTGCACGGCGTCGCCCGCCGCCCCGGTGAACTCGGTGTCGTGGGCGGTCAGTTCCGCGTCCTCGCCCACGACCGCCCCGCACGCGCGCAGCACGGAGCCGGCCACGAACACGCTCGCCGACCCGGCCAGCGCCAGCCCCTGGCCACCGCCGCCCACACCGATCTCGGCGTCCCGCAGGGTCAGCCGGGCGCCGCCCTGCGCCCGCACCCCGGCGCCCCCGGCGCCGCTGACGACGAGCCGCTCCAGTTCGGCCGCGCCCCGGTCGGCGGCCTGCACCGCGGCAGTGGCGGCGTCCCGGACGACGAGCCCCGTCGCCGTGACGGCGGTCTCCGCGCCGCTGACGTGCAGCCCGACCGGGGTGCCGGTGATCTCGCAGTCCTCCAGCCGGGGCCGGGCGCCCCCCGTGACCTGGATGCCGCTGCGGGCCACACCGGTGACCGTGCAGCCCCGCAGGTGGGGCGCCGCGCCGTCGGCGATGTGCACGGACTGGCCGGCCGAACCGGAGAAGGCGCACTCGGTGAGCGTGGTCTCGCCCCGGCCGGCGAGATAGGCGTCCAGGGTGGCGCTGCCCGTCACCGTGACCCGCAGCAGGGCGGCGCGCGCCTCCTGCTCCACGGCGACGGCCGGCTTGCCACTGCCGGTGACCGTGGTGGTCTCGACGGTCGCCGAGGCGTTGCCGTTGACGCAGACGCCGTTGCCCCGGGGGCGGTCCAGGCGGCAGTCGCGCACGTCGAGCCGGCCGTGCTCGGCGACCACGACCGCCGAGGACCCGGCCTCCACGACCTCGGTGTCCGCGAGCACGTTGCCGCCGCGCGAGGTGACGACGACGCCCGCGCCGTGCGGGTTGGCCACCCGGCAGCCACGGGCGGCGACGGTGCCCTCGTTCCAGGCCAGTACGGCGGTCCAGGCCGCGCCCTCGATCCGGCAGCCGTCCAGCGCCGACTGACCGCGCCGCAGGTCGAGGACCGGGGCGTCCCGGTCCGCGCCCGACAGGTCGAGGCCGGACAACTGCACCGCCTCCGCGTCCACCACGACCGTGCTCCCGGAGGACGCGTGCACCCGTACGGAACCGGCGCCGCCCTCGGCGGCCAGGGTCACCGGCCTGACGATCTCCAGCGCCTCCTCGTAACGGCCGGCGGCGATCGTGATCAGCGCCCCCTCCGCGGCCTCCGCCAGCGCGCCGGCGATCGTCCGGTGGGCGCCCGGGCGGTCGGCTGAGACCAACAGGACCTGCCTGCTCACGGCTTGGCTCCTTCTGTGCGGACCGCCTGCGGGGTGACGATCAGTCCGGGCGGGTCGGCGCTCTCGGCGGCGGCGTCGGTGCCGGCCTTCTCCAGCGCGTCCAGGATCTTCTCCAGCCCCTTGACGGCGATCTCGTCGAGCTTCGCCCGTTGCGGGTCGGCCCGGCCGTCCCCGGTGCTCTCGGACGGCGACAGCTCGCGCATCAGCACCGTGGAACCCTCGGCGCGCAGCACCTTGAAGACGGTGCCGGGCAGGAACAGCACCCGGTCGCGGACGGCCGGGTCGAGCGACGTGGTGCGGCGGGCGGTCATCGACCAGATCAGGATGTCGGTGGCGTCGGCGGCGGCGCTGCCGCGCGGGCCCGGGTGCAGGGACGTACGGGCGTGGCAGAAGGCCCACTCGGTGACCGCTCTGCCCTCCCGGTACCAGGCGCGTTCCGCCTCGCCGAGCCGGGTGCGCAGCAGGGCGGGCCCGCGGTAGGAGGGCAGCCGGCGCAGCCCGGCCGTCACGCAGCGCGCCAGCGGCACGTGGGGTCCGGCCGTGGCCTCGCGCACGGCCGCGTCGGCCCGGCGGCTGTCGCCGGACAGGTACAGGCGGACGGCGACCAGTTCGGTGAGCGCGTCCGCCGCCTCCGTCCGGGACCGGCCGCGCAGCCCTGGCGACTCCGACATCACCCGCGAGACGAAACCGGCCTGAGCGTGGTACCGCTCGTGCAGGGTCCGGCGTACCCAGTCCCGCTCCTGTGCGATGCCCCGCTCGGGCGGCAGCGCACAGGCCGAGGCCCGCGGCACGGGCTGCACCCGTACGTCCGGCACCGCGTCCGGCCGTGCCGACGGCACCTCGGCGACGTCCGGGGCCGGGGCCGGTACGGGTACGTCGATGTCGCCGGTCTCCGTCACGGGCACGGCGGACTCCAGCCGGAACCGGGGGGTGGCGGGCCGCACCGGCCGCT
>NZ_JANUGP010000005.1 GCF_024753135.1 Streptomyces pyxinicus | reverse complement strand
TGCTCGGCCTCGCCTTCGTGATCGTCTTCGCCGGTCTGGCCCCCCCCTCCCCCCCGCCCCCCCCCCCCCCCCCCTCCCCCCCCCCCCCCCCCCCCCCCACCCCCTCCCCCCCCGCCCCCACCGCCCCCCCCCCCCCCCGCCCCCCGCCACACCCCACCGGTCCCGCGCGTGGCCTCTACGCCCCCGGCGAACACCCCTGATACCGGGATTCCCCGAAGGGACCCGCGCGTTAGGGTCCATGAATACGAGGGCAGGGGAGTCTTCTGAAACCCCCCGCTAGCCCCGGCAGGAACACGTGAAGACGGCCCGGCGCCGTCGTAAGACGAGCAGGTGGATACGTGACGAATCTGATGCCCTCCGCCGCCGGCGAGCCTTCCATCGGTGGTGGCCTCGGCGACCAGGTCTACAACCGGCTGCTCAACGAGCGGATCATCTTCCTCGGTCAGCAGGTCGACGACGACATCGCCAACAAGATCACCGCACAGCTTCTGCTCCTTGCCGCCGACCCGGACAAGGACATCTACCTCTACATCAACAGCCCCGGCGGCTCGGTGACGGCCGGCATGGCGATCTACGACACCATGCAGTACATCCCGAACGACGTGGTCACCATCGCCATGGGCATGGCCGCCTCGATGGGCCAGTTCCTCCTCACCGGCGGCAGCGCCGGCAAGCGCTTCGCGCTGCCGCACGCCGACATCATGATGCACCAGGGCTCCGCGGGCCTCGGCGGCACGGTCTCGGACATCAAGATCCAGGCCGAGTACCTGCTGCGCACCAAGAAGCGCATGTCCGAGCTGACCGCGCAGCACTCCGGCCAGACGGTCGAGGCGATCATCCGCGACGGCGACCGCGACCGCTGGTTCACCCCGGAAGAGGCCAAGGAGTACGGTCTCATCGACGAGATCATCACGCACGCCTCGGGTGTTCCGGGAGGCGGCGGCACCGGTGCCTGACCGGCCCGGCCACGCCACGCACCCAGACCGAAGCCCCCAGAACGCCACCAGGACGGTGAACACCCCATGAGCAACTTCCCCGGCGCCGCCAGCGGCCTGTACGAAGGGCCCCGCCCCGACAGCCGTTACGTCATCCCGCGCTTCGTCGAGCGCACCTCCCAGGGCATCCGCGAGTACGACCCGTACGCGAAGCTCTTCGAGGAGCGCGTGATCTTCCTGGGCGTCCAGATCGACGACGCCTCCGCCAACGACGTCATGGCGCAGCTGCTGTGCCTGGAGTCGATGGACCCGGACCGGGACATCTCGATCTACATCAACAGCCCCGGTGGCGACATGACCGCCCTCACGGCGATCTACGACACCATGCAGTTCGTGAAGCCCGACATCCAGACGGTCTGCATGGGCCAGGCGGCCTCCGCCGCGGCGATCCTGCTGGCCGCCGGCACCCCGGGCAAGCGCATGGCGCTGCCGAACTCCCGGGTGCTGATCCACCAGCCGGCCGGCTCCACCGGCCGTGGCCAGCTCTCCGACCTGGAGATCATCGCCAAGGAGTTCACCCGGATGCGCGAGCAGCTGGAGGACATGCTGGCGAAGCACTCGAACCAGCCGCTGGAGAAGATCCGCGAGGACATCGAGCGCGACAAGATCCTCACGGCGGAGGAGGCCCTGCAGTACGGCCTCGTCGACCAGATCATCTCCACCCGCAAGCTGAACAACTCCGAGGTCCGCTGACCCGGAGGGCGTACTCTCTGCCCCTCTTGGCACGGTCCACGTCGAAGTGAACCCTGCCAAGGGGGGCCCGAACACGGGGCCCGGCAAGGTAACGTCGGACATAAGGCAGCACCAGGAGCCGCTGGACCCGAGTGTCCAGTCGTCTCCCAGGCGAAGGGGAAGCACACCGTGGCACGCATCGGTGACGGCGGCGATCTGCTCAAGTGCTCGTTCTGCGGCAAGAGCCAGAAGCAGGTCAAGAAGCTCATCGCAGGGCCCGGTGTGTACATCTGCGACGAGTGCATCGACCTCTGCAACGAGATCATCGAGGAAGAGCTGGCGGAGACCAGCGAGGTGCGCTGGGAGGAACTCCCCAAGCCCCGCGAGATCTACGAGTTCCTCGAGGGTTACGTGGTCGGCCAGGAGGCGGCGAAGAAGGCCCTCTCCGTCGCGGTGTACAACCACTACAAGCGGGTCCAGGCGGGCGAGAACGGCGGCGGCAGCGGCCGTGAGGACGCCATCGAGCTGGCGAAGTCCAACATCCTGCTGCTGGGCCCCACGGGCTCCGGCAAGACCCTCCTCGCGCAGACCCTGGCCCGCATGCTGAACGTACCGTTCGCGATCGCCGACGCGACCGCGCTGACGGAGGCGGGCTATGTCGGCGAGGACGTCGAGAACATCCTCCTGAAGCTGATCCAGGCGGCGGACTACGACGTCAAGAAGGCCGAGACCGGGATCATCTACATCGACGAGATCGACAAGGTGGCCCGCAAGAGCGAGAACCCCTCGATCACCCGCGACGTGTCGGGCGAGGGTGTCCAGCAGGCCCTGCTGAAGATCCTTGAGGGGACCACGGCCTCGGTCCCGCCGCAGGGCGGCCGCAAGCACCCGCACCAGGAGTTCATCCAGATCGACACGACGAACGTGCTGTTCATCGTGGGCGGTGCCTTCGCCGGCCTGGAGAAGATCATCGAGGCCCGCGCGGGTGCCAAGGGCATCGGCTTCGGCGCCACGATCCTCTCCAAGCGCGAGCTGGAGGCCAAGGACGTCTTCGAGGACGTCATGCCGGAGGACCTGGTCAAGTTCGGCATGATCCCGGAGTTCATCGGCCGTCTCCCGGTCATCACCTCGGTCCACAACCTGGACCGCGAGGCCCTGCTGCAGATCCTGGTCGAGCCCCGCAACGCCCTGGTCAAGCAGTACCAGCGCCTCTTCGAACTCGACGGCGTGGAGCTGGACTTCGAGCGCGAGGCCCTGGAGGCCATCGCCGATCAGGCCATCCTCCGCCAGACCGGTGCCCGCGGCCTGCGCGCCATCATGGAGGAAGTCCTCCAGGGCGTCATGTACGAGGTGCCGTCCCGCAAGGACGTGGCCCGCGTGGTCATCACGGCCGACGTGGTCCTCTCCAACGTCAACCCCACCCTCATCCCGCGCGACGCCCGCGGCCGCGGCTCGGGGGAGCAGAAGACGGCGTGACGCACCCGCACGCAGCCGCGAAGGGGCCCCGGTCACTCGACCGGGGCCCCTTCCCGCATCCGCGCCGGGAGCGCGTCAGACCTTGACGCGCACGTCGTCACGCAGCTTCGCCGCCAGGCTCGCCGCGTCGTCCAGCGAGCCGCCGTCACCCGAGGCCAGGGAGGCGACGCTGTACGACGAGACCAGCGCGACCGTGCTGTGGTCGGCCCAGATGCAGATCGGCATCTTCATGGTCTGCGGCACCCCGGACTCCGAGGAGGAGTCACCGGTGTCGATCTGGGCCACCTGGCACTTCATGATCCCGTCGAAGCCGTCCGGGCGGACCTCCTGCGGGCTGCCGACCAGCTTGCCCTTGGTCTCCGAGCCGCTCTGGTCCTTCTCCGACTCCGTCTTGGCCTTGGCGAACATGGCGTCGACCACCGCGCCGGGGTCGTCGATCGTGCCGTACACACCGCTGAAGGAGAGCCCCTTCTTGGTGAGCCCCTTGCCGCTCTCGTAGCCGGCGCTCACCTGCTGGGGGTTCTTCACCCCCCACTTCTCGAAGTCCGAGCGGTCCGAGTCGCTCATGTCGTTGGACGACCCGGAATTGGACTTCGTGTACGTCCCGTCGATCACCGTTCGCGGGGTGATCAGCTTGTGCGGACCGTCGTCCGCGACGTTCGTGCCGCCGCTGCCGCCGAGCAGGAGGTACGCGCCCACCGCCACGGCCGCCACCACGGTCACCGCGGCGATGATCAGCCCCGCCCGCTTGCCGCCACCGGCGGGCTGCGGGGGCCCCGCCATGCCGTAGGGCTGCTGGCCGTACGGGCTCGGCTGCTGGCCGTAGGGGGCCGGCTGCTGCGGGAAACCCTGCTGGGGATGGCCGTACCCGGGCCCTGACGGTGCCGGAGGGGCCGGTGGGGCCGGTGGGGCCTGCTGAGGGTAGCCGTAGCCGGGTCCCGGTGCCCCCGGCTGCCCGCCGCCGTACGGTCCGGGCTGACCGTAAGGGCCGGGCTGACCGTAGGGGCCCGGCTGGCCGTACGGCCCGGGCTGCCCCTGCGGGCCGTACGGGCCCGGCTGCGGGGGCGGCCCGCCGTACGGACCCGGCTGGTGGTTGCTCATCTCTGGGTTCCCCTCCAGATGCCTTATGTGTCCCTGACATCCTTGCTCAGGGTCACGGGGCACCCGCCGCCAGGGGCCCCACCGTTACAGAACAAACGCGTTTCGGGACCACCCCGTGACACCTCTAAACTGACCCCCGTGACCGACAACGCTCAGCAGCAGCCACCCGCGCCCGACACCGAACTGCCGACCCAGTACGCGCCGGCCGATGTAGAGGGGCCGCTGTACGAGCGCTGGGTGGAGCGCGGTTACTTCGAGGCGGACGCGAAGAGCGACAAGCCGCCGTTCACCGTCGTCATCCCGCCGCCGAACGTCACCGGCAGCCTGCACCTGGGCCACGCCTTCGAGCACACGCTCATCGACGCCCTCACCCGCCGCAAGCGCATGCAGGGCTTCGAGACGCTGTGGCAGCCCGGCATGGACCACGCCGGCATCGCCACCCAGAACGTCGTCGAGCGCGAGCTGGGCAAGGAGGGCAAGTCCCGCCACGACCTGGGCCGCGAGGCGTTCGTCGAGCGCGTCTGGCAGTGGAAGGGCGAGTCCGGCGGCCAGATCTCCGGCCAGATGCGCCGCCTCGGTGACGGCGTCGCCTGGTCCCGCGAGCGCTTCACCATGGACGAGGGCCTCTCCCAGGCCGTCCAGACCATCTTCAAGAAGCTCTACGACGACGAGCTGATCTACCGCGCCGAGCGCATCATCAACTGGTGCCCGCGCTGTCTGACGGCGATCTCCGACATCGAGGTCGAGTACCAGGACGACGACGGCGAGCTGGTCTCCATGCGCTACGGCGACGGGGACGACTCGATCGTCGTCGCCACCACCCGCGCCGAGACGATGCTCGGTGACACCGCCGTCGCCGTCCACCCCGACGACGAGCGCTACCGGCACCTGGTCGGCAAGCGGATCAGCCTGCCGCTGACCGACCGCACGATCCCGGTCGTCGCCGACACCCACGTCGACCCCGAGTTCGGCACCGGCGCCGTCAAGGTGACCCCGGCGCACGACCCGAACGACTTCGAGATCGGCCGGCGCCACGACCTGCCGTCCCTCGCCGTGATGGACGAGCACGCCGTCATCACCGTCCACGGCCCCTTCCAGGGCATGGACCGCCTGGAGGCCCGCTCCGCCATCGTCGCCGCGCTGCGCGCCGAGGGCCGGATCGTCGCCGAGAAGCGGCCCTACGTCCACTCCGTCGGCCACTGCTCGCGCTGCAAGACCACCATCGAGCCGCGCCTGTCCATGCAGTGGTGGGTCAAGGTCGGCCCGCTGGCCAAGGCCGCCGGCGACGCCGTCCGCGACGGGCGGGTCAAGATCCATCCGCAGGAGATGGAGAAGCGGTACTTCGACTGGGTCGACAACCTCCACGACTGGTGCATCTCGCGGCAGTTGTGGTGGGGCCACCGCATCCCGGTCTGGTACGGCCCGAACGGCGAGGTCGTCTGCGTCGGCCCTGACGAGCAGCCGCCCGCCGGCGAGGGCTGGCACCAGGACACCGACGTCCTCGACACCTGGTTCTCCTCCGGCCTGTGGCCCTTCTCCACCCTCGGCTGGCCCGAACAGACCGAGTCGCTCGCGAAGTTCTACCCGAACTCCGTCCTGGTCACCGGCTACGACATCCTCTTCTTCTGGGTCGCCCGGATGATGATGTTCGGCCTGTACGCGATGGACGGCACCCCGCCGTTCCACACCATCGCCCTGCACGGCATGGTCCGCGACCAGTTCGGCAAGAAGATGTCGAAGTCCTTCGGCAACGCGGTCAACCCGCTGGACTGGATGGACAAGTACGGCTCCGACGCCCTCCGCTTCACCCTGGCCCGCGGCGCCAACCCGGGCGTCGACGTGCCGATCGGCGAGGACTGGGTCCAGGGCTCGCGCAACTTCGCGAACAAGATCTGGAACGCGACGCGCTTCGCGCTGATGAACGGCGCGACGGTCGAGGGCCCGCTCCCGGAGCCGTCCGCGATGTCGGCGACGGACCGCTGGATCCTCTCCCGCCTCGGCTCGGTGGTCGCCGAGGTCGACGCGTACTACGAGGACTTCCAGTTCGCCAAGCTCTCCGACGCCCTCTTCCACTTCGCGTGGGACGAGGTCTTCGACTGGTACGTCGAGCTGTCCAAGACCGTCTTCCAGGCGGGCGGCGAGCCGGCCGAGGTCTCGAAGCGTGTCCTCGGCGAGGTCCTCGACGTCACCCTCCGGCTGCTCCACCCGGTCGTCCCGTTCGTCACCGAGACGCTCTGGACGACGCTGACCGGTGGCGAGTCGGTGGTCGTCGCCGAGTGGCCGAAGGACAGCGGCTTCCGCGACACCGCGGCCGAGCGGGAGATCTCGACGCTCCAGTCGGTCATCACCGAGGTCCGCCGCTTCCGCGCCGACCAGGGCCTCCAGCCGGGCCAGCGGGTCCCGGCCCGCCTGACCCTGGACGGCACGGCACTGGCCCCGCACGAGGCCGCCATCCGCCAGCTCCTCCGCCTCCAGCCGGAGGGCGACGCCTTCACGGCGACGGCCACCCTGCCGGTCGCCGGCGCCGAGGTCGCCCTCGACCTCTCCGGCACCATCGACGTCGCCGCCGAGCGCAAGCGCCTGGCCAAGGACCTCGCCGCCGCCGAGAAGGAGAAGGCCCAGGCCACCGCCAAGCTCGGCAACGACGCGTTCCTCGCCAAGGCCCCCGAAAACGTGGTCGACAAAATCCGCACCCGCCTCACCAAGGCGGACGAGGACATCACCCGCATCCAGTCTCAGCTGGACAGGCTGCCGTCGGCGTAATCGGTATCACGGCCCGAAAGGCCCCGGCACCTTCGAGGCGCCGGGGCCTTTCGGCCCCCTAAGGGGCGCGGGGAACTGCGCGACCAGCCACAACGCACCCGCACCCGGCCGATGACGCCCAGCCCCCCAACCGGCACCGCACGCCCCCACAAGCCTCCGTAGACTGACCCCGTGAGCGACGCCCCGCACGAAAACGACCAGCCCGACCCCCGCGACCCCCTCGACGCCTTCGAGGAGATCGTCGAGGCCGAGACCACCCGCGACCCCGACCTCGCGGTGATCGAGGCCGGCAGCCGCACCCTGCGTACCCAGGGCGGCCCGCCGGAGGCCGACGTACCGGCGCGCCCCGCGGACCCCGAGGTCGACAAGGCCCTGCGCGAGGTCGAGACGGAGCTGGCCACCCGCTGGGGCGAGACCAAGCTGGAGCCCTCGGTCAGCAGGATCTCCGCGCTGATGGACGTCCTCGGCGAGCCGCAGCGGTCGTACCCCTCGATCCACATCACGGGGACGAACGGCAAGACCTCCACCGCCCGCATGATCGAGGCCCTGCTCGGCGCCTTCGAGCTGCGCACCGGCCGCTACACCAGCCCGCATGTGCAGTCGATCACCGAGCGGATCAGTCTGGACGGCGCCCCGGTCTCCGCCGAGCGGTTCGTGGAGACGTACCAGGACATCAAGCCGTACGTCGAGATGGTCGACGGGCAGCAGGAATACCGCCTCTCCTTCTTCGAGGTCCTCACCGGCATGGCGTACGCGGCCTTCGCGGACGCCCCCGTGGACGTGGCCGTGGTCGAGGTCGGCATGGGCGGCTCCTGGGACGCGACCAACGTGATCGACGGCGACGTCGCCGTGGTGACGCCGATCGACCTGGACCACACCGACCGCCTCGGCGAGACGGTCGGGGAGATCGCCGGTGAGAAGAGCGGCATCGTCAAGCAGGACGCCACCGTCATCCTCGCCCAGCAGCCGGTGGACGCCGCCCAGGTGCTGCTGAAGAAGGCCGTCGAGGTGAACGCCACCGTGGCCCGCGAGGGCCTGGAGTTCGGCGTCGTCGCCCGGCAGGTCGCCGTCGGAGGGCAGCTGCTCACCCTGCGCGGCCTCGGCGGCGAGTACCAGGAGGTCTACCTCCCGCTGCACGGCGCCCACCAGGCGCACAACGCGGCCGTCGCCCTCGCCGCCGTCGAGGCGTTCTTCGGCGTCGGCGCCCAGCGCGCCGAGCCGCTGGACATGGACACCGTCCGCAAGGCCTTCGCCGCCGTGTCCTCCCCGGGCCGCCTGGAGGTCGTACGGCGCTCCCCGACCGTCGTCCTGGACGCCGCCCACAACCCGGCCGGCGCCGCGGCGGCGGCCGAGGCGGTGCGCGAGGCGTTCGACTTCACCCGGCTGATCGGCGTCGTCGGCGCGAGCGGCGACAAGAACGTACGGGGGCTGCTCGAAGCCTTCGAGCCGATCTTCGCCGAGGTCGTCGTCACCCGGAACTCCAGCCACCGCGCCATGGACGTGGACGAGCTGGCGGCCGTCGCCGTCGAGGTCTTCGGCGAGGAGCGGGTGCAGGTCGAACCGCGGCTGCCGGACGCCCTGGAGGCCGCGATCACGCTGGCCGAGGAGGAGGGCGAGTTCGCCGGCGGCGGCGTCCTCGTCACCGGTTCCGTCATCACCGTCGGCGAGGCCCGGCTGCTGCTGGGGAAGGGCTGAGGAGCCACCGTGCGTACGCTCTGTTCATCGACGCTCATCGGCGAGGTCTTCATCATCGGCTTCGCCGGGCTCGTCGCCATGAAGGACCCCGACCTGTCCACCTCCACGGTGTGGCTGGTCAGCGGCATCGCCATGCTGCTGTGTGTGCTGCTGTGCGGCATGGTCACCCGGCCCGGCGGGGTGGCCCTCGGCTGGGCCCTCCAGCTCGGGCTGATCGCCTCCGGCGTCTTCGTGCCGACCATGTACTTCATGGGCGTGATCTTCGCGGCGCTGTGGTGGGCCTCGGTGCACTACGGCCGGAAGGTGGACGAGGCCAAGGCGCGGTTCGCCGCGCAGGCGGAGTCCACCTCTTCGCCTGACGCTGCGTGACGGGTGCCCGGACACGCCCTGTAACCTCGTCCCACCGCACCCGTCAGTCGCGTAAGGAGTCCCCTCGTGAGCCAGCGCACCCTCGTCCTCCTCAAGCCCGACGCCGTCCGGCGTGGCCTGACCGGCGAGATCATCAGCCGTATCGAGCGCAAGGCCGGCTGGCAGATCACCGCGCTGGAACTGCGCACCCTGGACGAGGAGACCCTGGAGACGCACTACGGCGAGCACAAGGGCAAGCCCTTCTACGAGCCGCTGGTCGCGTTCATGTCCTCCGGTCCGGTCGTCGCCCTGATCGTGGAGGGCGAGCGGGTCATCGAGGGCGTGCGCGCGCTCGCCGGCCCGACCGACCCGATCGCCGCCGCGCCCGGCTCCATCCGGGGCGACTACGGTGTCATCGTCCGCGAGAACCTGATCCACGCCTCCGACTCCGAGGAGTCCGCCGAGCGCGAGGTGAAGATCTTCTTCCCGGACCGCGCGTAACACTCCGGGAAGCCGCGCCGGAAGGTCCGGGACACCCGCTCCCGGACCCTCACCTTTCCCGGGGTGTTTCCCGGCATGGGTACCGGCGATTGAGGGAACGCGCGCCCCCGAACGCCCGTCTCCACAAGCGGGGCGGCCCGCCATCTGGTGACAATGGCGGAGACCCTCGCACCGTGTTCGTGCAGGCGCGTTTACGATGGAAGCCTTCACGTCACAGCACCCGCCTCGCCGACCTGATATGCCCTCAAAAGCTCGGGTGGGCCAGATGAATCCGGATGGGGAACTCAATGTCGTTCATCGGCCGTGACATGGCTGTCGACCTCGGGACCGCCAACACGCTGGTGTACGTCAGGGGTCGCGGAATCGTGCTCAACGAGCCGTCCGTCGTCGCCATCAACACCAACACCGGCGGAATCCTCGCGGTGGGCGCCGAAGCGAAGAAGATGATCGGCCGCACGCCGGGCAACATCGTCGCCGTGCGCCCGCTGAAGGACGGCGTGATCGCCGACTTCGAGATCACTGAGCGGATGCTCCGCTACTTCATCCTGAAGATCCACAAGCGGCGGTACCTCGCCCGGCCGCGGGTCGTCGTCTGCGTGCCCTCGGGCATCACGGGCGTCGAGCGCCGCGCGGTGATCGAGGCGTCCTCCCAGGCCGGCGCCCGCCAGGTGCACATCATCGAGGAGCCCATGGCCGCGGCCATCGGCTCGGGTCTGCCGGTCCACGAGGCCACCGGCAACATGGTGGTGGACATCGGCGGCGGCACCACGGAGGTCGCGGTCATCTCGCTCGGCGGCATCGTCACCGCCCAGTCCATCCGCGTCGCCGGCGACGAACTGGACAACGCGATCATCCAGTACATCAAAAAGGAGTACAGCCTCCTGCTGGGTGAGCGCACGGCCGAACAGATCAAGATCACGATCGGTTCGGCGTACGACCTCGACGCCGACGAGCACACCGAGGTCCGGGGCCGCGACCTGGTCTCCGGACTGCCCAAGACCGTCGTCATCTCGGCCGCCGAGGTGCGCAAGGCGATCGAGGAGCCGGTCAACGCGATCGTGGACGCGGTCAAGACGACCCTGGACAAGTGCCCGCCGGAGCTGTCCGGCGACATCATGGACCGCGGAATCGTTCTGACCGGCGGCGGTGCCCTGCTGCGCGGCCTCGACGAGCGGCTGCGCCGGGAGACCGGCATGCCGATCCACATCGCCGAGGACCCGCTCGACAGCGTCGCGCTCGGATCGGGTAAATGCGTCGAGGAGTTCGAGGCGCTCCAGCAGGTGCTGGACGCCCAGCCGCGCCGATGAGATGACTCCTCGATTCCGCCGTACGAGACGATCTCCTCTCGTACGGCGGATCGTTGATATACAGGCATAAGCTCCCCCAAATGGGCCTCTTGGGTTCGCGCCGCACCATTTCGCGTATTCCGAAGACCCGCCGAATTCCTATCGAGGAAGGGCACGGCCGCCGCACGTGAGGGACACCAAAGAGAGCCGGCTGCTCCTGGTCCTGCTGATCGCCATCGCGTTCGCGTTGATCACGGTGGACATCCGAGGGGGCCGGAACTCCCCGGTCGACGGCGCCCGGCAGGCCGCGGCAGCGGCCTTCGGCCCGGTCGAGAACGGACTGTCCTCCGCGGTCGACCCGGTCGGCGACGCCGTCTCGGCGATCCGCGACTCCGGCACCCGGCACGACCGGCTCGCCGCCCTGGAGAAGGAGAACGCGGCCCTCAAGGCCAAACTCGGCAGCGACGACCGCAACCGCAGCCGCCTCAAGCAGCTCGACAAGATGCTGAAGATCGCCGGCGAGGGCCAGTACGGCATCAAGGGCGCCCAGGTCATCGCCATAGGGTCGGCACAGGGCTTCTCCTGGACCATCACCATCGACGCCGGCGCCGACGACGGCATCCGGCGCGACATGACCGTGCTCAACGGCGACGGCCTGGTCGGCCGCGTCACCACGGTCGGCCCCGGCACCTCCACCGTGCTGCTCGCCAACGACCCGGACTTCACCGTCGGCACCCGGATGGAGGGCGGCGACGAACTCGGCTTCGCCTCCGGGCAGGGCGACCGCCCGCTGCGCGTGGAACTGCTCAACGGCAAGGCGGAGGTGAAGAAGGGCGACCGGCTCGTCACCTTCGGCTCGCAGGCCGACAAGCCGTTCGTGCCCGGCGTCCCGGTCGGTGTCGTCTCCCGCGTCGACCCCTCCGGCGGCGGCCTGACCCGCACCCTCTACGTCACCCCGTACGTCAGCTTCACCAAGCTGGACGTCGTCGGCGTGGTGGTCCAGGGGCCCAAGAAGGACCCGCGCGACACCGTGCTGCCGGCCAAGCCCAAGCCGGTCCCGACGCCGACGGTGACCGTCACGGTGACCCCCTCGGCGGGCGCCCCCACCGACGACCAGCAGCAAGAGCAGCAGTAGGAGCTGACTTCGCCATGCGTCTCAACCGGATCCTGCTCTCCAGCGCCCTGGTCGTCGTGGCCCTGGTGATCCAGGTGAGCGTCCTCGCCCGCCTGCACCTGCCGGGCGCCGTCCCCGACCTGCTGCTCCTCACCGTCCTCGGCCTCGCCATGGTGTACGGCCATGTCGGCGGCGCCCTCGTCGGGTTCGGCGCCGGGCTGCTGGCCGACCTGGCCCCGCCCGCCGATCACGCGGCCGGCCGCTACGCCCTCGTGCTGTGCGTCATCGGCTACTTCGCCGGGCTCGTCAAACCCGAGAACGGCCGCCTCAAGTCGGCGACCGGCCCGATGGTCGTCGTGGTCGCCGCCGCCGTCGGCTCCACCCTGCTGTACGCCGGGGTCGGCGCCCTCGTCGGCGACACCGCCGCCCGCCATGTGGGCCTGCCCAGCCTGCTGATCTCGGCCGCCCTGTACGACCTGCTGCTCGCGCCGTTCGTGGTCCCGGCGATCATGTGGCTGGCCCGCCGCGCCGACAACGACCCGCTCGCCGAGACCGGCCCGGCCACCAAGGCCGGCGACATCTCCTCCGGGTGGCTCTCCTCCGGCACCGGGCTGCGCATCGGCAGCCAGCGCGGCGGCCTCGGCGCGCTGAAGGCGAAGGCCCGCACCCGTTCCGCGCGGGTCGGCCGGATCAAGGGGGTCAAGCGGCTGTGACGGGCCCGGAGTTCACCCGAACGAGGCAGCTTTCCCGGAACGCGGGTTCACAGACTGATCGTTCATCATGCGTACGTGCCGGCGTGCGTCATGCGTACGTGCCGGCGTGGCCGGCCCATCCGCGCACTGAGAGGGGGAGGCAGCCGCAGTGACCAACATCCCCGAGACCGGTCGGACCCCACGGGTCCAGATCAGGCTCGTCGTGATCCAGATTCTCGTCCTCTCCCTGCTCGGCACGCTCGGCGGCCGGCTGTGGTACCTCCAGATCCGCGAGGGCGCCGCCTACCAGCGGGAGGCGTCGGGCAACCACGTCCAGCAGGTCGTGGACCCCGCCGTGCGCGGCGACATCCTGGACGCCCGCGGCGTCCCCCTCGCGGACAACGAGACCCGGCTGGTCGTCTCCGCCTCCCGCACCGACCTGCTCAAGCAGAAGGACGACGGCAAGGCCGTCCTCACCAAGCTGGCCGGCGTCCTCGGCATGAAGCCCGACGACGTCCTGCAGAAGGTCCGGCTGTGCGACGCCAAGACCCCCCAGCCCTGCTGGAACGGCTCGCCGTACCAGCCGATCCCCATCACCGACGAGGCCACCGCCAAGCAGGCCCTCCAGATCCGCGAGCGCTCCGAGGACTTCCCCGGCATCACCGCCGAACCCGAGGCCGTGCGCCGGTACGCGGGGCCGGGCAAGTCCAACACCGCCCAGGTGCTCGGCTATCTGTCCCCGGTCACGGACGACGAGATCCAGCAGGCCAAGGACACCGACTCGCCCTATCTGCGCTCCGACATGGTCGGCCGCTCCGGCCTGGAGCGGCAGTACGACAAGATGCTGCGCGGCAAGGCCGGCGTCACCCGCTATGAGGTGGACAACCTCGGCCGGGTCATCGGCAAGGCCAAGTCGGACGCGGCCGAGGCCGGTTCCAACCTGGTCACCAGCATCGACTCCCGGGTGCAGCGCGTCGCCGAGTACGAACTCGACAAGGCGATGAAGGCCGCCCGCGGGCAGTACGACAAGATCACCGGCACCAATTACAAGGCCGACTCCGGCGCGGTCGTCGTGATGGAGGCCAAGACCGGCCGGATCGTCGCCATGGCCTCCGCCCCGACCTACGACCCGAACGTGTGGGTGGGCGGCATCTCCGCCAAGGACTACAAGGCCCTCACCGGCAAGACGTCCGACTACCCCCTGCTCAACCGGGCCATACAGGGTCAGGCGGCGCCCGGCTCCACGTTCAAGGTGGTCTCCACGGCCGCCGCGGTGGAGGCCGGCTACCCGTGGGACGGCGGCTACCCCTGCACCAGCTCCTACTCGGTCGGCAGCCAGGTCTTCAAGAACTTCGAGGGCGAGAGCTTCGGCCCCATCTCGCTCGGCCGCGCCCTCGAAGTCTCCTGCGACACCGTCTTCTACGGCCTCGCCGACAAGGAGTGGAAGAAGGACGGCGGCATCAACCCCAAGCCGGGCAAGCCGAAGGACTACTTCTACAAGGCCGCCCACCAGTTCGGCCTCGGCAAGGAGACCGGCGTCGACCTGCCCAACGAGGTCACCGGCCGGGTCCCGGACCGCAAGTGGAAGCAGGACTACTGGAAGGCCAACAAGGACGCCTGGTGCAAGTCCGGCAAGAAGGACGGCACCTACGTCCAGAAGATCGCGTACGAGAACTGCCTAGAGGGCAACAAGATGCGCGAGGGTGACTCGATCAACTACTCCATCGGCCAGGGCGACACCCTCGTCACCCCGATCCAGGAGGCCGTGATCTACGGCGCCGTCGCCAACGGCGGCACGATGTACCAGCCGACCATCGGCAAGGCCGTCGTCAGCGCCGACGGCAAGACCGTCACCCCGATCAAGCCGAAGAAGAGCGGCAAGCTGCCGGTCGGCCAGGCCACCCTGAAGGGCATGGACGACGCCTTCGCCGGCGTCATCACCCGCGGTACCGCCGCCTGGAAGTTCGGCGGCTGGCCCCAGAACAAGATCCCGCTGCACGCCAAGACGGGCACGGCGGAGGTCTACGGCAAGCAGACCACCTCCTGGCTCGCCACGTACTCCAAGGACTACACGGTGATCATGACGATCGCCCAGGCCGGTACGGGTTCCGGAGCCTCCGGTGAGGCCGTGCGCAACATCTACAGCTCGCTCTACGGCGTCCAGGGCGACGGCTCCATCGACAACAAGAAGGCGCTGCTGCCCCAGCCGCAGAAGGGCCTGCCGAAGGTCCGCCCGGACGGCACCATCGTCAACCCCAAGATCAGCGGCGACCCGGCGAAGGACGTCGAGGCCTCCCAGAAGAACAACGCCACCAACGGCGAGGACCAGCAGCCGGCCACCTCGCCCTCGCCCGGCACGGGCAACCGTGACACCCGCAGAAGGTCCCGCAGGCGCGGAAGCCGGAGGATGCCCACATGACCGGCGTGAACAGCTTCTCCGTCTCCGGGTACGGCCCCGAGCGGGCCGGCTGGACCAGGCTCTTCGCCCGTGACTCGCTCACCCGCAGACTGGACTGGCCGATCCTCTTCGCGGCCACCGCCCTGTCCCTGCTGGGCTCCCTGCTGGTGTACTCGGCGACCCGCAACCGCACCGAGCTGAACCAGGGCGACCCGTACTTCTTCCTGGTCCGGCACCTGATGAACCTCGGCATCGGGATCGCCCTGATGATCGGCACGATCTGGCTCGGCCACCGCGCCCTGCGCAACGTCGTGCCGATCCTGTACGGGCTGTCGGTGCTGCTCGCCCTGGTGGTCCTCACCCCGCTCGGCGCCACGATCAACGGCCAGCGCAACTGGCTGGTGATCGGCGGCTTCTCGCTCCAGCCCGCCGAGTTCCTCAAGGTCACCATCATCCTGGGCACGGCGATGCTGCTGGCCGCCCGGGTGGACGCCGGCGACAAGCCCTACCCCGACCACCGCACGGTCTTCCAGGCCCTGTGCCTGGCCGCCGTACCGGTCCTGGCGCTGCTGCTCATGCCCGACCTCGGCTCGGTGCTGGCCATGGTCGCCATCGTGCTGGGCGTGCTGCTCGCCTCCGGCGCCTCCAACCGCTGGATCTTCGGCCTGCTCACCGCCGGGGTGATCGGCTGTATCGCCATCTGGCAGCTGCACATCCTGGACGAGTACCAGATCAACCGCTTCGCGGCCTTCGCCAACCCCGATCTGGACCCGGCCGGCGTGGGCTACAACACCAACCAGGCCCGTATCGCCATCGGCTCCGGCGGACTGACCGGCGCCGGACTGTTCCACGGCTCGCAGACCACCGGCCAGTTCGTGCCCGAGCAGCAGACGGACTTCGTCTTCACCGTCGCGGGCGAGGAACTGGGCTTCCTCGGCGCCGGCCTGATCGTCTTCCTGATCGGGGTCGTCCTGTGGCGGGCCTGCCGGATAGCACGTGACTCCACGGAGCTGTACGGCACGATCGTGGCCGCCGGGATCGTCGCCTGGTTCGCCTTCCAGTCCTTCGAGAACATCGGCATGACACTCGGCATCATGCCGGTCACCGGCCTCCCGCTGCCGTTCGTGTCGTACGGAGGCTCGTCCATGTTCGCGGTGTGGATCGCCATCGGACTCCTCCAGTCGATCAAGGTGCAGAGACCGATGTCGGCGTAGGACGACCGGGAGCCCGGCGGGCGGCTGTCGCCAGGACGCGGACGACACTAGATTCGATCCATGGCGGACGCGGACGCGAAACGCGAGATCGAGCGCAAGTACGAATCCGACGACAGCGGCCTGCCGGACCTGACCGGCGTCGGCGGGGTGGCCGCCGTCCTCGACAAGGGACTGGTCGAGCTCGACGCCACCTACTACGACACCGCCGACGAACGCCTGGCCGCCGCCGGGCTCACCCTGCGCCGCCGCACCGGAGGCGCCGACGCCGGCTGGCACCTGAAGCTCCCGGTCGCCCCCGGCGTACGCGACGAGATCCGGGCCCCGCTCTCCGACACCGTGCCTCCGGAGATCGCCGCCCTGCTCCGCTCCCGCGCCCGTGGCGACGAGCTGGTCCCGCTGATGCGGCTGCGCTCCGCCCGCGACCTCCGCCACCTGGTCGACGCCGACGGCACCCTCCTCGCGGAGGCGAGCGTCGACGCCGTGACCGCCGAGCGCCTCACCGCTGGGGGAGGGACCGCCCAGTGGACCGAGATCGAGGTGGAACTCGCCGACGACGGCGACCCGGCCTTCCTCGACCAGGTCGACAGACGCCTCCGCAAGGCGGGCGTACGCCCCTCGCGGTCGCCGTCCAAGCCGGCCCGCGCCCTGGAGCAGACGGCCGGGGGCCGCCGCCGGCGCCGGAAGAAGACCGAGCCCGCCGAGCCGGTGACCGCGGGCGAGCACGTCCTCGCCTACCTGCGCGCCCAGCGCGACGCCCTGCTCGAACTGGACCCGGCCGTCCGCCGCGATCTGCCCGACTCGGTGCACCGCATGCGGGTCGCCACCCGGCGCGCCCGCAGCACCCTGCGCACCTTCCGCACCATCCTCGACGCCTCGGTCACCGGCCCCGTCGGCGCCGAGCTGAAGTGGCTCGCGGGCGAGCTGGGCCGCGACCGCGATCAGGAAGTACTGGCCGAGCGCCTGACCACCGCCCTCGACACCCTGCCACCCGACCTGGTCACCGGCCCCGCCCACGCCCGGCTGACGTCCTGGACCAAGACCCGCGGCATCGCTGCCCACACCCATCTCATCGGTGTCCTCGACTCCCCCCGCCACCTCACCCTCCTGAACGGCCTGGACGCCCTGCTGGCCGTCCCACCCCTCCTGAGACCGGCGGCCAGGAACCCGGAGAAGGAGCTGAAGAAGGCCGTACACAGGGACCTGACCAAAGTGACGGCCCTCCTCTCCCGGGCCCTGGACCTCCCACCCGGCACCGCACGCGACCTGGCGCTCCACGAGGCCCGCAAGAAGGCCAAGCGCACCCGGTACGCGGCCGAGGCGGCGACCCCCGCCCTCGGCACCCCCGCCCGCACCCTGACGGGGACCATGAAGTCCCTCACCTCCCTGCTCGGCGAGCACCAGGACAGCGTCATGGCCCGCCGCGCCCTGCGCGAGCTGGCCGCGGCGGCGCAGGAGGCGGGGGAGAGCGCCTTCACCTACGGGCTGCTGTACGGCAGGGAGGAGAGCCGGGCGGCCCAGGCGGAGGCGGCCCTGCCCGGCCTTGGGAAGGAGCTGGACCGGGGGCCGGCCGGCTGAGCGTACGGCGGAGCCCGCCGGGCGGGTTACGCTAGATGGTCACCCCTGTACCCCCGTCAGCTCATGAAGGTTCGCGAGATGCCTGTCGAGTCGGTTTTCCCGCAGCTCGAAGCTCTGCTCCCCCACGTGCAGAAGCCGATCCAGTACGTCGGCGGAGAGCTCAACTCCACCGTCAAGGACTGGGACGAGTGCGATGTCCGCTGGGCGCTCATGTACCCGGACGCGTACGAGGTCGGCCTGCCCAACCAGGGCGTCATGATCCTCTACGAGGTCCTCAACGAGCAGGACGGCGTCCTCGCCGAGCGCACCTACAGCGTGTGGCCGGACCTGGAGGCGCTGATGCGTGAGCATCGCGTCCCGCAGTTCACGGTCGACAGCCACCGCCCGGTGAAGGCGTTCGACGTGTTCGGCCTGTCCTTCTCCACGGAGCTGGGCTACACGAACATGCTCGCGGCCCTGGACCTGGCGGGCATCCCGCTGGAGTCGAAGGACCGCACGGTCGACGACCCGATCGTGCTGGCCGGCGGTCACGCCGCGTTCAACCCGGAGCCGATCGCCGACTTCATCGACGCGGCGATCATCGGCGACGGCGAGCAGGCCGTCCTGGACATGACCCGGATCATCCGCGCGTGGAAGGCCGAGGGCAGCCCCGGCGGCCGCGAGGAGGTCCTGTTCCGCCTCGCGAGGACGGGCGGGGTCTACATCCCGGCCTTCTACGACGTCGAGTACCTCGCGGACGGCCGGATCGCCCGTGTCGTACCGAACCGGAGCGGTGTGCCGTGGCGGGTGTCCAAGCACACCGTCATGGACCTGGACGAGTGGCCCTACCCCAAGCAGCCGCTGGTCCCGCTCGCGGAGACGGTCCATGAGCGGATGTCGGTCGAGATCTTCCGCGGCTGCACCCGCGGCTGCCGCTTCTGCCAGGCCGGCATGATCACCCGCCCGGTGCGCGAGCGCTCCATCACCGGCATCGGCGACATGGTCGACAAGGGTCTGAAGGCCACCGGCTTCGAGGAGGTCGGCCTGCTGTCCCTGTCCTCCGCCGACCACACGGAGATCGGTGACATCGCCAAGGGCCTGGCCGACCGCTACGAGGAAGACAAGATCGGCCTCTCGCTGCCCTCCACCCGCGTGGACGCCTTCAACGTCGACCTGGCGAACGAGCTGACCCGCAACGGCCGCCGTTCGGGCCTCACCTTCGCCCCCGAGGGCGGCTCCGAGCGCATGCGCAAGGTCATCAACAAGATGGTCTCGGAAGAGGACCTGATCAGGACTGTCGCGACGGCCTACGGCAACGGCTGGCGCCAGGTGAAGCTGTACTTCATGTGCGGCCTGCCCACGGAGACCGACGACGATGTCCTCCAGATCGCCGACATGGCGATGAGCGTCATCCAGAAGGGCCGCGAGGTCTCCGGCGCCAACGACATCCGCTGCACGGTCTCCATCGGCGGCTTCGTCCCCAAGCCTCACACCCCCTTCCAGTGGGCCCCGCAGCTCTCGGCGGAGGAGACGGACGCCCGCCTGGCCAAGCTCCGCGACAAGATCCGCGGCGACAAGAAGTACGGCCGCTCCATCGGCTTCCGCTACCACGACGGCAAGCCCGGCATCGTCGAGGGCCTGCTCTCCCGCGGTGACCGCCGCATCGGCGCCGTGATCCGCGCGGTCTACGACGACGGCGGCCGCTTCGACGGCTGGCGCGAGCACTTCTCCTACGACCGCTGGATGACCTGCGCGGACAAGGCGCTGCCCCAGTTCGGCGTGGACGTCGCCTGGTACACCACCCGCGAGCGCACCTACGAGGAGGTCCTCCCCTGGGACCACCTCGACTCCGGCCTCGACAAGGACTGGCTCTGGGAGGACTGGCAGGACGCCCTCGACGAAACAGAGGTCGAGGACTGCCGCTGGACGCCTTGCTTCGACTGCGGGGTGTGCCCCCAGATGGACACGTCGATCCAGATCGGCCCGACGGGCCGGAAACTGCTGCCGCTGACGGTGAAGAACGCGGGGGCGGCGCCGGCTTCGAGTGGGCACGTGCATTGACGCGAGCGAGGGACTCGATCGGGTGATTGAGGCGTCGGCAGCGGCGAGCGGGGAACAAGTGACCGCGCTGCTCGCCGCGGTGGGCGCCTCTTGTCCTAGCCTCGCGGCGTTGCTGATGGTGCCTCGCAGCCCGCTGCCGAAGGCAGGCGGACCGCCTCGCATTGTCTCCGAGTGGGAGTGGCCCCGCCCCCTCCCAGATCTTCCCGGGCGACTGTCGACCGCTCCCTGGGCGGCATGTCGGCCGGCGATCCGGACACACCGACCGTGGTCATGGACGGTGGCTTCGTCGGCGCGGAGCGGGCCGAGACCGTTGATCGTTACCGCTGCTGGTCTCGCCGACACCTTGAGCGCCCCTCACTTTCGGTCGGCGCCTCGCAGCACATCAATCAGGTCCATCGGATGCGTCAGCCTGTGCCTGAAGAGCCAGGAGCCGGCCAGCAGCAGGGCCAGACCGACCAGGACACCGTTGGCCTCCTCCGGAAGCTTTGCCATCGACGCAGCGACCAAGGCCCCGACGCCGAACGCACCGACGCCCAACAGGCGCAGCCACTCGTAGTCGGTGGCGGCTTCCGCCGCGTCGACATCGTCCAGGAGTTGCCCGATGCGCCCTTCCGCATAGCGCTCGGCGATGGTGAGCAGCATGTCGGCCAGTTCCTGAAGGACCATGCCGATGTCGGGATCGGTGTACTGGCGAGCCTCGACTGCGCGAAGTGTCCCGATCACCTTCGCGGCGTGGGCCTTGAGAGCGTGACGCTGCCGCGCGCGTTCTGACCAGGAGTTGTACGCGCTTCCGGTTCGCCAGGCATTCCGGATGACGTATTCGGCACGTCGCACAGATACTTTCTGCGTGTTCAACGGAGAGCCTTGGCCCCACGCGCGCCAGGTGCGAGCGCAGTCGGCGGCAGTGAGCAATAGCACCACGACGGGCCTGTAGTGCGCCTCGTCATCAACGGTGGCGGGATGCCGGGCTCGACGTGCGGAACGCTGATGGCTGGAGTTCTCCGGCGGGATCTGTCGTGCCCCGTTCGTCAGGGCGATGACAAACGGGTAGAGCGCCTTGAGCGTAAGGAGAATCGTGAGGATCAAGACGAGGTAGATCAGCGGTGTGAGGACCCCCCAAGACGGAGCAAGCGACCCAAGATGTTTGACCGCTGAGACTCCGTCCACCACTTTGTGAATGATCCACGCGGCGGCGTCCTTCATACCCTTGAAGAGTGCGCCCAGAGGGTCTGGCGGCGGAGCGTCCCGCGCATAGCTGTGCCCGGAGCCGCTGGCGGAGTCCTGTGGAAGGCCATCGTCGTGCTCTGGCGGGTTGCGGATGAATTCGACGATCGCTTCGAGGTTCGCTGTGCAGTACACGAGGACCAGGAGACCAAGAGCTCGGGCTGGGATGGCCCACAGGGCGGCTCGCCACCACTTCAAGGTGGCTTCCACGATGAGAGGGCGTGCCCGCAGGTCGCTTTCCGGAAGAGTTTCGGCGATGACCGGGGCGACTTGGTTGATCGTGCGACTCATGAGCGTGTTGACGAGTTCGTCGTGGCGGGCACGTATCGCATTCCTCCTGCGGCGTAGCCAGCTCCGCGCCGGATTCCTCACCCTGTGCGACAGCCATCGCTGAAAGGGGACGTATGAGAACACGATGACCAGGACCGCGCAGCACAGCAGGAACAGGGCGATACGCGTGACAGCGGGGGAGGTTGGCATGGTTACAGGCACAGGATCATTTTGCAGACTGCCGCCACAGCGGCTACGCCTTCCCTCCGAGGGGTGGATCCGTCGGCGGCGCAGGGGCGGGGTGACCCCTTGACCCATCGAGACACAACGCCAGAACTTGGCGGTTCTCGGCGCTGGTCGTCGTCGGGTGCCGCTTCCAGGTACCCGTGACGTGTGGAGCCCCGGTGAAGGCCGGCAGAGCGACCGTCGGAACAACGTGACCGGCCTGCTCATGGGGTGTCACATCCGTCAACACCGCCGCCAGAAACTGACGATGCTGTCCCTTCGTCGACAAGTGCGAGAGTTCTGCTCGTGGCCTCTGTTCCTGGCGTCGCGCCCGGCTGAGGGCAGACGCGTCGGTCAAGTGACAGACACCACATGCGATTCTCCTGCGCCAGCCCATTTGATGAATCGCGCCGATCGCCCGGATTGCCCCCGTCAAGAAGGCGTTAGTTCACCATCCAATGGCCAAGTCCGAGTCAAGGTTTGTGTCAACTGGCGGCCAGTGGTGACGAATTCTGCTTGGGAGCCCTGCGCTTGATCGTGTAGAAGTTGATCAGTCCGCATTGACCGGCGGACGCGCAACATCTTCAGGGGGAAAACTTCATGCGCAGAGGTGTAATAGCCGGCCTTTCCGTCTTTGCCGGCGCAGCCGCTCTGGCCACCACTTTGGCGCCCGCCGCAGTGGCTGACACGAATACTTCGGCCTCTGGTGCCGCCGCGGTGATCGAAAAAGCAACCGGAACCGCCGGCCTGCGGTCGACTGCCTTGGACTCACCGGTGGACGGCGCCCAAGTGACGCTTCCCGCACGCGGCGACGAGCCCATCACCGCGACGAAGGGGGACACGACCGTCTCCCTCACGCTGCCGGCGACGGGGTCGAAGCAGCAGTCCAGCACGGACGGCACGGATGTCTTCGCGGGGAACGAGGCGTCCGTGAACGCGGGCGCGCAAGCCACCACTGACGGGGGCTTCCGCGCGCTGTTCACGCTCAACGACGCCAACGCTCCACGTCAGCAGTCGTTCACGCTTGCCCTGCCCGCAGGGGTGACGACCCGTCAGACCGCCGAGGGCGGTCTGGTCGTCTTCGACGCGGACGGGGCGATCATCGGCGGCCTGGAAACCCCGTGGGCCAAGGACGCCAACGGCAACGCCGTACCCACGACCTACACCGTTGACGGCGACACCGTGACGCAGACGGTCACCCCGAACGCCGACACGGCCTTCCCGGTTGTCGCCGACCCGAAGTGGACGTGGGGAATCATCAGCGGCACGGTCTACTTCAACAAAAAGGAAACGTCCCACCTGGCCGCGAACGCGGGCTTCGTGGCGGTGGTCTTCGCCGCGGCACCGCCGCCGTTCGACGCGTACGGCGTTCTCAACGCGGCAAACATTTCCCGGGTGGCCTGGAATGCCGGCTCCGACCACAAGTGCGTGGAGGTGAAAGTGCCGACATTCCTTCCGTACGAGTACTCCGGCGGGCACTGCAAGTAGACTTCGTCCTAGACCGGACTTCTGTCCGTAGAGGAGAAAGAGGACCCAGGGCATGAATGATTTCGCCGGACCGTCCATTCTCATCCTGGCCGCTGCGGTCATCCTGGCGGTCAAGTACCGTCGGCGTCTGGCCGGCCGGCAGGCGTTGTGGGTCACGTCGACGGTGTCCGGCCGAGTCGTCGTCGCGGTGGCCTTCCTTGCGGGGTGTGCCTGGGCGTGGTCTCAGGGGCCGTCCGCCATCAACGCCGGTGTGCTGGGTCTGGGGCTGGCTCTTCTGGCGGGCGCGGTCGCCGAGGCGCTGATGGGCAGGGCCGCACACCGCTGACAGGCAGAGGTGCGTCGCGTGAGGCCGGAGTGCATGAGTGCTCCGGCCTCACGCGTGTCTGTGAGGTCGCTGTGCCGGTGGACCGTTCCGGTCGCTGAGGCTCCTGCGTGTGTCGGTGCCGCATCCTTGGCAAGGGCATGTCCGGGAGTAGGGATTGCTGGATAAAGTCGGTTTGTCACGGACGGTTGCGGGGGCAGCCGGAGTTCGGTCGGCCTTGCCGACGTCCCTGGGGAGGGCTTGAGCGGATGAGTCGTCGCTCTGCTGGTTTCGTCAACACGTGGGCCGAGGTGCAGCGGGCGCAGCAGCGCCAGGTCGAGGCCGAGCGGCGGCGGCGCCGGGAGGAGGACCGGCTGGCGCGGGACTACGAGCGGCGTGCGGCTCAGGGGCACCGGGAGTACCGGCAGGCGGAGGCAAGGCGGCGGACCGAGGAACTGGACGCGCGGGTCGCGGAGTTGCAGGGGCTGCTGGCCGAGGGGTGCCGGGCGCCGGCTTTCCGGGCGGCTTCCCTGATGCGGGTGGCGGAGGTTCCGCCGTTCGATCCGGGCGGGCTCGCGTGGCCGGTGCGTATGCCGGACCAGAACCAGTACCGTCCGCAGGGCGGCGCCTGGACGGCGGGCCGACGGGCACAGGCGGAGGCCGAGGCGCGGGCCCGTTTCGAGCACGACTGGTACCAGGCGCAGGCCGCCGAAGCACAGCGGCAGCAGCAACTGGCGGCACTCCAGCGGGAGTACGAGCAACGGGCCGAGGCGCAGCGCAGCGAGGTGCAGCGGTACAACGCGGGTGTCAGCGAGGCTGCCGCGGGTGTCGGGCGGGGCGAGCCCGAGCTGGTCGTCGAGTACTTCTCCACCGCCCTCTACGCGTCGGGTGCCTGGCCCGACGGCTTCCCCCGGCGGCTGGCGGCGGCCTTCGACCCGGCGGCACGGCAACTGGTGCTGAACTGGGAGCTGCCCGGGTACGACGTCGTACCGGAGGCCAAGGCGGTGCGGTACATACCGGCGCAGGACCAGGACAAGGAGACGGCGCGTCCCGTGACGCAGCGCCGTGCCCTGTACCGGGAGGTGCTGGCGCAGAGCGTGCTGCTGGTGCTGCACCAGCTCTTCGCCGCGGACGAGCACGGCACCCTGGACTCGGTGGCGCTGAACGGCTTCGTGGACGCCCCCGACCCCGCGACCGGCAGGCAGACCCACATCTTCCTGGCCACCGTCATGGCCCGCCGGGCGGACTTCACGGGTTTCCGGCTGGAGCAGGTGGACGCGACCAGCTGCCTGACGGAGGCGCTTCGGGGACAGCTCGCCACCCGCCCCGACCAGCTCACTGCCGTACGGCCCGGCCGGCGGCCCGAGGAGGTCGGCGGTCAGGTCGTCACGCACGGCGAGGGTGGCGAGGAGCCGGATCTGTACGCCATGGATCCGATCGAGTTCGAGTCCCTCGTCGCCGACCTCTTCCGCGCCATGGGTATGCGGGCGGTGACGACGCAGCGTTCGAACGACGGTGGCGTGGACGTCGACGCGCTGGACCCGGCGCCCATCAGGGGCGGCAAGATCGTCGTCCAGGTGAAGCGCTACCGCAACACCGTGCCGCCCACCGCGGTCCGAGACCTGTACGGCACCGTCCAGGACGCGGGCGCCAACAAGGGCGTCCTGGTGACGACGTCGGGATTCGGCCCGGGTTCGCACACGTTCGCCCGGGGGAAGCCGCTGGAGCTGATCGAGGGCGGCGCACTGGTCGACCTGCTGCACCGGCACGGGCTCCGCGGGCGGCTGGGGGAGGGCGGGCGGCCGGCGCCCGCACCGGCCGGGCCGGAGGGCGCCGCGGCTGCGCCCGCCGACCACAACGTGCTCGGCCTGATGTGGTCCGGCACCGTCGCGCTGGACGTCTGCGCACTCGTCTGCGCGGGCAACCGGGTGCTGAGCGACGACCACTTCGTCTTCTTCAACAACCCGCGCACCCCGGACGGATCGGTGCGCACGGTGTCCGCGTCCGCGCCGGACAGGGCGGCGGTCGGCGTGTCCTTCGACACGCTGCCGCCGGGCGCCGACCGGCTCGTCCTCGTCGCGGCCGTGGACCCCGAGACCAACCCGGACGCGGACCTCTCCGGTTTCACCGACGCCTGTATCCGCCTGCTCGACGCGTCATTGAACGACCTCGGCCGGCTCGACGTCTCCGACGGCCGCGCCGGTGAGACAGCGCTCGTGCTCGGCTCCTTCCGGCGCCGCACGAACGGCGACTGGGACTTCGTCCTCGGCGGGAAGGGCTACACGGGCGGCCTGGAGGAGCTCGTGCGGGACTACGGCATCGAGGTGGAGTAGTCCCGGCGCGGACTCGGTGAACCCAGGGGTCACGACAGCGCCGTCACCCCCGCCGCCAGGGCCTGGGCCGCGAGGGTCGGCAGCAGGATGCCCGCCATGCCGGTGAGCACGATGCTGGTGAGAATCAGGTAAGAAAACGGAGGATGCCGGGGTGGGAACCTTCGGCGCGTCGCACACGTACTCTTGGCAGCAGTACGACCGCTCTCACGAAGGACTAGGACACTGGGCAAGCGACAGCCCGAAGGCCCGCCGCCCGCACCCGCGGTGCAGCGCATCCGACTGCGTTACACCAAGCGCGGCCGCCTGAGGTTCACCAGCCACCGAGACTTCCAGCGCGCCTTCGAGCGTGCGCTGCGCCGCGCCGAGGTGCCCATGGCGTACTCGGCGGGATTCACACCGCATCCGAAGGTGTCGTACGCCAATGCCGCACCCACCGGCACGGGCAGTGAGGCGGAGTACCTGGAGATCGCGCTGACCGCCCCGCGCGACCCGGAGAACCTGCGCGACCTGCTCGACGAGTCGCTGCCCACCGGGCTCGACATCGTCGACGCGGTCGAGGCACGGACCTCCGGGCTCGCCGACCGGCTGACGGCCTCCGTATGGGAGCTGCGGCTGGACGGCGTCGACCCGGCCGAGGCCGGGCGCGCGGCGGCGGCCTTCACCGCGGCCGGCAGCGTGGAGGTGCAGCGCATGACCAAGAACGGCGTGCGCACCTTCGACGCCCGGCCCGCGGTCGTGAGTCTGGAAACGCACGGTTCCCCGGCTGATAGGCCGAGTGACCGGCCCTGTGCGATACTGCGGCTGGTTGTTCGGCACGTGACGCCTGCCGTACGACCCGACGACGTCCTGTCCGGTCTCCGCGCCGTGGCCGACCTGGCGCCGCCGGTCCCCGCAGCGGTGACCAGGCTGGCGCAGGGGCTGCTCGATGAAGAGACCGGCACGGTGACTGACCCGCTCGCGCCCGACCGCGAGGCAGCACCGGCCCCCGAGGCCGTACCGGCTGCCGCCGCGACGGCGCCGACGCCGGAAGGTCCCGCGTAGGGACGCACGTCGTAGCGCCGCCCTCGTACTCGGGAGCCACCTGGGTCGGGCAGCGCACCGGACCAGAAGACTTTCGCCAGGCCGTACCGACAAGGCGTACGGAACCGGCGAGACAGGACACAGAGTGCTCCCGTGCGGCGCCCGCGCCCCGGACGGCGGCCATCGCGCATCGCGCGGGCCGCGGACGTCACCGGCGGACGGTCCTTCGAGGCCGTCGCCGGACCAGGCGCGGCGCCCGGGAGCCTGACGGGAGAAACGCCCGCATGCTCGAACCGACCGATGCGAACGAGTCCGCCACGGACTCCGAACTCAGCACCCCGAGCGACACGCTGCCGCCGCGCAGGCGCCGCCGTGCCGCGTCCCGCCCGGCGGGTTCACCCGCCGCGGCCGAGGCACCCGCCGAGGTGACCGTCCCGGCCGTGGCGGCCGCCGGCACCGACGACGTCACCGAGGTCACTGACCCCCCGGAGACGGCTGAGGAACCCCCGCCCGCCGCGCGTCCGCGCCGCCGGGCCACCCGCCGCGCGTCCGCCCCGGCCGGCACCCCCGCCGCCGAGGCCGTCGAGACCGCCGAGACCGTCGTCCCGGCCGCGTCCGGCGCCGAGGAGGCCGCCGCCGTCGCCGAGGGCGGAGACGTCGTCGTCGGCGAGGAGGCCGCGCCGCGCCGCGCCCGCCGCCGTGCCACCCGCAGCTCCGCCACGCCCGCCGCCGACTCCGGTGCGGAGCAGATCCCCGGCACCGCCGAGGAGCCCGAGGCCGCGCGTCCTCGCCGCCGGACCGCCCGCCGCGCGTCCGCCCCGGCCGGTACGCCCGCTGCCGAGACCGTCGCGCCGGCGGAGGAGCCGGTCGTGGAGGCGCCCGCCGAGTCGGCGCCGGAGACCGAGGCCGCCGCGCGTCCGCGTCGTCGTGCCACCCGTCGTGCGTCCGCTCCCGCCGGTGCGCCCGCCGCTGTCGAGTCCGCTTCCGATTCTGAGTCCGTCGAGACTGTCGAGGCCGTGGCCCCCGCTGCCGTCGAGCCGGCCGTCGAGACCGAGACCGCTGCGCGTCCGCGTCGTCGTGCCACCCGTCGTGCGTCCGCTCCCGCCGGCGCGCCCGCCGCTGGCGAGACCGTCGAGCCGACCCCCGCCGCCGTCACCGAAACGGCCGAGGCGGCCGAGGCCGACGCCGTCGCCGAGCCCGTCGAGGACGCCGCGCCCAAGGGCCGTACCCGCCGTCGCGCCACCCGCCGGGTGTCCGCCCCCGCCGAAGGCACCGCGCAGGAGGCGCCCACCGAGGCCAAGGCTGACGTGGCCAAGGCAGCCGAGCCCGTCGGCGACGTGGCTCCGGCCGTCGAGGAGGAGCCGGCGCCGCGCCGGGCCCGGCGTCGGGCCGTTCGCGCCGCGTCCGGGTTCTCCGCTCCCGCGCGTGCCGCCGGGGCTGGTGAGGCCGAGGAGACCGGTGGGCGCCGGCCGCGCCGTCCCGCCGTCGCCGTCTTCCAGGCACCGGTGTTCGCCGAGCCCCGGTTCCAGACCCCGGAGCGGGCCGCCGCCGAAGCCGCCGCGGTGGCCGCCGGGACGGAGGAGCCCGAGGAGACCGAGGAGATCGAGAAGGCGGGGAAGACCGGGGAGCACGCGGAGGAGCGTGCCGAGGCCGGCTCGCGTCGCCGCCGTCGCCGTAAGGGCGCCGACCGGGCCGAGGAGCCGGACACCGCCGGCGTCCCGGCCGGGGAACCGCAGCACAGCGCCACCGAGGACCAGGTCGAGGCCGAGCCCGAGGACGACGACGAGGAAGGCGACGAAGCGGAGGGCGCCGAGGGCTTCGAGGACTCCGGTTCGCGCCGCCGTCGCCGCCGTGGCGGCCGACGCCGCCGCCGTGGCGAGTCCGCCGACGGCGAGGGTGGCGACACCGAGGGCGACGACGTGGCCGCCGAGCAGGCCGAGCAGGACACCGAGGACACCGCCGAGCAGGAGGAAGAGGACGCCGAGGACGCCCGGGGCGAGGAGTCCGGCGGGTCCAGCTCCAGCAGCCGGCGCCGTCGCCGCCGTCGTCGCCGCGCCGGTGACAGCGGCCCCGAGGGTGAGCCGTCCGCCGACGACCCGGAGCGTACGGTCGTCAAGGTCCGCGAGCCCCGCAAGCCCGCCGAGCCGTCCGACGAGGTGCAGTCCATCAAGGGCTCGACCCGTCTGGAGGCCAAGAAGCAGCGCCGCCGCGAGGGCCGCGAGCAGGGCCGCCGCCGGGTGCCGATCATCACCGAGGCCGAGTTCCTGGCCCGCCGCGAGGCCGTCGAGCGCGTGATGGTCGTCCGCCAGCACGGCGAGCGCACCCAGATCGGCGTCCTGGAGGACGGCGTGCTCGTCGAGCACTACGTCAACAAGGAGCAGTCCACCTCGTACGTCGGCAACGTCTACCTCGGCAAGGTGCAGAACGTCCTGCCGTCGATGGAGGCCGCCTTCATCGACATCGGCAAGGGCCGCAACGCCGTGCTGTACGCGGGCGAGGTCAACTTCGAGGCGCTCGGCATGGCCAACGGGCCGCGCCGCATCGAGTCCGCCCTGAAGTCCGGCCAGTCCGTGCTCGTGCAGGTCACCAAGGACCCGATCGGACACAAGGGCGCCCGTCTGACCAGCCAGGTCTCGCTGCCGGGCCGCTATTTGGTCTACGTGCCCGAGGGCTCGATGACCGGCATCAGCCGCAAGCTGCCCGACACCGAGCGGGCGCGGCTGAAGACCATCCTCAAGAAGATCGTCCCCGAGGACGCGGGCGTGATCGTGCGCACCGCCGCCGAGGGCGCGAGCGAGGACGAGCTGCGCCGCGACGTCGAGCGGCTCCAGGCGCAGTGGGAGGACATCCAGAAGAAGGCCAAGAGCGGCAACGCGCCGACGCTGCTCTACGGCGAGCCGGACATGACCGTCCGGGTCGTGCGCGACATCTTCAACGAGGACTTCACCAAGGTCGTCGTCAGCGGCGACGAGGCCTGGTCGACCATCCACGGGTACGTCTCGCACGTCGCCCCGGACCTGGCCGACCGCCTGTCGCGGTGGACCTCCGAGGTCGACGTGTTCGCCACCTACCGGATCGACGAGCAGCTCGCCAAGGCGCTGGACCGCAAGGTCTGGCTGCCCAGCGGCGGTTCGCTGGTGATCGACCGGACCGAGGCGATGATCGTGGTCGACGTCAACACCGGCAAGTTCACCGGCCAGGGCGGCAACCTGGAGGAGACGGTCACCAGGAACAACCTGGAGGCGGCCGAGGAGATCGTGCGCCAGCTGCGGCTGCGCGACCTCGGCGGCATCATCGTGATCGACTTCATCGACATGGTCCTGGAGTCCAACCGCGACCTGGTGCTGCGCCGCCTGCTGGAGTGCCTGGGCCGGGACCGTACGAAGCACCAGGTGGCCGAGGTGACCTCGCTCGGCCTGGTGCAGATGACCCGCAAGCGGGTCGGCCAGGGCCTGCTGGAGTCGTTCTCGGAGACCTGCGTCCACTGCAACGGCCGCGGTGTCATCGTCCACCTGGACCAGCCGACCGCCGGCGCCGGCGGCAACGGCGGTGGCGGCGGTGGCGGCAAGCGCAAGAAGCGCGGGCGCGGCGGTGACGGCCAGGAGCACGTCCACGAGACCGCCGCGGTGGCCGTGGAGAGCGGCGAGGCCGTCGAGCCGGAGATCGAGACCGCCGTCGAGGTGGCCGCCGAGCTCGCCGAGCCGGTCGCGCTGCCGGCGCCGGACTTCGCGCTGGACGAGGAGCTGTACAGCAGCGTCGCCGAGGCGGAGGCGGCGGCCGGTCGTGGCCGCGGCCGGCGCCGCGCGAGCCGCCGGGCCTCGGCTCCGGCCGGCGCGCCCAGGACGGAGAAGGCCGAGCGGAGCGAGAAGGCCGAGCGCACCGAGCGGAGCGAGAAGGCCGAGCGCACCGAGCGGAGCGAGAAGGCCGCCCGGGGCAGGGGCGAGCGGGTGACGGCGGAGGCGGAGAGCGCGCCCGAGCCGGTCGCGCCGACCGCTCAGGACGTCACCGCCGAGGAGGCCGCCGCGCGTCCGGTGCTCCCGGAGCCGGCCGCCGAGGCGCTCGCCGAGCCCATGGCCGCCGAGGACCAGGTGGTGCCGGCGCCGCAGGCGGAGCCCGCCGAGCCGGCCGAGGAGGCCGCGCCCAAGGGCCGTACGCGCCGTCGGGCGACCCGCAAGGTGTCGGCTCCGGCCGGGTCTCCCGAGGGTGCCGAGGCGACCGTGGTGTCCGTCCCCGAGACGGCGCCCGCCACCGAGGCGCCGGTTGCCGAGGAGCCGGTCGAGCAGCCGGAGGCCGCCGCCCCCGCCCGCCCGCGCCGCCGTGCCGTGCGCAGGGCGACCGCGCCGACCGCGTCGGAGGACACGGCCGTGGTGGTCGTGCCGGCCGCCGCGGCCGAGGCCGGCGAGGAGCCGGCCGAGGGGTCCGCCGAAGCCGTCACGGAGGCCGTCGTCACGGAGGCCGTCACCGAGGCCGTCGCCGACGAGGCGCCGGTCAAGAAGGCCACCCGCAAGGCACCGGCCAAGAAGGCGACGGCGAAGAAGGCCGCCGCCAAGAAGACGGCCGCCAAGAAGACCGTGGCCAAGAAGACCGTGGCCAAGAAGACGGCCGCGAAGAAGACGACGGCCAAGAAGGCCGCCGCGAAGTCGACGGCGAAGAAGACCACCACCACGGTTTCCTCCGCCTCCGACGAGGGCTGAGAACCCGGGGTGTGCGGCCGGTCCGAGTGACCGGCCGCACACCCGAGGGGCCCGGTTTGACCCCTCAACCCCGGGCCCCGTAACCTTGACCGTCGGCGTGTCACTGAGCGCGCCACATCCCCGTAAACCTCTTCCTCCCGGACGCAAGGCGGGCCGGGAGAGGTCGCCCATGGTGTTTCCGGGCGGCTGGCCTGCGGGGGTGCCGTTTCTTCGAGCGAAAGAGAGATCCGCGTGTACGCCATCGTGCGCAGCGGTGGTCGCCAGCACAAGGTTGCTGTCGGCGACATCGTTGAGGTTGACAAGATTTCCACTGCCAACGTGGGCGACACGGTCGAGCTCTCGACCCTGCTCGTCGTCGACGGCGACTCCGTGACCAGCGACCCGTGGGTGCTGGCCGGCATCAAGGTCCAGGCCGAGATCGTGGACCACCACAAGGGCCAGAAGATCGACATTCTGCGCTACAAGAACAAGACCGGCTACCGCCGTCGTCAGGGCCACCGCCAGCAGTACACGGCGATCAAGGTCACTGAGATCCCCGCGGCTGCGAAGTAAGGGACTGAGGAGAAATGGCACACAAGAAGGGCGCATCGTCCACCCGGAACGGTCGCGACTCCAATGCCCAGCGGCTCGGCGTGAAGCGCTTCGGCGGTCAGGTCGTCAACGCGGGTGAGATCCTGGTCCGCCAGCGCGGCACCCACTTCCACCCCGGCGCCGGTGTCGGCCGTGGCGGCGACGACACGCTGTTCGCCCTCCAGGCCGGTGCGGTGGAGTTCGGCAGCCACCGTGGCCGCAAGGTCGTGAACATCGTTCCGGTCGCCTGAATCGACTGATTCGAGCACCGAACACTTCGCGAGGCGGACCTCACTTCCCGTTCGGGAAGGCGGGTCCGCCTTTCGCGTGTTGTTGTAGGCAATACCCGTGAGTTTCTGGAGGCACTGAACCATGACCACCTTCGTGGACCGCGTCGAACTGCACGTCGCCGCGGGTAGCGGAGGCCACGGCTGTGCCTCCGTCCACCGTGAGAAGTTCAAGCCGCTCGGCGGACCCGACGGCGGCAACGGCGGGCGTGGCGGCGACGTCATCCTGACCGTCGACCAGTCGGTGACCACGCTGCTCGACTACCACCACTCCCCGCACCGCAAGGCCACCAACGGCAAGCCCGGCGAGGGCGGCAACCGCTCCGGCAAGGACGGCCAGGACCTGATCCTGCCGGTGCCGGACGGCACGGTCGTGCTGGACAAGGCGGGCAACGTCCTCGCCGACCTGGTCGGGCACGGCACGTCGTACGTCGCGGCGCAGGGCGGCCGGGGCGGTCTGGGCAACGCGGCGCTGGCCTCGGCCCGCCGCAAGGCGCCCGGCTTCGCGCTGCTCGGCGAGCCCGGCGACCTCCAGGACGTGGTGCTGGAGCTGAAGACCGTCGCCGACGTGGCCCTCGTCGGCTACCCGAGCGCCGGCAAGTCCTCGCTGATCTCCGTGCTCAGCGCGGCGAAGCCGAAGATCGCCGACTACCCGTTCACCACGCTGGTGCCCAACCTGGGCGTGGTGACCGCCGGTTCGACCGTCTACACCATCGCCGACGTGCCCGGTCTGATCCCGGGCGCCAGCCAGGGCCGGGGCCTGGGCCTGGAGTTCCTGCGGCACGTGGAGCGGTGCAGTGTGCTGGTGCACGTGCTGGACACCGCCACCCTGGAGTCCGACCGCGACCCGCTCTCCGACCTCGACGTCATCGAGGAGGAGCTACGGCAGTACGGCGGCCTGGACAACCGGCCCCGGCTGGTGGTCCTGAACAAGATCGACGTACCGGACGGCAAGGACCTCGCCGAGATGGTCCGCCCCGACCTGGAGGCGCGCGGCTACCGCGTCTTCGAGGTGTCGGCGGTCGCCCACATCGGGCTGCGCGAGCTGACCTTCGCCCTCGGCGAGCTGGTCGGCGACGCGCGTGCCGCCCGGCCGAAGGAGGAGGCGACCCGGATCGTCATCCGGCCGAAGGCCGTGGACGACGCGGGCTTCACCGTCACCCGCGAGGACTCCGGCGGCGAGCCGCTGTTCCGGGTGCGCGGCGAGAAGCCGGAGCGCTGGGTGCGCCAGACCGACTTCAACAACGACGAGGCCGTGGGCTATCTCGCCGACCGCCTCAACCGCCTCGGTGTCGAGGAACGGCTGATGAAGGCGGGTGCCCGCGCGGGCGACGGCGTCGCCATCGGCCCCGAGGAGAACGCGGTCGTCTTCGACTGGGAGCCGACGGTCATGGCCGGCGCGGAGATGCTGGGCCGCCGCGGCGAGGACCACCGCCTGGAGGCGCCGAGGCCCGCCGCCCAGCGCCGCCGGGACCGGGACGCGGAGCGGGACGAGGCGTCGCGCGCGTACGACGACTTCGACCCGTTCGAGTGACCACTCCCGGGGCGCGACAAAGCTGAACCGGGCGGCGCGGAGAGGACCCTGATCCTCTCCGCGCCGCTTTCGCGTGCAACCGTACCCCCCGCGCCCTCGCGTGTCGCCGTACCCCCTGCCCAGCCGCGTCCGGTTTCCGACCTACCGTCAGATCTCCTGTGGCAGCACGGTGTTGCCGTGCCGCGACGAGTCCTCTGCTGTCTGCCCATTTGTCATGCTCGCGATGGGGTTCGTTCAGCGAGCGGACCGTCCGGCCGTGGGAGCTTCGGGATGTCCGAAGTGGTCACCGTGGCAAGGGAGTCGACGCATGACCGCATTAACGCCCGACCGACGCCGCTTTCTTACCGCCGGTGCCGCCGTCCTCGGCGCCGCGGCCACCTCGCAGCTGTGGCTGCCGGGCACCGCACGCGCCGCCGGCACCCCGCTGCCGGACGGGGTGTTCACCCTCGGCGTCGCCTCCGGTGATCCGCTGCCCGACGGCATCGTGCTGTGGACCAGACTCGCGCCCGACCCCCTCAACGGCGGCGGCATGCCCGACGAGGTCTTCCCGGTGGAGTGGGAGATCGCCGAGGACGAGCGGCTGCGCCGGACCGTGCGCCGGGGTACCGCAGAGGCCCGGCCCGAACTCGGCCACAGCGTCCACGTGGACGTACGCGGACTGCGCCCCGACCGCCCGTACTGGTACCGCTTCCGGGCCGGTGGCCGGCTCTCACCGGTGGGCCGCACCCGCACCGCCCCGCACCCCCGGCAGCGGGGCGGCTCCCTGCGCGTCGCCCTCGCCTCCTGCCAGAACTGGCAGCACGGCTACTTCACGCCGTACGCCGACATGCGTGCCCAGGACCCCGACGTCGTGCTCTTCGTCGGCGACTACATCTACGAGTCCTCGCCCTCCGCCACGGCCGTCCGGCGGCACGAGGGCAAGGGGGAGCCGTACACCCTGGTCCAGTACCGCAACCGGTACGCCCAGTACCGCACCGACCCGGACCTCGCCGCGATGCACGCGAGCGCCCCCTGGGTGGTCACCTTCGACGACCACGAGGTGGACAACGACTGGGCCGGCGAGGTCCCGCAGGACCCGGACAAGCAGTCGCACGACGCGTTCGTGGCCCGGCTGACCGCGGCCTTCCAGGCGTACTACGAGCACATGCCGGTACGCGCCACCGCCATCCCGGACGGCCCGCACATCCAGATGTACCGGCGCCTGGAGTTCGGCCGGCTCGCCCGCCTCAACGTGCTGGACACCCGGCAGTTCCGCACCGACCAGGCCACCAGCCAGGCGGGTGCCGAGGAACCGGCGCGGACCATGCTCGGCGCCGGTCAGAAGCAGTGGCTGCTGGACGGGCTGCACGACTCGCCGGCCCGCTGGAACCTGATCGCCTCCCAGATCATGATGGCCGAGACCGACCTGCTGCCCGGCGACGGCAAGCTCTGGTACTACGACGCCTGGGACGGCTACCAGGTCGAGCGCAACGCCCTGCTGGAGGAGTTCGCCGACATCCGCAACCCGGTGGTGCTCAGCGGCGACCGGCATCTGACGATGATCAGCGACCTCAAGGAGGACTTCGCCGACCCGGACTCCGACGTCGTCGGCGCCGAGTTCGTCGGCACCTCCATCTCCAGCAACGGCGACCAGGACCAGGCCGCCTTCCACGCCGAGTGGGACCCGCTGAAGGCGGACAACCCGCACTGGAAGGTGATCGACGCGCACCGCGGCTACCACCTCTTCGACATCCGCGCGGACGGCGTCGACGCCCGCGTGCGCGTCGTGGACACGGTCCTCAAGCCCCAGGCGACGGCGAGCACGCTGGCCCGGCTGCGGGTGGAGTCGGACGAGCCGGGGGTGCGGGTGGTGTGAGTCACCTCTCGTGACAACCGGGGGAGCCCGGGGCACACCTGTGCCCCGGGCTCCCCCTTTTCCTCGGGCCGAGACCGAAAAGCCGCGCAATCCTGATACGCGTCACCGCGTCACCCACATCACCGCGGCACCGCTTCCCGGCCCGGAATTCCGGCCGTAATGCCCCGGACCCGCGCCCTAATGGAAGCCGCCCGCCCACCCTCCGGGGCCTGCACCGGCGCCGCTCTGTGCCGTCCCTGTGAGCACTCCGTGACCCCTTTGTGCCGTTACTCACAGCCAATTCACGGGTGTTCACGCCGCCCGTCGCCAATCACCAGGGGCAGAAGGTGAATGACAGGTGGCGCGCACATATGCGAGGGAGGTCACTCACCTTGCACTGCGGTTACCGGAAGTGGGACCATTTCACGGTTCCCTGACGCCCCTAGGTAGGTCATCTGTGTCCCAGCACATAGCCAAGCCCCGAACCACCGCAGTGATCCTGGCCGGTGGCACCGGTCAGCGGGTGGGTCTGTCGATCCCCAAGCAGCTGCTGAAGATCGCCGGCAAGGCAGTCATCGAGCACACTCTGACCACCTTCGAGAACACCGACTCCATCGACGACATCATCGTCCTGATGGCCCCGGGTTACGTCCCGGACGTCGAGAAGATCGTCGCCAAGGCCGGCTTCACCAAGGTGAAGAAGGTCATCGAGGGCGGCTCCACGCGGAACGAGACCACCGAGCGCGCCATCAGCGCCCTCGGCGAGGGCCTGGCCGAGGGCGAGGACCGCAACGTCCTCTTCCACGACGCCGTACGCCCCCTGCTCTCGCGGCGCGTCATAGAGGACTGCGTGACCGCGCTGGAGCGCTACCACGCCGTGGACGTCGCCATCCCGTCCGCCGACACGATCATCGTGACGCGCACGCACGGCGAGGACGGCGAGTTCATCACCGAGATCCCGGACCGCTCCCGGCTGCGCCGCGGCCAGACCCCGCAGGCCTTCAAGCTGTCCACGATCCGCCGTGCCTACGAGGTCGCCGCCGGTGACCCCAACTTCCAGGCCACGGACGACTGCTCGGTGGTCCTCAAGTACCTGCCGGACGTGCCGATCCACGTCGTCGCGGGCGACGAGTACAACATGAAGGTGACCCAGCCGGTCGACGTCTTCATCGCCGACAAGCTGTTCCAGCTCGCCTCCACCGCCGCGCCCGAGCAGAACGGCGAGGACGCCTACCGCGCACTGCTCACCGGCAAGACGATCGTCATCTTCGGCGGCTCCTACGGCATCGGCAAGGACATCGCCGAACTCGCCGAGTCCTACGGCGCCAGTGTCTACGCCCTGGGCCGCTCCACCACCGGCACCCACGTGGAGAACCCGGAGGAGGTCGACGACGCGCTGTCCAAGGCGTACGCGGAGACCGGCCGGATCGACTACGTCGTCAACACCGCCGGCGTGCTGCGCATCGGCAAGCTCGCCGAGACCGACAACGCCACCATCGAGGAGGCGCTGAAGGTCAACTACCTGGCGCCGGTGCAGATCGCCCGCTCCTCCTACAAGTACCTGGCCGAGACCAAGGGCCAGCTGCTGCTCTACACCTCCAGCAGCTACACCCGCGGCCGCGCCGAGTACTCGCTGTACTCCTCCACCAAGGCCGCCATGGTGAACCTCACCCAGGCGCTGTCCGACGAGTGGGCCGGCGACGGCATCCGCGTCAACTGCATCAACCCGGAGCGCACCGCGACCCCGATGCGCACCAAGGCGTTCGGCCAGGAGCCCGCTGGTTCGCTGCTGTCCTCCGAGGCCGTGGCCCGTACCTCGCTCGACGTGCTGCTGTCCGAGCTGACCGGTCACGTCATCGACGTCCGCCAGCAGGACCCGACCGCGGGTGCCGCCCAGGCCTCCGGCTTCGAGGCGGCGCTGGCCTCGGTGCTGGACCGTCAGGACGGCGTGTAATAATCAAGCTAAATAAGCTTCGATGAATTCAGGCCTCTGTGGGTATCCGTTCGCCGGGTATTCGCAGAGGCCTGAATCCGTCCCCCGTGAAATAACCCGTACATTCCCCGAATTACCGGTTGTTTCTACGGCACCCGCGACACCTGCCGCATCCATGGCATCTGTGAACAAAACCGGCACCTCCCCCTCCCAGAGCAGGATCTCCGTGATATCCACCGCTATTCGCGTCGCCCGGGTGGGCAGCGCGGCCGAGCTGGCCGCGGCGGCTCTCGTGATGCTGGGCTTCCCGGCGCTCATGCTGGCCGCGCTCGTCCCGAGCGTCCCCGCCTTCGCGGCCCTGGCCGCCGTGACGTACCTGGCGGACCACTATCTGCACCGCAAGGGCAGCTACCTGGTCAACCGGCTGAGCAAGGTCCGGGCGGGCCTGTCCATCCGCTTCCTGATCCGGCAGCTCCTGCTGATCCTGCTGCTGGCCCGCCTGTCCCTCTCGGACAACCTGATCTTCTACGGCGCCGTCGCCTGCTTCATCGCCTTCTACGGCCTCCAGGCTCCGCACGGCGCGCTGGTCACCCTGATCCGCAACCGCCGCCGGATGCCGGTCGCCACCCGCAACATCGACCTGAAGTCGCGCATCCGCATCCCGGACGCCCCGCCGCGCCGGCTGCTGCACCGCTCCGCGGAGAAGATGCTCCACCTCGACCTGTTCGCGGTCGTCGGCATCCTGCTCTCCACCGAGCTGGACTCGTCCGCCGCCGGTTTCACCGGCATCGGCCTGAGCGTCGGCCTCGGCCTGCTCTACGTCCTGGTGCTCGTGCCGTACGTGCGCGGCCGGAAGATCCCGCCGAAGGCCGACGTGGTCCTCGCCGCCGTGGACGACTGGCTGGCCGCCTACCGGCCCGAGACGGTGCTGTACTTCTCCGGCTCCAAGGACTCCGCGTACCAGGTCAACATGTGGCTGGGGACGATGGAGCAGCTGGCGACCCGGCCGCTGATCATCCTGCGCGAGCGGGCCATCCTGAACAACCTCGCGCCCACCACGGTCCCCGTCATCTGCGTGCCCGGAGGGGTGCACCTGATGAACCTGGACCTGTCGGACGTGCGTGTCGCGCTGTACGCGGCCAACGTCGGCAAGAACATCCACCTGCTGCGCGTGCCGACCATGAAGCACGTCTTCATCGGCCACGGCGACAGCGACAAGCTGGCCAGCGTCAACCCGTACAGCAAGGTCTACGACGAGGTGTGGACCGCCGGCCGCGCGGGCCGCGACCGCTACGCCATCGCCGACGTCGGCGTCCGCGACGAGGACATCGTCGAGGTCGGCCGCCCGCAGCTCGCCCCGATCCAGGGCTGGCGGGGCGTGCCCGTCGGCCGGATCCCGACCGTGCTGTACGCGCCCACCTGGGAGGGCTGGGACGGCAACCCCGGCAACACCTCGATCGTGCTGGCCGGCGAGAACATCGTGAACCGGCTGATCACCGCCGACCCGCCGGTTCGGGTGCTGTACAAGCCGCACCCGTTCACCGGCACCGTCAGCAAGGAGGCCGGCGCCGCGCACCGCCGGATCACCGCCCTGGTCGAGAAGGCCGCCGCCGAGCGTCTCGCCGGCTCCCGCTTCACCGCGGACGGCGCGGCGCAGGACCGGGCCAAGGCCGAGCTGGCCCGCGTCGAGGCCCGGCTGGCCGAGCTGGCCGGTGCCGGCGGGACCAAGGGCGACGAGGCCGAGGCCACCCGTGACGGCCTGGCCGACGTCCAGCGGCACCAGGAGGCCGCCCGGCTGCGCGCCGAGTGGAACGACGCCTACTGGCGCTCCTTCCCGGCGTACGAGCACCGGGTCATCACCGGTGCCGAGCCGCGGCTGTACGACTGCTTCAACGTCTCCGACGCGATGGTCTCCGACATCTCCTCGGTGGTCTCCGACTTCATCGCGAGCGGCAAGCCGTACGCGGTGACCGACTCCGCCGAGCTGGGCGAGGAGGAGTTCAAGCGGCAGAACACGGCTGTGCGCGCCGCGACGATCCTGACGAACAGCGCGGCCGGTCTGGACGCCGTCCTGGACGCCGTGCGCGACCCGGCCGCCGATCCGCTCGCGGACGCCCGCACGGAGCTGAAGCGCTATCTGCTGGGGCCGGACGAGCCCGCCTCGATCGACCAGTTCAACGGCGCCGTCGCCGGCCTGGCGCTGAAGGCCGAGGCCCGCAACGTCGGCCAGCAGTCCCGGGTGGGCGCGGCCAACGCCGACCCCGCCGAGGCGGCCGAGCTGACCAACACGTTCCCCGGACCGCGCAGCGAGTCCGCCGGTGACGCCGAGGGCGTGGCGACGACCTGACCCTTCCGGCGCAGCCGAGCCGCGCGGGCCCCCGAGGAGTACTCCTCGGGGGCCCGCGCCGTTTCCGGTGTGAGCTGCGCCACTCATGACCCGCCGTGAGGCAACCGCTTCCCCCGGAGTCCCGTCTAACAGTGTGCGATTGAGGGGATACGGGGTAAATGTTCCGTGACGAGGGGGAAGAGTGACCGGCGTGACGCAGCCTGATGTCAGTGTGATCATCGGGGCGTACGAAGCGATGCCGTATCTGGTGGAGTGCCTGGCCTCCGTCGAGGCGCAGACCATCGACCCGGGCCGGCTGGAGGTCATCGCGGTCGACGACGGGTCGACGGACGGCACGGGGGAGTGCCTGGAGGAGTTCGCGGCCCGCGCGCCGATGAGCGTCACGGTCGTCCGCCAGGAGAACTCCGGCGGCCCCAGCGGCCCGCGCAACGTCGGCCTCGGCAAGGCGGCCGGGCGGTACGTCTTCTTCCTGGACGCCGACGACCGGCTCGGCCCCGAGGCCCTGGAGCGCATGGTCTCCATGGCCGACAAGAACGGCACGGACGTCGTCCTCGGCCGGGTCGAGGGCGTCAACCGCACCGCGCCCAAGTCCATGTGGGGCAAGACCCTGGACCGGACCGACGTCTACTCCTCCAACATCAAGTTCACGCTGAGCGCGCAGAAGCTGTTCAGACGGGCGCTGCTGGAGCGGCACGGGATGCGCTTCGACGAGTCCCTGTGGACCGGTGAGGACGCCCTGTTCACGCTGGAGGCGTACCTGCGCGCGGACGGTGTCTCCGTGGTCGCCGACCACACCTGCTACTACCTGGTCGGCCGCGACGACGGCAAGCACGTGACCAAGAGCGGCAGCTACACGCTGCGCTTCGACTCCGCGCGCGCCCTGATGAAGCTGATCGACGACATGGTCCCGGCCGGCGACAAGCGCGACGTCCTGATGGTCCGGCCCTTCCTGATCACCCTGCTGCCGCAGTTCGGGCCGAAGTTCCTCACCGACAGCGAAGACGTCCGCCGCACCAAGCTGGAGCTGGCCAAGCCGCTGATGGAGGCCTACTGGACGCCCGGTGTGGCCCGCCGGCTGAAGGTCCACGAGCGGCTGCGGCTGCACCTGGTCGCCATGCAGCGGCCCGATCTGCTGCTGGACGTCGTCAAGTTCGTCAAGGAGAAGAAGCAGGCGGCCGCCGTCCTGGAGAAGCGCGGCACCCGCCTCTACCTCCTCTACCCCCACTTCCGCTCCAAGACGGCCGGCGTCCCCGACGAGATCTACCGCGCCGAGGCCCGCGAGGCGAGCGCCTTCGACGGCTACCGAGCAGCCGCCGCCAACACCTTCCTCCGCCGCGCCCTGCGCAAGATCCGCCGAAGCCTGCCGCGCAAGGGGTTCGGGGCGGCGGCGGCCTGAGGGTCCGGCGGGGCTGCCCGGGGATCGTCCGGGAGCCGCCCGCCGGCCGGGTGCCCGCGGGCTGTACCGTGCGCCCTGTCCAAGATCCGGCGCAGGTTCCCCGCGCGGGGTGCCGGGGTGTCGGCGGCCTGAGGACCGAGGGGGCGTCCGCCCGTCCGCCGTCCACTGGTCTGCCGTTCGGCCGCCAGCACCTTCCTGAGCGGCGCCTGGCACAGCTTGCCGCGCGGGGTGTTCGGGGTGGTGGCTTGTCGGCCAAGGGGTCCCACCTGCCGGCCGCCCGTGCCCCCGGCTGCCCGGCCGTCGTCCCACCGGCCTGCCGTCCTCCGCCAGCCGTCCGCCGACCGGTCACCCGCCAGCCGTCCGCCCGCCCGCCGCCAGGCCGCGGGCCGGACCCCGTGCTCCGAAACCTACGGCTTGCCCGGGTGGAGTGCTCGGCGTAGGGGGGCGCCCACCGCGCGGCGGGCCCGGCGGTAGACGGAGGCCGCGGGGGCGGGGAGGGTGCCGGGGGATCTGCGGGCGCGGGTCAGTTCCTTGCGGAGGCGGGCGTTGTCCTGTTCCAGTTCGCCGACCTGGGAGTGCAGCCAGCCGAACCGGCTGCTGAGGGACGCGGCGTCGGACTCCAGCCAGGGCCGTACGGCCGGCGGGAAGGCCAGGGACTCCATCTTCCTGTCGAAGGCCGCGCCGCCGTCGCCGTGCGTGAAGGTGTTCCGCAGCCCGTTCCGGTCGAGGAAACCCGTGAACCGGTCGAAGCGTTCCGCGTGGTTGCCGACCAGCCCGCCGAGGTCCGCCTGTGCGTGGAGCCGGGCCGGGTCCACCGACTCCGGGTCCTTCAGGGCCTGGTCCAGCCGCTGGTGGGGTATCTCGAAGTAGCGGCACAGCTCCAGCGTGCGCGAGTCACCGCAGAGCACGGTCGCGGGCGTGCCGGCCAGCAGCGCGGCGATGTTGCCGTGGATGCGCGAGCCGAAGGAGAAGTCGAACGGGCGCAGTTCGTCGATCCAGGTGACCGGGTCGACGTAGACCCGCACCTTGTCCTCGCGGTACATCGGGTGGTCCGGGTGCGTCGGCATCGCGGTCACCCGGGAGTTGGGGTCCGACAGGTCCCGCCAGTGCAACTGCCGTGCGTCGCTGAGGTTCTGCCCGATGAAGCGCAGGTTCGGATACCGCGCGTGGGTGCGGGCGATCACCTTGCCCAGGCCCTGCTTGGCCACCGCGCTGTGCGAGCCGTTGACGGCGATCCGGGAGTCGGCCGTCAGCTCCGGCACCCGTCTGCGCACGTCGAGTTCCCTGCCGTACAGGAACAGCGAGGGGCAGCCGATGACCTCGACGTCCCGGAAGCCCATGTCCCGCAGGTACTGCTCGGTGAACTCGCCGCGCACCCCGATCGAGGCGCTGCGCTCCAGCACGGCCGAGCAGAACGCGCGCACGGTCGGCTCGATGCCCCTCAGCCGGGACGGGTCGTAGCTCACCCCGGTCTGCGCGCCGACGCCGAGCACCACGACCGGGATCCGCAGCCGCGAGACGAGCCGGGTCAGCCGCTTCAGCGAGGTCTCGAAGGACGGGCGGAAGGCGTTGGCCAGCGGCACGACGAACGCGTCGTACTCCTCGTTGATCCGCTCGGCGGCGGCCACGTCGGTCCGGCCGCCGTTGGAGACCACTTCCGTGTCCGGGGTCTGGAGGAGCTTGTGCGCCGCGTCCTGGAAGATCAGGTTCCCGGAATTGGTGGCGATCACGTCCCGGTGCAACGCCTCCTCCACCGAGAGGGCGTCGTACGGGCTCTTGCCGGATCGCAGGAGGATGCGCCGAGGTCGGCTGTCAGTAGTTGGCACGGTGTTCAACCTAATTTTGCCGGAGATTTATTTTCTACAGGCAACCAATACAACCTTTGTCTGTATCCGGACTGTGAAGGAGCGGCTACACAATGCCCGTCCGGAGGCTGGACCGGTGCGCGCCGCCCGGGCCGCCTCGCGTAGATTGCCGGCTACGCGAGGGAGTGGAGACAGCACGTGGCAAGCGCAAGGCAGGCCGTGGGTGAGGCCCGCAGGATCGTCGTCAAGGTGGGCTCCTCCTCGCTGACCACCGCGGCCGGCGGCCTGGACGCCGACCGGGTCGACGCCCTCGTCGACGTGCTGGCCAAGAGCCGCTCCGGCGGCGAGCGCGAGGTCGTCCTCGTCTCCTCCGGAGCCATCGCCGCCGGGCTCGCCCCGCTCGGCCTGCGCCGCCGGCCCGAGGACCTCGCCCGGCAGCAGGCCGCCGCCAGCGTCGGACAGGGCCTGCTCGTCGCCCGCTACACCGCCTCCTTCGCCCGCTACGGCGTCCGCGTCGGGCAGGTCCTGCTCACCTCCGACGACATGAGCCGTCGCGCCCACCACCGCAACGCCTCCCGCACCCTGGACAAGCTCCTCGCGATGGGCGCCTTCCCGGTCGTCAACGAGAACGACACCGTCGCCACCGACGAGATCCGCTTCGGCGACAACGACCGTCTCGCCGCCCTCGTCGCCCACCTCGTCCACGCCGACCTCCTCGTCCTCCTCTCCGACGTCGACGGCGTCTACGACGGCGACCCCGCCAGGCCCGGCACCTCCCGGATAGCGGAGGTGCGCGGACCGGGCGACCTGGCCGGTGTGGACATCGGCAGCGCGGGCAAGGCCGGTGTCGGCACCGGCGGCATGGTCACCAAGGTCGAGGCCGCCCGGATCGCCGCCGCCGCCGGCATCCCGGTCGTGCTGACCAGCGCCGTGCACGCGGCGGAGGCGCTGGCCGGCGGCGACACCGGCACCTACTTCCACCCCACCGGCAAACGCTCCGCCGACCGGCTGCTCTGGCTCCAGCACGCCTCCACCCCGCGGGGCGCCCTCACCCTGGACGACGGGGCGGTGGACGCGGTCGTGAACGGCCGCAAGTCGCTGCTGCCCGCCGGGATCGCCGCCGTCGAGGGCGACTTCGGCGCGGGCGACCCCGTGGAACTGCGCGACACCGGCGGCCGTCCGGTCGCCCGGGGGCTCGTCAACTTCGACGCCAAGGAGATCCCCCGGCTGCTCGGCCGCTCGACCCGCGAGCTGGCCCGCGAACTGGGCGCCGCGTACGAACGCGAGGTCGTACACCGGGACGACCTGGTCCTGCTGCAGCCACGGCCCTCGCAGGACCGCTCGTAAAACGCGGGACACGGACCGACCCCGGTGGGGGACGTTCCGTAAAAGCACCACGCGGCGGCCCCCGGCCTGCTCAACTGGCCGTAGGAGGCATGCGAGCCGTGCGTGAAGGAGGCCGTCGTGAGACGAGTGCGCCCTGGGACGGCGTCCCGCGGTGCTCTGACGAGCGTCGCGGCCGGGGACACCTATGAGGAGCCGAAGGACCTGCCCCGCCTGTGGCACGTCACCCTCAGCGTGTCCGGCGAGAAGGTCGCCCTGCCGGAGCTGCGGCGGGCCCTGGAACAGCTCGCCCACGACCACCCCTTCCTGCTGACCAGCAGATACGCGACCGACCACGCCGAGATCCGCTACTGGGAAGAGGCCCGCGACCTGCACGACGCCGCCGCCGTGGCCCTGCGCCTGTGGGGCGAGCACCGGCAGACCGCGAAGCTGCCGCCCTGGGAGATCGTCGGCCTGGAGGTCATCGACCGCGAGACCTACCACCAGCGCATCGCCGAGGGCTACGGCCCGCCGCCCGCGACACCGGTGGGGGTGCACCCCTACTGAGCCGGCGCGGGCGGTGCCCGGGCCGCCGGAACCGGGGATTTGCCCCTGTTCAGGGCGTCTCGCGGGGTGGGACGCGCGCTGAGCGGGGCGGACCCGCGCACTACGCTTCCCTCATGACCACGCTCTCGCCGTACGACTCGATGTCCCCGGTCACCCAGGCCGCCTACCGGGCCAAGGCCGCCGCCGCCGACCTCGCGCCGCTGCCGCGTGCCATCAAGGACGACGCGCTGCTCGCCATCGCCGACGCGCTGGAGGTCCGGACCGCCGAGATCGTCGAGGCCAACGCCGAGGACGTGGCCAGGGCCCGCGAGAACGGCACCAGCGAGGCCATCGTGGACCGGCTCACCCTCACCCCGGAGCGGGTCCGTGCCATCGCCTCCGACGTCCGCGACGTCGCGGGGCTGCCCGACCCGGTCGGCGAGGTCGTCCGCGGCTCCACCCTGCCCAACGGCATCGACCTGCGCCAGGTCCGCGTCCCGCTCGGCGTCGTCGGCATCATCTACGAGGCCCGGCCCAACGTCACCGTGGACGCCGCCGCCCTCTGCCTCAAGTCCGGCAACGCCGTCCTGCTGCGCGGCTCCAGCTCCGCCCACGCCTCCAACCGCGCCCTCGTCCGCGTCATCCGGGACGCCGTCGGCGGTGCCGGGCTGCCCGCCGACGCCGTCCAGCTGGTGCCCGGCGAGAGCCGCGAGTCCGTCCGCGAGCTGATGCGCGCCCGGGGCCTGGTGGACGTCCTCATCCCGCGCGGCGGCGCCTCCCTGATCCGGACCGTCGTGACCGAGTCGACCGTCCCCGTCATCGAGACCGGCACCGGCAACTGCCACGTCTACGTCGACGCCCAGGCCGACCTCGACACCGCCGTGGAGATCCTGATCAACTCCAAGGCCCACCGGGTCAGCGTCTGCAACGCCGCCGAGACCCTGCTCGTCCACCAGGACATCGCCGCCGAGTTCCTGCCGCGCGCCCTGGACGCCCTCGCCGAGGCCGGCGTCACCGTGCACGCCGACGAACGCGTCCTCGCCTACGCCGCGGACTCCAAGGCCACGGTGGTCGAGGCCACCCCGGAGGACTGGGAGACCGAGTACCTGTCCCACGACATCGCCGCCGCCGTCGTCGACTCCCTCGACCGGGCCGTCGAGCACATCCGGCTGTGGACCTCCGGGCACACCGAGGCCATCGTCACCACCTCCCAGCAGGCCGCCCGCCGCTTCACCCAGCTGGTCGACTCCACCACCGTCGCCGTGAACGCCTCCACCCGGTTCACCGACGGCGGCCAGTTCGGCTTCGGCGCGGAGATCGGCATCTCCACCCAGAAGCTGCACGCCCGCGGCCCGATGGGCCTGCCCGAGCTGACCAGCACCAAGTACATCGTCACCGGCGACGGACACGTCCGACGCTGACCGGCGGCCCGTCCCGGCAGGCGGACGAATCTCGCTACGGTCTGCCCAAACCGACCCCCCAGGTCTACTCTGGACGCGTGCCGGAGGACGTGGGGGGCACGCCGTTTCCGGACGGCCGGGAGCCCGACGACGACCACGACCGCGGGGTGTCGGACGAAGAGTTCGCCTCCGTGGTCTTCGACGAGGCCTTCGTGAAGGCGGCCAGGGTCCACGAGCCGAGCGCCGTCGAGCGCCTGCTCGCCGCCGCGCAGGCCAGAGCCGAGGCCTCCGAGGCGGAGGCCCGCGCCCGCTCCGGAGCCGACCGCTACGACGACACCCCCGGACCCGAGGGCGCCGGATACGGCCGATACCGGCACGAGGACGACACCGAGCCGGACGACGCCCACCCCCTCGACGGCCACCACGGCCTCTACGGCAGGCAGGTCCGCTGGCACCGGCCCGTCGCCTGGGTACTCGCCGTCGTGATGGGCATCGGCATGGTCGCCCTGGCCTTCGCCGCCGTCTACCGGGGAGGTTCCTCCGGCACCCGCGACCGGGTGCCCGCCCCCGCCTCCACCGGCCTGGAACAGGGCAGCGCCGCCGCGCCCTCCGTCCCGTCGGCCTCCTCCCGGCCGGCCGTCTCCGCCGCCCCGCGATCCCCCTGAGCGCGGGCGTCCGCCCCGGCTGAGGAGCCGTCAGAACTTGTCGCACAGCGGGGCGTTTACCGATGGCCCCGAAGACCTACCCTCACAGTATGGGCGGGCCTGCGGACCCACCGGAAGGGGCCCCCGAGAGCGGCCCCGGCGGTGCGGAGGACGAATACCGATCCGTCGTCTTCGACGAGTCGTTCGTCCGCGCTGCCCGCCTCCAGGAGTTCTCGGCCGAGGAGCGGATGGCCGACCACGCCCCCGCCGTACGCCGCCGCCCGCCCCTGCGCCGCGGACTGACCCGGCAGCTGCTGGTCCTCGCCGTGCTGATCGCCGTCGCCTTCGGCACCGCGATCTACATGGGCGTCCGCCACCCCTACCCCTCCCCGGCGGCCAGACGGTCCGTCGAGGCCCTGCGGATGACCGTCCTCCCGCTCGCCCCCACTGGCAAGGTGCCCGGCGCCGCCGACGCCGCGACCCTGTTCGCCCACAGCCCGGCCGCCCCGTACGACATCGGCGCCGAAGGCGTGCCGCTGCCGGCCGCCCGGGCCACCGCGCACTTCTCCGACAGCCAGGTCGTGGCCGCCCTCACCACCGCCAAGGACTACATCGTCCGCTCCTCGCTCTACCCCGAGGTCCTGACCGGCCGCGCGGTCGCCCCCGCCCGCGCCCTGCTCGACCCCGACCAACTCGACCAGTTCGACCAGAGCCTCGACCACCCGGCGGCCGACGGCCGGCACGCCCCCACCGGCTGGCTGGTGCGCTTCGACCCCGCCCAGCTCCGGCTGGCCGACGACCGGATCCGGGTCCGCGGCACCCTCCAGGTCACCGAGAGCGACGCGGCCACCCTGGAGATCACCGCCGACCACACCTTCGTCTACGCCGTGCGCCCCGCCGGTGCCGCGGCTGGCGCCGCGGTGTCCCTCTTCACCGTCCGCCGCGAGGTGACCTTCCGCTTCGACCGCGACGACCTGCGCACCCACCAGGTCCAGCTCGCCACCTCCCATGTCCAGGCGGGCCCGCTGTCCTGCGCCGAGGACACCGGCGCCTATCTGCACCCCCTGCTGGCCGGCCGGCGGGCCAGGGCGGGCGGCCCCGCGGGCACCGACCCCTACCAGCCGGGCGCCGCCCCGGCCCTGTGCGGCACCCTGGCGCCCGGAGCCGAACCGAAGGTGTGAGCCGACGCCACCTCGGCCGGCCGCGCACGACCTCGCGTGCCCGGGGGCTACGCCTCGTCTCCCTCCCGCGCGTCCTTCGGCGGCGGCGGGGTGCGGAAGCCGTCGAAGCCGCGGCGGACCCGGCCGCCCAGGTCGCCCGCGCCGCCCGCCAGATCGCTGACCAGCTTCATCAGCGGGTCCTTGGAGCCCTTCACATCGCTCGCGTAGCCGGCCGCCGACTCGCGGAAGGAGTCGCGGACGGAGGTGTCCTTGTCCTCGTCCCGCCGCGGGTAGTGACCGTCCATGATCCGCTGGTGGTCCCGGGACTCGGCCCACTTCTTCAGCTCGGCCGCCCGCACGGTGGTGAACGGGTGCGAGCGGGGCAGCACGTTGAGGATCTTCAGCACCGAGTCGCGCAGGTCGCCCCCCGAGTCGTACTCCTCGGCCTGCTCCAGGAACGCGTCCACGTTCATCTCGTGCAGGTGGTTGCCGCCCGCGATCTTCATCAGGCCGCGCATCGAGGCCCGTACGTCCTGGCCCACCAGCAGTCCCGCCCGGTCGGCGGACAACTCCGACTTGCGGAACCACTCCCGCAGCGCCGTCACCAGCGCCATGATCGCGATGTTGCCCAGCGGGATCCAGGCGACCCGGACCGCCAGCGTGGTCAGGAACAGCAGGATCGTGCGGTACACCGCGTGCCCGGACAGGGCGTGCCCCACCTCGTGGCCGACGACCGCCCGCATCTCCTCCTCGTCGAGCAGCTCGACGAGCCCGGTGGTGACGACGATGATCGGCTCGTCCAGACCGATGCACATCGCGTTCGGCTTCGGGTCCTGCGTGACGTACATCGGCGGGACCTTCTCCAGGTCCAGGATGTAGCAGGCGTCGCGCAGCATGTCGTGCAGGTGCGAGAACTGCCGGTCGGAGACCCGCACCGAGTCGGACAGGAACAGCAACCGCAGGCTGCGCTCCGGCAGCAGCCCGCTGAGCGCCTTGAAGACGGTGTCGAACCCGCTGAGCCTGCGCAGCGCGACCAGGGCGGAGCGGTCGGCCGGATGCTCGTACGCGCGTGAGGAGATGCCCGGGAAGCGGGTGCGCTGCCTGCCGGGCAGCCGCTCCCGCCCCGTCTGCTGGTGGTCGTCGTCGGACATGTCTTCCCCCAAGTGCGTGTCAGTGCCCGCTGCACCCCCGGGGCGGGGCCCAGCCTGGGCGGAGATACCGTGGACGGGCAGTACAGCCGAAGGAGTCCATGTGATGGAGCACCACCCCGCAGCCGCCCGGCTGACCGAGGCCGCCACGAGCGCCGTCCAGCAACACGGGTCGGGAAATCTGCTCCGTATCGTTCTCGTCGTCATGATCCTGGGCTGTGCACTGACCGCGTGGTTCCTGCTGCGCGGCTACAAGCGGAAGGACGACTGACGGCCGCGGGAAGTTCCCCGCCCGTTCCGGCCCGGCGTGTCGGCCACCGCCCGGCCCCAACGGCGGAGTCGGGGTGATCGGCGCCCGGCCGCCCGCATACGATGAGCCGACATCTTTATCCCGCCCACACGCGATAGGTCCGCCGAAGATGATCCTCCACACTGCCGCAGCCCACTTGGTCACCCTTGCCGCCGAGGGCGAGGAGCACGGCGGCAACCACAACAGCCTGAACCCCGCCATCACGGGCGGCAGCGCCTTCGTCATCCTGCTTCTGCTGCTGTGGATCACCACGCGCTTCAACCGCGACCGCTGAGCGCGAGCCCGTCCCCGGCCGGACGCCTCAGGCCGGGCCGGTAGGGTCTGCACGCATGGGAGAGCAGGACATGCCTACCGGTCCGGCACACGCGACCGCCGACGGCACGGTGCAGGACCCGGGGGCCCGGCCGGGCCACGGCCCCGCCCGCACCGGCAAGCGGCGCCTCGGTGTCATGGGCGGGACGTTCGACCCGGTCCACCACGGGCACCTGGTGGCCGCCAGTGAGGTCGCCACCCAGTTCCAGCTGGACGAGGTGGTGTTCGTGCCCACCGGCGAGCCCTGGCAGAAGTCGCACCGCACGGTCTCCCCGGCCGAGGACCGCTATCTGATGACGGTCATCGCCACCGCCGAGAACCCCCAGTTCTCCGTCAGCCGCATCGACATCGACCGCGGCGGCCCCACCTACACCGTCGACACCCTGCGCGACCTGCGCGCCCTCAACCCGGACACCGACCTGTTCTTCATCACCGGCGCCGACGCGCTCGGCCAGATCCTGACCTGGCGCGACTCGGAGGAGCTGTTCTCCCTCGCGCACTTCATCGGTGTCACGCGTCCCGGCCACCACCTGGCCGACCCCGGCCTGCCGGAGGGCGGTGTCTCTCTCGTGGAGGTTCCGGCGCTGGCCATCTCCTCCACGGACTGCCGTGCGAGAGTCGCCAAGGGGGACCCCATCTGGTACATGGTGCCGGACGGAGTCGTGCGCTACATCGACAAGCGCGAGCTGTACCGCGGCGAGTGAGCCGAGAGGGGCACCGGTGAACAACCGATACGACGCGGGCGACGCACACTACGGCGACGGCCCCTACGAGATCACGGGTTATGACGAGTACGGCCGGCCCGTCTACCGGCAGGTCCCGCAACAGCAGACCCCGCAGCCGGCCCCCGACCCCTACGCCCAGCAGGACACCGCGGGGCAGGGCGGCTACGGCTACGACCCGTACGCCACCGGCGGACAGCAGGCGTCCCCCTACGGGTCCGCGCAGCAGCCGTCCGCCTACGATCCCTACGGCACGCAGACCCCGTACGACCCCTACGGCACCGGCACCCACGCCCCCGGCGGCCCCTACGACCCGTACGGGCAGGCGGCGAGCAGCGGGCAGCAGCCGAGGGTCGCCGAGCAGACCGCCTACATCCCGCAGCAGGCCGGCCCCCAGCAGACGCCGTACACCCCGGAGCCGCCGTACGCACCCGACGAGTCGTCCTACGGCGAGTCGCCGTACCCGCCCGGCGAGTCCCCGTACGCCCCCGGGGAGCCCGCGCGGCAGGACGACCCGGAGCGGCCGGACCACGGCGCCGAGCAGTTCGCGTTCGTCGAGGAGCCGGACGGCGACTCCGAGGACGTCATCGACTGGCTGAAGTTCACCGAGAACCGCACCGAGCGCCGCGAGGAGGCCCGCCGCCGGGCCCGCGGCCGGATCGTCGCCCTGCTCGTCGTCCTCGCCCTGCTCGTCGTCGCCGGCGTCGGCTACCTCTGGTACGCGGGCAAGCTCCCCGGCCTGTCCGCCGCCGGCGGCAAGAACGGCACCGCCACACCGGTCGCCGCCCAGAAGCGCGACGTGCTCGTCATCCATCTGCACAACACCGGGAAGAGCGGCACCTCGACGGCGCTGCTGGTCGACAACACCACCACCAAGCAGGGCACCACCGTCCTGCTGCCCAACTCGCTCGCCCTCAGCGGCGACGACGGCTCCACCACCACCCTCGCCAAGTCGGTCGAGGACGACGGTTCCTCCGGCACCCGCGACCAGCTCGACACCGTCCTCGGCACCGACATCCAGGGCACCTGGCGCCTGGACACCCCCTACCTCCAGAACCTCGTCGACCTGGTCGGCAACATCGAGGTCGACACCAACGCCGACGTGCCCGACCCGGACAGCAAGAAGAAGGGTGCCGCGCCCCTCGTCCACCAGGGTTCCGACCAGACCCTGAGCGGCAAGACGGCCGTCGCCTACGCCACCTACCGCGCCCCCGGCGAGGCCCAGAACGCCCAGCTGGAGCGCTTCGGCCAGGTTCTCCAGGGCGTCCTGCGCAAGATCTCCTCCGAGCCGGACTCGGCGACCACCACCGTGCAGACCCTCGCCCAGATCCTCGACCCGCCGCTCACCGACAAGGACCTCGGCGCCTTCCTGGCCAAGCTCGCCGACCTCGCCAAGAGCGGCGACTACAAGACCGCCCTGCTGCCCGTCGGGGCCGACGGCACCCTGAGCGCGCGGACCAGCGACAGCGTGGTCAAGGACATCCTCGGCGGCACCGCCAAGAGCCCCGACGCCGGCTCCGCGGTCCGGGTCTCCGTACAGAACGCCACCGGCGTCGAGGACGACGCCGAGAAGGCCCGCGTGACGCTGCTGAACGGCGGCTTCACCTTCCTGGAGGGCGGCAGCGCCGGCGGCACCCGGGCCGTCTCGAAGGTGACGTACGCGGACGCCTCCCACCAGGCCGACGCCAGTGAGGTCGCCAAGACCCTCGGCCTGCCGGCCGGCTCGGTGGCCAAGGGCGCCGTCTCCTCGGGCGCCGACGTCTCGGTCGTCCTCGGCGGCGACTACAGGCCGGCCGCCTCCTGACGGGCCGGCCGGCCGGTGCGCCCACGCGCGCGGGGGCAGCCCACGTGCCGTCATCGCGTGGGGTGCCCCGGGCGGGCCGTGAGACCCTTGAGGTTCAGTGCCCGCCGACGGAAAGCCATGTAGTGACCGCCACCGACCGTTCCCTTGAGCTCATCCACACCGCCGCCCAGGCGGCTGCCGACAAGCTCGCCCACGACGTCATCGCCTACGACGTCAGCGACGTCCTGTCGATCACGGACGCCTTCCTGCTGGCCTCGGCGCCGAACGACCGCCAGGTCAGGGCCATCGTCGACGAGATCGAGGAGCGCCTCCAGACGGAGCTGGGCGCCAAGCCGGTCCGCCGCGAGGGCGACCGCGAGTCCCGCTGGATCCTGCTGGACTACGTCGACATCGTCGTCCACGTCCAGCACAGCGAGGAGCGCGTCTTCTACGCCCTGGAGCGGCTGTGGAAGGACTGCCCCGAGCTGGAGCTGCCCGCCGACGCCAAGGCCACCCGCGGCAAGGCCGAGGAGCACGCCAAGCTGCAGGCCGCCGAGGCCGACCAGGAACCGGACGGGGACTGGCGATGAATGCCACCGGCGAGGTCACCGACCGCCGGGGCCGGGGCCGCCGCGTCATCCTGTGGCGGCACGGCCAGACGTCGTGGAACGTGGAGCGCCGCTTCCAGGGCACCACGGACGTCGAGCTGACCGAGACCGGCGTCGGCCAGGCGCGCCGCGCGGCCCGGCTGCTCGCCTCCCTGCAGCCCGACGCGATCGTCGCCTCGGACCTCCAGCGGGCCGCGGACACGGCCGCCGAGCTGGCCGCCCTCACCGGTCTGGAGATCACCCGCGACGAGGGCCTGCGGGAGACCTACGCGGGCGTCTGGCAGGGGCTCACGCACCAGGAGATCATCGCCCGGCACGGCGCGGAGTACGCCGCCTGGAAGCGCGGCGAGCCGGTCCGCCGCGGCGGTGGTGAACTGGAGTCCGAGGTCGCCGACCGCGCCGCTCCCGTGGTGCTGCGGCACGCCGAGAAGCTGCCCGAGGACGGCACCCTCGTCGTCGTCAGCCACGGCGGCACCATCCGCACCACCATCGGCCGGCTGCTCGGCCTGGAGTCCCGGCACTGGGAGAGTCTCGGCGGCCTCTCCAACTGCTGCTGGTCCGTGCTGGGCGAGGGCGCGCGCGGCTGGCGTCTGCTGGAGCACAACGCGGGCACCCTCCCGGAACCCGTCCTCGGCGACGACGACTGAGCGCCCCGGGGCCCCCGGCGCCCGGATTTCACTTTCCGGCAGGTCACAGGCTAAAGTTCTTCTTGTTCGCCCCGCCGAGCGGGAAGAACACCAGGGGCTATAGCTCAGTTGGTAGAGCGCCTGCATGGCATGCAGGAGGTCAGGAGTTCAATTCTCCTTAGCTCCACGGATCGGCACTCGGCGAGTGCCAGGATCGGTGATGAGGATCCCGTCCCCGCTGGGGGCGGGATTTTCTGTTCTTCGGCCAACTGTTCCCGCACCGTCTTGAGTCACCCCGGGCTCCGGGTCGTATACCTCCCCGAAGGTGTACTCGGGGCGTGTCCGTACTGGTACTGAGGCGTCGCTGACCGTATTGGTCCGGCCGTGGCAGAATCAAACGGCCGGAAGGGGGCGCGGCCCGACGGGAGGGAGCAGTGATGCCTGCGAGCATCCTTGAGGAGGGCGGCCACCTCCTCGGGGCGGCGTTGATACGGGACACGACCACCCGGCTCGACTGCCCTTCCTGCGGTTCCGCGCACGTGGCCCAAGTCCTCGGCGACAGCGGCGGAATCACCTACGTGTGCACGGCCTGCGGCCACTGCTGGAGCTGATCGATGGGTGCACACAGGCGGAAGTGCGACTGGTGCGGCAGCGGAACGCCGATCGTCCGGGACATGGAGCCGATCAACCCCGAGTACCAGTACTGGTGCGAGGAGTGCGCGCGGGCGCTGATCATAAAAGGCGACCCGATCGAGACGTACCGCGAGCTGGAGGGCGAGCCGATCTACGGCCGCCTCCTGGAGGAGCACTGCACCCTCAAGAGGTTCTACTCGTTCGTGACGGCCTGACGCCTCGCATCCCGTACGGCCTGACGCGTCCCGCGAGGAAGAGCGCGCCGGCGCACGCGTAGAGCGCCGAGAGTGCCAACTCCACGACCCCTTGGTGCATTTCGGGCCGTCCCATGCCGTGCGGCACCCACCAGGGCGTGTACGACGAGAACACCAGCAGCGTGCCCAGGGCCGCCGCCCGCCGCCCTTCCGTCCACAGCAGCAGGACCAGCGGCACGCACCACACCCAGTGGTGGGTCCACGACACCGGACTGACCAGCAACGCGGTGACCGCGCAGGCGCACACCGCCCCGGCCCGCCGCCCGCGCAGCTCCGCCGCCACCGCGACCGCGAGCCCCACCAGAGCCACCACGGCCGCGCACAGGGCCCAGTACGCCCCGGGGTCGGGTGTGTGCAGCAGCCGGGCCAGTACGCCGCGCAGGGACTGGTTGCCGGTGTCCTCGGCGTGCCCGACCCGGCTCGCCCGGAAGACCATGTCCGCCCAGAACCGCCGGGAGTCGTACGGCAGGACGGCCGCCGCCAGCAGGGTCGCCCCGGTGAACGTGACGGCCGCCCCGCGCGCGTGCCGCAGCCACCGGCTCCCGTCTCCGTCGCGCAGCCGGGCCACGATGCCCGTGGCGAGCAGGAACAGCACGAACAGGGCGGGGGTGAGCTTCACCGCGACGGCCAGCCCCAGGGCCGCCCCGGCCCAGCGGTCGTGGCGGCGGGTCAGGTCCCACAGCACCAGAACGGCCAGCAGCAGGTTGACCTGGCCGTAGCGCAGCGTCGTCCACACCGGCTCGCACCACACGGCCGCTGCCGCCGCCCACCACACCGCCCGCGCGCGCGTGTAGCTCACGAGGCGCAGCGACAGCCGGACGAACAGCACCAGCAGCACCAGATTGCCGGCCGTCGCCAGCAGCCGCAGCGGCGCGGTGTCCAGCAGGGACAGCGGGGTGAACAGCAGCGCGGCGAACGGCGGGTAGGTGGTGGGCAGGTGCGCGGCCGTCGCGCGCAGGGCGTACAGATCGCCGCCCGCGCGGACGGTGGCGCCCTCGGCCCGGTAGACCAGCAGGTCGATCATCGACACGTGCGCGGCCCGTTGTGCCAGGCAGAAGGCCGTGAACGACACCAGGCACACGCCCAGGGCGACCGGTGCGCGGCGGGCTGCGGAGAACGCGATCACGGTCACGAAAGGTGACATTAGCGCCCGTAGGGGAGCCAAGCGGAATCCGATTTGGTGGTCCGCCCCCCGGACCGTGTAATGTTGGCGTCGCCGCCAGGGAAACCGGGCGGAACACCGCGAGGGGCTATAGCTCAGTTGGTAGAGCGCCTGCATGGCATGCAGGAGGTCAGGAGTTCAATTCTCCTTAGCTCCACAAAAATCGAAGGCGGATCATCCCGAGGGATGATCCGCCTTCGGTCTGTTCTGGTCTGTTCTGGTGTGCGGAGAGGGGGCTTCCGGAATTCCGGGAGCCCCCTCTCCGCACGTTCAGCGGCCGAGCGCGCGCCGGCCGCGGCCCTGGGAGAGCACCGGCAGGTTGCGCGCCGGCGCCTGCGCGCGCGTGTCCTCCTCGATACGCAGGGCCAGGGCCGGGCAGCGGCGTACCGCGCGCAGCGCCTTCGCCTCCGCGTACCGCGGCACCTGGGCCTGCGCCACGGTCGGGAAGCCGTCCGCGCCCAGCTCGAAGACCTCCGGCAGGATGTCGGCGCACAGGCCGTGGCCCCGGCACAGCGTCCAGTCGACGTGGATCTTCTGTCGGCTCGCGCCGGTCTCCTCGGGCTCTTTGCCGCCCGGGATGCCCGTGGCCGCCCTGCCCCCCTCGAAGAGCGGCAGCACGCCCTCCACGGGCCGTCCGCAGCCGTTGCCGAGGACATGGGCGGCCAGGTCGTCGGTGAACGCCTTGATGGTCGACTCCAGGAACATCGCCGAACCGTCCGGGTGCGAACAGGCCCCGCGCCGCTTGACGTTCTTCGCGACCTGCTTCAGCGCCTCCAGGGCGGCCGGGCCGCCGCCGTTCAGGATGTCCTCCAGGCCGCGCGCGGCGGCGGGCAGTCCGAGGTAGCAGGGGCCGCACTGGCCGGCGCTCTCCTCGGCCAGCCACTGCGCCACCCGCAGCGACTCGCCCAGCGGGCAGGTCTCCTGGGTGATCGGGAGGATCGCGCCGGCGCCCAGCGAACCGCCCACGGCGTCCAGCGAGTTGCGGGAGACCACCGCCTCGTTCACGGTCGCCGCGTCGATCCACTTGCCGTGGTAGCCGCCGGTCAGCACGCCCTGCGGCACCGGCGGGGCACCGGCCAGCTGAAGGACGTAGCGCAGCGGCACGCCCGTGGGCACCTCGATGACCATCGGGCGGGCGACGGCGCCGGAGACGGTCAGCATGACGGTGCCCGGCTCGTCGTAGAGGCCGGTGTTGCCGTAGCGCTCCGGGCCGATGCGGGCCGCGATGGCGAGCTGCGCGAAGGTCTCCGCGTTGGACAGCAGGGTGGGCGCGCCGCCGACCCCGCTCCTGGAGGCGCTGATCTTGCGGCCGGGCGGGATCGCCGGGCCGCCGTCCACCGAGCGGATCAGCGCGGCGGCGGCACCGGTGACCATGCGCACCGGATTGCGCTGCACCCACGCGCGTAGAGCCGATCTACGGCTGTTGCTCAGACCTCGTTCGGCGAGGGCGGCCTCCACGGAGCGCTGCGTCGACTCCCGGGTGACGCCGATCACCAGCGTGCGCGCGCCGAGCGCCTCGGCGCACAGCAGGGCGCCGTCCAGGATGAGGTGCGGGGCGCGGTTGATCAGCACCGTGTCCTTGCGGCAGGCCGGTTCGTCCTCGCTGCCGTTGACCACGACGACGGGCCGCACCCCGCGTTTGATCGCCGACTCGGCGACGGAGCGCAGCTTCTTGTGGAAGGGGAAGCCCGCGCCGCCCCTGCCCCTGAGGTTGATGCGCTCGGCGAGCTGGGCGAGCTGTTCGCCGCCCAGCGGGTCGAGCGGCCCGTGCACCTTCAGGTGCATGGGCAGGTCGAGCCGTTCCACAAGGTCGAAACCCGACGTGAGCTGGGGAAGTCCGACGACGCGGACTTCGGGGACGTCGGGCAGGGCCTCGTTCACCTATGGCCTCCGGAGGGCATGTTCCAGGGTTCGCCCGAACCCGGCGCGTCATAGGAGGCGCCGGGCGATGGTTCCGTGGCGGGACCGCCGTCGAACGTGTCACTCGGGTTGTACGCGCCGTGGAGGCCGTTTGTCTCACCGGTGTCGTACACGTCACGTCCGCCGTATCCCGGCATGCCCGGGCCGCCGTAGGCCGGGATGGTGTATCCGGTGTCCTGGAGCGGGTCGTACGCGGACGGCGGCGCCTCGCCGACCGGGGGCGGGGACGGGATCGGCCAGCTCCCGGAGGTGCTGGAGAGGCCGTCCACGCGCGGCATCGCCTCGGTGGCCCGGAAGGTCGGCGGCACGTCCATGCGCGCGGTCTGCTCGGTGGCGTACGGCTGCGGCGGGCGGCCCGGCGTGGAGACCGCGCGGTAGGCCGCCGCGAAGCCGGGGGCCGGCTCGGCGGGGGACTGGTACAAGGAGCCGGAGTCGGTGAGGGGCTGGTACAGGGGGCCGGACGCGGCGGGGGACTGGTAGTGGGTCCCGGGATCGGTGGGGGGCTGGTACAGGGGCCCAGGGTCGGTGGGGGACTGGTACAGGGGCCTGCCGGGGGCAGGCGAGGGCTGCGGCTCGCGGCGGGGATCGAAGCCCGCGCGGGACGGCTCGGCCGCCGCCCGGGACCGGCTCGCCTCCAGTCGCTCGGCGCCCGGCCGCTCCTCGGTGCCGATGAGCGCCACGACGCGGTCGGCGACCTTGCGCTTGAAGGGGCGCGGCGCGGCCCGCAGCGCCAGCGCGGCCATGATGGCGACCAGGCACAGTTCGTACGACACCATGAAGAAGGTCTTCGCCGGGCGGCCCGCGAACAGGCCGTGCACCAGGGCCGCGCACAGGGCCGGGTAGGCCAGCATGTGCATGGCGCGCCAGCGGGCCGCGACCGGCGCGGGGGAGGCGAACCGGTTGCGCAGCGCGCCGGTGACGCCCACGAAGATCATCAGCAGGGCGGCCAGCGAGCCGAGCCCGATCAGTCCGGCGCTGCCCCTGACGCCGAGGCCGAACGGGATGAGGGCCGCGATCAGGACGGTGTGGCCGAGGGCCACCTTGATCGTGACGTGCACCAGCAGGAACGCGATCGAGGCCACGGCGAGCACCCGGTGGATGGCCTGGGCGACGATCCGCTGCCGGGTGTTGAGGATCAGCCGGTCCTGCGTGACCAGGCCCCAGATCACCGAGCTGGTCAGACTGACGAGCGCGACGACGCCCGCACCGAAGTCCAGGAAGTCCTGGAGCCAGCCGCCTCCGTACACCACGACCACGGGTATGAGCAGCAGGACGACAGCGCTCGCGATCCCGTAGGCCGACCGGCCCGGTCGGGGGAGCGAGCTGTTGCGACGACGAGGGTTCATGGGGGCAACTCCGAGCAGTTTCGGGAAGGCGGTCCCGCTGCCGAACTGTAGGTGGCGCCATACCGATCGGTACGAGGTTTGCGTTATCGCGTTGTCATCAAAGAGCACGGGGCTCGGACGGGTGGCATGTCCATCAGGCATACGGAAGCGCGTCGCGGCTTGCTCAAGCGCTGCGGTACCCTAACCGCATGCGTGCCGTACGCCTTCTGCTTAGCGGGCCGCGCTGATCAGTACCGACCCCCGGTCGAACCCGTGAGGTCGGCATCGGCGCGGCGTCCCCTCCTGTGTGAGGGGCTTTTTCGTTTCCGGGAACGCCGCAGCCGCAGGCAGAGACGATCGATGGAGCTTTGAGGATCATGAGCGAGACGAACCCCGCCGCCGCCGCTACGTCGGCGGAGGCCGCCCCGCACCGCTACACGGCCGCCATGGCCGCCGACATCGAGGCACGCTGGCAGGACTTCTGGGACGCCGACGGCACCTACGCGGCGGCCAACCCCACGGGCGACCTGGCCGGCGACCCTGCGCAGGTCGCCCGGCCCGAGAAGTTCATCATGGACATGTTCCCGTACCCCTCCGGTGCGGGCCTGCACGTCGGCCACCCGCTGGGCTACATCGCCACCGACGTCTACGCCCGGTTCCAGCGCATGACCGGCCACAACGTCCTGCACACCCTGGGCTTCGACGCCTTCGGCCTGCCCGCCGAGCAGTACGCGGTGCAGACCGGCACGCACCCGCGGGTTTCGACCGAGGCCAACATGGAGAACATGAAGGCCCAGCTGCGCCGGCTGGGCCTGGGCCACGACAAGCGCCGGTCCTTCGCCACGATCGACCCGGACTACTACAAGTGGACCCAGTGGATCTTCCTGCAGATCTTCAACTCCTGGTACGACGACGAGGCCCGCAAGGCCCGCCCGATCGCCGAGCTGGTCGCGCGGTTCGCGTCCGGTGAGCGGGCGGTTCCGGGCACCACGCGCGCGTGGGACGAGCTGAGCGAGACCGAGCGCGCCGACGTCCTGGGCGAGTACCGCCTGGCCTACGCCTCCGACGCGCCGGTGAACTGGTGCCCCGGCCTGGGCACCGTGCTGGCCAACGAGGAGGTCACCGCCGACGGCCGCTCCGAGCGCGGCAACTTCCCCGTCTTCAAGGCCAAGCTGCGCCAGTGGAACATGCGCATCACCGCCTACGCCGACCGGCTGCTGGACGACCTGGAGGAGCTGGACTGGCCCGAGGCCATCAAGCTGCAGCAGCGCAACTGGATCGGCCGCAGCGAGGGCGCCCGCGTCGACTTCCCGATCGACGGCGAGCGCATCACGGTCTTCACCACCCGCCCGGACACCCTGTTCGGCGCGACCTACATGGTGCTGGCGCCCGAGCACCCGCTGGTCGAGAAGTTCACCCCCGGCGCCTGGCCCGAGGGCACCCACGAGGCCTGGACCGGCGGCCACGCCACCCCGGCCGAGGCCGTCGCCGCCTACCGCGCGCAGGCCGCCGCCAAGTCCGACGTCGAGCGCCAGGCCGAGGCCAAGGACAAGACCGGCGTCTTCACCGGCGCCTTCGCGACCAACCCGGTCGACGGCGAGCGGGTCCCGGTCTTCATCGCCGACTACGTGCTGATGGGCTACGGCACCGGCGCGATCATGGCCGTCCCGGCGCACGACAGCCGCGACTTCGCCTTCGCGCGCGCCTTCGAGCTGCCGGTCCGCTGCGTGGTCGAGCCCACCGACGGCCGCGGCACGGACACCGCCGACTGGGACGACGCCTTCGTCTCCCACGACGCGAAGATCGTCAACTCGCACGGCGAGGGCGTCAGCCTGGACGGCCTGGGCGTCGCCGAGGCCAAGGCCCGTATCACCGAGTGGCTGGCGGACCGGGGCATCGGCGAGGGTACCGTCAACTTCCGGCTGCGCGACTGGCTGTTCAGCCGCCAGCGCTACTGGGGCGAGCCCTTCCCGATCGTCTACGACGAGGACGGTGTCGCCCACCCGCTGCCCGAGTCGATGCTGCCGCTGGAGCTGCCCGAGGTCGAGGACTACAGCCCGCGCACCTTCGACCCGGACGACGCCGACACCCAGCCGGAGACGCCGCTGTCCCGCAACGAGGACTGGGTCAACGTCACCCTGGACCTGGGCGACGGACCGAGGAAGTACCGCCGCGAGACCAACACCATGCCCAACTGGGCCGGCTCCTGCTGGTACGAGTTCCGGTACCTGGACCCGCACAACGACAAGAAGCTGGTCGACCCGGAGATCGAGCGGTACTGGATGGGCCCGCGCGCGGGCCGGCCGCACGGCGGTGTCGACCTGTACGTGGGCGGCGCCGAGCACGCCGTACTGCACCTGCTGTACGCGCGCTTCTGGTCCAAGGTCCTGTTCGACCTGGGTCACGTCTCCTCGGCGGAGCCGTTCCACAAGCTGTTCAACCAGGGCATGATCCAGGCCTACGTGTACCGCGACAGCCGCGGCATCGCGGTCCCCGCCGCCGAGGTCGAGGAGCGGGACGGCGCCTACTACCATGACGGCGAGAAGGTCAGCCGCCTGCTGGGCAAGATGGGCAAGTCGCTGAAGAACGCGGTGACCCCGGACGAGATCGCCGCCGAGTACGGTGCCGACACACTGCGCCTGTACGAGATGGCCATGGGCCCCCTGGACGTCTCCCGCCCGTGGGACACGCGCGCGGTCGTCGGCCAGTTCCGGCTGCTGCAGCGGCTGTGGCGCAACATCGTCGACGAGAACACCGGCGAGGTCACCGTCACCGGCGCCGAGGCCGACGAGGACACCCTGCGCGCCCTGCACAAGGCGATCGACGGGGTCCGCCAGGACCTGGAGGGGCTGCGCTTCAACACCGCCATCGCCAAGGTCACCGAGCTGAACAACCACCTGACCAAGGCGGGCGGCGCGCTGCCGCGCTCCGTCGCCGAGCCGCTGGTGCTGATGGTCGCGCCGCTGGCCCCGCACGTCGCCGAGGAGCTGTGGCGCCGGCTGGGCCACACCGACTCGGTCGTCCACCAGGACTTCCCGGTCGCCGACCCCGGCTACGTCGTGGACGAGACCGTGACCTGTGTCGTGCAGATCAAGGGCAAGGTCAAGGCCCGCCTGGAGGTGCCGCCGGCCATCTCCGACGAGGAGCTGGAGAAGGTCGCGCTGGCCGACGAGAAGGTGGTCGCGGCGCTGGACGGCGCCGGCATCCGCAAGGTGATCGTGCGGGCGCCGAAGCTGGTGAACATCGTCCCGGCGTGAGTGACGGCGGCTCGCCGCCGCCTTGGGGTAGTCCCCTACGGGCAGGTTCGGGGTTCCGGCGGAACTCCGTGCCTGCCCGCTGCGTTTACCGTGGAGAGCACAGCGGCTCGCGCCGTGCCGCCGGAGGAGGAGCGCCGTGGAAACAGTGATCGCCGTGTTCGCCCTGCTCTTCCTGCTCTTCGTCGGCCTGGGCAGCTACGCCGCGGTCAAGGCGGTCGGCGCCGCCAAGCGCGGCGTGGACCGGACCATCGCCCAGGCCCGCCGTACGGTCGAGGACCACACCCTGCGCGCCAAGTCCTTCGCGCAGCTCGGCCCCGCCGGCGAGATCGCCCAGCTCAGACTGGCCCTGCGCACCTCGATGCGCGCCACCCAGGACGCGCTGCGGGCAGGCGCGGCCGAGGACGAGTCCCTCAAGGAGTCCCTCGGCCTGTTCGAGCGGCTCAGCGCCCACGCCCACGAGCTGGACGCCGACCTCAAGCGCCTGGAGACCGAGCCGGACCGGGCGACACTCGCGGCCCGCATGCCGGGGCTGCGCGAGCGGACGGAGCGCATCACCGGCTCGGCGGACTCGTTGCGCTGGGCCGTGCGCGACCGGGCGCGCCGCTTCGCCGACGACGACCTCGGCTCGCTCAGCGCCCAGATCGACATCGAGGCGGACGCCCTGCGCCACTGGGCCCCGCCCGCGAGCACCCCGGCGCCCCCGCGGCAGGCACCGGACACCCCCGCGGGCGACCGCCCCGCACCGCAGGCGATCACCTCACCCGCACCCTCCCCCACCTATCCCTGGCAGAAGAAACCCCGCCCCGAGAGCACCACTTGACCCCGCACACCTGTCCGACCAGGAGCCATGGCAGCCGCGCCGCCGGGGCCGGGCTGCCGTGTGCGCACTACGGCAGGTAACCTCCAGCTCATGTCCCGCCATGTCGCGATCGTCACCGATTCAACGGCCTACCTGCCGCCCCGGGCGATGGAGCGTCACGGCATCACGGCGGTGCCCCTGACCGTGGTCCTCGGCGACCAGGCGCTCGAAGAGGGCACCGAGATCTCCACGCGCTCCCTGGCCCAGGCTTTGCAGAAGCGCCGCTCCGTCACCACCTCCCGCCCCAGCCCCCAGGTCTTCGCCGAGACCTATCGCAGGGTCGCCGAGTCCGGCGCGAGCGGCATCGTCTCCCTGCACCTGTCCGCCGAACTGTCCGGGACCTACGACGCGGCGGTCCTCGCGGCCCGCGAGGCACCGGTACCCGTGCGGGTGGTGGACACCGGGATGGTCGCGATGGCCCTCGGCTTCTGCGCGCTCGCCGCCGCCGAGGCCGCGGAGTCCGGCGGCACGGTGGACGAGGCCGTCACCGCCGCCGAGAAGCGGGCGGCCGGCACCTCCGCCTACTTCTACGTCGACACCCTCGACTACCTCCGCCGCGGTGGCCGCATCGGGGCCGCGCAGGCCCTCTTGGGCTCGGCCCTCGCCGTCAAGCCGCTGCTCCAGCTCGACGCCGGCCGCATCGAGCCGCTGGAGAAGGTCCGTACGGCCTCCAAGGCCATCGCCCGGCTGGAGGAGATCGCCGCCGAGCGGGCGGGCAGCGCGGAGGTCGACATCGCCGTCCACCACCTCGCCGCACCGGACCGCGCCGAGGCCCTCGCCGACCGGCTGCGGGCCCGGGTGCCGGGCCTTGCCGAGCTGCATGTCAGCGAGATCGGGGCGGTGATCGGGGCGCATACGGGGCCGGGGTTGCTGGGGGCGGTGGTCTCGCCGCGGTGAGGTTCACTCGTCGGTTCACTCGTCGGGGTGGCGGAGTTGTCCACAATGTGGGGGCCGTCCCCGGGAATTGACCAAGATCATCGCGGTTCGGCGGGATGTCCCATCCTCGTCGCATGGCACTTCGATCACGTTCCCGTACAGCCACCGTGACCAGCGGCCCTGGCCGGGGCCCCGCTTCCGACGGGCGCGCCCGCGACCACCGTCGAGCCCGGCGTCGTCCGCCCGCGCCGACGGAGGAGTTGCGCCGCCGGGCGGAGCTGCTCTTCGGCGAACGCGCCGTCCGGCGAAGGGAGTCGGGGAACGGGCCGCCGGAGGGGGATCGGGCGTCGAGCGTGGCGTCGGAAGCGAGGCCGGGCCCGGTGACGGTCTCGGCGCTGGGCTCGGCACCGGGACTCAGCCCGGCGGGGTCGGTGGCAGTGGCTCCACGGCGCCTGCGGACGGCTCCCGGCCCCGAAACGGCCACCCCCGCAGCCCCGTTGCAGCCCACAGTTCCCTCGGAGCCGCACCTGCCCACCGCGCCGGACTGGCGGGCACGGATCGGACCGGCCCTGCGGGATCGGCTGCCGGTGTGGTTGCAGGCGCGGTGCGGGGTGGAGCGGCGAGGTGTCGTGGCGCTCGCCGTGGTGCTCGTGGCCGCCGCCGTGTTCGCGGTGCAGCACTTCTGGACCGGCCGCACCCAGTCGGTGAGCGCACCCCAAGTGGTCCGCGCCCAGGCGTCCTACGCCCCGCAGCGCGAGGAGGCGAAGAGCGGACCGGCGCCCGGGGCCTCGGCGACGACGCCGGGCGCCGAGATCGTCGTGGACGTCGGCGGCAAGGTCCGCACCCCGGGAATCCTGCGGTTGCCGATGGGCTCCCGGGTGGCCGACGCCCTGCGCGCGGCGGGCGGCGTGCGTCCCGGCGTGCGCGTGGAGGGACTCAACCGGGCCCGCTTCCTGATCGACGGCGAGCAGCTCGTGATCGGGGCACCCGCGTCAGCCGCGGCCCCGGCGGGCGGCGCGTCCACGGGGGCCGCGGGGGCGGGCCCGGCGGCCCCCGTCTCCCTTAGCACGGCCACCGTGGACCAGCTCGACACCCTGCCGGGAGTGGGCCCGGTTCTGGCCCAGCACATCGTCGACTACCGCACCCGGCACGGCGGTTTCCGCACGGTCGACGAACTCCGCGAGGTGAACGGCATCGGCGACCGCCGCTTCACCGATCTCCGTGACCTGGTGCGGCCATGAGCCGGGTGCCTGTGCGGACTGGGACCGCCCCCGCGTCGAGGGAGCGTGACGATCCGGCGCAAGCAGACCGGACAGCGGCCCTCCTCGACCTGCGCCTGGTGCCACCCGCCCTCGCGGCCTGGGGCACGGCGGCCCTGACGCTGGGCACACCGGCGAGCTGGACGGTGGGCATCGCGGTCCTCTGCCTGGTCGGCGGAGTGGTGCTGCTGTGGACTCGGCGGAAGGAGCGTCCCGGACCACCCGCCGCACGGGCCGGCCGGTACCCCTGGGCCCGCACCACGGGCGCCGCCGTACTGCTCTGCGCCGCGGCGGCCGCCACCTCGGCAGGGCTGCACGGCGCGGACGTACGGCGCGGGCCGGTGCCGGAGCTGGCACGGCGCACGACGACCGTGACGGCCGAGGTCGAGGTGAGCGGCGACCCCTGGCTGAGCAGACCACGGGTGCGCGGCGATCACGCGGCACCGGTGGCGGTACTGGTCCGCGCGGAGGTACGGCGGGTGGCGGAGCGGGACGGGCGGAGCGTGCGGACCCGGACACCCGTGCTGATGGTCGTCGACGCGAAGGTGCCGGCGCCGCGGGGGAACACCGTGCCGAGCGGCCCTCCGGAGCCGGCCGACAGGGCCGCGCCGGGCGGAACCACGACGACACCGCCGGAACGCAGGACCACCGCCGGCCGCGCCGGCTGGCTCGGCCTGCTGCCCTCCACACGGCTGTCGGTCGCCGGGCGGCTCGCGCCCGCGCTGACCGACGGTGACCGCACCGCCGCCGTCCTGCGGGTGCGGGCTCGGCCGGTGCCGGCGATCGTGGCCGGTCCGAGCGGGCCGCAGCGGCTCGCGGGGCGGCTGCGGGCCGGGCTGCGGGAGGCGACCGACGGTCTGCGAGGGGACGCGCGGGCACTGCTGCCCGGGCTGGTCGTCGGGGACACCTCGCGGATCACGCCGGAGCTGGACGACGCCTTCAAGGAGACGGACCTGGCGCACACGCTCGCGGTGTCCGGCAGCAACCTCACCGTCCTGCTCGCCCTGCTCGTCGGACCGCCCGGCCTGGCACAGCTGGCCGAGCGCCGGGGCCTCGCCCCGCGCCTCGGGCTCCCGCTGCGGGCGACCGCCCTGACCGCCGGGGCGCTGACCCTGGGATTCGTGGTCGTGTGCCGGCCCGACCCGAGTGTGCTGCGGGCCGCCGCCTGCGGTGCGGTCGCCCTGCTCGCCCTGGCCACCGGCCGCCGCAGATCCCTGCTTCCGGCCCTGGCCACGGCCGTCCTCCTGCTGGTGCTGTACGACCCGTGGCTGGCCCGGAGCTACGGCTTCCTGCTCTCCGTGCTGGCCACCGGCGCGCTGCTCCTGCTGGCTCCGGGCTGGAGCGAGGCGCTGCGAAGGCGCCGGATGCCCGCGCGCCTGGCCGAGGCGCTGGCGGCGGCCGCGGCGGCACAGGCCGTGTGCGCGCCGGTCGTGGCGGTGCTGTCGGCCCGGGTGAGCCTGGTGGCGGTGCCGTGCAACCTGCTGGCGGAGTTCGCGGTGGCGCCGGCCACGGTCCTGGGGTTCGCGGCGCTCGCGACGGCACCGGTGGCGATGCCGGTGGCCAAGACGCTCGCCTGGTGCGCGAGTTGGCCGGCCGGCTGGATCGCCGGAGTCGCGCGTACCGGGGCCGCGCTGCCCGGCGCCGGCGTGGACTGGCCGGGGAGCTGGGCTGGCGCGCTGCTGCTCGCGGTGGTCACAGGGGCCGTCGTCCTGGCTGGCCGGAGGCTGCTGAGACACCCGTGGTGGTGCGGCCTGCTGGGTCTGCTGCTCGTGCTGGCGGTCGTGCGGCCGGCACCCCTGACCCGGGTGCTGACGGGGTGGCCGCCGCCGGGATGGCGGTTCGCGATGTGTGACGTCGGGCAGGGCGACGCGACCGTGCTGGCGGCCGGGGAGGCAACCGCGGTGGTCGTGGACGCCGGACCCGACCCGGCGCCGGTCGACCACTGCCTGGGACAACTCGGCGTCACCCGCGTCCCCCTCCTCGTCCTCACCCACTTCCACGCCGACCACGTGACGGGTTTGACCGGTGTGTTGCGGGGCCGGTCGGTGGCCGAGATCGAGACGACGACCTTGCCGGAGCCCGCCGAACAGGCCGCGTCCGTCAAGAGGGCGGCAGCCGAACGGCACATCCCGGTCACCCGGGCCGCCGCGGGAGAGGAGCGACGGATCGGGCCGCTGACCTGGCGCGTCCTGTGGCCCCCACCCGACGGGCGGCCACCCACCGGCGCACCGGCGCCTTCCACCTGGCCGGGCGCCCTCGCGCGGCCGGACGGACCGAACGACGCCAGCATCGCCCTGCTCGTCCGCACGGGCGGCCTGCGGATCCTGCTGCTGGGCGACCTCGAACCCCCGGCCCAGCAGGCGTTGTTGCGGTCACCGGCGGCGGGCGAGCTGGCTCGTGTGGACGTCCTGAAGGTGGCCCACCACGGCTCGGCCTACCAGGACCCGCAGTTGATACGGCTGGTGGCTCCCCGGGTGGCTCTGGTCTCGGCGGGCGCCGAGAACCCCTACGGTCATCCGGCGCCGTCCACGGTGGCGGCGCTGCGGGCCGGCGGCGCGACGGTGCTGCGCACGGACCGGGACGGATCGCTCACGGTCGGCGGGAGCGGAGGGCCTGGCGGGGAGCTGAGCGTGTCGAGGGGGTGAGGGTGGGTGCCGAGCCCGGGGGCCGGTCGCGCGGCTTCGGAACGGCAGCGCTTGACGGCGGCGCCTCATACGGATCTCTTGCGGCGCATCCGCCGCCGGTTTCCCTCGATGTCGTCCCATGTTGCCCCGAAAGCCGCATCGGTGATCGAATGGATCTTCGGCAACGGATGATGTCGAGGCGTACAGGGGTGTCGTGGATGTTCGGCCGCTGGATGGGTCACCGGGCGGGATGGGGGCAGCGGATGAGCCCGCTGGCGGGGGTCCGGACGCCCGTGGACGCCGGGGTGCTGAGCTGCCGGGTGGTCGATCCGGTCAACGAGCCGGTCCGGGGCGCTGATCTCGCGGTCAGCGACGGCATGGGACGCAAGGTGGTGGCCGGCGGTACGGATCCGTACGGGTTGTTCATGGCGATGGTGCCGGCCGGGGAGTACCGCCTCGCGGTGTCGGCCGAGGGCTACGCGCCCTACCGGGCCACGGCGCTGGTCGGCGCGAACTCCCTGGCCTCGCTCGGTGACGTGACGCTCCAGGTCGCGCAGCCGCCCGAGCCGCCGGCGCCGGGAGACTGGGAGGTCGAGCCCGCGCACTCCTCGATCGCCTTCAGCGCGCGGCACATCGGTCTGGCCCGCATCCACGGGCGGTTCGACTCCTTCGCCGGTGTGGTGCGGATCGCCGAGCAGGTGGAGCGGTCGCAGATGCATGTCGTGATCGACGCGGCGTCCATCGACACCGGGGTCCGGATGCGGGACGACCACCTGCGCTCGGCTGACTTCCTGGACGTCGGGCGCTTCCCGGTGCTGGAGTTCTACGGCGACCGGTTCGTGTCCAAGGGCGGCAACCGGTGGGCGGTCACCGGCGGGCTGTCGCTGCACGGCGTGACCCGGACCGTCACGCTCGACACCGAGTACCTGGGGCTCGGCAGCGGGCTGGAGGGCGAGACGCGGGCCGCCTGCCGGGCCACCACCGAACTCCACCGGGACGACTTCACGGTGAGCTGGCAGTCCATGCTGGCGCGGGGCATCGCGGTGGTCGGTTCGAGTGTCCGGGTCGATCTCGACGTGCAGATCGTCCCCAAGTCCTGAGCCGGCCCGGCCCGGACGCAGGGGGCGGCGGTAGGGCGCGGCGGTAGGGCAGCGGCCGTACCGGAGAATGAGCGCGTGAGCGATGTGAGACACGTGCTGGTGCTGCCCGACCGCGATGCCGCCGAGGAGGCGGCGCTGGCCCTCGGGGAGCGTTTCGGGACCGACGAGGAGCCCCAGCTCGTCCGGGACGCCCTGGCCGGCGAGGACGACGCCGAGGACGCGCAGTGGCTGCTGGTCCTGCGCGACGAGCGGCACCGGCTGGACCCGGCGGAACTGGACGCGTTCGCGGGGGAGTGGGACGGCTGGCGCGAGGAACCGTAACCCGGAGACGGGGCCCGGTGCCCGCCCCACCAGACGGGGTCTGGTGCCCGCCCCACCAGACGGGGTCTGGTGCCCGCCTCCCGGACGGGGCCTCGTACCCGCCCCCGGACGGGGTCTCGTGCTCGCCTCCCGGACGGGGTCTCGTGCCCGCCCCTTGGACGGAGTCTGGTGCCCGCCTCCCGGATGGGGTCTGGTGCCCGCCTCCTGGACGGGGTCTCGTGCCCGCCCCACCGGACGGGATCTCGTGCCCGCCCCCACCGGACGGGGCCTGGTGCCCGCCTCCCGGACGGGGTCTCGTGCCCGCCCCCCGACGGGACCTCGTACCCACCTCCCGGACAGGACCTCGTACCCACCTCCCGGACGGGACCTCGTACCCACCCCCCGGACAGGACCTCGTACCCACCCCGGACACGGCCTCCGGGTCCCGTCCCCGAGATGGGCTCCGGGTGTGATCGGGGACGCGTCAGGGGTGACGGCGGCTTCGCTGTCGGTGGCGCGTGGGATGCTGTAAGCGATGGCCAGGAAGAATGCGAATGACGACCCTCTCGCCCCGGTGACACTCGCCGTGGGCCAGGAGGACCTCCTGCTCGACCGTGCCGTGCGGGAGGTGGTGGCCGCCGCCAGGGCCGCCGACGCCGACACGGACGTACGCGACCTCACCCCGGACCAGTTGCAGCCCGGCACACTCGCCGAGCTGACCAGTCCCTCGCTCTTCGCCGAGCGCAAAGTCGTGGTCGTACGCAACGCGCAGGACCTGTCCGCCGACACGGTCAAGGACGTGAAGGCCTATCTCGGTTCGCCCGCCGAGGAGATCACCCTGGTGCTGCTGCACGCCGGCGGCGCCAAGGGCAAGGGGCTGCTCGACGCCGCGCGCAAGGCGGGCGCGCGGGAGGTGGCCTGCCCGAAGATGACGAAGCCGGCGGACCGGCTGGCCTTCGTTCGGGGGGAGTTCCGTTCCTCCGGGCGGTCGGCGACACCCGAGGCCTGCCAGACGCTGTGCGACGCCATCGGCAGCGATCTGCGCGAGCTGGCCGCGGCGGTCTCCCAGTTGGTCGCCGACGTGGAGGGGACGATCGACGAGGCGGTCGTCGGGCGGTACTACACGGGCCGGGCCGAGGCCTCCAGCTTCACGGTCGCCGACCGAGCCGTGGAGGGGCGCACCGCGGAGGCACTGGAGGCGCTCAGATGGTCGCTGGCGACGGGCGTGGCGCCGGTGCTGATCACCAGCGCGCTCGCCCAGGGCGTGCGGGCGATCGGAAAGCTGTCCTCGGCGCGCGGGGGCCGGCCGGCCGACCTGGCCCGGGAACTGGGCATGCCGCCCTGGAAGATCGACCGGGTACGGCAGCAGATGCGGGGCTGGACCCCGGACGGGGTGGCCCTGGCCATGCGAGCGGTCGCGGAAGCGGACGCCGGAGTGAAGGGAGGTGGGGACGATCCCGAGTACGCGCTGGAGAAGGCGGTGGTGACGATCGCCCGCGCCGCCCGCTCCAGAGGCCGGGGCTGACGGGAGCAGGACCTGACCCCACCGCGCGGCACCGGCGGCGGCCCGGGGCTGCCAGGAGCCGTCGGACGGGGGCAGGGCATGCCGAAGGCCCCGTCGCTCGCCCTGGGGAAGGGAGAGGCGCCGGGGCCTTCGGGTCAAAGCTGTCGAGCCCGTTCCCGCGTGGCGAACGCAGGCCGCGAACAGGCTCTGGGGTGCCGGTCGGGAGCGGATGAGAGAGGGCCCGCTCTGGGTCCTTCCGGCGGTCAGATCAGAAAGGAGTTCAGGCTTAGAGGGCCGTGGCCTTGGAAGCAAGCGCCGACTTCTTGTTGGCGGCCTGGTTCTTGTGGATGACGCCCTTCGAGACGGCCTTGTCGAGCGCACGCGCGGCAGCGCGCTGCAGCTCGTTGGCCTTCTCGGTGTCACCCGCGGCAGCGGCCTCGCGGGCCTTGCGGATCGCGGTCTTCAGAGAGGACTTGACGGCCTTGTTGCGCAGCCGGGCCTTCTCGTTGGTCTTGTTCCGCTTGATCTGGGACTTGATGTTCGCCACGAAGGAGCCTTTTCAGGTTCAGGCACGGGGCCGTGGAGGTCCCGAGCCGGTGATCCGAGAATTTTCTGACGCGCCTCGCGCTGAGAGGGCATGAGGCACAGCCATCTACAGTACCAGTGGCCCTGCGAGCGGCCCAAAACGGTCCCCGGTCCGCGCCCGTGGGACCATGGAGACTACGTATAGATCCGACCCGAGGCATAAGGCGCCTCAAGAGACAGGACCCTGCGTGCCCGCGACCCCTCACCACGTGCCCGAGCCGAGCCGTACCGCCCCGGCGCTGATCCGCAATTTCTGCATCATCGCGCACATCGACCACGGCAAGTCCACGCTCGCCGACCGGATGCTCCAGCTGACCGGTGTGGTCGAGCAGCGGCAGATGCGCGCTCAGTACCTCGACCGGATGGACATCGAGCGCGAGCGCGGCATCACGATCAAGTCCCAGGCGGTGCGTCTGCCCTGGGCCCCGACCCAGGGGCCCGACCAGGGCACGACGCACATCCTCAACATGATCGACACCCCGGGGCACGTCGACTTCACCTACGAGGTCTCGCGGTCGCTGGCCGCCTGCGAGGGCACCGTCCTCCTCGTCGACGCCGCCCAGGGCATCGAGGCGCAGACCCTCGCCAACCTGTACCTGGCGATGGAGAACGACCTCACGATCATCCCGGTGCTGAACAAGATCGACCTGCCGGCCGCGCAGCCGGAGAAGTTCGCCGAGGAGCTGGCGAACCTGGTCGGCTGCGACCCCGAGGACGTGCTCAAGGTCTCCGCGAAGACGGGTCTCGGCGTCGACGCGCTGCTGGACAAGGTCGTCAAGGAGATCCCGGCCCCGGTCGGTGTCGCCGACGCGCCCGCCCGCGCGATGATCTTCGACTCGGTCTACGACTCCTACCGCGGTGTGGTGACGTACGTCCGTGTCATCGACGGCCAGCTCAACAAGCGCGAGCGCATCAGGATGATGTCGACCGGCGCCACCCACGAGCTGTTGGAGATCGGCGTCAGCTCGCCCGAGATGCTGCCGGCCGACGGCCTGGGCGTCGGCGAGGTGGGCTATCTCATCACCGGTGTGAAGGACGTGCGCCAGTCCAAGGTCGGTGACACCGTCACCAGCCAGCACAAGGGGGCCACGGAGGCGCTCGGCGGGTACAAGGACCCCAAGCCGATGGTCTTCTCCGGCCTGTATCCGCTGGACGGCTCGGACTACCCCGAGCTGCGCGAGGCCCTGGACAAGCTCCAGCTCAACGACGCCGCCCTGGTCTACGAGCCGGAGACCTCCGCCGCCCTCGGCTTCGGCTTCCGCGTCGGCTTCCTCGGCCTGCTGCACCTGGACGTGATCCGGGAGCGCCTGGAGCGCGAGTTCGGCCTCGACCTGATCGCCACCGCCCCGAACGTGGTCTACCGCGTGGTCATGGAGGACGGCAGCGAGATCACGGTCACCAACCCGAGCGAGTTCCCCGAGGGCAAGATCGGCGAGGTCTACGAGCCGGTGGTGCGGGCCACGATCCTCGCGCCGACCGAGTTCATCGGCGCGATCATGGAGCTGTGCCAGACCCGGCGCGGCACCCTGCTCGGCATGGACTACCTCTCCGAGGACCGCGTCGAGATCCGCTACACGCTGCCGCTCGCGGAGATCGTCTTCGACTTCTTCGACCAGCTGAAGTCCAAGACCCGCGGCTACGCCTCGCTGGACTACGAGCCCACCGGCGAGCAGACCAGCTCCCTGGTCAAGGTCGACATCCTGCTGCACGGCGACAAGGTGGACGCCTTCTCGGCGATCACCCACCGGGACCAGGCGTACGCGTACGGCGTACGGCTGGTGGCCAAGCTCAAGGAGCTGATCCCGCGGCAGAGCTTCGAGGTGCCGGTCCAGGCCGCCATCGGCTCGCGGGTGATCGCCCGCGAGACCATCCGCGCCATCCGCAAGGACGTCCTCGCCAAGTGCTACGGCGGCGACATCTCCCGTAAGCGCAAGCTGCTGGAGAAGCAGAAGGAAGGCAAGAAGCGGATGAAGATGGTGGGTTCGGTGGAGGTTCCGCAGGAGGCCTTCATCGCGGTGCTGTCCAGCGACGACAGCGCGGGGCCGGCCAAGGGCAAGAAGTAACCGCCGGCACCGAAGGTGTGACCCCCGGTAACGGAGGGGTGCGCTCGCATAACGGGTGCCAAGGGGCCCGTCGCACGAAAGTGCGGCGGGCCCCTACGCGCGCGTAGCGTCGCTCTGCGTGGAAAGTGACAGGCCGAGGCCCCTTACGCAGCGGGCGGTCGCGGCTTACCCTGATGCCTGCTCGCTAGTTACTCGCGAGTTAAACAACAGCCCGAGTCCCCACCGTGAGTGAATCCAGCCGCACCGAGTCAGCCGCACCGTCGCGGGCCCCGGAGGATGTCGTGACCGACACACAGACCCTGATCGAGAACCGTCCGCCGTCCGTCGCGGCCCTCTTCCTGGAGCGCGTGGCGGCGACACCGGACGCCGAGGCCTACCGCTACCCGGTGCCACCGGCCTCCGGTCAGGGCCCCGACGACTGGAAGTCGCTCAGCTGGGCACAGGCCGCCGACCGGGTCTTCGCGATCGCGGCCGGCCTCATCGAACTGGGCGTCGAGGCCGAGCAGCGTGTCGCGCTCGCCTCCTCCACCCGCGTCGAGTGGATCCTCGCCGACCTCGGCATCATGTGCGCGGGCGGCGCCACCACCACCGTCTATCCGCAGACCAACGCCGACGAGTCGACGTACATCCTCTCGGACTCCGAGAGCCGGGTGCTGATCGCCGAGGACGCCGCGCAGGTCGCCAAGGCGGTCGAGAAGCGCGCCGAGCTGCCCGACCTGATGAAGGTCGTGGTCATCGACCCGGCGGGCGTCACCGAGGACGACTTCGTCGTCTCCCTCGCCGAGCTGGAGCGGCGCGGCGCCGCCTACCTGGAGCAGCACCCGCAGCTCATCAAGGAGCGGGTCGGCGCGATCACCAAGGAGCAGCTCGCCACCCTCATCTACACCTCCGGCACCACCGGCCGCCCCAAGGGGGTGCGCCTGCCGCACGACAACTGGTCGTACATGGCGAAGGCGATCTCCGCGACCGGGATGCTCGGCGCCGAGGACGTGCAGTACCTGTGGCTGCCGCTCGCCCACGTCTTCGGCAAGGTGCTGACCTCCGGGCAGATCGAGATCGGGCACGTCACCGCCGTGGACGGCCGCGTCGACAAGATCATCGAGAACCTGCCGGTCGTGCGGCCGACGTACATGGCGGCCGTGCCCCGGATCTTCGAGAAGGTCTACAACGGCGTGGCGGCCAAGGCCCGCGAGGGCGGCGCGGCCAAGTACAAGATCTTCCAGTGGGCCGCCGAGGTCGCCCGCGAGTACGCGAAGGTCACCCAGGACAACTTCCGCCGCACCGGCACCGCCTCCGCCCCCATGGGCCTGGCCGCCCGGCACAAGGTCGCCGACACCCTCGTCTACGGCAAGCTCCGCGAGGCCTTCGGCGGCCGGCTGCGCGCCTGTGTCTCCGGCGCCTCCGCGCTCGCCCCCGAGATCGGCTACTTCTTCGCCGGCGCCGGCATCCACGTCCTGGAGGGCTACGGCCTCACCGAGTCCTCCGCCGCCTCCTTCGTCAACCCGGGCGAGGCCTACCGCACCGGCACCGTCGGCAAGCCGCTGCCCGGCACCGAGGTGCGCGTCGCGGACGACGGCGAGATCCTGCTGCGCGGTCCCGGCATCATGCAGGGCTACCACAAGCTGCCGGAGAAGACCGCCGAGGTGCTGGAGTCCGACGGCTGGTTCCACACCGGCGACATCGGCGAGCTGTCCCCCGACGGCTACCTGCGCATCACCGACCGCAAGAAGGACCTGATCAAGACCTCCGGCGGCAAGTACGTCGCGCCCGCCGAGGTCGAGGGCCAGTTCAAGGCGGTGTGCCCCTACGTCTCCAACATCCTGGTGCACGGCGCCGACCGGAACTACTGCACCGCCCTCATCGCCCTCGACGAACTCGCCCTCCAGGAGTGGGCCAAGGACAACGGCCTGGAGGGCAGGCCGTACGCGGAGATCGTCGCCGCGCCGCAGACGGTCGAGATGGTCGACGGGTACGTGCGGGAGCTGAACGCCGGGCTCCAGCGCTGGCAGACGATCAAGAAGTTCCGGCTGCTGCCGCGCGACCTCGACGTCGAGCACGGCGAGATCACGCCGAGCCTGAAGCTGAAGCGGCCGGTGGTCGAGCGGGAGTACAAGCACCTCATCGAGGACATGTACGCCGGAGCCCGGGAGAAGTAGGCCGGGGACCGGCCCCGGACCGTCCCCGCCCGAAACGTTCCGTCTTCTGTCCCTCCCGTAGCACGGTTCTCGGCCATGACTGGCCGTTTCGGTGACTCCGTGCTGATGTCCGCCCCCGGTCTGTCACCCTGGCCGCATGGACATGGCGGCCATACCGACGCAGCGGGACAGCGCGGCCCCGTACCGCGAGGCGAGCGGGCGGGCCACGCTGCCCGGCAGCCCGCTCGCGCCCGGGACGGCGCGCTCGCTGGTGCGCGCCGCGCTCGCCGAGGTGCCCGGGACCGCGCCCCGGCTCGCGGACGACGCCATGGCGGTGGTCAGCGAACTGGTCACCAACGCCGTCGTGCACGCCGGCACCGAGGTCGAGGTGGAGTGGCGGCTGGAGGGGACCGGCGCGTTCGTCGTGGAGGTGAGCGACCTGCACCCCTCCCGCGCCCCGCGCGACGCCGTCGGCGGCGAGACGCCGTACGACACGGCCGAGTACGGGCGCGGGCTGCGGCTCGTCGCCACGCTCGCCGAGTCCTGGGGCGTCACCTACCGCCGCGCCGCGAAGACGGTGTGGGCGCGGCTGCCTCCCGAGGGCGGCCAGGACCTCGACGGACCCGGTCCCGAGCCCGCCCTGGAGGTCGCCGAGGACCTCGCCCCGCAGCCGTACCGCGCGGACGGCGACCGGGACTGGCTCGGCCGGGGCGCGCTGTCCTTCCTCGCCGAGGCATCCGACCTGCTCGCCGGACAGCTGGACGAGAACCTGGTCGCCGCCCTCACCGGCCAGCTCATCGTGCCCCGGCTCGCCGACTGGTGCGCGCTCTGGCTGGAGGACGAGGCCACCGCCCGCGCCGGCGGCCCCGGCAGCGGTCCGGCCCGGGTCTGGCACGTCAGCGAGCCGCACATCGAGGAACTGCGCTGCGCCCTGGAGAAGGCACCGCCGGCGCACCGGGACGGACCCCGGTCGGGCCCGGAGCCGTACCCCTGGCCGGGTGCCGCGCTGGGCCCGCAGGGCGTCCACGGCACGGCGCTGGCATACCGGCTGATCGCGGGCGGGCGGCCGCTCGGCACCCTGGTCATCGGCCGCGGCGGGCTGCTCGGCTTCCCGGACGAGGTGACCGGCCTGGTGGAGGACCTCGGCCGCCGGGTCGCGCTCGCCATCGGCGCGGCCCGGCAGTACGCCCGCCAGGCCACCATCAGCGCCGTCCTCCAGCGCGGCCTGCTGCCCGGCGCCGTCGCCGAGATCCCCGGGGTGAGCAGCGCGCTCGTCTACGAGCCCTGCGAGGGCGGCGGCCCCAGCGGCGACTTCTACGACCTCTTCCCGGCCGGTGACGGCCGCTGGTGCTTCGCCGTCGGCGACGTGCAGGGCAAGGGTCCCGAGGCGGCGGTCGTGATCGGCCTGGCCCGCCCCTGGCTGCGGCTGCTCGCCCGCGAGGGCTACCGGGTCGCCGACGTCCTGGACCGCCTCAACCAGCTCCTGCTGGACGACGCCACCGAGGCCGCCGACGCCGCCGCCCGCGCCCTGGTCGCCGCCGGCGGCCGTGCCGTACCGCCCGGCGACGGCCCCCAGACCCGCTTCCTGTCCCTGCTCTACGGCGAACTGGTCCCGCACGACGGCGGCCTGCGCTGCACCCTCGCCTCCGCCGGACACCCGCTGCCGCTGGTGCTCGGCCCCGACGGCACCGTGCGCACCGCCGCCCGGCCGCAGACCCTGCTCGGCGTGGTGGAGGACGAGACGTACACCAGCGAGACCCTCGACCTGCGGCCCGGCGACAGCCTGCTGTGCGTCACCGACGGGGTGACCGAGCGCCGCTCCGGCTCCCGCCAGTTCGACGACGGCGACGGGCTCGCTCGGGCCCTGTCCGGCTGCGCGGGCCTGAGCGCCGAGGGGATAGCCGAAAGGATCCGCCGCCTGGTGCACGACTTCGGCGGCGGCCCGCCCGAGGACGACCTGGCGCTGCTGGTGCTCCAGGCGGAGTGACCGCGCCGGTGCTGGACAATGGAGGGCATGCCTTCCGCACTCCCCGACGGCGAGCCCGTCCCCGCCGACGGCGCGCTGCCCGCGCGCGCGCTCGCCGGGGCGGCCGAGCGACCCCTCGGCTTCTACCTGCACGTGCCGTACTGCGCGACCCGCTGCGGCTACTGCGACTTCAACACCTACACCGCCACCGAGCTGCGCGGCACCGGCGGTGTGCTCGCCTCCCGCGACAACTACGCGGACACCCTCACCGACGAGGTCCGCCTCGCCCGCAAGGTGCTCGGCGACGACCCGCGCGAGGTCCGCACGGTGTTCGTCGGCGGCGGCACGCCGACCCTGCTGGCCGCGGGCGACCTGGTGCGGATGCTGGCGGCCATCCGGGACGAGTTCGGGCTCGCGGCGGACGCGGAGATCACCACCGAGGCGAACCCGGAGTCCGTGGACCCGGCCTACCTCGCCACCCTGCGCGAGGGCGGCTTCAACCGGATCTCCTTCGGCATGCAGAGCGCCCGGCGACACGTGCTGAAGGTCCTCGACCGCACCCACACCCCCGGGCGCCCCGAGGCGTGCGTGGCGGAGGCCCGCGCGGCCGGCTTCGACCACGTCAACCTCGACCTGATCTACGGCACGCCGGGGGAGAGCGACGACGACTGGCGGGCCTCCCTGGACGCGGCGATCGCGGCGGGCCCCGACCACGTCAGCGCCTACGCGCTCATCGTCGAGGAGGGCACCCAGCTCGCCCGCCGCGTCCGCCGGGGCGAGGTCCCCATGACCGACGACGACGTGCACGCCGACCGCTACCTGATCGCCGAGGAGACCCTGTCGGCGGCGGGCTTCGACTGGTACGAGGTGTCCAACTGGGCCACCTCCGAGGCCGGGCGGTGCCTGCACAACGAGCTGTACTGGCGCGGCGCCGACTGGTGGGGCGCGGGTCCGGGCGCCCACTCCCACGTCGGCGGGGTGCGCTGGTGGAACGTCAAGCACCCCGGCGCCTACGCGGCGGCCCTCGCCTCCGGGCGCTCACCGGGCGCCGGCCGCGAGCTGCTCTCCGAGGAGGACCGGCGCGTCGAGCGGATCCTGCTGGAGCTGCGCCTGCGCGAGGGCGTCCCGCTGTCCCTGCTGAGGCCCGGGGGCCGGGCGGCCTCCCGGCGCTTCCTGGCGGACGGCCTGCTCGCCGCCGGCTCCTACGACGCGGGCCGGGCCGTCCTCACCCTGCGTGGACGGCTGCTCGCGGACGCGGTGGTACGGGACCTGGTGGACTGAACCCCGGGGTCAGTCCTCCGGCGCCGTCACGAAGTCGATGAGTTCCTCGACGCGGCCCAGCAGCTCGGGCTCCAGGTCCCGGTACGAGGTCACGCGCTTGAGGACGGCCTGCCACACCGCGCCCGTGTTCTCCGGCCAGCCCAGCGCCCGGCACACGCCCGTCTTCCAGTCCTGGCCGCGCGGCACCCGGGGCCATGCCTCGATGCCCACCGCGGCCGGCTTCACCGCCTCCCAGATGTCGATGTACGGGTGGCCGACGACCAGCGCGTGCTCGCTGGTGACCGACCGGGCGATGTGCCACTCCTTCGTGCCCGGCAGCAGGTGGTCCACCAGCACGCCGAGGCGGGCGTCGGGACCGGGGCCGAACTCGGCGACGATGCCCGGCAGGTCGTCCACGCCCCCCAGGTACTCCACGACCACGCCCTCGACGCGCAGGTCGTCGCCCCAGACCTTCTCCACCAGCTCGGCGTCGTGCCGGCCCTCGACGTAGATGCGGCCGGCGCGGGCCACCCGGGCGCGGGCGCCGGGCACGGCCACCGAGCCGGACGCCGTGCGGGTGGGCCGTGCCGGGGCCGCGGCCGGCGGCCGGACCAGGGTCACCACCCTGCCCTCCAGCAGGAAGCCGCGCGGCTCCAGCGGGAACACCCGGTGCTTGCCGAAGCGGTCCTCCAGCGTCACCGTGCCCGCCTCGCAGCGGATCACCGCCCCGCAGAACCCGCTGCCGGGCTCCTCCACCACCAGGCCGGCCTCGGCCGGGACCTCCGGCACGGGCTTCGGCTTCTTCCAGGGCGGGGTGAGGTCGGTGGAGTACTGGCGCATTCGGATGACGATAGGAGAAGCCGTGCTGCCGTGCTCAGGACACGCCGAAACGCGCCGCCAGCTCGTCGCGCTGCCGTCGGACGAAGGCCGCGTCCACCACCGCTCCGTGACCCGGCACGTACAGCGCGTCCGCGCCGCCCAGCGCCAGCAGCCGGTCGAGCGCGGCCGGCCAGCGGGACGGCACCGCGTCCGGGCCCGCCTGCGGGGCGTCCGACTCCTCCACCAGGTCCCCGCAGAACACCACCTCCGGGCTGCCCGGTACCAACACCGCCAGGTCGTGCGCGGTGTGCCCGGGACCCACGTTCGCCAGCAGCGCCTGACGGCCGCCGAGGTCCAGCGTCCACTCGCCGGACACCGGGTGGCGGGGCGGCACGAGCGCGTCCACCGCCTCCTCGGCGTCGGCGGCGGGCAGGCCGTACCGGACCGCGTCCGCGCGCAGCTCGTCCGCCCGGTGCCGGAACAGGGCGTCCACCCCGACCGCCGCGTACGTCTCCGCCCCGGCGAGGGCCGGCGCCCCGAGGACGTGGTCGAAGTGCGGGTGGGTCAGCGCGAGATGGGTCACACGGCCGCCGGCCAGCCGCTCGGCCGCGCCCCGCAGCCGGGCGCCCTCGGCCGGACTCGACCCGGCGTCCACCATCAGCGCCGTACCCTGGCCGAGGACGAGGCCCACCGTGCAGTCCCAGCCGGGCAGCCGGCACCGCCCCACCCCGGCGGCCAGCCGCTCCCACCCCAGCTCTTCCCAAGTCACCGTCATACCGGGACGCTATAGGCCCCGGCGCTACGAGCCGGTACGTGACCGGACCGACCTTGCCCCGGCCGTACCCGACGGCCGTACACTGGGCCGGGGATCGCTGGCACTCGCGCGGAGGGAGTGCCAGACGGGACCCGCGGGAAGAGCGGGGACGAGGGACGACGTGCTGGAGGTGCGCGCGGATGCTGAGTGAACGCAGGCTGCAGGTGCTGCGCGCCATCGTCCAGGACTACGTGGGCACCGAGGAGCCGGTCGGCTCCAAGGCGCTGACCGAGCGGCACGGCCTCGGCGTCTCCCCGGCGACCATCCGCAACGACATGGCGGCCCTGGAGGACGAGGGGTACATCGCGCAGCCGCACACCAGTGCCGGCCGCGTCCCCACCGACAAGGGCTACCGGCTGTTCGTGGACAAGCTCGCCGGCGTCAAGCCGATGACCGCGCCCGAGCGCCGCGCCATCCAGAACTTCCTGGAGGGCTCGGTCGACCTCGACGACGTGGTGGCCCGCACGGTGCGGCTGCTCGCGCAGCTCACCCGGCAGGTCGCCGTCGTGCAGTACCCCTCGCTGACCCGGTCCACCGTGCGGCACGTGGAACTGCTCTCGCTCGCCCCGGCGCGCCTGATGCTCGTGCTGATCACGGACACCGGCCGGGTCGAGCAGCGGATGGTCGACTGCCCGGCGCCGTTCGGTGAGAGCGCGCTCGCGGACCTGCGGGCGCGGCTGAACAGCCGGGTCGCGGCCCGCCGGTTCGCCGATGTGCCGAAGCTGGTCGAGGACCTGCCGGACGCCTTCGACCCGGAGGACCGCGGTACGGTCTCCACGGTGCTCTCCACCCTGCTGGAGACACTGGTCGAGGAGAACGAGGAGCGGCTGATGATCGGCGGCACCGCCAATCTCACCCGCTTCGGGCATGACTTCCCCCTCACGATCCGGCCCGTCCTGGAGGCTCTGGAGGAGCACGTGGTGCTGCTCAAACTCCTCGGCGAGGCCAAGGATCCGGGCGTGATGGTGCGTATCGGGCACGAGAACGCCCACGAGGGGCTCAACTCCACCTCAGTGGTGTCGGTCGGTTACGGTTCGGGCGGCGAGGCGGTTGCCAAGCTCGGCGTGGTCGGACCGACCCGCATGGACTATCCGGGAACGATGGGAGCGGTACGCGCAGTGGCACGGTACGTCGGACAGATCCTGGCGGAGTCGTAAGTGGCCACGGACTACTACGCCGTTCTCGGCGTGCGCCGCGACGCGTCGCAGGATGAGATCAAGAAGGCGTTCCGTCGGCTCGCGCGCGAGCTGCACCCGGACGTCAACCCCGATCCGAAGACCCAGGAGCGGTTCAAGGAGATCAACGCCGCCTACGAGGTGCTGTCGGACCCGCAGAAGAAGCAGGTCTACGACCTCGGCGGCGACCCGCTCTCCCAGTCGGGCGGCGGTGGCGCGGGCGGCTTCGGCGCCGGCGGCTTCGGCAACTTCTCCGACATCATGGACGCGTTCTTCGGTACGGCGTCGCAGCGCGGGCCCCGCTCGCGCACCCGGCGCGGCCAGGACGCGATGATCCGGATCGACGTGGAGCTGGACGAGGCGGCCTTCGGGACGACCAAGGACATCCAGGTCGACACCGCGATCGTCTGCAACACCTGCGACGGCGAGGGCGCGGCCCCGGGCACCTCCGCCCAGACGTGCGACATGTGCCGCGGCCGCGGTGAGGTCTCGCAGGTCACCCGGTCCTTCCTCGGCCAGGTCATGACCTCCCGGCCCTGCCCCCAGTGCCAGGGCTTCGGCACTGTCGTGCCCACCCCGTGCCCGGAGTGCGCCGGGGACGGCCGGGTCCGCTCGCGCCGCACGCTCACCGTGAAGATCCCGGCCGGTGTCGACAACGGCACCCGGATCCAGCTCGCCGGCGAGGGCGAGGTCGGCCCCGGCGGCGGTCCGGCCGGCGACCTGTACGTCGAGATCCACGAGCTGCCGCACTCCACCTTCCAGCGGCGCGGCGACGACCTGCACTGCACGGTCACCATCCCGATGACGGCGGCGGCGCTCGGCACCAAGGTGCCGCTGGAGACGCTGGACGGCATGGAGGAGGTCGACATCCGGCCCGGTACCCAGTCCGGCCAGTCGATCCCGCTGCACGGCCGGGGCGTCACGCATCTGCGCGGCGGCGGCCGGGGCGACCTGATCGTGCACGTCGAGGTCACCACCCCGACCAAGCTCGACCCGGAGCAGGAGCGCCTGCTGCGGGAGCTGTCCAAGCTGCGCGGCGAGGAGCGGCCCACGGGCCAGTTCCAGCCCGGTCAGCAGGGGCTGTTCTCGCGGCTGAAGGACGCCTTCAACGGACGCTGAGACACCGGTCGCGGGGCGCTCCGGCGCCCCGTATGCCGGTGGCCTATGCCATGGGAAGCCCGGATTCGGACTTGTTCGAAGGACGTGACAACATGCGGTCATGTCCTCCGCGCTGACCGATCTCTTCCCCCACCCGATCGTGCAGGCCCCCATGGCGGGCGGGGTCTCCGTCCCGCAGCTCGCCGCCGCCGTCTCCGAGGCCGGGGGGCTCGGATTCCTCGCCGCCGGGTACAAGACCGCCGACGGCATGTACCAGGAGATCAAGCGGCTGCGCGGGCTCACCGGCCGCCCCTTCGGCGTGAACGTGTTCATGCCGCAGCCGGAGTACGCCGAGTCGGGCGCCGTGGAGCTGTACGCCCAGCAACTGGCGGGCGAGGCCGCCTGGTACGACGCCGAGCTGGGCGACCCGGACTGCGGGCGGGACGACGGCTACGAGGCGAAGCTCGCCGTACTCCTCGACAACCCGGTGCCGGTGGTCTCCTTCCACTTCGGCGTGCCCAAGCCGGACGTGCTGGAGCGGTTGCGCCGGGCCGGTACCGTCACCCTGGTCACGGCCACCACCGCGGACGAGGCGCGGGCGGTCGAGCGGGCCGGTGCGGACGCGGTGATCGCCCAGGGCGTGGAGGCCGGCGGTCACCAGGGCACGCACCGCGACACCCGGGAGAACGACGGCGCCGGCATCGGCCTGCTGTCGCTGATCACCCAGGTCCGCGAGGCCGTGGGCATCCCGGTCGTCGCCGCCGGCGGCCTGATGCGCGGCGCCCAGATCGCCGCCGTCCTCGCGGCCGGCGCGAGCGCCGCCCAGCTCGGCACCGCGTTCCTCGCGACCCCCGAGTCCGGCGCCCAGGACGTGCACAAGCGGGCGCTGACCGACCCGCTGTTCGCGCGCACCGAGCTGACCCGGGCCTTCTCCGGGCGTCCGGCGCGCGGGCTGGTCAACCGGTTCCTGCGCGAGCACGGGCCGTACGCCCCCGCCGCCTACCCGGAGGTCCACCACCTCACCTCCCCGCTGCGCAAGGCCGCCGCCAAGGCCGGGGACGCGCAGGGCATGGCGCTGTGGGCGGGCCAGGGGCACCGGCTGGCCCGCGACCTGCCCGCCGGACGGCTGGTGGAGGTCCTGGCGGCCGAACTCGCCGACGCGAGGACAGCGTTGTCGGCGGGCGGTGACCCCCGATGACCGCTCCCGTCTTCGTCGTCGACCAACTCGACCCGAGCGGGCCCGAGTTCGTGCTCGACGGGCCCGAGGGGCGGCACGCGGTGTCCGTGAAGCGGCTGCGGCCGGGCGAGGACGTGGTGCTGACCGACGGCCGGGGCCGCTGGGCCGAGGGCGTCGTCAGCGCGGCCGAGGGCAAGGACCGGCTGCTGGTGACCGTGGCGGCCGTGCGCGAGGAGCCGGCCGCGGCGCCCCGGATCACCGTCGTCCAGGCGCTGCCCAAGGGTGACCGCGGTGAGCTGGCCGTCGAGACCATGACCGAGGTCGGCGTCGACGCCGTCGTGCCCTGGCAGGCGTCCCGCTGCGTCACCCAGTGGAAGGGCGAGCGCGGTCTGAAGGCGCTCGGCAAGTGGCGCTCCACCGCCCGCGAGGCCGGCAAGCAGTCCCGCCGGGTCCGCTTCCCGGAGGTCGCGGACGCGGCGACGACCCAGCAGGTGGCCGCCCTGCTCGCGCGGGCCGACTTCGCGGCCGTCCTGCACGAGAGCGGCGAGGCGCGGCTCGCCATCGCCGACCTGCCCGCCGAGGGTGAGATCGTGCTCGTCGTCGGCCCCGAGGGCGGGGTCTCCCCGGAGGAGCTGGCCCTCTTCGCGCGGGCCGGCGCCGGGCCGTACGTCCTCGGGCCCACCGTCCTGCGCACCTCCACCGCCGGCACCGCCGCGGCCGCCCTGCTGCTGGGCCGCACCGGCCGCTGGTCCTGACACCCCCCGGGGGACCCCGTGGAACTCGCCCAAGTCCGCCTCCTGGTCACCGACTTCGCGGCCTGCTACCGCTTCTACGCCGACGTCCTCGGCCTCAGACCGCAGTCCGGCGCGACCGAGGGGCCGTACGAGAAGTTCAGCCCGCACGCCGGCTCGGCCGGAATCGCCCTCCAGGACCGGGTGCTGATGGCCGAGACCTTGGACGAGCTGGGCGAGACCGCCACCGGCCACCGCTCCCTGGTCGTCCTGCGCGTGGACGACCTCGACGCCTACTGCGCCGACATCACCGCCCGCGGCGCCGTCCTCCTGCGTGGCCCGGCCCCCCTGACCGACCGCATGCGCGCCGCCCACCTGAAGGACCCCGAGGGCAATCTGGTCGAACTCCAGGAGTGGCTGCTGTTGCGTGGCTGACGGCGCCCCGATCGGGTGAGTGGCCGTATGCGGCCTTCCGCGCGGCGGACGGGGGTGGGACGCTGCCGGTATGGGGGCATCGAGGCTGGTCCGAGTCGCCGGAGTCGTGGGTCTGGTCGTCGTGGGCGGTGCCGGGATGGCCGCCTGTCAGCCGGGCGGGCTCGGATCCGCGACCGTCGCCTACACCACCGACACCACGGCGACGACCGCGCTGGAGAAACGGCACGTGGACGTCGACTGGCTGACCTGCACCGGCAGCGGCGGAGGCGGTACGGCGGCCACGTCGCCCGCGCCGAGCGAGAGCACCGTCGTGTCCGTCGACTGCAAGGGTGAGACCAAGGACGGCCGGAAGATCACCGTCACCGGCCGGGTGACCCGGGCCGTCGACGGGGCCTGTGTGCGCGGGAACCTCACCGCGAAGGTCGGCGGCCGGCAGGTGTTCCACGTCGACGGGCTCGGCGACTGCGACGCGACGCCCGGACCGACGTACCGGCCGCCCACGTACCGCCAGCCCGGCGGCCGGCCCACCGTCACGGTGACCGTCACCCGGACCCTGTGGTGCAAGGGCGACCCCACCTGCTGGCCCGTCGAGGGCAAGTGATCGGAAACCGGCGGCGGGCGCACCGGCCGCTGCGTAGAGTGACGGGGTGACCCAGGGCACTGCGACGAACACCACGGACACCCCCGCCTACCTGCGATTCCCCCACCTGCGCGGCGACTTGGTGACGTTCGTCGCCGAGGACGACGTCTGGCTCGCGCCCCTCGACGGCGGCCGGGCCTGGCGGGTCAGCGCCGACAACCGGCCGGTGACCCTGCCGCGGATATCGCCGGACGGCCGGCATCTCGCCTGGACCTCCACCCGGGACGGCGCCCCCGAGGTGCACGTCGCCCCGGTCGAGGGCGGCCCGGCCCGGCGGCTGACCCACTGGGGCAACAGCCGTACCGAGGTGCGCGGTTGGACCGCCGACGGCCGGGTGCTCGCGCTCAGCGCGCAGGGCCGGCAGAGCTTCCGCCACACCTGGGCGCACGCCGTCCCGCTGGACGGCGGCCCGGCCGAGACCCTGCCGTACGGCCCGGTCGGCGACGTCGCGCCCGGCCCGGCCACCGTGCTGCTGTCCGCGCCGATGGGCCGCGAGGCCGCCTACTGGAAGCGCTACCGGGGCGGCACGGCGGGCAAGTTGTGGATCGACCGGGACGGCGACGGGGAGTTCGTCCGCCTCCACGAGGACCTGGACGGCAACATCGAGTGCCCGGTGTGGGCGGGGGAGCGCCTCGCCTTCCTCTGCGACCACGAGGGCACCGGCGCCCTGTACTCCTCCCTCGCCGACGGCTCCGACCTGCGCCGGCACACCCCCCTCGACGGCTTCTACGCCCGGCACGCGGCCGGCGACGGCACCCGTGTCGTCTACGGCAGCGGCGGCGAACTCCTGCTGCTCGACGACCTGGAGGGCGCCGAGCCGCGCCCGCTGCCGGTCCGGCTCGGCGGGCCGCGCGCCGACCTGCGCCCGCGCCCCGTCAACGCCGCCCACTGGTTCGGCGAGGCGTCCCCCGATCACACCGCGCGCGGCAGCGCCGTCTGCGTGCGCGGCGGCGTCCACTGGGTCACCCACCGCGACGGCCCCGCCCGCGCCCTAGCCGCCACCCCCGGCGTCCGCGCCCGGCTGCCCCGCGCCTTCCGCGCCGACGGCGAGGAGTGGGCGGTGTGGGTCACCGACGCCGAGGGCGAGGACGCCCTGGAGTTCGCCCCCGCCACCGGCACCGTGCCCGGCGCCCCGCCCCGCCGGCTCGCCGCCGGACAGCTCGGCCGGGTCCTGGAACTGGCCGTGGCACCCGACGGCGCCCGGGTCGCCGTCGCCGCGCACGACGGCCGGCTGCTGCTGGTCGAGCGGGAGACCGGCGAGGTACGCGAGGTCGACCACAGCGACGACGGCGAGGTCTCCGGGCTGGTCTTCTCCCCCGACTCCGCCTGGCTCGCCTGGGCCCACCCCGGCCCCCGCCCGCTCTCCCAGCTGCGCCTCGCCCACACCACCGACCTGTCGGTCACCGAGGCGACCCCGCTGCGCTTCCAGGACTACGCCCCCGCCTTCACCCTCGACGGCAAGCACCTCGCCTTCCTGTCCAACCGCGCCTTCGACCCGGTCTACGACGAGCACGTCTTCGACCTCGCCTTCGTGGTCGGCGCCCGCCCGCACCTGATCACGCTGGCCGCCACCACACCCTCGCCGTTCGGCCCGCAGCGGCACGGCCGCCCCTTCGAGAACCCCGACAAGGACGACACCGACGGCGAGGGCGCCCCCGCCACCCGCGTCGACCTCGACGGCCTCGCCGACCGGATCGTGCCCTTCCCGGTGGAGGCCGGCCGCTACTCCACCCTGCGGGCCGCCAAGGACGGCGTCCTGTGGCTGCGCCACCCCGTGCGGGGCGTCCTCGGCACCGCCCGCGCCCACCCCGAGGACCCCGACCCGCACACCGGGCTGGAGCGCTACGACCTCGTCCAGCGCCGCCTGGAGCACCTGGCCTCCGACGCCGACCACTTCGAGGTCGCCGGCGACGGCAAGCGCGTCCTGCTGTGGACCGGGGGCCGGCTGCGGGTCGCCCCCGCCGACCGCCGTACCGGCTCGGACGACGACGGCGACGCCACCGTCACCGTCGACCTCGCCCGGGTCCGCCAGCTCCTCGACCCGGCCGCCGAGTGGCGGCAGATGTACGACGAGACCGGCCGGCTCATGCGCGACCACTTCTGGCGCGCCGACCTCGGCGGCGTCGACTGGGACGGCGTCCTGGCCCGCTACCGCCCGCTGCTGGCCCGCGTCGCCACCCACAGCGACCTGGTCGACCTGCTGTGGGAGGTGCACGGCGAACTCGGCACCTCGCACGCCTACGTCCGCTCCGGCGGCGGCCACCGCGGCGGCCCCCGGCACGGCCTGCTCGGCGCCGACATCTCCCGGCACGCGGACGGGAGTTGGCGGGTGGACCGGATCCTCCCGGCCGAGACCTCCGACCCCGACGCCCGCTCCCCGCTCGCCGCGCCCGGCGTCGCCGTACGCCCCGGTGACGCGATCATCGCGGTGGCCGGTCACCAGGTCGACCCGATGACCGGTCCCGGGCCGCTGCTCGCCGGCACCGCCGGGCACCCCGTCGAGCTGACCGTCTCCCCGGCGGCGGGCGGCGAGCCCCGGCACACCGTCGTCGTGCCCGTCGCCGACGAGGAGCCGCTGCGCTACCACGCCTGGGTCGCGAGCCGCCGCGCCCACGTCCACGCCGCCTCCGACGGCCGGCTCGGCTATCTGCACGTGCCCGACATGCAGGCCCCCGGCTGGGCCCAGATCCACCGCGACCTGCGCGTGGAGGTCGCCCGCGAGGGACTGGTCGTGGACGTGCGGGAGAACCGCGGCGGCCACACCTCGCAGCTCGTGATCGAGAAACTGGCCCGCCGCATCATCGGCTGGGACCTGGCCCGCGGCATGCGCCCCACCAGCTATCCGCTGGACGCGCCGCGCGGTCCCGTCGTCGCCGTCGCCAACGAGTTCTCCGGCTCGGACGGCGACATCGTCAACGCGGCGATCAAGGCCCTCGGCATCGGACCGGTCGTCGGCACCCGCACCTGGGGCGGTGTCATCGGCATCGACAGCCGCTACCACCTGATCGACGGCACCCTCGTCACCCAGCCCAAGTACGCGATCTGGCTGGAGGGCGTCGGCTGGGACGTGGAGAACCACGGCGTCGACCCGGACGTGGAGGTCGTCCAGCGCCCCCAGGACTGGGCGGCGGGCACGGACGCCCAGCTCGACGCGGCGATCCGGCTCGCCCTTGAGGCGCTCGCGGACCGCCCCGCGAGCACCCCGCCGACCCTGCCCGACTGACCCGACCGCACCCCGCGGAAAGGGACGGGACCCGTCCGCCCCCGACCGACTACGATGCCCGGTAATTGATCAACAGGAGGCACACCCATGGCCGGAGAGCCGCAGGACGACTGCCTGTTCTGCAAGATCGTCGCGGGCGAGATCCCGGCGACGGTCGTCCGCGAGACCGAGACGACCCTCGCCTTCCGCGACATAAACCCGCAGGCGCCGACGCACGTCCTGGTGATCCCCAAGGCCCACTACGAGAACGCCGCCGCCCTCGGCGCCGGCGACCCGGGGCTCGCCGCCGACGTCCTCGCCGCCACCCAGGCCGTCGCCGACGAGGAGAAGCTCGACAGCTACCGCACCGTCTTCAACACCGGCGGCGGCGCCGGGCAGACCGTCTGGCACGCCCACGCGCACGTGCTCGGCGGCCGCGGCCTCCAGTGGCCCCCCGGATAGCCAGGCATGTCCGTCCGTGAACTGGTGGTCCTCGGCACCGCCAGCCAGGTCCCGACCCGGCACCGCAACCACAACGGCTACCTGCTCAGGTGGGACGGCGAGGGCATCCTGTTCGACCCCGGCGAGGGCACCCAGCGCCAGCTGCTGCGCGCCGGGGTCGCCGCGCACGACCTGAACCGGCTGTGCGTCACGCACTTCCACGGCGACCACTCCCTCGGCCTCGCCGGGGTCATCCAGCGGATCAACCTCGACCGGGTCCCGCACGAGGTCACCGCGCACTACCCGGCCTCCGGGCAGCGCTTCTTCGACCGGCTGCGGTACGCCACCGCCTACCGCGAGACCGTCCGCCTCACCGAGGCACCGGTCGCCGCCGACGGCGTCCTCGCGCGCACTCCGTCGTACACCCTTCAGGCCCGCCGGCTCTCCCACCCGGTCGAGTCCTTCGGCTACCGGCTGACCGAGCCCGACGGCCGGCGCATGCTGCCCGACCGGCTCGCCGCGTTCGGCGTCCGGGGCCCCGACGTGGGCCGGCTCCAGCGCGAGGGGCGGCTCGGGGACGTGACGCTGGAGGACGTCAGCGAGGTGCGGCGCGGGCAGCGGTTCGCGTTCGTCATGGACACCCGGCTGTGCGAGGGGGTGTCCGCGCTGGCCGAGGGCTGCGACCTGCTCGTCATCGAGTCCACCTTCCTCGACGAGGACACCGCCCTGGCCGAGGACCACGGGCACCTGACCGCCGGGCAGGCGGCGGCCGTCGCCCGGGACGCGGGCGTACGGCACCTCGTGCTCACCCACTTCAGCCAGCGCTACTCGGACCCCGCCGAGTTCGGGCGCCAGGCCCGGGCCGCGGGCTACGCGGGCGAACTGACGGTGGCCTACGACCTACAGCGGGTGCCGGTCCCCAAGCGCCGGTGAAACCGCAGGTGGCGAGGGTCGTACGATGATTCGATGCCCCTCCCCGCAGCAGAACTGCACCTCCACGTCGAAGGCACCCTCGAACCGGAGCTGGCCTTCGAGCTGGCCGCCCGCAACGGCGTCCGGCTGCCCTACGCCGACACCGACGAACTGCGCGAGGCGTACCGGTTCGAGGACCTCCAGTCGTTCCTGAACCTGTACTACGAGCTGATGGCCGTCCTGCGCACCGAGCAGGACTTCGCGGACCTCGCCGACGCCTACCTGGCCCGCGCCGCAGCGCAGGGCGTCCGGCACGCGGAGATCTTCTTCGACCCGCAGGCCCACCTCGCCCGGGGCGTGGCGATGGGCACGGTGGTGGAGGGGCTGTGGCGGGCGCTCGCCAGCAGCGAGCGACGCCACGGCGTCTCCACCCGGCTGATCATGTGCTTCCTGCGCGACGAGTCCGCCGAGTCCGCCCTCGCCACCCTGGAGGCCGCGCGGCCCTACCTGGACCGGATCACCGGCGTCGGCCTGGACTCCGCCGAGGTCGGGCACCCGCCGGCGAAGTTCCGCGAGGTCTACGAGGCCGCCGCCGCGCTCGGCCTGCACCGGGTCGCGCACGCCGGCGAGGAGGGGCCGCCGGAGTACATCACGGAGGCCCTGGACGTCCTCGGCGTCGAGCGCGTCGACCACGGCCTGCGCTGTATGGAGGACCCGGCGCTGGTCGAGCGGCTGGTCCGGGAGCGCGTCCCGCTCACCCTGTGCCCCCTCTCCAACGTCCGGCTGCGCACCGTGGACACCCTGGCCGACCACCCGCTGCCGGCCATGCTCGACGCGGGCCTGCTGTGCACGGTCAACTCCGACGACCCGGCCTACTTCGGCGGCTACGTCGGCGACAACTTCACCGCCGTGCGCGCGGCGCTGGGCCTGACCGAGGACCGGCTGCGCGAGCTGGCCCGCAACTCCTTCCTCGCTGCCTTCCTGGACGACGACGAGGAGCGCCGGGCGCGTTACCTGGCCGAGGTCGAGGCCTACGAGTTCGGGGACACGGTGGCGTAGGCCTCCCGGACGAGCGCGGCGGCGCTCTCCAGGGGAAGTGTCTCCGGGGGGAGTGCGACGACGTGCGGTGGCTGCCCGGCCGGGCGCAGCGCCACGGCCGTCATCGGTACGGCGGCGAGCAGCAGCCCGGCGCCGAGCAGCAGCCCTATCGCCGGGAAGCCCGCCCAGCCCGCCAGCAGGCTGCCCGCCAGCGGGCCCGCCGCCGTGCCGAGCGAGGCCGCCGACCCGGCCAGCACCGCCCAGCGGCCCTTCGGGTCCAGGGCGGCGGCGAGCCCGATGACGTACGACAGCACGACCGGGTAGAGCAGGTTCCAGGCGACCTCGCCCGCCGCGAAGACCGGCAGGTCCGTCGCCGACGCGCTGACCGCGACACAGCCGGCGATGAGGGCCGTACCGGCGCCGATCGGCAGCGCGCGGCCCAGCCGGGTGCCGAGCGCGCCCGCGCCGAGCACGCCCAGCAGACCGGCGCCGAGCGCGACCGCGAGGACCGCGCCGACGGTGACCTCGGTGAGATGGGCCTGTAAGACACCGATCCGGCCGCTCACGCCCCACAGGGCGTTCTGGGCGAGCGACCAGCAGGGCATGGCCGCGACCAGCGGCAGCCCCGAGCGCGGGTGCGGCAGCCGGCCGCGCGCGACGGCCGCGCGGACCGGCACGGTACGGCGGGGCAGGCGGCCGGTGAACGGCCAGACGGCGAGCGCGGTCAGCGCGATCGCGGCCAGCGGCAGCCCGTGTCCCGGGCCCAGGTGGGGGAGCGTCAGGTAGAGCGCGCCGGCGAGGACGGAGACAGCGAGCAGGCCGGCCGTGGTGACCCGGTGCGGGTCGCGCGCGGCGGCGATACCGCTCGTGGCCACCGCGGCGACGGTGCCCGAGCCGAGCCCGCCCGCGACCGCTCCCGCGACGACGGCCGGTACGGAGCCGGTGAGCGCGGCGCCGCCGTAGCCGAGGAAGGCGAGGGCGAGGCCGGCGCGGGCGAGGGCGCGGGGGCCGGTCCGGTCCACCCGGGTGGCCAGCAGGAAGCCGGCCGTCGCCGAACTCAGCAGCAGGGCGCTGCCGATGGCGCCGGCCTCGGTGGTGGTGAGCGACAGCCCGCCGGCCAGCCGGCCGACGGCGGTCGGCAGCAGGTAGGGGGCGAGGTACCCGGCGGTGAAGAGCGCGAGGAGGGGCCGGGGCAGGGCGAGGGGAGCGGACACGGGCGTTTCCAGGGCAGGGCAGGGCGGGGCAGACGGAAGCGAAGCGAGCAAGTTGTATCAAGCACGCGGATACGGAAGAAGATCACTAAGTGTGATCTGGATCACATCTGAGTTTGCGCTCCGCCGAGTGGGGTAAGAGTGCGCCCCCTCCACTCTCTGGTCGTGCACTCGTCAGACGTGCGCTATAGTTGATCACGTCGCGGTCGCCGGGAACTCCCGGTGGCGGACGCTGCGTTGGTGGTCCAAGGAAAGACGCCCCACTTCCTGTGGGGAGATGCAGGTGCAAGGCCTGCCCGGCGCTCCAGTGGAGCCCCATCCCGCCGTGTGCGGGGTGGGGCTCTTTGCGTTGCTCGTGTGTCCTTCTCGCATGCCGGGCGCCCCGTTGACGCTCCCGTGTGCGTGTATCTAGCCTCGGTTCTCATACATGGACGGCATTCACAAGGGGAGATGGTCAGCGTGGGCGGCGATCCGGCTCCGGAGCAGGTGGCGCGGCGGCTGCGGGAGGGGATGGCGCGCGGTGTGCTGTCCTTCCCGCTCACCGCCTTCCGTGACGACGGCTCCCTCGATCCCGACGGCCTGCGCGCCCATGTCGCCGGCCGGCTCGCCACGGGGCCCGGCGCCGTCTTCCCGGCCTGCGGCACCGGGGAGTTCTTCTCGCTGGACGAGGACGAGTACCGCACGGTCGTCTCCGTCACCGTCCAGGAGGCGGCCGGACACGTGCCCGTCGTGGCCGGCACCGGGTACGGCTGGGCGCAGGCCGCCCGGTTCGCGCGGATCGCCGAGGAGGCCGGCGCCGACGCCCTGCTCGTTCTGCCGCACTACCTCGTGGACGCCCCGCAGGACGGACTCGCCGCCCAGCTGGAGCACCTCGCCGCCCGCACCCGGCTGCCGCTGATCGCCTACCAGCGCGGCCAGGTCGCCTACGGCGTCGAGGCGTTGCGGCGCATCGCGCGCGTCCCCGGTGTCATCGGCCTCAAGGACGGCCACAGCGACCTCGACCGGCTCCAGCGCCTCACCCTCGCCGCCCCCGACGGCTTCCTCTTCTTCAACGGCGCCGCCACCGCCGAGATCCAGGCCCGCGCCTACGCCGCCGTCGGCGTCCCCGCCTACTCCTCCGCCGTGCACGCCTTCGCCCCCGAGATCGCCGGCGCCTTCCACACCGCCCTCCGTGACGACGACCACGGCACCGTCGAGAAGCTGCTGCGCGTCTTCTACGTCCCCTTCGTCGAACTCCGCGACCGCGCGCCCGGCTACGCGGTGTCCCTGGTGAAGGCGGCGGCCCGGCTGCGCGGACAGCCGGTCGGCCCCGTACGCGCCCCGCTCACCGAGCCCTCGCCCGCCGACCTGGCCGGCCTCGAAGCCCTCCTCACCGCCGGCCTCGACCTCGTGGGAGCCTCCCTGTGACCCGTGACCTGACCATCACCGAGGTACGGCTGACCCCGATCCTGGTCGCCGACCCGCCGCTGCTCAACACCCAAGGCGTGCACCAGCCGTACACCCCCCGGCTGATCGTGGAGGTCGTCACCGCCGACGGGGTCACCGGGCTCGGCGAGACCTACGGCGACACCGAGTACCTGGAACTCGCCCGGCCGCTGGCCGAGTCGCTGCCCGGCCGGTCGGTCATGGACGTGAACAGCCTCTTCGGGATCGACCTCGCGGTGGACGAGTCCCGGGTCGGCGAGGCCGTCGACGCCGGCGGGCTGCGCGGGGTGCAGAGCGCCGGCAAACTCCGGCTGTCCGTGCTGTCCGCCTTCGAGGTCGCCTGCCTGGACGCGCAGGGCAGGGCGCTCGGGCTGCCGGTGCACGCGCTGCTCGGCGGCAAGGTCCGCGACCGCGTCGAGTACAGCGCCTACCTCTTCTACAAATGGGCCGGGCACCCGGCGGGCGTACCGGCCGAGCCGGACCCCTGGGGGGCGGCCCTCGACCCGGCCGGAGTCGTCGCGCAGGCCCGGGAGTTGCGGGACCGGCACGGGTTCACGTCGTTCAAGCTCAAGGGCGGTGTCTTCCCGCCGGACGAGGAGATCGCCGCCGTACGCGCCCTCGCCGAGGCCTTCCCCGGGCACCCGCTGCGCCTCGACCCCAACGGCGCCTGGTCCGTCGCGACTTCCCTGAAGGTGGCCGGCGAACTCGGGGACCTGCTGGAGTACCTGGAGGATCCCACGCTGGGCACGCCCGCCATGGCCGAGGTGTCGGCCGGCACCGGCGTGCCGCTCGCCACCAACATGTGCGTGACCACCTTGGGCGAGATCAGGGAGGCGTTCACCCGGGACGCCGTACAGGTGGTCCTCTCCGACCACCACTACTGGGGCGGGCTGCGCCGCACCCGTGAACTCGCCGCCGTCTGCTCCGCGTTCGGGGTCGGGGTGTCCATGCACTCCAACACCCACCTCGGCATCAGCCTCGCCGCGATGACCCACGTGGCCGCGACCGTGCCCGACCTGCACCACGCCTGCGACTCCCACTACCCCTGGCAGTCCGAGGACGTCCTCACCGAGCGGATCGCCTTCACCGGCGGCGCGGTCGAGGTCTCCGACACGCCCGGCCTCGGCGTCGAGCTGGACCGGGACGAACTCGCCCGGCTGCACCGGCGATGGGCCGACGACGACGGCACACTGCGCGACCGGGACGACGCGGCGGCGATGCGGGCGGCCGAACCGGACTGGCGCACACCGGTGATGCCCCGCTGGTGAGAGCCGCCGCTCCTCGACGCCGGCCTGGTGCACACTGGCGAGATCCGCACCACGCCAGGGAGCGCACCGTGACCCCGTCGCACACGTTCACCGGAGAGGAACCGGAACACCTCACCCGGGCCGGCCGCCGCCGCGCCCAGGTCGACCCGCTCGCCGCGCTGCGCGCCCCCGGCGACCCGCCCTGGGACGTCTACCTCACGGGCACGGTCTTCCTCGACATCGTCTTCACCGGCCTGGACTCGGCGCCCGTGCGCGGCACCGAGTCCTGGGCGCGGGGCATGGGCTCCAGCCCCGGCGGGGTCGCCAACATGGCCGCCGCGCTGGCCCGGCTCGGCCTGCGGACCTCGCTCGCGGCGGCCTTCGGGGACGACCACTACGGGGAGTACTGCTGGGACGCGCTCGCCGGGGGCGAGGGCATCGACCTGTCGGCCTCGCGGACCGTACCGGGGTGGCACTCGCCGGTGACGGTGTCGATGGCGTACGAGGGCGAGCGGACGATGGTCTCCCACGGGCACGAGCCGCCGCCCGAGGAGACCGCGCCGGAGGTGTCGCCCCGGGCACGGGCGGCGGTCGCCTCGCTGACGCCGGGGCGCCGGGCGCCGTGGATCGCGCAGGCCGCGCGGGCCGGCACCCGGATCTTCGCGGACGTGGGCTGGGACGAGACCGGCGCGTGGGACCTGGCCGGGCTCGCCGACCTGGAGCACTGCGAGGCGTTCCTGCCGAACGCGGAGGAGGCCAAGCGGTACACCGGCGCCGACTGCCCCCGGCGGGCCGCGCACGCCCTGACCGCACACGTGCCGGTGGCCGTGGTGACGCTCGGCTCCGATGGGGCGTACGCGGTGGACCGACGCACCGGGGAGGCGGCCGAAGTCCCCGCGATCGCCGTGGAGGCGCTGGACCCGACGGGCGCGGGGGACGTGTTCGTCGCCGGGTTCGTCACGGGCACGCTGGCGGGCTGGCCCCTGGCCGACCGGCTGGCCTTCGCCGGCCTGACGGCCGCGCTGTCCGTCCAGGAGTTCGGGGGATCGCTGTCGGCACCGGGGTGGTCGGAGATCGGGGCCTGGTGGAAACGGGTGCAGTCCCTGCCGGGTCAGGAGCCGATGGCCCTACGCCGGTACGCCTTCCTCGACGGCCTCGTCCCCGAGCGCCTGGACCGCCCGTGGCCCCTGCGCCGAGCGGTCCCCACGATCGGCTTCCGCCCGGCGACCTGACCCAAAGACCTTTTCCCACCCGCCCACCCGTCCCTGTCGGCCAAGCCGCGCCCCGCTCCAGCCGCCCGGCGCCCAAGTGCGACCGGTGGCGTGGGGATGCGCGTGCCCGGTGCCCGACGCTGTCGGCCGAGGCGCGCCCCGCTCCAGCCGTCCGGCGCCCAAGTGCGACCGGTGGTGTGGGGATGCGCGTGCCCGGTACCCGCCTCTGTCGGCCGAGGCGCGCCCCGCTCCAGCCGTCCGGCGCCCAAGTGCGACCGGTGGTGTGGGGATGCGCGTGCCCCGTACCCGTCCCTGTCGGCCGAGCCGCGCGCCCGCTCAGCCGGTGGGCGGCGAGACGTGGTCGATGGTGTCGGGGGACGTGGAGCCCGTGGCCGACGCCGCCGACTGAGCCCGCGCGCGCCCGCCCACTCGACCGGTATCGAGTAGTGGAGGGACGTGGCGAGGCAGGGGCGAGTGGTCTGGCCGAAGCCCCTGGCCGGCCCGCGCTCACCGGCCTTGGCAGGCCGACGGCGAGAAACGGTCGGTCATGGCGACTTACGGGAGGGCGGCGCCGGCCGGGCCGCACCGGCCCGTCCCAGGCGCTCGGCACCGAGAAGCGACCGGTTGCGTCCGAAGGAGCGTGGGCCCGTATCCGTACCCGTACCCGGATCTGACGGACAGGCCTCGCCCCCCGGGAGTCCAGCCGGCCCGCGCCGAGGAGACCGCCGTCCGAAGCCCCCGACACGCTCCGCCGTCCGAAGCCCGGGCACCAGCTGCCTCCTTGCCTGCCGGGCCCCGGCACCGGCTGCCTCCTCGCCCGCCGGCCCCCGGCATCGCGCCGCCTCCCCGCCCACCGGCCCCCGGCACGTACCCCCTCCAGAGGACCGGTACCGAGAAGCCCTCACCCGAAATGTGACCGTGTGAAAAGTGCTGCGAGCTTCCCGGAGGGGCGTCGTACTCTGGGGATGGGAGGCCGCCCTCAGTCGTGCGGCCGTGACGAGGAGGAAGCGCAGGCGTCGAGCGCCGGCCCATGACAGAGACACCCACAGCTCACACTCCCGCGCAGGAGCGGGCGCGAGCGCAGTTCACCGTCCCCGCCCAGCACCCCATGGTGACCGTGCTGGGATCCGGCGACAACCTCCTGCGTGTGATCGAGAAGGCCTTCCCGGCGGCCGACATCCACGTCCGGGGCAATGAGATCAGCGCGACCGGCGATCCCGTCGACGTCGCCCTGATCTCGCGCGTGTTCGACGAGATGATGCTGGTGCTCCGCACCGGACAGCCGATGACGGAGGATGCGGTGGAACGCTCGATCGCCATGCTCAAGGCGAGCGACAACGGGACGAGCGACGGTCCGGAGACCCCGGCCGAGGTGCTGACCCAGAACATCCTGTCCTCGCGCGGACGGACCATCCGGCCCAAGACCCTCAACCAGAAGCGCTACGTCGACGCGATCGACAAGCACACCGTCGTCTTCGGCATCGGCCCCGCCGGCACCGGCAAGACCTACCTGGCCATGGCCAAGGCGGTCCAGGCCCTCCAGTCCAAGCAGGTCAACCGGATCATCCTGACCCGCCCGGCGGTCGAGGCCGGCGAGCGGCTCGGCTTCCTGCCCGGCACGCTCTACGAGAAGATCGACCCCTACCTGCGCCCGCTGTACGACGCGCTGCACGACATGCTCGACCCGGACTCCATCCCGAGACTGATGGCCGCCGGGACCATCGAGGTCGCGCCGCTGGCGTATATGCGGGGACGTACGCTCAATGACGCCTTCATCATCCTGGACGAGGCCCAGAACACCAGCCCCGAGCAGATGAAGATGTTCCTCACCCGGCTCGGCTTCGAGTCGAAGATCGTGATCACGGGTGACGTCACCCAGGTCGACCTGCCGAACGGCCAGAAGTCGGGTCTCAGGCAGGTGCAGGAGATCCTGGAGGGCGTCGAGGACGTCCATTTCTCCCGGCTGTCGTCCCAGGATGTCGTCCGGCACAAGCTGGTGGGCCGTATCGTCGACGCGTACGAGAAGTACGACAGCGAGAACGGCACCGAGAACGGCGGCCACCAGGGCGCCCGGAGCAGGTCTCGCGCCAAGGGCACCCAGGGGAAGTAGACCAGCACGACCATGTCGATCGACGTCAACAACGAGTCCGGCACCGAGGTAGACGAGCAGGCGGTCCTCGACATCGCCCGCTACGCGCTCGCGCGGATGCGCATCCACCCGCTCTCCGAGCTGTCGGTGATCGTCGTGGACGCCGACGCCATGGAGCAGCTCCACATCCAGTGGATGGACCTGCCCGGGCCCACCGATGTCATGTCCTTCCCGATGGACGAGCTGCGTCCGCCGTCGAAGGACGACGACGAGCCGCCGCAGGGGCTGCTCGGCGACATCGTGCTGTGCCCGGAGGTCGCCGCCAAGCAGGGCGCCGACGCGCCGACGCAGCACTCCATGGACGAGGAGCTGCACCTGCTCACCGTCCACGGCGTGCTGCACCTGCTCGGCTACGACCACGAGGAGCCGGACGAGAAGGCCGAGATGTTCGGGCTCCAGGCCGCCATCGTGGACGGCTGGCGGGCCGAGCGCGGCCTGACCGGGCCGTCCCCGGCGCCGACCGTCTCGTAGGCGGGGCCGGATGTCCCCGCAGATCGTCGTCGGCGCGATCGCGCTGGTCGTCGTCGCCTGGCTCGCCGCCTGCGCGGAGGCGGGCCTCGCGCGCGTCTCCAGCTTCCGCGCCGAGGAGGCCGTCAAGTCCGGCCGGCGCGGCGGCGCCAGGCTCGCGCAGATCGCCGCCGACCCCACCCGCTACCTGAACGTGGCGCTGCTGGTCCGCGTCACCTGCGAGATGGCCGCCGCGGCCCTGGTCACCTACGCCTGCCTCCAGGAGTTCACCGAGACCTGGCAGGCCCTGCTCGTCGCCATCGGCGTCATGGTCCTGGTGTCGTACGTCGCCGTCGGCGTCTCGCCGCGCACCATCGGCCGCCAGCACCCGCTGAACACCGCGACGGCGGCGGCGTACGTGCTGCTGCCGCTGGCCCGGATCATGGGCCCGATCCCCTCGCTGCTGATCCTCATCGGCAACGCGCTCACCCCCGGCAAGGGCTTCCGGCGCGGCCCGTTCGCCTCCGAGGCGGAGCTGCGCGCGCTGGTCGACCTCGCCGAGAAGGAGTCGCTGATCGAGGACGAGGAGCGCCGGATGGTGCACTCCGTCTTCGAGCTGGGCGACACGCTGGTGCGCGAGGTGATGGTGCCGCGCACCGACCTGGTCACCATCGAGCGGTTCAAGACCATCCGGCAGGCCCTCACCCTCGCCCTGCGCTCCGGGTTCTCGCGGATCCCGGTCACCGGGGAGAGCGAGGACGACATCGTCGGGATCGTGTACCTGAAGGACCTGGTCCGCAAGACGCACATCAACCGGGACGCGGAGAACGACCTGGTCTCCACCGCGATGCGCCCGGCCGCCTTCGTGCCCGACACCAAGAACGCCGGCGACCTGCTGCGCGAGATGCAGAAGGACCGCAACCACGTCGCCGTCGTCATCGACGAGTACGGCGGCACCGCGGGCATCGTCACCATCGAGGACATCCTGGAGGAGATCGTCGGCGAGATCACCGACGAATACGACCGGGAGCTGCCGCCGGTGGAGGAGCTGGGCGAGAACCGCTTCCGGGTCACCGCCCGCCTGGACATCACCGACCTCGGCGAGCTGTACGGCCTGGAGGAGTACGACGACGAGGACGTGGAGACCGTCGGCGGCCTGCTCGCCAAGGCCCTCGGCCGGGTCCCGATCGCCGGTGCCTGCGCCGAGGTCGAACTGCCCGACGAGCGCCGCCTGAAGCTGACGGCGGAGGCCGCCGCGGGCCGCCGGAACAAGATCGTCACGGTGCTGGTGGAGCCGGTCCCGGTGCCGGTCGCCGAGGAGGCGGGCACCGAGTGACCCCCCAGGAGCTGCGCGCCCTGTGCCTGTCCTGCAACGCGGCCGTGGAGGACTTCCCCTTCAACCCGGAGACCTCGGTCTTCAAGGTGCTGGGCAAGATGTTCGCCCTGACGAACCTGGGCGCGCGGCCCCTGACGGTCAACCTCAAGTGCGACCCGGAGGACGCGGTCCGGCTGCGCACCGACCACGAGGGCCTGATCGTCCCCGGCTGGCACATGAACAAACGCCACTGGAACACCGTGACGGCCGACGCCACCCTGCCCGACCGCCTCCTGCGCGAACTGGTCGAGGACTCCTACGACCTCGTCGTCGCGGGCCTCCCGAGAACGGAACGCCTCCGCCTGGACCGGCCGTGACCCGGGACGCCGCACCCCGTGGCGGGGTGGGCGGGCGGTGGCTTCGTATGCTTTGGGCATGACCGACAGCAGCGCGCTCGACCCCGAGGACCGCAAGATCGTCACGCTGGCCCGTTCCGCGCGGGCCCGCAACGGTGTGCCCGAGGGGGCGGCCGTACGGGACGAGACCGGCCGCACCTATGTCGCCGGGACCGTGACGCTGGCCTCCTTGCAGCTGAGCGCCCTGCGGACGGCCGTCGCGATGGCGGTGGCGTCGGGGGCGACGTCCCTGGAGGCGGCGGCCGTGGTGAGCGACGCGGCGTCCGTGCCGGGCGAGGACCTGGCCGCCGTAGCCGACCTCGGCGGGGCCGGCACGCCCGTGCTGCTGGCGGGGTCGGACGGGACGCTACGGGAGACGGTCGCCGCGAGCTGACCGGCTGCCGGTGTGTTTGCGTCACGGTCCGCTGTCTCTGGGTGACCGGGGCCTCGCGGTGCGGCGGGGTGTTCTGGATCAGGGACAATGAACGGCATGAGCGTGCGTACCCCGTCATCCGAAGAGCCGGCCGAGACCGTCCACCGCGCCGGCTTCGCCTGCTTCGTGGGCCGCCCCAACGCGGGCAAGTCCACCCTCACGAACGCTCTGGTCGGGCAGAAGGTGGCGATCACCTCCAACCGGCCGCAGACCACCCGGCACACGGTGCGGGGCATCGTGCACCGGCCGGACGCGCAGCTGATCCTGGTCGACACCCCCGGGCTGCACAAGCCGCGCACGCTGCTCGGCGAGCGGCTCAACGACGTCGTGCGCGCGACGTGGGCCGAGGTCGACGTGATCGGCTTCTGCCTGCCGGCCGACCAGAAGCTCGGCCCCGGTGACCGGTTCATCGCCAAGGAGCTGGCGGGGATCCGCAAGACGCCGAAGGTCGCGATCGTCACCAAGACCGACCTGGTCGACTCCAAGGCCCTCGCCGAGCAGCTCATCGCCATCGACCAGCTCGGCAAGGAGCTGGGCTTCGAGTGGGCGGAGATCGTGCCGGTGTCGGCGGTCGGCGACAAGCAGGTAGAACTGCTGGCCGACCTGCTCGTCCCGCTGCTCCCCGAGGGCCCGGCCCTCTACCCCGAGGGCGACCTCACGGACGAGCCCGAGCAGGTGATGGTCGCCGAGCTGATCCGCGAGGCCGCGCTGGAGGGGGTCCGCGACGAACTGCCGCACTCCATCGCCGTGGTCGTCGAGGAGATGCTCCCGCGCGAGGACCGCCCGGCCGACCGCCCCCTCCTGGACATCCATGCCAACGTCTACATCGAGCGCCCCAGCCAGAAGGGGATCATCATCGGGCCGAAGGGCAAGCGGCTCAAGGACGTCGGCATCAAGTCCCGCAAGCAGATCGAGGCGCTGCTGGGCACCCCGGTCTTCCTGGACCTCCACGTGAAGGTCGCCAAGGACTGGCAACGCGACCCGAAGCAGCTCCGCCGCCTGGGCTTCTGACAGCTCCCTCACCCACGGCCCTGCGCCCCCAGCACCCCCCTGAACCAGTGGTACGACGCCTTCGGTGTGCGGCGCTGGGTCGGGTAGTCGACGTGGACCAGGCCGAAGCGGCGCGCGTAGCCCTCGGCCCACTCGAAGTTGTCCAGCAGGGACCAGACGAAGTAGCCGCGGACGTCGACGCCGGCCGTCAGGGCGTCGTGCAGGGCGCGGAGGTGGGCGTCCAGGTAGGTGATGCGGTCCTGGTCGTCCAGGCCCTCGTAGGAGCAGCCGTTCTCGGTGATGACGACCGGGGGGAGCCGGTCGCCGTAGCGCTCGTGGAAGGTGCGCAGCAGCTCGGTCAGGGCTTCCGGGACCACCGGCCAGCCGAAGTCGGTCTTCGGGACGCCCTCGATCTCGTGGACGGAGAAGGGGAGTCCGGGCGGCAGGGAGACGCCGCCGTACTCGGAGGCGGTGGCGCCCGGCGCGCCCACCCTGGTCGGCGCGTAGTAGTTGACGCCGTACCAGTCGAGGGGTTCCGCGATCACCTTCAGGTCCGCCGCGACGTCGCCGGGCATCAGCGCGTCCAGGCCGTCGGGATACTCGCCCAAGAGCAGCGGCTCGGCGAAGAGGCGGTTGAGGAGGAGGTCGTAGAAGCCGGCCGCCTCCACGTCGGCCGGCGAGGCGGAGGCCGGCCACACCGGGCCGTGGGAGTTGGCGATGCCGACGTCCGCCGCGCCGGCCGCCCGCAGCGCCCGCACCGCGAGCCCGTGGGCCAGGAGTTGATGATGGGCGGCCGGCAGCGCGTCGAAGAGCAGCCGCCTGCCGGGGGCGTGGGTGCCGAGCGCGTGGCCGAGGAGGGTGTGCTCGGCGGGCTCGTTCAGGGTGATCCACTTCGGCACCCGGTCGCCGAGCCGGCCGGCCACCACGCTCACATGGTCCGCGAACCGCGCCGCCGTGTCCCGCTCCAGCCAGTCCAGCGAGGCGGGCAGGTCCCAGTGGAACAGGGTCGGCACGGGCCGGACGCCGGCCGCGCACAGCTCGTCCACCAGGCGGTCGTAGAAGTCCAGGCCGCCGGGGGAGTTCACCCGGGGCCAGGAGACGGAGAAGCGGTACGCGTGCACGCCGAGCCCGGCCAGCAGGGCCACGTCCTCGCGATAGCGGTGGTAGTGGTCGCAGGCCACCGCCCCCGTGGACCCGTCCCGCACCCGGCCGGGCTCCGCCGTGAACACGTCCCACACGGACGGCTCACGCTCCCCGGCCGCCCCCTCGATCTGATGGGCGGAAGTGGAGACACCCCAGAGAAAGCCGTCCGGGAACCGGGGGAGCGGAGCACCCGCGTCAGTCGCCATGGCCGGATCATCCTTACCCCCGGTAACTCCCGTCAACGGTCGTGCCGAGGTCACTTGAGCCGTTCGGCGGTGAGGAAGGTGCTGTACTGGATCACCGAGTAGGGGCGGACGTTGAGCTTTCCGGGGTCGTCCAGCACCTGCTCCTCGTAGGAGAGGAGATTTCCGGTGGCCGGGTCGAAGACGAGCGTCCGCTTGTTGGGCAGCCCTCCGAACCGGTCGGTCAGCGAGAAGGCCTCGCCGCCGCGCCCGGCCCGGTCCTTGACGGCTCCCGCGTAGACGATCCCGTCCGCCGAGGCCAGCACGCGTAGGAGGGCCGCCCGCCCGGCGGGCGAGAAGACGTGGTCCTGGAAGCGTTCGGGGACCACCTCGTAGAGCAGCCCGGCGCCCGTCTTCTGCCCGCCCGCCAGCCAGGCGCGCATGTCCCCGACCGCCGTGGGGGGTTCACTCGCCCTGGTGGCGTCCGGACCGCTGGTACCGCTGGAGTGAACCGGTTCCTCGCCCACCGCGCCGGCCTCCTCCCAGATCTCGCGCTGGCGCTCGCTCTGGAATTGCGGTGTCAGGGACTCGCTCTTCCAGCGGGACGAGCCGTCGTGGTCCCCCCAGGTCTCGCGTCGCTCCGGGACGACGGCGGAGGTGACCTGGACGTTGTCGACAAGCGTCGAAAGGGACCAGCCGTCGGTGACGAAGTGCTCGGTCTGCCATGGGGCGGGCCGCGTGTCGGGCAGGCCGGAGACGCGGTCGGCGATCTCCTCCAGGACGTCGGCCGCTCGCCGGTCCGTGTGCTGCGGACGCAGCGGCGCGGGGGTGGCCGCCAGGGCCGGCTGCGCGACGATGCCGAACGGGGCCACGGCGAGGTAGCCGGCCACCGCGGCAGTGACCGCGGCGGCGGTGACGGTCCACGCCCACCGGCCCCGGCCAGGCCGGCGCGCCGTGGCCGCCCGCCGGGGACGCGCGAGCAACTCGTCGAGCCGGGACTGACTCGCTTCCTCGCCCGTGCGCACCGGGTTCAGCGCGCGCAGGGTCTGGTCGATGTCACGCATCGGCTCTCCCAAGAGTCGTCAGGGCCCGCGGCGCGGAAGCCGTGCCGGTGGTGGTGAGGCGCTGCCGCAGTCGAGTGCGGGCACGGTGCAGCCGCACGTGGAAGGTGGCCGTCGTACAGCCGAGAACCTTCGCCGCGTGGCGGGCCGGCAGCTCCTCCCACAGGGTCAGCCGCAGGACCTCCTGGTCCTGCTCTCCCAGGGCGTCGAAGGCGGCGGCCACCGCCAGGCTCCCCGCCACCCCGTCAGCGGGGTCGTCCACATGGTGCCTGCCGTGCCGGGCGGCAGCCTCGGCGAGGTTCCCCCGCCTCTGGTCGGCCCGCCGCGCGTTGGCCAGCACGCGCCGTGCCGTCGCGTACAGCCACGGCAGCACCGCACCGCGCGGTATCTCCTCCAACCGCCGCCAGGCGGTCAGGAACACCTCCGCCACGACGTCGTCCACAGCATGGGCGCCGTCCGAACGCCGGCGCACGTACGCGTCCACGGCCGCGTGGTGGGCGCGGTACAGCTCCGTGAAGCGCTGCTCATCAGGTGTGTTCACATCCCCTCCAGCCGGGTATGTGTCCGGCTCGCCGCCATCCTTACAAGCGACTTCGAAGAACCTTCGTGACGTCCGCCGGGCAAGCCCCGTAGGCGCCTGTGCGTGAAGTAGGCCAACCGGAGCATTCCGCTGGCCATGGCGCCCCGTCAGTTCTCAGACTGGGCGGCATGAATCGCCGATTCCGGTTCCTTCGGTCCATTCGATCGCGCGCGCGAGCCGTGGTCGCTCTCGCGGCCTGCCTGCTCGTGCTCGGCAGCGCGCCCAGTGCCTTTCCCGCCTCTCGTCCTGCCCCGGGCGCCGACGGCTGTATCGCCACCCCGGCCGCGTACCGGGCCGCGTGGAACGCCCGCGAGGTCCGCTGTGTGTCGCCGAATCTGTTCGGCACCACCCACACCCGGGGCGACACCTCCGTCTATCCGAGCGGCTTCTGGTACGCGTGGGCCGGCTCCAGCACCAACCTGGAACGGTATCTGGAGCTGCGGCACCGCTACGCCGACCGCCCGGCCAAGGTGGGCGTCGGCATCCTCTCCTACGTCGGCTACCCGGGCCTGGACGACTGGTCGACGCCGACCGATCTCGCCGTCTACACCCTGCCGCGCGGCGTCCGTGCCCAGGTGCCCGCCTTCGAGACCTGGTTCCGGCTGCTGGACGAGCGGTTCGGCGACACCGGCGCCTATCCGCTCGGCGCCCAGCGGGACCTGGTGTACGCCTACTCGCGGCTGCGCCAGGGCGAGGACGTCGTCGGCGCCTTCCAGCGGGTCACCGGCTGCCGGCGCGCCGATCTCCTCCAGGGCGCGGCCCCCTCGGCGGGCATCGGCTGCAACCGCTCCTTCCTCGGCGCGCTGGAGGCCGCGGGACCGTCGCCGTACGAGGGCGGCGACTCCCTGACCTGTTTCGCCGACTTCCAGCACCGCTACACCGGCCGCCGGGACGCCGCCGCGCTGCGCGGCGCGCTGTACCAGTGCCAGGACGCGGGTTTCCTCAACACCGGGGTCGGCCTCGGCTACAACACCTACGCCAACCCCTTCGTGTGCCGGCCCGCCGACCGGCAGAGCGTGCGGGAGCGGTACACCGGCCGGGAGTTCATCCTGCCGAACGCGACCTTCGCGTCCTTGCCGAGCCACGTCGACATCCCGCTGAACCTGGGCACCCCCGGCCGCCGCGACTTCCTGCACGACGGCTATTGCTAGGCACCCTCCTTCAGGACGCGGGAGATCAACTCCCGCTGCTCGTCCGTCAGTCGGGGGTCGGCCGCGTACACCGTGCGGTCGTCCACCGTGATCTCGTAGGCGAACCCGTCCGGAACCCCCGGCGGGGGCGCGTCCCGGCCGGACGCGAGCGCGCGCTCGGCCAGGGACCGCCACTCCCCGGCGTCGGGCCGGGACGAGGTGTCGACCTCGGCCCGGCGCTCGATACCCGCGAAACCGCCCGTGCGCCTCACCTGAATCCGCATGGAACCAGTGTCGCAGCGCGACCGGCGGCACGAGGGCTAAAGCGTGCGGACGCCGACCTGGCCCCAGGCCTTCCGCACGGCCTCCAGTTCGTCCCCGGAGCCGAAGCGCTTGCGGGCCGCCTTCACCGTGAGCGTGGCGAAGTCGGTGAACTGGGCGTCCTCCTTGAGTTTTCCGCCGGTCAGCACGTCGTACCAGACCTGGCCCGCCTTCTCCCAGGCGCGGCCGCCGATCGCGGTGGCGACCAGGTAGAAGGCGTGGTTGGGGATGCCGGAGTTGATGTGCACGCCGCCGTTGTCGCGGCTGGTGTGCACGTAGTCCTCCATGCGGGCCGGCTGCGGGTCCTTGCCGAGCACGTCGTCGTCGTACGCCGTGCCCGGCGCCTTCATCGAGCGCAGCGCGGTGCCCTGGACGCGCGGGGCGAGCAGCCCGGCGCCGATCAGCCAGTCGGCCTCGCCGGCGGTCTGCCCGAGGGTGTACTGCTTGATCAGCGAGCCGAAGACGTCGGAGACCGATTCGTTGAGCGCGCCGGACTGGCCGAAGTAGGCGAGGTTGGCGGTGTGCTGGGTGACGCCGTGGGTCAGCTCGTGCCCGATGACGTCGACCGGGATGGTGAAGTCGAGGAAGATCTCGTTGTCCCCGTCGCCGAACACCATCTGCTCGCCGTTCCAGAAGGCGTTGTCGTAGTCCTCGCCGTAGTGCACGGTGGCGTCCAGCGGCAGCCCGGCGTCGTCGATGGAGTGCCGGCCGTAGGCCTTCAGGTACAGCTCGAAGGTGGCGCCGAGGCCCGCGTAGGCGCGGTTGACGCTGGCGTCGGAGCCGGGGTCGGAGCCCTCCTCGCGGACCTTGGTGCCGGGCAGGTCCTCGGTGTGCCGGGCGTCGTAGATGGTCCGGTGCGGCTGGTCGGCGGCGGCACCGGCGGGCGGGGTGGCGGCGGGCGCGCCGATGACCGTGGTCAGGCGGCGCCGGGTGCGCTGGAGGGCGTCGTGCTCCAGGGAGCGGCGGGCCGGTGCGGAGAGCGCGGGGTCCTCGGACCGGGCGAGCCGGTCGAGGACGTGGGGCGGCACGATCGTGCAGAAGACGGGCTGGGAGCCCCCGTTGGTCGTCATACCTCCACGGTTGCACTGCGTCACGCCAATGTCACTACTCGCAACCATGATTGGTGAAATACCGGGACAGCTCTCGCGACAGAGTGTGATGATGTGGTACGGCACACTTTTTGCCCCTTTTGTGCCGCCGGTCCCGCATAGTGGAACACGCCCCCTCGTCCGGGCGGGCTCGGCTAGGCTGCGGAGCATCATGCGTTACGGGCTGCTTCTTCTTAGCTGCCGCGGCGAGGGCCTGTAGTCGAGGCCGACCCCCTCCCCGCGGAGCTTGGCGTTGCGTCGTCGGCCGTCCTTCCGGTGCCATCCAGAGGAGCCTTACGCGTCATGGCCAATCGCCAGCAGCCCAGTTCCCTGCCGATCCACAAGTACGGTCGCTACGACCAGGTCGACATCCCGGACCGCACCTGGCCCGGCAAGCGGATCACCGCCGCCCCCCGCTGGCTCTCCACCGACCTGCGTGACGGCAACCAGTCGCTGATCGACCCCATGTCGCCCGAGCGCAAGCGCCGGATGTTCGACCAGCTCGTCAAGCTGGGCTACAAGGAGATCGAGGTCGGCTTCCCCGCCTCCGGGCAGACCGACTTCGACTTCGTGCGCTCGATCATCGAGGAGGAGGGCGCGATCCCCGAGGACGTGACGATCTCCGTCCTCACCCAGGCCCGCGAGGACCTGATCGAGCGGACCGTGGAGTCCCTGAAGGGCGCCCGCCGGGCCACCGTCCACCTGTACAACGCCACCGCCCCGGTCTTCCGCCGGGTCGTCTTCCGCGGCTCCAAGGACGACATCAAGCAGATCGCCGTCGACGGCACCCGCCTGGTGATGGAGTACGCCGAGAAGCTGCTGGGCCCCGAGACCGAGTTCGGCTACCAGTACAGCCCGGAGATCTTCACCGACACCGAGCTGGACTTCGCGCTGGAGGTCTGCGAGGCGGTGATGGACGTCTACCAGCCGGGTCCGGGCCGCGAGATCATCCTCAACCTGCCCGCCACCGTGGAGCGTTCGACGCCGTCCACGCACGCGGACCGCTTCGAGTGGATGCACCGCAACCTGTCCCGCCGCGAGCACGTCTGCCTGTCCGTCCACCCGCACAACGACCGCGGTACGGCCGTGGCGGCGGCCGAGCTGGCGCTGATGGCAGGCGCCGACCGTATCGAGGGCTGCCTGTTCGGGCAGGGCGAGCGCACCGGCAACGTCGACCTGGTCACCCTGGGCATGAACCTGTTCTCGCAGGGCGTCGACCCGCAGATCGACTTCTCCGACATCGACGAGATCCGTCGTACGTGGGAGTACTGCAACCAGATGGAGGTCCACCCGCGCCACCCGTACGTGGGCGACCTGGTCTACACGTCCTTCTCCGGCTCCCACCAGGACGCCATCAAGAAGGGCTTCGACGCGATGGAGGCCGACGCGCGGGCCAGGGGCGTCACCGTGGACGACATCGAGTGGGCGGTGCCGTACCTGCCGATCGACCCCAAGGACGTCGGCCGCTCCTACGAGGCCGTCATCCGCGTCAACTCGCAGTCCGGCAAGGGCGGTATCTCCTACGTCCTGAAGAACGACCACAAGCTGGACCTGCCGCGCCGTATGCAGATCGAGTTCTCCCGGCTCATCCAGGCCAAGACCGACGCCGAGGGCGGCGAGATCACCCCGAAGGACATCTGGGCGGTCTTCCAGGACGAGTACCTGCCGAACCCCGAGAACCCGTGGGGCCGCATCCAGGTGCGCACCGGGCAGTCGACCACCGACACCGACGGCGTGGACACCCTGACCGTCGAGGCCACCGTCGACGGCGAGGACACCATCCTGACCGGCTCCGGCAACGGCCCGATCTCGGCCTTCTTCGACGCCCTCCAGTCCGTCGGCGTCGACGTACGCCTGCTGGACTACCAGGAGCACACGATGAGCGAGGGCGCCTCCGCGCAGGCCGCCTCCTACATCGAATGCGCGATCGACGGCAAGGTTCTGTGGGGAATCGGCATCGACGCGAACACGACGCGTGCGTCGCTAAAGGCGGTCGTCTCCGCCGTCAACCGCGCGGCCCGCTGACCCCTCTGACCGGCACTTTCGGCGCCCTGATCGCTGCATACGGTGATCAGGGCGCCGTTCGTTTCCGGCCACAAGGGGCCAGAGGTCACGAACGGGTCTCCTCCGGGGTACTGACTCAGCCTCCGTGATGTGGCTAACATCACGCCAGCACGGCGATGTTGCCGCGCGGTTACGGAGGTGCGACGTGCTGCCAGTACGGGGACGAGACGGCCGGGCCCTGCGCTTGCTGGGCACGCGCACCGCGTGGACACCCGTGGGAGACGGCGAGTTCTTCTGCCCCGGCTGCGGAGGCGACCGCAACTACCAGCGGCTCACCGGGCGCCGCCGCCTCACGCTGCTCGGCCTGCCGCTGCTGCCGCGCGGGGACACCGGGCCGGTGGTGGAGTGCGCCACCTGTCACCGCCACTTCGGCACCGAGGCCCTGGACCACCCCACCACCCGCCGCTTCTCCGCGATGCTCCGCGACGGCGTGCACACCGTCGCCCTCGCCGTCCTCACGGCCGGCGGCACCTGCTCCCGTACGGTCCTGGAGACCGCCGTCGGCGCGGTCCGCGCGGCCGGCTTCACCGACTGCACCGAGGACCAGCTCAGCGCCCTCGTCGACGCCCTCGCCGCCGACACCGGCCGGGTCTTCGAGCAGCCCTGCGGCGCGAGCCTGACGATAGAGCTGCACGAGGCCCTGGACCCGCTCGCCCCGCACCTCGCCCCCGCCGGCCGCGAGTCCCTCTTCCTCCAGGCCGCCCGCATCGCCCTCGCCGACGGCCCCTACACCCCCGCCGAACGCGACGCCCTGACGACGATCGGCGCGGCCCTCACCATCTGCGCCACGGACGTCACCCGCCTCCTGGCAGCGGCCCGCACACCGTCCTGACCGGCGGGCGGACCGGGGCCGTACGGGTGCGGGTGCCCGGGTACGGCTACGGGGTGCACGTCCGCCGGGGCCGTGGGAGAAGTGCCAACCGGTCCCAGGCAACCCGCTCGTCCCGCCGCCGGAGCGGTGCCCGCCACTGAGGGGCTGCCGGCCGGTACGCAGGGGGAGGGGCGCCCCCTTGGACACTCCTCGTCGCGTCGGCCGGTCGGCCGACCGTCTCCGCTCCGCGCCCTCTCCGCTCCGCGCCACCGCCGGACCGCTGCCTGCCGCCGGTGCGCGACCGTTGTGCCGGGGTGTGTGGCGACGGGCGCATGGGGGGGCGCCCCCGGGCGCTCCGCGGCCGTGCCATGAGCGGGCCGGTGCCTGCCGCGGCGCCCGTCCGCCGGGCCCGGGCCAGGGGCGCCCCGCCGGGCCCGGGCCAGGGGGCGCCCGCACCGCATGCGGGGACAGGGCCCCGCGCCAACGCGCCCCGGTCGTCCCCCCTCGCCCCGGAGTGTCCGCCCACCCGGAGATCATCCGCGCCGGGACCATGAGCACGTGACCCCCCACAGCCGCTGTCTGCTCGCCGGTCTCGCCCTGCTCGCCCCGCTCACCCTCCACCCGCCCGCGTCCGCGCGCGCCGGATGCGTGTCGTCCGTGCCGTACGTGTCCGGGCAGGGCGGTTACGCGGCCTACCGCATCCCCGCCGTCGTCCGGACCCGGCAGGGCACGGTGCTGGCGTTCGCCGAGGGGCGGCGGGACGGGGTGGGGGACAGCGGGGACATCGACGTCGTGGTGCGCCGGTCCCGGGACGGGGGCTGCACCTGGGGTCGGACGCGCGTCGTGGCCGCCGGGCGCGGGGACACCCGGGGCAACCCGGCGCCGGTCGTGGACCCCCGTACCGGCGCCGTCGTGCTCGTCACCTGCGCCAACAGCGGAAGCGTGACCGAGGACCGGATCATGCGCGGCGAGGTCACGCCCGCCCAGGGGCGCCGCGTGTTCGTGCAGCGGAGCTGGGACGACGGCCGGCACTTCGGGCGGCTCCGCGAGATCACGGCCCGGGTGAAACGCCCGGACTGGCGCTGGTACGCGACCGGCCCCGGGCACGCCCTCGCCCTCACCCGGGGCCCGCACGCCGGCCGGCTGCTCATCCCCGCCAACCACTCCGCCGCCCCGCCCCCCGGCTCCCCCGACACCGGCCGGGAAGCCCGGTACTACGGCGGCCACGCCCTCTACAGCGACGACGGCGGACGCACCTGGCACCTGGGCTTCGTGGACGCCGACTACGACGGCCGGGTCAACCCGAACGAATCCAGTGCCGCCCAACTCCCGGACGGCCGGGTCTACTTCAGCGCCCGTGACCAGAACGGCCGAACCCCCGGCAACCGCCTCGCCGCCTACTCCTCCGACGCCGGCCGCACCCTCGACCACCCCTACGCCGTCCAGCCCACCCTCGACGACATCCCCGTGGTGCAGGCCAGTGTCCTCCAAGTGCGCGCCGAGCAAGGCCCGTTGCTGCTCTCCGCGCCCTCCGTCCCCACCGCACGCCGTGCCATGGCCCTATGGGCGAGCACCGACGCCGGCCGCACCTTCCGCAAGCTGCTGACCCTCTCCGACGACCGGGCCGCCTACTCCGACCTGGTCCAGCTCGGCCCGGACACCGTCGGCGTCCTCTACGAGCGCGGCGCCTACGCCACCGTCGAGTTCCGCCGGCTGCGGCTGCCTCAGAGCAGCCCGGCGGCGGCCAGCAGCTTGCCGACCCGCTCGACCTCCTCGCCGGACAGCGGGACCTGAGGCTCGGCCGTCACCGGGCAGTCGATGACGCCCCGCAGATGCAGGGCCGCCTTGAACGCGCCGAGCGCCGAGGAACTGCCGCCCATCCGGGCCGGATCGCCCACCCCGGTGATCGCGAACAGCGCGCACAGCCGCTCCTGTTCGACCCGCGCCGCCTCCCAGTCACCGGCCCGGCACTCCCGGTACAGGCGGACGTACCCGTGCGGGTCGACGTTGGCCAGCCCCGGCACCGCCCCGTCCGCGCCCAGCGCGAGCGCCGAGTCGGCGATCAGCTCGGAGCCGGTCAGCACACTGAACCCGGGGTGCGTCCGGGCGCCGGTGACGATCTCCCGGAAGGCCGCCAGATCGCCGCTGGAGTCCTTGACGCCGGCCAGCACCCCGTCCCCGGCGAGCCCCAGCACCAGCTCGGCGGGCAGCTTGGTGTGCACGGCCACCGGGATGTCGTAAGCGACCACCGGCACCGGGCTGGCGGCGGCGATCCGGCGGAAGTGGTGGACGATCTCGGCGGGATGGGTGCGGGCGTAGAACGGGGCGGTGACGACGACGGCCTGCGCCCCGGCCGCCGTGACCGCGCTGACGTGGTCCAGGACCCTCGGCGTGGTCATGTCGATGGCCCCGGCCAGCACCGGCACCTGACCGCCGACATGGGCCGTCACCGCCGCCACCACCTGCCGGCGCTGCCCGTCGGTCAGGAAGGCCGCCTCCGAGGTCGAGCCCAGCAGGAACAGCCCGTGCACCCCCGCCTCCACCAGGTGGTCCACCAGGGACAGCAGCGAGCGGACGTCCACCTCCCGCTCCGGCGTCAGGGGCGTGCAGACGGGCGGGACGACACCGGTCAGCGGGGCGGGGAAGGTCATTCAGGGCTCCTGGCGTGCTAGGTCACGGGTCGGCTGGTCCTCTTCCACAGGATGGTGGCAGCGGTAGCGGTGTCCGGGACGTGACGCGGCCGAGAAGTCCGGCATCGACTCCGCGCACACCCCGTCCGCCTTCCAGCAGCGCGTGCGGAAGGGGCAGCCGCTCGGCGGGCGGGTCGCCGAGGGCACCGGGCCGGTCAGCGGGATCGGATCGACGGGGTCCAGCAGGCCGGGCGTGGCCGAGAACAGGGCGCGGGTGTACGGGTGCCGGGCGCTGTCGGTCACCCGGTCGGCCGGGGTCTCCTCCACGATCCGGCCCAGGTACATGGTGATCACCCGGTCGCTCATCCGCCGTACCGTCTGGATGTCGTGGCTGACGAACACCAGCGCGAGACCGAGGCGTTCGCGCAGGTCCAGCAGCAGGTTGAGGATCTGCGCGCGCACCGACACGTCCAGGGCGCTGGTCGGCTCGTCGGCGACCACGAGCGCCGGGTCCAGGGCGAGCGCGCGGGCGATGGCGACCCGCTGCCGCTGCCCGCCCGACAACTGCCCCGGCAGCGCGTCCGCGAGCGCCCGGGGCAGCCCCACCATCCCCATCAACTCCCGTACCCGCGCCTCTCGTTCAGCCCGGGTGCCGCGCCGGTGCACGTCCAGCGGGTCGCGCAGGATGCGCCCGACCGGCAGCCGGCGGTTCAGGGCCGTCGACGGGTCCTGGAAGACCATCCCGGTGCCCGCGCCGACCACCGCCCGCCGCTCGCCGGCCGGCATCGCCCACAGGTCCCGCCCCCCGAACGACACCGTCCCCGAGGTCGGCCGCTGGACGCCGGTCAGCACCCGCGCCAGCGTCGACTTCCCGCACCCCGACTCCCCGACCACGCCCACCGTCTCCCCGGCGGCGACCCGCAGCCCCGCACCGGTCAGCGCGTACACCCGGTCCCGACCGAACAGCCCGCCCCCGCGCGCCCGGTGCACCACATGGGCGTCCCGCACCTCCACCACGGCGCTCACCGCACCGCCTCCTCGCTCGCCGCCGACGTCGGGTCCGCCGGGTCCACCGCCGGGTGATGACAGGCGGCCGTGTGCGCGGGCGGGCCCACGAGCACCGGGACCCGCTCGTGGCAGACCCGCGTGGCCAGCGGGCAGCGGTCGGCGAACCGGCACCCCGCCGGGAAGTCCGCGGGAGCCGGTACGACCCCCTTGATCTGCGTCATCCGCTCCTCGGCCGACTCCAGCGAGAGCACACTGCCCAGCAGACCGCGCGTGTAGTGGTGGGCCGGGGCCGCGACCAGCTCGGCGGTCACCCCGCTCTCCACGATCCGCCCGCCGTACATCACCACCACCCGGTCGGTGACGTCGGCGACCAGCGCCAGGTCGTGCGAGACCAGGACCAGCGCGAACCCCAGCTCCGCGCGCAGCCGCAGCAGCAGCTCCATCACCTGCGTCTGCACGGTGACGTCGAGCGCGGTGGTCGGCTCGTCGGCGACGATCAGCCCCGGGTCCCGGGACAGCGCCATCGCGATCAGCACCCGCTGCCGCTGCCCGCCGGACAGCTCGTGCGGATAGCTGCGCAGAGTCCGCTCCGCATCCAGCCCGACCAGCGCCAGCAACTCCCGGGGACCGCGTCGCCCTCCCCGCCGTACGAGCTGTTTCATCTGCGCCCGGACCGTCATGGCGGGGTTCAGCGAGGACAGGGCGTCCTGGTAGACCATCGCCATCTCGTGCCCGAGCAGCCGGCGCCGTACCCGCGCGGGCTCGGCCAGCAGGTCGCGCCCCCGGAACCGCACTCGCCCGCGCACCCGGGCGCCCTTCGGCTGGAGCCCCATGACGGTCAGCGCGGTCAGCGACTTCCCGCACCCGGACTCCCCGACCAGCCCCAGCACCTCACCCGGATACACCTCGAAGCCGACCCCGTCGACCACGTCCACGCCCCGGTGCCGGTCCGGGAACCCGATGGACAGGTCCTCCACGGCCAGCACCGGCCGCTCGTCCGGGCCGGGCCGGGGCCGGGCGCGGGCGCGCAGCCGCCGGGCGGCCTCGGCGAGACCGGGTAGCGGCAGCACCTCCCCGCCGCCCGGCTCGGGGGCCTCCAGCCGGTCGGCGGGCGCCTGCGGCACCTCCCGGGGCGCGGGCGCCGCCCACGCGTCGGAGACGCCCTCGGAGAGGATGTTCAGCGACAGCACGGTCAGGAGGATCAGCAGCCCCGGGAAGACGGTCGCCCACCAGCCGCCGGTCAGCACCATGTTCCGGCCGTCCGCGATCACACTTCCCCAGGACGGGTCGGGGGGCCGCACCCCGGCGCCGATGAAGGACAGCGACGCCTCGAACACGATGGCCTCGGCCACCTGGACCGTGCAGAACACCAGCACCGGGGCCGCGCAGTTGACGGCCACGTGCCGCAGCACGATGTGCGGGGTGCGGGCGCCGATGACCCGCTCGGCGGTGACGTAGTCCTCGCCGTACTGGTCGAGCACGTTCGCCCGGACGACCCGTGCCACCGGCGGCGTGAACAGGAAGGCGATCGCGCAGATCAGCACACCGATGCCACCGCCGAACACGGCCACCAGCACGGCCGCGAGCGCGATCCCCGGAAACGCCATCACGACATCGAGACAGCGCATCAGCGTCTCGTCCACCCCCTTGCGGGAAGTGGCGGCGAGCGCCCCGAGCAGCGCCCCGACGACCAAGGCGAGCCCGGTCGCCCCCAGCCCGATCGCCAGCGACCAGCGGGCCCCGTACATCAGCCGGCTCAGCACGTCCCGCCCGAGGCTGTCCTGCCCCATCCAGTGCGCCCCGGACGGATGCCCGGTCCCGCCCACCGGGTCCTGCTGGTCGAGCGGGTCGTCGGGCGCGAGCAGCGGGGCGAGTACGGCGACCAGGACGACGACCGCCAGGAAGCAGACGGCAACCTTCGACAGCGGCGGCAGCCGGCGCCAGCCACGCAGCCGGACACCGGACTGGGAGAGCCGTTCGGCGAGACTCGCGCGCGTGACCATCAGGCCGCCCTCAGTCGTGGGTTGACCAGCAGATACAGCACGTCGATGACGAGGTTGACGACGACGAACCCGGTCGCCGTCGTCAGGACGACCCCCTGCACCACCGCCGGGTCGCCGTTCTGCACGGCGTCGATCATCAGCTTGCCCATGCCGGGCAGCGAGAAGATCGTCTCGATCACGACCGCGCCGCCGAGCAGATAGCCGACCCGCAGCCCCAGTACGGTCAGCGGGTTGACCAGGGCGTTGCGCAGCACGTTCCGCCCGACCACCACCCGGGGCGGCAGCCCGCTCCCGATCGCCGTGCGCACGTAGTCCTTGTCCAGCTCCTCGACCACCGAGGTCCGCACGATCCGGGTGAGCTGGGCGGCCACCGGCAGGGACAGGGCGAGCGCGGGCAGCGCCATGGTGCGCAGCCAGCCGGTGAGCGAGTCGGCCGGATTGACGTAACCGCCGGTCGGGAACCAGCCCCGGTCGACCGCCAGGTACTGGATCATCAGCAGCGCCAGCCAGAACCCGGGCGCGGCGACCCCGACCAGCGAGACGACCCGGACGGCCTGGTCCGGGATCCGGTCCCGGTACACGGCGGCGCTCACCCCGCCCACCAGCGCCAGGACCACCGCGATCCCGAGCCCGAGGAAGGTCAGTTGGAGGGTGAGCGGCAGCGCGGTGGTGACCTGGTCGACCACCGGGGCCCGGGTCAGGGCACTGGTGCCGAGGTCGCCGTGCAGCAGGTCGCGGACGAAATGGACGTACCGCACGGGCAGCGGGTCCAGCAGCCCGTTGCGCTCCCGGAAGTCGTGCAGCTGCCGCGGGGTCGGGTTGGCGCCCTGGAAGAACGCCGAGGCCGGGTCGACGTCCGAGAACCGCATCACCAGGAACACGAACAGCACGATCCCGAGCAGCAGCGGCACCAGCAGGGCGATCCGCCGCAGCAGAATCCGTACGACGGCCGTCATGCCGTCAGACCCAGCGCGCCTGGAGCAGGTTGATCCCGGGGTACGGCTGGGCCCTTATGCCCTCCAGCTTGCGCGCGTCCCAGGCGGTCATCAGCTCGTTGTGCACCACGGGGTACAGCACGGCCTGCTCGGCGACGACGTCGATGTAGTCCTGCACCATGGCCCGCTTCCGCGCCGCGTCCGGCTCCCGGGTGGCCTGGTCCATGTCCCGGAACAGTTGCTTGGCGACGGGATGCCCGCCCCACCGCGCGTACCGCATCCACAGGTTCTGCGGGCCGTAGTTGTAATGCATGATCAGATCGGCGTCGACCCCGAACTGATTGGGGTTGGAGGCGGCGGCGACCACTTGGTAGTCCCGCTTCTGGTCCATCTTGGTGAACACGGCGGTGGTCTCCTGCGGTGCGAGGGTGGTCCGCACGCCGATCGCGTCCCACGACGCCTTGATGGTCGGCAGACAGTCCACGACCCAGCTCACGTTGACGGCGAGGATCTCGATGGTGAGGTCCTTCACCCCGGCGGCCTTGAGCAGGGCCTTCGCCTTGCCGGGGTCGTAGTCGTACACGGTCTTGGCCCGCCGATAGCTGGGATTGCCGTGATCGAGGAACGAGGACGCGGGCTCACCATGCCCCTTCAGCGCGACACGCACCAACTTCTCGCTGTCGATGGCGTAGTGCAGCGCCTGCCGGACCCGGACGTCGTCGAAGGGCTTGTGCCGGGTGTTGAACATCAGGAACAGGTTGTTCATCCCGGACCCGCCCGCGACCCGCAGCCCGCCCTGTTCCAGCCGGGGGATGTTGGCGTACGGGATGTTGTCGGCGATCTGCGCCCCCGCCCCCACCCCGGAGATCTTGGCGACCCGCCCGGCGGCGTCCACGATGGTCAGCCAGTTCATCTTCCGGAAGGCGGGCTTGCGGGACCCGTTGTAGCCGTCGAACGCCTCCAGCACGGTGTTGGACTTCGGATGGTGCGCGCTCTGCCGGTACGGCCCCGAGCCGACCGCCAGCCCCTTGACCGCCTCGTCCCAGGCCCCGGCCCGCGAGAACACGTGCTTCGGCATGACCTTGGCCAGCGTGAGCCGCGAAACCCCGTCCGGGAAGGGGAACTTGAGCACCAGCTCCACCGTCCGGGCGTCGACCTTCCGGACCTCCTTGAGCCAGCTTTCGAAGAACCCCTTGGCGAGGGTCTGGGTACCCGGGTCCAGTATCCGGTCGAACACGAACACCACGTCGTCCGCGGTGACGGGCTTGCCGTCGTGAAAGGTGGCACCGGGCCGCAGCGAGAACCGCCAGGTGGTGGCGTCGGGGTCCTTCGGAATCTCCGTCCCCAGCGCGGGATACGGCTTCCGGCTGATCGGATCGGTGTCCAGCAGCCCCTCGTAGATATGGTTGTTGGCGGCCATCGAGAACGCGGAGGCCGTCTGCGTGGGGTCCCAACTCCCGTCGTTCCCATACCCGATGACGGCGGTCAGCGTCCGATCCTTCCCGCTGCCGCCACCCCCGGTGTCGTTGGTCGACTCCGGCCCACCGGAACACCCGGCCACCCCGGCGGGCAACACGGCGCCGGCCCCGAGGACCCCGGCGACCTTCAGCACCGACCGGCGCTGGGGTGCGGATACGCCGGCTGCACTGCTCACGTCGCTCACGTCGTCGCGCACGGGTCCTCCAGCGGGTGGTGGGGGATGCTGGGAGATACGACGTCCTACGTCCTACGTCCGGTAGCGCGACGATAGGAGGGGGTGTGGGGGTGGTCAAGACGGCGCGCACGGGTGGGGTGGGCGGGCGGACTCAGGGGTGGTAGGGGGTGTGGGCGCGGGCCAGGTCGGCGGTCCCGGGCCGACCGAGGTCGAGGAAGTAGTTCACCTGCCAGGCCTGGGTGGCGCGGGCCTGCCGGTTGGCCGTGGTCACCCACGGCGGATAGACACGGAATCCACGCTTACCGCCGGAGCCGCCGCGGGAGACGATGCCGCGCTCGCACAACACGTCACGCGGGAAGACGAATTGGCCGAAGCCGTCGTCGTCACGGCTGCTGATGACGAACAGGTCCACCCCGTCGCCGACGTCGAAGGGCCGGATCGGCCCCTCCTCGGACCGCAGCGTGAACGCGCACGCCGCGTACTCGGCGCTCTCCGGTTCCGGCACCGGCACCGGCAGTGAGCAGGCGAAACCGCTCGGGTCGTACACCAACGCCTTCGCCGCCAGCAGGTCACTGTGCAGCCCGGCCCAAGGTTGCTGCACCACCATTCCGTCATCCTACTGACCGGTGTGGCTGCTGCTCGTGAGCACTGGCCATCCGCAGGTCCGGGAAGGCGGGCCCTCCTTGGAACGTCTCGTCCGCTCCAGACGGTCATCCTCGCCGGCGCCTGACCACGGTCATCCCCAGCCCGACGGCGAGGATCACAGGGAGGGGATAGAGCCACGCTTCCTTCGGCTCGGACCCGCTGACACTGCCGACCAACCCGAGCAGGAGGTACACGCCCAGGGCTACGCCCGCGATCACGGCCATGCCCCGGGACCGGCCGGAGACGCCTCGGGCCGACTGTCGCTCGGTCATTTCCCGTCCCTCGTCCTTGCCGTCAGCCCCGTCAGCAACGTGCAGGTTTCACGAGAACCGTGATTCGATGTTCAGCGCTTCCGCTGCATGAGAATGACGCTGATCCCTCCCAGCACGGCCCCTACTATGCCAGCCACTACCAATAGCGTCAGCACTTTCCGCCATCCTCACTAGCGTCTTTCCAGACGCCGCTCACGTTCGGAGAACCGACGCCCGAGCCGATCGACGCGTTATAGCTGCCGTCCGGTGGGTTCGATGCGCTTGACGGGGTCATCGATTGCGGCGCCGATTAATCACAATCGGTATGACAACACAGAGAATCGCCGCTATGAACAGGATAATCCCGAGTGTCCCTCCGGGGGTTACTTCAGTTCGCGCGAGCTCCATGGTCCCGCCTCTCTCACCGTTCCGGTGATTCAGATTGTTTGTTGCGGAAGGTCAGAAACACCAGCAGGCACAAAGCATCCGCGACTGCGGTCACGAGAAGCAAAGGCCAGGCGGATTCGACAACGAGTCCGGCGGCAATGCCCAAGGCTTGACCCGATAGGGCGTCGATACCACCCTGCACGCCGCTGGAAACGGCGTCATGAATCTCCTTCCGTGAAGCTGTAGCGGGCCTTAAGGTGGTAGAGGCCGTGGGTCCTGGTAGTTGTCGGCGAAGCGGTAAGGCTGGGTCACTGGTCCAGTGGACTGGGCGAGGGTGTGGACGCCGGCTCAAGGGCATCTGTGTGATCCGACTTCTCGCTCAGTTCGCCGCATAGCTGCCAGGGGAGAATTTCGGTAACGCCGCCTGACTGCGACGCGTTGGGATGGGATCGAGCCTTCTACCCGAGCAGCCCAAGGGTGTACATAATTCCGAAAACGGCAAGTGCTGAGCCGATCAGGCGAAAAGCTGCAGTGTTGCTCGTGTTGAATCGCTCACTGGAGCTATATCCCGTCCTGCGGGAGAAGGACGGTCCGAACGTGGCCAGAGATGCTCCGAATATGGCGAGCAGCAAACCTACCAGCACGTGCATTTCAGTCCCTTCTCTTCTGCGGGTGTCCGGTCAGGGCGCCCGCAGAATCACTGTCCTACCTGCCCCTTCGCCGGCTGCAGGAATAGAGGACGACCATGGTGATCGCGGCCAGGATGAAGATCCCGATCATCAGGTAGGGAGACCAGGAAGGCCCATCTGGCCGATCATTGGCCAATTGGGCGAGTCCGTTCACAATGTTCCTCCTTCTTCCAGGAGGTGTACTTGACCGTTCATGAACACTTACCGGAGCTACCTCTCAGGTTCGCTGATCCTGAGGCGAGGCTCATGTCGGCACTCGTCCCGGGGGTTCAGGACCGGCTGTCAAGTAGGGGTGAACGCCTCCGTTTGCAACCGTCAGCTCCGGCTGCCAGCTATGGCAACTTGAGCTGTGCGGCCCGTGAGCCGTGGGCTCGGCGGATCGTGGTGAAGCCGCCGTCCCCTTGTGCCCCGGATCAGGTCACCGTTTCCCTCTTTGCTTGGATCCAAGCCATCGAAACAGCCCGAAGAAACAGAGCGTCAGGACGACTGCCAGGGCCACCATCGCGATGGAGTTCATCTTCACTGTCCTCGGCGGCGACGCCAGAAGTCACGCGCGCTCGATGATTGAGCCCACATGGCAAATCCTGCTAGGGCGGCAACCGCGATGATCAGGAGCACGTGAGCCAGGCCGTTCATGTTGATCTCTCCTGTTTGCTAGAGGAACTTCCCACCGTCGATGACGTCCTTCGCCTTGCGGGCATGGTCGTTCACTTTCTCCGCAAGCGGACGACGACCACCCCGAGAAGTAGCATGACGATCACCACGAGAAGCCACGCCGGAAGGGCTGCCGCCAGCGCGCCGCGAGCCATGGGTACAGGGTCCATGCCGTCCATTCAGCCTCCTAGGGCAGGTCTATTCCTGCACTTTCCTGTGCCGGATCATGGCGTAAAGCAGCATGCAGTTACCAGTCAGCGCCATGAACCCGAAGATGAAAGGAATGACTCTGCGTGATCCCTCTGATCGGAACCCTTGAAATAGTGCAACCCCGGCCACGGTCAACATAATTGCCATGAAAATCTGAAGCTTCTTCTGAGCGTTCACATCTCACCTCCGATCGGAGCGCCCACTTTTGGGCCCTTGGAGCAGACCGGGACCGAAGGTGCTGGCACCTGATCACTCCGCGCTCTCTCGCTGCGCCCCTCGGGGACTCCAGGTGTCGGCCTCGTTGCTGTCGATGTCGACCAGGGCGACTGCGTCTACGGTTGAGAAGCCCTCGTGTATTTAAGGGTGAGATGCAGTCCCACCCATAGTGTGAGCGAGACGATAACCAGGATCCATCCAGCGGCATTCCCCATGATGCCCAGTGCTATCCCAGAAATGGCGAGAACTGCAAACGCAATTGCAGCCATTGTGTAGTACATGCGGCTCTGTGCTTGCTGCTCCACTGATCGGCCAAGACGTGTCATGAATGAGCGCCTTCCTCTGCGTTTTGTTCTTGGCCAGCGGACTCTGGCCCTTCGCTGGATCGCTGTTCATCGATTGCGACGCCGATTAATCACAATCGGTATGACCACACAGAGAATCGCTGCTATAAACAGGGTGATTCCGAGCGTTCCACCGGGGGTTACTTCAGTCCGCGCGAGTTCCATAGTTCCGCCTTTCTCGCCGATCCGGCGATTCAGTTCGACTGTTACGGAAGATCAGAAAGACCAGTAGACATATGGCATCGGCGGCTGCGGTTACAAGAAGCAAGGGGAGTGCTGCAATGAATCCTCCCCTATTTCAAAGGGTCACGCTGAGTGCATGTGTGACCAACGAGCTGAAGAGGCAAGAGCCTCAGCCCATCAGGATTCCGGCCTTTGCGGCATACGTTCCTTTCGCAACTCCGCTCATGAACTTCAGATTGCGCCGTTAGGGCTGCGCCTTACTGATGCTGTTTATCGTGATATATATCCCAGTCCAGTCGAACACGGAAATTGCCAGGAGGAGCCATCCGCCAGCGTTGTGCATGCATATCAATATCACGCCGACTATGATGCCTAGGACCGCGAACAGTGAGGTGATGTGGAAGAGTTGCTTGACCCCGGCTCGCTGTTCCATGGTCCAACCGAGACGCCCCATTTGCTGTCTTCTTGATCGGTGCGGGAGCAGATCTTACGCCGCTCCCGCAAATCTGGTTCAGTTGCCTACGACGCCTGACACACCGATACCGGTTCCCGGTAGTCATGGATTTGAGAGGCCCCCGGGATGTCGGACGCAGAGCTGATCTTCTCAGACGCAGACTCCGCAAAACTCATGAATGAGGTTCCGCTGGGGTCGATGCGGTTGACGGGGTCTCCGGCAGCGTAGAGGTAGGGATTCTGCTCCTGGCCGGAGGGGTCCGGTTGGGTGAAGCGGCCTATGTTGGCGTCGTAGTAGCGGGCCTGGAGGTGGTAGAGGCCGGTGGGGTCCTGGTAGTTGCCGGCGAAGCGGTAGGGCTGGGCTACCGGTTCGGTGGACTGGGCCAGGATGCGGACGCCTCGGGCTGTAGCTGTAGGCGTCGACCTTGTTGCCGCCCCGTCCACCAGGCCGATCACCAAGCCGATCGCGCTACGAGACCCGCCCCACCACGACATCCGGCTGCGGGTCGCCTGATGATCTGGACACCGCGCCAGCAGCGAGGTATCTGCACTTCGCCGCCTGAGAACAGGCTCACATTCACGCTCTGTGTCTCCATTTCCCACCGAGACACAGAGGCGACGTCTCTTCTACTTCGTTCCCCTGCGCGAGTATATGACAACGGCGGCGATGATCAGCACTGCGAGAGCGAAGACGACGATATCTCCGACATAACCGCCGGGTATGAAACTTCCTCCCGCCGCTAGCTGGGCCACGTATCCTCCTTGGTGTCTCACATTTTCCTTTTCTTGCGGGCGGCAGGGATGGCGAAAATCCAAAAGATCACCAAAGCCCCACCGATTGCACAAAGAGTTATACCGCCCGACGCACCGGAGGCCATTGCCGTGATCCCGCCGATTATCAGGCCGGCAGCAAGGAGCGAACCGATCCAGGCTAAAACGCGCATGCGGCGTGGGCTGCCGTAAGGGGCCCATCCTGCGCCGTGATCCTCTGGTGTCTGCACTTACTCTCCTCTGCCGAAGTGGTGGTGCAGCGTCACCGCTGCACCACCACTTCCTTGTTCATCGATTCATCCCTTTACGGCGTTGGAGGCGGCGTCGCCAACCGCCGCCGAAGCCAATGTGCATCCGGTTTCACCCAGGACTGTTGCTGCCCCAGCAGTCGGGACATCGAGCAGGCCGAGACCGAAATTGCACGCCGTGTCAGTAGCCAGCCCGGCTGCCGCTCCCGCGACGTCCCCCCACAACGCCTTGGTGTCCCCGTTGTACGCATCCTGGGCGGCCTCGTAGAGGTCCTTGGCGTCGAAGACGTCCCCCAGAGACAGGAGCCCGTTGGGGTCGATGCGGTTGACGGGGTCGCCTTCGGCGTAGAGGTAGGGGTTTTGTTCCTGGCCGGAGGGGTCGGGTTGGGTGAAGCGGCCGATGTTGGCGTCGTAGTAGCGGGCCTGGAGGTGGTAGAGGCCGGTGGGGTCCTGGTAGTTGCCGGCGAAGCGGTAGGGCTGGGCGACCGGTTCGGTGGACTGGGCCAGGATGCGGACGCCTCGGGGGCTGTAGGTGTAGGAGTCGACCTTGTTGCCGTCGATGTCGGCGAGGGCGACGACCGAGCCGAGTGCGTCGGTGAGGTAGTAGTAGGTTTTGCCCCCGGTCGTCATGGAGTTGAGGGTGCCCCCGGGTTCCCGGTTGAAGCCCATGTCCGTGCCGGCCGTCGTCTTGGCGGAGAGGCCGAGCGGGCCGTTGTGGAAGACCGTGTCACCGAGTGCGATGCGTTCGCTCTGGTCGGTCGAGCCGTACTGCCCCGCGTACGTTTTGCCGTTGACCGTGAGGGACGACAGCTGGGAGTGGTCGGTCCACTTCTCGGCGGTGCGGGTGGAGTCAGGGTTGGAGTCGGCCGCGGTCTCGTTGCCGATCGGGTCGTAGGACCAGCCGCCCTTGGTGCTGGACTTGGCGGTCAGCTCCTGGGCGTCGTTGTAGGTGTAGGTGGTGCCACCCGGGCAGCCCTGGTCGGTGCCCTGCGACGTCAGGTTGCCGGCCAGGTCGTAGCAGTACTGGAAGGACGTGTTGAGCTTGCCGCCCTTGTTCTCCTCCTTGGCGTAGGAGAAGCGGCCCGCGCCGTCGTAGGAGTACGTGCGCTTGAGGCCGCTCACGTTGTCCGTCGAGGTGCGGATCTTGTCTCCGTCGGTCTTGCCATCCGTGCCGTAGCCGTAGGTGTAGTCCAGGTTGACCAGGGTGCCCTGGGCCGAGGTCACCTTGATGTTCTTCGGGCGGCTGGAGTTGTCGACATCGACCTTCTGGACCGTGCCGCCGGGGTAGGTGGTCGTGGTGCGGGTGTCGTTCTTGTTGTAGTCGTAGGTGGTGAGCCGGCCCTGCGGGTCCTTCAGCTCCTTGAGCTTGTTCACCTCGTTCCAGGTGTAGTCGACCTTGCCCGCCGGGTCCTGGTAGTAGTCGACGTTGCCGGCCGGGGTGTAGGCCAGCAGGGTCTGGGAGGTGTCCTGGAGGGTGCGGACCGTTTCCCGCTGGAGCGGGTCGAACTGGTACTTCACCGTCCCGGTGCCGTCCGTGCGCTGGACCAGGTTGCCGTCGCCGTCGTACCCGTACTCGACCTTCACCGTGTTCGGTGACGTGACGGTGCGGATGCGGTCGCGGTTGTCGTACGTGTAGCTGACGGTCACGCCGCGGGCGTCGGTGACGGACTTGGTGCGGCCCAGGTCGTCGTAGGTGTACGTCGTCTTGTCCAGCGGCGCCGGGGGCGTGACCTTGTCCAGGTTGCCCTTGGCGTCGTAGTGGAAGTCGGTGGTGACCGTCTTGGCGGCGGTCATCTTCGTCTTCGCCTTGCAGCGCTGGCCCTCGAAGCCGCCGCAGGAGGGGGTGGCGGGGTTGTAGTCGTAGGAGACGTTCCCGCCGCCGGTGCCCGTCTGCGCGACAGAGGTGGTGTTGCCGACCGTGTCGTAGGTGAAGGACGTCTTCTCGCCGTCGGGGTTGGTGGAGTCCGAGGGGACGTCTCCGCCGGCGATGGTCTGCCAGTGGTTGACCGTGGTGCCGCCCGTGGGGGCCTTCACCGTCTCCAGGTTGTTGCGGTCGTTGAAGCCGTAGTCGGTGGCGTTGCCGGGTGTGGTGCCCGAGCCCATCGCGTCGGTGGCGGTGTCGATGTTGTGGTTCGCGTCGAACTTCGTGGAGCGGTTGTGGCCGAGGGCGTCGGTGACCTTCGTGACCTGGCCGTCGCCGTCGTGCTCGTACGTCGTCGCGTGCAGCTCCGGGTCCGTGGCCGTCGTGGTGCCGGACGCGGTCGGCGAGTCGCTGGTGTAGGCGTACGTCCAGGTCGGGCCGGTGCTGCCGGAGGCGTTGAAGCCGGTCGCGCGGAGCATCGAGGTGACGCGGTTGGTGTCGTCGTAGGTGAAGACCGTCACCCGGCCCTCAGCCGTGGTGATCTTGTTGACGCGGCCCGAGGTGTCGTAGCCGAACGCGGTCGTCTTGCCCTCGGTGTCGGTCGTCGCCGACACGTTGCCGTCCGTGTCGAGGGTGTAGGCGGCGGTACGGCCCGTGGTGTCCTTCGCCTGCCACAGGGTGGCGTTGGTCTTGGTCAGCTCGATCCAGCGGCCCGAGCGGGTCTCGGTCAGCTTGAAGCCGCCACTGGAGTTCTGGGTGACGGTGACGGTGCCGTGGTTGCGGTCCGTGACCTTCGTCAGCGTGCCGCTCGCGTTGTACGTCTCCTTCGACCCCGACTTCCACTTCGTCAGCGTGTACGTGCCGTCGGAGTTCTTCTTCAGGTCCTGCGAGTAGCCCTTCGGCGTGGTGAAGGAGCCGTCGCTGTTCTTCTTGAAGCGGACCGTCGCGCCCGAGGCGTCGTAGAAGATCACCTCTGAGGACGACACCGACAGGTAGCGCTCGTACTGCTGCCACCAACGCTGCGACACCCTGCCGAAGGGGGCGTCCAGTGAGTTGTACGTCCGCGCCAGTCGCAGGCGTTGGCCCACGCCGGCGATGTCGAAGTCCGTCGCCGTCAGCATCAGGTTGCCGGTCGAGTAGTCGATCTTCGCCGTCAGCGCGTCCGTGATCGCGAAGCTCGTGTAACGGTGCCAGGGGACATCGCCCTGGCCCTCGGGCACCAGGTTCAGCACCGACGCCGCCGACGCCTTGCCGGCCTGCTTCGACTTCCTGGCCGATGCGGCGGACTCCGGGTCCTTGGCGTGGGCCCGCTGCTCGCGCAGCCACGGCAGGAACACCGAGTCGTCCGGGTCCTTCGCCGGCCGCGACTTCACCGGGCGGTTCGCGCCCACCTTCACCGGCGGCATCGTGAAGTCGGGGCTGCCCTTGCCCCACGCCGAGACGGGCTTGCCGCCCGCGGCGGTCGCGGTCGCCGCCGGCAGGACGGCCGCGGCCAGCGCCGCCGCCGTCACCGCCGCCACCGCGGCGACCGATCCTGATCGTTTCCTGGCACGTCGAAGAGACGCGCCGAAGGCACGCGTATGCATGGCTTTCCCCCGCAGAAAGACAGACCCCAGCGACCCCAACGGTCACCGGGCCCGCACACGTTGTCACAGGATCCGCACAAAGTTTCGCGCCGTTCCCGCCAATTCCCCTCACATACGGGCTGGAATTCGCCCCTCCTCTTTGAGGGGGTGAATCGGGGGATAGGGGGAGCAGTTCGCCTCGTCTGCTGGGTTCAAGGGGTGTGAGTCGGCGGGTGAGGCTTGATGTGACGGCCGAAAAGTGGCGGTGGTGGGCGGGTGGCTGTGTGCCTGACGATCGGTGCCGGTGTCGGTCGTGTTGCGGAGGTACGTGCATGCGGGAGGCCCGTGACTGGGAGGAGCGCATGGAGGCCTCCGGATGTTGGCCGGAGGTCTCGGCGTGGGTGCGGGCGGTGATGGTGGGGCAGGTGCCTCGGCATCGGTTCGCGCCCGATGTGGTGTGGGTCTGGGACGGGCGCGCGTGGGTGGGTGTGGAGCGGGGTGCGGAGCCCCGTCGTTGGGCGGCGGCCGTCTACGGCGGGCCCTACGAATCGACCGTGACCCAGGTCTTGGACGGGCTGCCCTCGTCCAGTCTTTCGTGCGGGTCCGTTGTCGCCGACATGCTCGACTCCCTCACGCTCCGCCCCGGGGACCGGGTGCTCGAACTCGGCACCGGTTCCGGCTGGAACGCCGCGTTGCTCGCCGCGCGGGCGGGGGTCGGGTGTGTGGTCAGTGTGGAGGTCGATGCGGGGCTTGCCGCCGATGCGCGGGGGCGTTTGGATTCCGCTCGGCTCGGTGTTGACGTGCACACCGGTGACGGGGCTGCGGGGTGGGCCGACGGGGCTCCGTATGACCGGGTCATCGCCACCTACGCCGTGGACGTCGTGCCCTGGGCGTGGGTCGCGCAGGCCCGGCCCGGTGGGCGCATCGTCACCCCTTGGGGGCGGCTCGGCCATGTCGCGCTCACCGTCGCCGACGACGGGCAGTCCGCCTCGGGCTGGGTACAGGGGCTCGCGACCTTCATGCCCAGCCGAGGTGTCGACCAGGGGGTGGAGTGGGGGCAGATCCCGCGCGACGGGGGCGTTGAGACCGAGGGGTCATTTCCGTTCCCTGTCGGGGAGTTGGGCGACGGCAACTTGCTCTTCGCCCTGCGCGTGCTGTCGCCTGATGTCCGGATCACCGTACGGCGGTCGGGTGACGGGGCTACGGCCCAGCTCCATGACGGTCGCGCGTCCTGGGCTGTGCTCACGGACGGGGTCGCCGTGCAGGGCGGTCCCCGGCGCCTTGCCGACGAGGTCTCCGAGGGGTGGCTGCGCTGGGGCAGTGCGGGCCGGCCGTCGCTCTACGACTTCGGCATCACCAGAACCCCCAGCGAGCAGTACGTCTGGCACGAGGGTGCCGACGGCGTCCGTCAGCGCTGGGAACCCACAGCCCCGACGAACTCCGTCCACGCGGCCGACCCGATCACCAGCACGGGGCCGGCGTCCACCTTGCTGTCCCGGACGGGTACGACACCGGGGACTCCGTCGGCTACTTCGACACAGTTGCCGCCCTCGCCGTTGCTGTAGGTGCTCTTCCGCCAACGGGCGGCTCCGGGGAACTCGTATGCCACCTCGACGCAGTCGCCGCCCTCGCCATTGCTGTAAGTGCTCTTGAACCAGATGGCGTTGCTCAGGTCGTACTCGTGCATCGTCTGTAGTCCTCAGCCGTCGACTCGATCAGGGCTCGGGACGCCTCCGGCGACAGCGCGGCGACCCTCAGGAGATCGTATGCGCGCTGTGCTCGCTTCACCACAGCCGGATGGTCCAACAGCGTCCCCGAAAACGAGGTCTCTGTATACGCGACCGGCGGGGCGTCCTCGAAGTCCATCAGCTTCAGCGCCCCGCTCATGGACGCGTGTGCACCTGCTCCGTACGGGATCACCGTCACCCATACCGTGCGCTGCCGCAACAGCTCGGCGATGTGGGTCAGTTGGGCGGCCATGGCGGCAGGGTCGCCCACGGGGACACGCAGCACGTTCTCGTGCAGGATCACCCAATACTCGGGCCTTGTAGCGTCCCGCAGGATGTTCGCGCGTTCCACGCGAGCCGTGACGATGTCCTTGACGTACTCGTCGGTGACGAAGGGGTTGGCGGCAATTGTCACGGCCTCGGCGTACGTCGCCGTTTGCAAGAGACCCGGGACTGCCGTGGGCGCGAACTCGCAGATCCGCGTCGCCACCCGCTCCAGTTCCACAACCTCCGCGAAGTACTCCGCGTACCGCTGATCGTCGATGAGCTTTCTGCACAACCGCTCGAAAATACCGTCGGTTTGCAGGACTTCGTCGATCCGCTGGGCGATATCCAACTGAGGCTTCCTGATCGCCTGCTCGAACTGTCCGATGTACGCGCCGGAGACGAAGACCCGCGCACCCAGCTCCACCTGGGTGATCCCCGCATCCTCCCGCCGCCGTTTGAGTTCGGTGCCGAAGAACTCCCAGACCGCTTGCCGTGAACCATTGGCCATACCCAACCCCCTTACTCTGCCCCGCACTTGTAGGGCGCAGATTGCTGCCAAGCATAGACGCGGAGCGTCACCCTTGATGTGCGAAGCGTGAAAGTCGAAAAGAAAGGGGAGCAGGGTGGGAACGCGACGGACCACACACTCGGCGCTGTGTGTCGAAGAGGCGGAGGAGACGTTGGAGGAATTGCGATCGGCTCTCGCAAAGGCCGGGCTCGTACTGCCGTCACTCGGGCTGGACCCGGTGAGTCTCGCCAGGGAGGCACCGTGTCCGCTGGTCGAATTGGGACGCTGCTCCGTCGAGACCGCACGGCGGCTGGCGGTGGCGCTCGCGGGGACGGACCGGTGAAGCCGCCCGTCGGCAGCCATGTCGTGGACACCGGGAGCGGGCGGGTCGGCATCGTGATGGGGCACGAGGGGCCGTACGTCCAGCTACGGCCCTACGGCGGCGGCCGGGAGTGGGACGCCGAGCCCGCCGAGGTCCGTACCGCCACCCCCACCGAGCGCATCAGCGCGGAGACGGCCTACGTCAACGCCCGCAGCCGGGGCGAGGTGCCCTAGAGACGACGGCGGTCGTAGGCACCGGGCCGGGCGAGTGAGCCCGGCCACTCGCCCCGGTGCGCGAGAATGGGGCCATGAGTCTGTTCCGCGACGACGGCATCGTGCTGCGCACCCAGAAGCTGGGTGAGGCGGACCGGATCATCACGTTGCTCACCCGCGGGCACGGGCGGGTGCGGGCCGTGGCGCGGGGCGTGCGGCGGACCAAGTCGAAGTTCGGGGCCCGGCTGGAGCCGTTCTCCCACGTGGACGTGCAGTTCTTCGCGCGCGGGGGCGAGCTGATCGGGCGCGGGCTGCCGCTGTGCACACAGAGCGAGACCATCGCGCCGTACGGCGGCGGAATCGTCGCCGACTACGGCCGCTACACCGCCGGTACCGCCATGCTGGAGACCGCCGAGCGGTTCACCGACCACGAGGGCGAGCCCGCCGTCCAGCAGTACCTGCTGCTCGTGGGTGCCCTGCGCACCCTCGCCCGCGGTGAGCACGCGCCGCATCTCGTGCTGGACGCGTTCCTGTTGCGCTCCCTCGCCGTGAACGGCTACGCGCCCAGCTTCGGCGACTGCGCCCGGTGCGGAATGCCCGGTCCGAACCGCTTCTTCTCGGTCGCCTCCGGGGGCTCCGTCTGCGTCGACTGCCGGGTGCCCGGCAGTGTCGTACCGTCTCCGCAGACCCTGGTGCTGCTCGGGGCGCTGCTTACGGGAGACTGGGAGACGGCGGACGCGAGCGAGGCGCGGCATGTCCGTGAGGGCAGCGGTCTGGTCTCCGCCTATCTGCACTGGCATCTGGAGCGGGGACTGCGCTCGCTCCGGTACGTCGAGAAGTCGTAGCGCAACGCGCGCATCGCGAAGAGAGACGAGAAGAACATGGTGGTACGCGGGATCCTCGGGCGCCGGCGGCGCGAGTACACGGCGCCGGAGCCGCACCCCTCGGGCGCCCGGCCGCCGAAGCTGCCCGGCGAGCTGGTCCCGAACCACGTGGCGATCGTCATGGACGGCAACGGACGCTGGGCCAAGGACCGCGGGCTGCCGCGCACCGAGGGGCACAAGGTGGGCGCCGAGCGGGTGCTCGACGTGCTCCAGGGCTCCATCGAGATCGGCGTGCGCAACATCTCGCTGTACGCCTTCTCCACCGAGAACTGGAAGCGCTCGCCCGACGAGGTCCGCTTCCTCATGAACTTCAACCGCGACTTCATCCGCAAGACCCGCGACCAGCTCGACGAACTCGGTATCCGGGTGCGGTGGGTGGGCCGGATGCCCAAGCTGTGGAAGTCGGTCGCCAAGGAACTCCAGGTCGCCCAGGAGCAGACCAAGGACAACGACCTGCTGACCCTGTACTTCTGCATGAACTACGGCGGCCGGGCCGAGATCGCCGACGCGGCGCAGGCGCTCGCCGAGGACGTGAAGGCGGGCCGGCTCGACCCGTCGAAGGTCACCGAGAAGACCCTCGCGAAGTACCTGTACTACCCGGACATGCCGGACGTCGACCTGTTCCTGCGGCCCAGCGGCGAGCAGCGCACCTCCAACTACCTGCTGTGGCAGAGCGCGTACGCCGAGATGGTCTTCCAGGACGTGCTGTGGCCCGACTTCGACCGCCGCGACCTGTGGCGGGCCTGCGTCGAGTTCGCCTCCCGGGACCGCCGCTTCGGCGGGGCCATCCCGAACGAGGAGCTGCCGGCCGTGGAGGGCGGTTCGGAGGGTGACCCGGAGGGCGAGCAGGAGGCCTGACTCTACGGCTAGAGGTAAAGTGGGCGGGTGAGTGATATTTCCGCCGAAGGGCTCCCGGCCGAGCTGGTGCGTCTGACCTGGACCCTGCACCGGGCCCTGTTGCAGCGTCAGACGCCGCCCTCCGGTGAGACGGCCCGCCCTCTCGCCCAGGTCGAGGTGCTGCGCCTGGTGGCCAGCCAGCCCGGGATCAGCGTGCGGGGCGTCGCGGAGGCGCTTCGCATGCAGCCGAACAACGTCAGCACCCTGGTCACCCGCCTGCAACGCGACGGCCTGCTCGACCGGCGCCGCAGCGAGCACGACCGCCGCGCCGCGGAACTCCACCCCAGCGAGCGGAGCCTCGCCGCCGGCGCGGAGGTCAACGACAGCCTGCACCGCGCGATCGGCGACGCCCTGGACCGCCTCGATCCGGCCGCCGTGGCCCGCATCACCGAGGCCCTGCCGGACCTGATGGACCTGGTCCGCGCCTTGTCCTCTCCTGCCTGAGCCCCCTGCCTGAGGCTCCTGCCCGAGCCCCCTGCCTCAGCCCCCTGCCTGAGCCGCGCCCTCGCGTGCCGCGCGCGGGGGCCCGTTAGGCCTGCCCAACCCGCATCGCCGTCCCGTGAGACCAGCACGGCTGGAAATACCCATAGTGCTATAGGTATAGTCGTATGTGCTTTGTTGGCTCGATGAGACGGTTCCCCATGCAAACACCTTCCCCGCCTCCAGCCATGAGTTCCGCTCTGCATGTTCTGCGCAGCCGGAAGGTCTGGCTCATTCCCGGAGCGCTGCTCGCGGTGGCGCTGGGCCTGATCACGGTTCTGTTCACCGGGAGCGTGGCCGATCCCGGTGCCGACATGCGGGACGCCCCGATCGGCATCGTGAGCCTGGACGCCGGGGCGAAGGCCGGCGGCGGCACGCTGAACCTGGGCGCGCGGGTCGTCACCGGCATCACCGCGCAGCCGCAGCACCCCCGGAAGGTGGAGTGGAAGACGTACTCCTCCCTGGCCGAGGTGAAGCGGCAGATCGGGCGGAACAAACTGTGGACCGCGATCGTGCTCCCGAAGGACTACAGCGCCAGGATGCTCAGCCTGACCGGCCCGCATCCGGTCAAGCCCGCCGTGACCGTCCTCACCAACCGCGGTGGCGGCGCGATGTCCACCTCGATCGGTACGGCGACAGCCCGCAAGGCCGCCACGGCGGCATCGGCACACGCCGCCGGTGCCCTCGTGGAGCAGGCGCGGAAGGCCGGACACGCGGTGTCGCCGGCCAACCGGGTCCTGCTCGGCGATCCCGTCGTGGTGCGGGAGCAGCCCGGCGCACCGCTCGGTGAGCGGACCGGCAACGGCATGACGGCCTTCTTCTACGCCCTGCTGCTGACGGTCGGCGGCTTCCTCAGCACCAACCTGATCCATGCCATGACCGACGCCAACCTGGGTTTCGCGGCGACGGAGTTCGGGCCCAAGCGCATGACCGCGCTGCCGCAGCCCATCAGCCGGCTGCAGACGCTGCTGGCGAAGTACGCGGTCATGGTCGGCATCGCGACGGTCCTGTCGTCGGTCATCCTGGCGGTGGCCACCTTCGCCGTCCACCTCGACCTGCCGCACTCGGCCCTGTTGTGGCTCTTCGGCGTCCTGTCCGTCTCCGCGGTCGGCATCGGCGCCCTGACGGTCATCGCCGCCCTGGGGTCGCCGGGCATCGTGGCCGCGCTGCTGATCTTCGTCGCCGCGGCCGTCCCGACCTCGGGCGGTGCCATTCCGCTCCAGGTCATGCCCCCGTTCTGGCGGGCCCTGGCCTCCTTCGAACCCCTGCGGGCCATCGCGGACGGAGTGCGGGCCATCATCTACTACGACGCCCAGTCCGACGCCGGTCTCGGCCGGGCCCTGGTCACCCTCTGCGTCGGAGTGGCGGTCAGCCTGCTCGCCGGGCTCACGATCACCTCGTTCTACGACCGCAAGGGCCTGCACCGGATGCACCCGCACCACCTGGAGCGGCTGCGGGCCTTCCTCCACCGTGAGCAGCACGGCGCACCCGGCCACGACGCCGAAGGGCGCCACCGGGGAAGCGCCGACGGTGATCCCCTGCCCGCTCCCTGATCTCCCTGACCTCTCTGTCCGCTCCTCCGGGTTCCCGGACGGGCGGGCGGGGGCAGGACGCCGCGTCCCGTAGTGGACGCGGCCGGCCCGCCGGAGCCCGTGGGGACGGGACCGCACCGGCGAGCCGCCTCTCGCGGCGATGAGCGGACCGCGAGAGAAGGGCGTGGCCGTACCGGAAGTCGCGGTACGGCCACGCCGTCCGCCGTTACGGCCCCGCTGTCCGGTTGTGGTGGTCCGGACTCTTGTCATGCAGGACAGGTGACTCAATAATCAGGTCACTGTCGGCGTCGAGGCCGGCCGTCTCGTCCATCCGCCTGTGTGCCACAGGTGCCACTCCGGAGGTCCCGGTGGAACCCGATTTCGATGTCGTGCAGATCGGGTTCGGCCCGGTCGGGCAGGTCGGTGCCGCGCTGCTGGGGCGGGCCGGCCACACCGTCGGTGTCTTCGAACGCTGGCCCTCCGTCTATCCACTGCCCCGCGCCGGTCACGTGGACCACGAGATCATGCGCGTCTTCCAAGGACTGGGCGTGGCCGAGGAGTTCGAGCGCCGGGCCATCCCGGTCCCCCGCTACGACTGGTTCAACGGCGAGGGCAAGCTGCTGCTGCACATGGACTGGGACGCGCCGACCCCCTCGGGCTGGAAGTCGGACTACCTCATGTACCAGCCGTACCTGGAGGACGCCCTGCGGGCCGCCGTCGCCCGGCAGCCCGGCGTGGCGGTGCACCAGGGCTGGGAGGCGGTCGCCCTCATCCAGCACGCCGGCCACGTCGAGATCACCCTGCGCCAGGGCGTCGCCGAAGGCGGCACCTGGCTGCCGACGGGCGCGGAGCGCACCGTCACCGCCCGGTGGGTGATCGGCGCGGACGGCGCGGCCTCCTTCACCCGCACCGCCGCGGGCATCGACTGGGAGGACTTCGGCTTCGCCGAGGACTGGCTCGTCCTCGATGTCCGCCCGCACGATCCGGACCTGGTCATCGACATGCCGGAAGCCGGTCAGATCTGCGATCCCGCCCGCCCCGCCTCCCCGTTCCGGTGGCTGGGACGCGAGCACGCCCGCTGGGAGTTCATGCTCCTGCCCGGCGAGCGCCCCGAGGAGATGACCACGCGGGCACGCGCCTTCGAGCTGCTGTCCCGCTGGGGGGTGACGCCGGAGAACGCCGACGTCATTCGCAGCACCGTGTACACCTTCCGGTCCCTGCTGGCGCGGTCCTTCCGCGACCGCCGGGTCCTGCTGACCGGAGACGCCGGCCATCTGATGCCGCCCTTTCTCGGGCAGGGCATGTGCGCCGGGGTGCGCGACGCGGCGAACCTGTCCTGGAAACTGGACCTGGTGCTGCGCGGCCGGGCACCCGACACCCTCCTCGACACCTACACCGAGGAACGCCGCCCGCACGTGGAGCGGATCATCCGCACGGCCATCGAGCTGGGCAAGGTCGTGTGCCTCACCGACCCGGACCAGGCCGCCGCCAGGGACGAGGCGTTCCTGTCCGGACGGGTGCCGCCACCCCCGCCGTTCCCCTGGCTGACCTCCGGCGTGCTGGCGGGCGGGGCGAGCACCGACGTCGTGGGGCGCCTCGGCGTCCAGGGCCGGCTGGCCCGCTCCGGCCGGACCGGCCTGGCCGACGACGTCCTCGGCGGCGGATGGACCCTGCTGACCCGCCGCGCGGACACCCTGTCGATCCTCGACGACACCCAGCGCGCCACGCTGGCCGCCCTGGGCGTGCGGCACGCGCACGTCACCCCGGCCGGCGTGCGCTCATCTCAGGCAGCCGTCGACCTGGACCTCACCTACAGCCGCTGGTTCGACGCCATCGACGCCGAAGCCGTGCTGATCCGCCCCGACTTCTACGTCTTCGGCACCGCCCGCGCCCGTCAGGACCTGCCGTCCCTGGTCCACGAACTCCGCGACCGCGTCGGCCTGGTGGCCTCGTGAGCGAGCCCCTGTGGCGCAAGGCCGCGGCGGCGCACAAACGCGCCATGCCCTGGCAGCGCCTCATCGGAAACGGCATGGACCACGCGGACGCCACCGCCCTGTACACCGTGGTCGACACCGGCACCGACTGGGCCGACGCGGCGGCAGCACTGGGCGCGGACAACACCAGGAGGGCCCGCACGGCGCTGGCCGCGGGCCACCGGCACTCCGCGCTCGGCTGGTTCCGGCGAGCCTCCGCGTGCTACCGCTTCGGCCAGGTCCCCCTGCCCGACTCCGATCCGCGCAAGCGGGCCATGTACCGGCAGCTGATCGACACCTACGGCGCCGCCGGCGCCCTCGCCGACCCGCCACTGGAGCACGTCGCCCTCCCGCACCGCGGCGGCACGCTGACCGCCTGGCTGCACCGCCCCGCAGGAGTACGCCGACCGCCGACCGTCCTGCTGTTCGGGGGATTCGACGGCTGGCGCGAGGAATACGACACGGCGGCACGGGAGTTGGTCCGGCGCGGCCTGGCCGTCCTCCTCCTCGACGGCCCCGGCCAGGGCGAGACGAGACTCTTCGGCGGCCTGCACATGCGTCCCGACGATCCCGACGACGTCGTAGCCGCACTGGGCCGCTTCGTCACCTACGCGCGCGAGCACCCCCTGCTCGGCGACCGCGTCGGCGTCTGGGGCAACAGTTTCGGCGGCTACCTCGCCGCCCGTACGGCTGCACGCGACCCCCGCGTCGACGCGGTCTGCGTGACCGGAGGCACCGACCGCCCCGCCGAGCTACTCGACCGCTACCCGCGGTTCGCCTCCAAGGTCCAGCTCCTCTACGGCACCCGGGAACCCGCCCCCGCGGTCGCGGCGCTGCGCCGGCTGGTCCTGTCACCCGGGCTGCTGTCCCAACTCGCCTGCCCGCTGCTGGTCCTGCACGGCACACCCGACCGCGTCTTCCTCGTCGACAGCGCGCGCCGCCTGCACGACCACGCGGGCTCCGCGGACCGCACGCTCGTCGAATGGCCGGACGGCGACCACTGCCTCTACAACCACACCTACGAGAAGCACACCCTCGCCGGCGACTGGTTCGCCGACCGGCTGGGCATCCCGAAGAACGGCACCGCCGCCTGACGCGGGCCCACGAAGCCCTCCCGCAGAGGTCCCGGGTGATGATCCACCGGGCGGTCGTCCCGGGTACGATCCCGCCTCATGGTCATGGACATGAACAGGGGGCGGGATGCCGTGCGGGACGTGGTGGAACTGAGATACCGGCCGGAGGTGGCCGACCTCACCTCGGCTCTGCGGGCCCGGTTGCGGGTGAGCCGGGCCGGGTGGGTGCAGTGGTGGTCGCCGGTCGCCGTCGGGTTGATCGTCGTCGGGGAAGTGCTGGCCGTCGCGAGCGGCGCGGACTCGCTGTCACCGGGCCTGCTGGCGGGAGCGGCCGCGGTGGCCGTCATCGTGCCGCTCGCCCCGTGGTTGCAGGCCCGCGCCTTCATGCGGCTCGCGGAACGGCAGGGCGAGTTCCGGGTGACGGTGACGGAGGAGGGGGTCTCCGTCGTCACCGAGCACACCACCGCCTCCGTCGACTGGGCCGCGCAGCCCCGCTACCGGGAGACGCCCCGGGTGTTCGTCCTGCTGAGCGACGACAAGAACGCCACCGGCTTCACGATGCTCCCCAAGTCCGGGCTCGCCGACGCGGCGGACGAGGGACGGCTGCGGGAGATCCTGGACCGCCACCTCACCCGCTGCTAGCGCCGGCGGGTCTTGAGGGTTACGACGCGTTCGCCGCGCAGTCCGCGCAGGTGCCGAAGATCTCCACGGTGTGGGCCACGTTCACGTAGCCGTGTTCCGCCGCGATCGCCTCGGCCCACTTCTCCACCGCCGGGCCCTCGACCTCGACGGCCTTGCCGCAGGCGCGGCAGACCAGGTGGTGGTGGTGTTCCTCGGAGGAGCAGCGGCGGTAGACGGACTCGCCCTCGGAGGTGCGCAGGACGTCCACCTCGCCGGCGTCGGCGAGGGACTGGAGGGTGCGGTAGACCGTGGTCAGGCCGACCGAGTCGCCCTTGTGCTTGAGCATGTCGTGCAGTTCCTGCGCGCTGCGGAACTCGTCGACCTCGTCCAGGGCCGCCGCCACGGCTGCCCGCTGCCGGGTCGAGCGGCCCTTCACGGGCGGTCCAGCGGTCGTCACCGGTTGTCTCCTCACGTCTGGCGTCTGCCCGGGCCATTCTGCCAGCCCGGTCGGGGCGCGGTCAGACGCCGGCCTCGTCCCCGGCTCCCCGGGTGGCCGGAATCGAGCACTCCGCCGGGTCTCCGGCGGACCGTGCCGAGGCCGCCGTACGGGCGCGTCGGCGGGCCAGCGGGGTGGCCGCGGCCGTGAGCGCGACGAACGCGGCGATGGTCAGCAGGACGATCGTCGCGCCGGGCGGTACGTCCTGGTAGTACGACGTGACGGTGCCGCCGACGGTCACCGCCACCCCGAGCGCCACGGCGATCGCGAAGGTCGCCGCGAAACTCCGGGTGAGCTGCTGGGCCGCCGCCACGGGCACCACCATCAGGGCGGAGACCAGGAGCAGGCCGACCACGCGCATCGCGACCGTGACCGTCACCGCCGCCGTGACCGCCGTCAGCAGGTTCAGGGCGCGCACCGGCAGGCCGGTGACCCGGGCGAACTCCTCGTCCTGGCTGACGGCGAAGAGCTGGCGGCGCAGGCCCAGCGTGACGAGCAGCACGAACGCGGCCAGCACGCAGATCGCCGTCACGTCGGACTCGGACACCGTGGAGAGGGAGCCGAACAGGTACGAGGTCAGGTTGGCGTTGGAGCCGCCCGGCGCCAGGTTGATCAGCATCACGCCGCCTGCCATACCGCCGTAGAAGAGCATGGCGAGGGCGATGTCGCCGCGCGTCCTGCCGTACCAGCGGATCAGCTCCATCAGGACCGCGCCGACGACCGAGACGGCCGTCGCCATCCACACCGGGGAGGTGGAGAGCAGGAAGCCGAGGCCGACGCCGGTCATGGCCACGTGTCCGATGCCGTCGCCCATCAGGGCCTGGCGGCGCTGGACCAGGTAGATGCCGACGGCGGGCGCGGTGATGCCGACCAGCACGGCGGCCAGCAACGCCCGTTGCATGAAGGCGTAGTTCAGGAATTCCATCAGCTCAGCAGTCCCGTGCGGATCGGTTCGGCGCCCGTCGGCGCGTGCGGGTGTACGTGGTCGTGGCCGGGCAGCGCGTGCTGGCCGACGGCGCGCGGGGGCGGGCCGTCGTGCAGGACGCAGCCGTCGCGCAGGACGACCGCCCGGTCGATCAGCGGCTCCAGGGGGCCCAGTTCGTGCAGCACCAGCAGGACCGTCGTACCGGCCGCGACCTGCTGCTCCAGCGTGCGCGCCAGCACCTCCTGGCTGGCCAGGTCGACGCCCGCCATCGGCTCGTCCATGATCAGCAGTTCGGGTTCGGCGACCAGCGCGCGGGCGATCAGCACCCGCTGGTGCTGGCCGCCGGAGAGCGCGGTCACCGAGTCCTTGGCGCGGTCGGCCATGCCCACCAGCTCCAGGGCCCCCCGTACGGCCTCCCGGTCGGCCCTGCGGAAGACGCCGAAGCGGGTGCGGGCCAGCCGGCCGGAGGACACGATCTCGGTGACGGTCGCCGGGACCCCGCCGGCCGCGGTGGTGCGCTGCGGTACGTAGCCGACGCGCGCCCAGTCGCGGAAGGAGCGGCGGGGGGTGCCGAACAGCTCTACGGTGCCCGAGGTCACCGGCACCTGGCCGATGATCGTGCGGACGGCCGTCGACTTGCCGGAGCCGTTGGCGCCGAGCAGCGCGACGACCTCGCCGCGGCCGACGGTGAGATCGATGCCGCGCAGGACGGGACGCGCGCCGAGTTCGGCGGTCACCTGGCGCAGGGATATGACGGGCTCGCCCATGATCGTGCCCTCCGTGCCGGTCATTTGGCGCCCAGGGCCTTCTGGAGCGCCTTGAGGTTGGCCTCCTGGACGGCGAAGTAGTCCTTGCCGCGGGACCTGTCGGTGATGCCCTCGATCGGGTCGAGGACGTCCGTCGTGAGGCCGGCGTCCTTCGCGATGGTCTTCGCGGTCTTGTCGCTGACGAGGGTCTCGTAGAAGACGGTGGTCACGCCGTCGGCCTTGGCCATCTTCTCCAGGTCCCGGACCCGGGCGGCGCTCGGCTCGGACTCGGGGTCGAGGCCGTTGATGGCCTCCTCGGTCAGGCCGTAGCGCTCGGCGAGGTAGCCGAAGGCGGCGTGGGTGGTGATGAAGACCTTGTTCCTGGTGCCGGCCAGGCCGGTCCTGAACTGCTTGTCCAGGCTGTCGAGCCTGGTCACGAGGGCGGCGGTGTTCTTCTTGTAGTCCGCCGCGTGCTTCGGGTCGCCCTTCTCCAGGGCCTTGCCGACGCCCTGGGCGACCTGGGCGTAGCGCACCGGGTCGAGCCAGACGTGCGGGTCCTTGCCGCCGTGCTCCTCGCCCTCGTGGTCGTCGTGCTCGGCCGCGTGGCCGCCGACCTCGTTGCCGTGCGCCTCCAGCGTGGTGAGGCCGGCCGCGTCGACCTTCGTCCTGATCGAGGACTGCGCCACCGCCTCGTCGACGGAGGGCTGGAGGTTCTTCAGGTACAGGACCGCGTCGGCGTCCTGGAGCCCGGCGATCTGCTTGGGGCTCAGCTCCAGGTCGTGCGGTTCCTGGCCGGGGGAGGTGAGACCGGTGACGTGGACGTGACCGCCACCGATCCGCTCGGCCAGGAACTGCAGCGGATAGAACGACGCGACGACGTCGAACTTGCCGCTGTCCGCGGCCGCGCTGTCCCCGGAGCAGGCGGTGAGGGTGCCGGCACCGAGCGTGGTGGCGGCGGCGAGGGCGGCCGTGGATATCAGGCGTCGTCGTACGTTCATGACAGTCATTTTCAACAAAGTTGGAAACGGTTGTCAACAATGCCTCGTGGAGGCTTCGGAGCAGGGGCCGATTTGGTCGAGGGGGAGCCCCCGCCGGTAACCTGAATCATTCGCTGGAAGCATCTCGCTTCAACGCCCGTCGTCGTAATGAAGAGAGCACCGTGGCCGCCGACAAGATCGACACCATCGTCAGCCTGAGCAAGCGCCGTGGCTTCGTTTTCCCGTGCAGTGAGATCTACGGCGGACAGCGTGCCGCCTGGGACTACGGACCGCTGGGCGTCGAGCTCAAGGAGAACATCAAGCGCCAGTGGTGGCGCTACATGGTGACGTCGCGCGAGGACGTCGTCGGTATCGACTCGTCCGTCATCCTGGCCCCCGAGGTCTGGGTCGCCTCCGGTCACGTCGCCACCTTCACGGACCCGCTGACCGAGTGCACCGCCTGTCACAAGCGGTTCCGCGCGGACCACCTCGAAGAGCACTACGAGGAGAAGAAGGGCCACGCCCCGGCGAACGGCCTGGCCGACGTCAACTGCCCCAACTGCGGCAACAAGGGCCAGTTCACCGAGCCCAAGCAGTTCTCCGGCCTGCTCTCCACCCACCTCGGCCCGACCCAGGACAGCGGCTCCGTCGCCTACCTGCGCCCGGAGACCGCCCAGGGCATCTTCACCAACTTCGCCCAGGTGCAGACCACTTCGCGTCGCAAGCCGCCGTTCGGCATCGCGCAGATGGGCAAGTCCTTCCGCAACGAGATCACGCCCGGCAACTTCATCTTCCGCACCCGCGAGTTCGAGCAGATGGAGATGGAGTTCTTCGTCAAGCCGGGCGAGGACGAGCAGTGGCAGGAGTACTGGATGGAGCAGCGCTGGGGCTGGTACACCGGCCTCGGTCTCCGCGAGGAGAACATGCGCTGGTACGACCACCCGAAGGAGAAGCTCTCCCACTACTCCAAGCGCACCGCCGACATCGAGTACCGCTTCCAGTTCGGCGGCAGCGAGTGGGGCGAGCTGGAGGGTGTCGCCAACCGCACGGACTACGACCTCGGCGCGCACTCCAAGGCCTCCGGCACCGACCTCTCCTACTTCGACCAGGAGGCCGGCGAGCGCTGGACGCCGTACGTCATCGAGCCCGCGGCGGGTGTCGGCCGGACCATGCTGGCCTTCCTGCTCGACGCGTACGTCGAGGACGAGGCGCCGAACGCCAAGGGCAAGCTGGAGAAGCGGACCGTGCTGCGCCTTGACCACCGGCTCGCGCCGGTGAAGGTGGCCGTGCTGCCGCTGTCCCGCAACCCGGAGCTGTCCCCGAAGGCGAAGGGGCTCGCGCAGGCGCTGCGGCAGAACTGGAACATCGAGTTCGACGACGCGGGCGCGATCGGGCGGCGTTACCGGCGGCAGGACGAGATCGGTACGCCGTTCTGTGTGACCGTCGACTTCGACACGCTTGAGGACAACGCGGTCACCGTTCGTGAGCGGGACTCGATGAAGCAGGAGCGGGTGTCGCTGGACCAGATCGAGGGGTACCTGGCGCAGCGTCTCCTCGGCTGCTGAGGCCTGCGGCGCTTCGGCGGACGGTGGCCCTGTGACGCCGGTGGCCCCCCGCCGCTGTCGCCGACCCGGGGGCTCCGCCCCCGGACCCCCGGCCTACGCCCACCCACCACCCGACTCGGTCGGCTGGTGGGTGGGCGTTTTGGGTTGGGTGGGGCTCGGTCGGCTGGACCGTGCGGGTGTTGAAGGTCAGCGGGCCTGGAGGGACCTGACGTTGTCGCCGAAGGTCCAGTTCTTGGAGCCGTCCCAGTTGAGGGACCAGGTCATCAGGCCCTTGAGGGCGGTGCCGTAGTGCTTCCAGGACTGGGAGACCAGGGACGGTGACATGTAGCCGCCGCCCGCGCCGGACTGGGCGGGCAGGCCCGGGACCTGCTTGTCGTAGGGGACCCTGATCGTCGTACCCTGCACGACCAGGCCCTTGTCGAGGCAGTCGGTCTGGGCGGTGAAGCCCGCTACCGTGCCGGCCTGGTAGGAGTCGCCGGAGCAGCCGTACATGCTGCCGTTGTAGTACTGCATGTTGAGCCACCAGAGCCGGCCGTTGTCCGCGTACTTCTTGATGACCGGCAGGTACGCGCCCCAGATCGAGCCGTAGGTCACGCTGCCGCCGGTGACGTACGCGGTCTCCGGGGCCATCGTCAGGCCGAAGTTGGACGGCATCTTCGCGAGGACGCCGTCGATGATGCGGACCAGGTTGGCCTGGGACGTGGAGAGTTGGCCGATGCTGCCGCTGCCGGTCAGGCCGGTCTCGATGTCGATGTCGATGCCGTCGAAGTTGTACTTCTTCAGGATCGGCACGATGGTCGAGACGAACTTGTCGGCCACGGCGGTGGAGTTGAGGTCGATGCCGGCCGTCGCGCCGCCGATCGAGAGCAGGATCGTCTGCCCGGACGCCTTCGCCGCGCACATCTCGGCGGGCGTGGCCACCTTCACGCCGGTGTCCATGCCGTCCTCCCACAGCGCCGTACCGTCCGAACGGATCACCGGGAAGGCCGCGTTGAGCACGTTGTAGCCGTGGGCGGCGATGCGGGAATCGGTGATCGGGGTCCAGCCGAAGGGCGGGTGGACGCCGTTGGCGGAGCCGTCCCAGTTCTCCCAGTAGCCCTGGAGCACCTTCCCGGCGGGGCGGGACTTCACCGCGCAGGTGTCGGCGGCGGAGGCGGGAGCGGCGGCGGGGAGCTGGGTGAGACAGGCGGTCGCGAGCGCCGCGGCGAGCAGCGACAGGGTGCGGCGGATCATGCGGGGCCTCCCGGTGGGGTGTGGAGGAGCCGGTGGGTGTGCTGAGTGTGTTCTGCGCATGACAGTCCTATGGTCCAGACCTTTCGTCAAGAGGTCTGGACCAGCGTCGTCCGGAGGGGGTCACAGGAATGGAATGACAGATATTGAAATCTGTCAGCTGTCATGGCAAGGTGGAGGCATGACGATGCGAACCACCACCCTTGGAACCACCGGCCCCCAGGTCTCCGCCCTCGGCCTCGGCTGCATGGGCATGTCCGCCCTGTACGGCGAAGCCGACCGCGCGGAGTCCGTCGCGACCATCCACGCCGCCCTGGACGCGGGCGTCACCCTGCTCGACACCGGCGACTTCTACGCCATGGGTCACAACGAGATGCTGATCGGCGAGGCCCTGCGCGCCGCCCCGGCCGCCGCCCGCGAAAAGGCCCGGGTCAGCGTGAAGTTCGGCGCCCTGCGCGACCCGGAGGGCGGCTGGAGCGGGTACGACGGCCGGCCCGCCGCCGTCAAGAACTTCGCCGCCTACTCCCTCCAGCGTCTCGGCGTCGACCACATCGACGTCTACCGGATCGCCCGCCTCGACCCGGACGTCCCGATCGAGGAGACCGTCGGCGCCATCGCCGAACTGATCGAGAAGGGGTACGTCCGGCACGTCGGCCTCAGCGAGGTCGGCGCCGACACCATTCGCCGGGCCGCCGCCACCGCGCCCGTCTCCGATCTCCAGATCGAGTACTCGCTGATCTCGCGCGGCATCGAGCAGGAGATCCTGCCCACCCTGCGCGAACTGGGCATCGGCGTCACCGCGTACGGCGTGCTCTCGCGCGGCCTGATCTCCGGCCACTTCGGCGCCGACCGGCAGCTCTCCGCGACCGACTTCCGCGCCCACTCGCCCCGCTTCCAGGGCGAGAACCTCCAGCACAACCTCACCCTGGTCGAGGCCCTGCGCAAGATCGCCGAGCAGAAGGGCGTGAGCGTCGCGCAGCTCGCCATCGCCTGGGTGCTCTCCCGGGGCACCGACATCGTCCCGCTGATCGGCGCCCGTACCCGCGAGCGGCTCGGCGAGTCCCTGGGCGCGCTCGACGTGACCCTGGAGGCGGCCGACCTGGCGGCGATCGAGGAGGCCGTCCCGGCGGACGCGGCGGCGGGCGACCGCTACCCGTCGGCGCAGATGGCACACCTCGACAGCGAGCGCTGAACAACCCGCCGGGTACGGTCTAGGACATGGCACCGACCAGCGAGACCCTGACCGCCGAGCGCATCCTCGAAGCGACCGAGGAGGTGCTGCGCCGGCACGGCCCGGCCAAGGCCACCGTGGTCGACGTGGCCCGCGCGCTCGGTGTCAGCCACGGCAGTGTCTACCGGCACTTCCGGACCAAGGCGGTGCTGCGCGAGGCCGTCACCAAGCGCTGGCTGGACCGTACGTCGGAGCGACTCGCCGGGATCGTGTCCGACGGCAGTGGCCCCGAGGAGCGGCTGCGCGCCTGGCTCGCGGCCCTGTTCGCGGCCAAGCGGCACAAGGCGGGTGACGATCCCGAGCTGTTCGCGACGTACACGGTGCTGACCGACGAGAACGGCACGGCGGTCGGCGAGCACATCGCCGACCTGACCTCCCAGCTGACCCGGATCATCGCCGCGGGCGCCGGGTCGGGCATCTTCACCGCGCCCGATCCGGCCGCCGCGGCCCGCGCCGTCTTCCACGCCACCGGCCGCTTCCACGACCCCTGTTACGCCCGCGAGTGGACGGCACCGGGGATCGACGAGGAGTTCACGGCGGTGGTGGACCTGCTGATACGGGGGCTGGGGGCGCCCCGCTGACACGGGGGCGGGGGTGAGCTGCTGCTACGGGGCTGGGAGGCGAGCCGCTGATACGGCGGCGCGGGCGGGGGCGTGGCCGCGGTGGCCGGTGCCGCCGGGCCGGTCGGCCGGGCTCGGCGAGGGCGTTGCCGGGCGTCGCCGGTGTGACAGCGCGCCGGCCGCCGTAGCCCCGGCCCGATCCACGGCGACGGCTGCCTCGCCGATCGCCCGGTGAAAGTGGGGAGAGCGGACCACGGTCCGGCAGCGCAGCCCCGGCACGCGGGCGTCCGGCTCAGCGCGGCACCCGGCCGGGCCCCGCCGGGTCCACCGTCGCCTGGTGGGCCTCCGCCAGATGCTCCTCGGCCTTCAGCCAGGGCAGGAACTGGGCGGGTCGGCGCCAGCCGCAGGTGTCGCAGGTGATCGTGCGCTGCACCCCCGCACGCTCCACCCGCACGACGTGTTCCCGCCCGTGCTGGTCCCATCTGCTGACCTTGCTCGTCGTGCTGACCCGTGGCATGGCGTCTCCCGTCCGCGCGTCCGGTGATCCGATGGCAAGGAGTGTGCGGCAGGTTCAACATCAACAGGGCGATTCCGGCGGTGAGTTGGTCGGGCCGGGCCGTGACTCAGCCGACCTCGCGGGGCAGTCGCAGGCTGAGCAGGCCGGTCAGCGCGATGCCGGCCAGCTGCACCAGCAGCGCGGTGACCAGCGCGTCCCGCATGCCCAGGTGCGGGACCAGGGTGAGGAACAGGGTGCCGAGCGTGGCCACGCCCAGGGCGAGCGCCGACTGCTGGGTGGTGACCATCACACCGCTGCCGACTCCGGCGCGGGCCGGTGGCACCTCGGACATCACCAGCCGCAGCACGTTGGGGAGTTGGAGCGCCTGACCGGCGCCCGCGACCGCCGCGCCGGGCAGCATCGAGACGAAGTCCAGGTGCGGCCAGTCCCGCCACACGGCCAGCACCAGCAGCGCGATGCCCACGCCCTGCACGACCGAGCCGGCGGTGATCACCCGGGTGCCGTGGCGGGCGATCAGGCGGGGCCCGGCCAGGGCGACGCACAGGAACGCCACGGCCATCGGCGCGAGCGCGAGCCCGGCCGGCACCGGGCCGAGTCCGGCGCCCTGCTGGAGGGCCAGCGCGATCACGAACATGAAGCCGCTGAAGCCGATGGAGAACGGCACGATCAGCACCAGACCGTGCCGCAGCGAGGGCAGTGCCAGCAGGCTCGGCGGCACCAGCGCCGTCCGCCCGGCCCGGTCCGCGCGCCGCTCCACGGTCCAGAAGGCGGCGACCACGAACGGGAACGCCGCGAGCGACAGCCACGTCCACAGCGGCCAGCCCGCCGCCCGGCCCTCGGTGAGCGGGGCGAGCAGGGTCAGCAGGGACAGCGCGAGCAGCACCGTGCCGGGACCGTCGATCCGCTCCGGGCGCGGGGCGCGGGTCTCGGGCACCAGCCGGACGGCGAGCAGCAGGCCGACGACGACCACCGGCACGTTGACCAGGAACACCGACCGCCAGCCGGTCCCGGCGATGTCGGCGGCGACGAGCACCCCGCCCAGGATCTGCCCGGCGACCATGGAGAGCCCGGCGGTGGCGCCGTACAGGCTCATGGCCTTCGCGCGGCGGGCCCCGCTGGTGGACGCCTGGATGGTGGCGAGGACCTGCGGCAGCATCGCGGCGGCCGAGGCGCCCTGCGCGATCCGGGCCCCGACCAGGGTCCACGCGTCGGGCGCGAGTCCGCAGGCCAGCGAGGTGACGCCGAAGGCGGCCATGCCGCCGAGGAACAGCCGGCGCCGCCCGAACAGGTCCCCGAGCCGGCCGCCGAGGACCAGCAGGACGGCGTAGGCGAGGCCGTACCCGGCCACGACCAGCTCCAGGACGGCCTCACTCGCGGCGAGGTCGGCGCCGATGGTCGGCAGGGCGACGTTGACGATGAAGAAGTCGACCAGGGGCAGCGCCGCCGCCAGCAGGACGGTGAACAGGCCGAGGCCGCCGAGCGCGGGCGGTGCGGCCTGCGCGCGGCGGACGACCGGAGGGGTGAGGGTTTCGCTCATGCACCCGAGCCTGCGCCCCCGCGCACACGGGTACCAGAGTCTCCTCATCCTGGTAGTGGCACTACCTGGAAACAGGATCCCGGACCAGGCACCCTGGGAGCATGACGAGTGTGGCCCAGGAGACCCTGGCGAGTGTGGAGAGCGTCCCGAGAATGACCGCCCCCGGCGGCGCGGAGATCCGCCGGCACGAGCTGGCCGCCTTCCTGCGCAGCCGGCGCGAGCGGATCGCGCCGGAGCAGGTGGGCCTGCCGCGCGGTGCCCGGCGCCGTACCCCCGGCCTGCGCCGGGAGGAGGTCGCGCAGCTCTCCGCGGTCGGCGTCACCTGGTACACGTGGTTGGAGCAGGCCCGCGCCATCCAGGTCTCCGTGCAGGTCCTGGACGCCCTCGCGCGCACCCTGCGGCTGGACCCCACCGAGCGCGCCCACCTCTTCCAGCTCGCCGGCGCCACCGACCCGACCCCGGCCGCGAGCTGCCCGAGCGTGACGCCCGCGCTGCGCGAGATGCTGGAGCGCCTGGAGCCGATCCCGGCCTGCGTCCAGAACAGCCGGTACGACATCCAGGCCTACAACCGCACCTACGGCCGCCTGCTGGGCGACCTGGACGCGATCCCGCCCGAGGACCGCAACTGCATCCTGCTCGTCCACACCGACGAGAACTGGCAGCGGGCCGTCGTGCACCTGGAGGAGACCCAGCGCCTGATGGCCGCCCGGCTGCGCGCCGCCCTCGCCGGACACCTCGGCGAGCCCGCCTGGAAGATGCTGCTCAAGCGCCTTCAGGAGGTCCCGGCGTTCCGCGAGAACTGGCGGCGCTACGAAGTGGTCGGCACCCGCTCCAAGACCAAGGAGTACCTCAACCCCTACGTCGGCCACCTCACCCTCGAACACACCGACCTGTGGCTCGGCCCCGCCCAGGGCGCCCGCATGGTGACGTACACCCCGAAGAACGAGGAGACCCGGGAGCGCCTGGAGCGGCTGTACGAGCTGGCCCTCGCGGACGCCTGAGCGAGGCGGTGCCCGGACGCCGTCAGGACGCGCCGACGACCTCGCGGATCTCGGCCGCCTGGAGGCGTTCGGCGGTGCGTTCGGCGGTACGGCGGGCCCAGCGGCCGCTGGTGAGCAGGCCGAGGACCAGGACGGCCAGGCCGCAGGCGGTCAGGATCCACCAGCCGGGGCGGGCCGCCGAGACGAAGGAGTCCCGGTACGAGGACGCGCCGATGCCGGACGCCAGGACGGCGCCGACCACCGCGACGCCGAGCGTCTGGCCGAGCTGCCTGCTGGTGGAGGCGACGGCGGCGGCGACACCGGCCTGCGCGCGGGGCATGCCGGAGACGGCCGTGTTGGTGATGGGCGCGTTCACGAAGCCGAAGCCGATGCCGAACAGGACGTAGCCGAGGAAGAGGGTGAGGTTCGACGTCTCCGCCTCGAAGACCGCGAACAGCACGCCGCTCGCCGTCATCGCCGCGCCCGCGACGAACAGCGGCACCCGGGGGCCGCGGGTGCCGACCAGGCGGCCGGAGAGCGGGGCGCACAGGAACGTCGGCGCGGCCATCGGCAGCATCCACAGGCCCGCGTGCAGGGCGTCCAGACCGCGCACGTTCTGGAGGTACAGCGTCGACATGAACAGGAAGCCGCCCAGCGCGGCGAAGGCGCTGACCGCGATCACGGTCGCCCCGCTGAACGGAGCGGAGCGGAAGAAGTGCAGGTCGATGAGGGGTTCGGCGCGGCGCGGCTCGTACCGGAGCAGGGCCAGCAGGGCCGCCAGGGCGAGCGCGGCGAACGGGAGCGTGGTGGCGAGGCCCGCGTCCGGGGCCTCGATGATCGCGTACGTCAGCGAGCCGAACAGCGCGATCACCAGGACCTGGCCGACCGGGTCGGGGCGGCGGGCCTTGGGGGCGCGGGACTCGGGGACGAAACGCAGGGTGAGGAGCAGGGCCGCGAGGCCGACCGGCAGGTTGATCCAGAAGATCGAGCGCCAGCTCACCGACTGCACCAGCAGGCCGCCGACCAGCGGGCCGGCCGCCATGGATATGCCGACCACCGCACCCCACACGCCGATCGCGCGGGCCCGCTCACGGCGGTCGGTGAAGGTGTTGGTGATGATCGACATGGCGACCGGGTTGAGCATCGAGCCGCCCACCGCCTGCACCATGCGGAACACCACGAGCAGTTCCAGGCTCGGGGCGAGGGAGCAGAGCAGGGAGCCGATCGAGAAGACCACCAGACCGGCCATGAAGACCTTCTTGCGGCCGAGCCGGTCGGCCGTGGAGCCCGCGAGCATCAGCAGCGAGGCGAGGACGAGGGTGTAGGCGTCGATCGTCCACTGCAGGCCGGAGGTCTGGGCGTGCAGGTCGCGCTGGAGCGCGGGCAGCGCCACGTTCAGCACGGTGTTGTCCAGGCTCACGATCAGCAGGCTCATACAGCAGATCGCCAGCACGAGCATGCGGCGGCGGTGGCTCAGGTCGGGCATGGTGACCATCGTACGCGGATTTCGATAGTGCGTCTAACTAATGAGTGGTACACGATCTCGGGGAGTTCCGTGCGTGGGGGACAATGGGGTCCTGCCCCGTGCCGTACGCCCGTACGCGCCATCCACCCGTCCCGGAGTTCCGTGATGAACCACCCGCTCTCCATCGGCCCGCACGCCGTGACACCGCCCGTCGTGCTCGCACCCATGGCGGGCATCACCAACGCGCCCTTCCGCACGCTGTGCCGGGAGTTCAGCGGCGGCAAGGGGCTGTTCGTCAGCGAGATGATCACGACCCGGGCGCTGGTCGAGCGCAACGACAAGACCATGCAGCTGATCAGGTTCGACGCGAGCGAGACGCCGCGCTCGATCCAGCTCTACGGCGTCGACCCCGCGACCGTCGGCAAGGCCGTCCGCATGATCGCGGAGGAGGGTCTCGCCGACCACATCGACCTGAACTTCGGCTGCCCGGTGCCGAAGGTGACCCGTAAGGGCGGCGGCTCGGCCCTGCCCTTCAAGCGGAACCTGCTGCGGGCGATCCTGCGCGAGGCGGTCTCCGGGGCCGGGGACCTGCCGGTCACCATGAAGATGCGCAAGGGCATCGACGACGACCACATCACCTACCTCGACGCCGGCCGCATCGCCGTCGAGGAGGGCGTCACGGCGATCGCCCTGCACGGTCGTACGGCCGCGCAGCACTACGGCGGCACCGCCGACTGGGAGGCCATCGCGCGGCTCAAGGAGCACGTGCCGGAGATCCCCGTGCTCGGCAACGGCGACATCTGGTCGGCCGAGGACGCGCTGCGCATGGTCCGCGAGACCGGCTGCGACGGCGTGGTCGTCGGGCGGGGGTGTCTGGGGCGGCCGTGGCTCTTCGCCGACCTGGTCGCGGCGTTCGAGGGGCGGACGTCGGAGGTGGCGCGGCCGGTGCTGCGGGAGGTCGCCGAGGTCATGGTGCGGCACGCGCGGCTGCTGGGGGAGTGGCTCGGGGACGAGTCCAAGGGGGTCGTGGACTTCCGCAAGCACGTGGCCTGGTATCTGAAGGGGTTCGCGGTCGGGTCCGAGATGCGCAAGCGGCTGGCCGTCACGTCGTCGTTGGCGGAGCTGCGGGCCGGGCTGGACGAGCTGGATCTCGACCAGACCTGGCCCGTGGGGGCGGACGGGCCGCGCGGCCGGACGTCGGGGAACAACCGGGTGGTGCTGCCGGACGGGTGGCTGAAGGATCCGTACGACTGCGCGGGCGTCAGCGAGGACGCGGAGCTGGACACGTCCGGGGGGTGACTCCCCCCCCGGGGGGCTTCGTCAGCCCTTCCTCGGATGCGGCGTCGAGCCGTACGCCGTCAGGAAGCGGTCGCGGAAGGTGTTCATCTTCCAGACCGGGGCGTCGTGGGCCGGGCGGAGGCCGTCCGTCCAGTTCCAGTCGGTGATCTTGTCCAGGATCTTCGGGTCCTTGGCCACGAGGGAGACCGGGACGTCGCGGCTGGCGTGGTTGCCGCTGACGCGGGCGATGGGCTGGTGGTCGCCGAGGAAGACGAGGACCGTGTCGTCGGTGCCGTACCGCTCCAGCCACTCGGTGAGCGCGGTCACCGAGTACTGGATCGACTTGCCGTACTCCGCGCGGGACTTGGAGGTGTCGGCGATGACGTCGGCCGGCTTGTCGCCCGCCGCCTCGATGCCCTTGAAGACCGAGCCGTCGCCCAGTCGGTCCCAGTCGACCATCTTCGGGATCGGTGCCCACGGCTGGTGACTGGACGTCAGGATCAGCAGCGACATCCGTGACCTGCCGTCGGCCGGCCGCTTGCTGTGCACCCGCTCCTGGTACTGCTGGAGGGCGTACTGGTCTGGCATGGTGGACCAGCTGAACTTGGGCCCCTGGTAGCCCAGTTGGAAGGCGTTGTAGACCTTGTCCAGGCCGTACCACTGCTGCTCCGGCCAGCCCTTCTGGACACCCGGCATCACCCCGACCGTGTCGAAGTCGCCCGTCCTCCTGAACGCCTCCGTCAGGCTCAGGTGGTCGCTGGCCATCACCGTGCGGTAGCGCTGCTGGTTGCTGATCCACAGGCCCGACATGGTCGTGGAGTGGCCCAGCCAGCTGCTGCCGCCGTACGTCGCCGACGTCAGCCAGCCGCTCTTCGCGTGGAACCCGGCCTTGGCCAGCGCTTTGGTGCGCACGTCCAGGGTGCTGTCCACACCGGGCGCCATGATCGGGTCCTCGATCGCGCTGCGGCCGTAGCTCTCGATGAACGTGAAGATCACGTCCTTGCCCCGCAGCTCCGGGACCAGTTGGCTGCCCGGCGTGTTCCCGAACGCGTCGACCCGGGCCACCTTCCGGAACTCCGCCTCGTCCCGCAGCGTGTCCGAGACCCGGCGCGCCTGGACCTTCAGCGCGCTCGCGGTGCGGTCGGCGGCGAGGGGCACCCCCGCCACCTGGAGGCCCAGCGAGGTGCAGGTGATCCAGACGACCCCGGCGATCAGCGTGCCCCGGGTCGCGGTCCCCGTGTGCCGGGCCAGCGCGTTGCCCAGCCGGACGAGGGACAGCGCCGGGAGGATCAGCAGGAGCGCCACGAGCACGAGCACACCGGCCACCGCCGCCAGGGTCGTGGTGCGGCCCAGGGAGTCCTCCAGATACGACTCCGCGTCGCCGAACAGCTCCCAGTCCAGGATGACGTTGAAGTCGCGGCCGAGGTACTGGTCGAAGCCCATGTCGAGCAGGTTCAGCACCGTCATCGCCCCGAGCGCCACCCCGCCCACGGCCGCCACCGCCGCCCGGGCCCGGCGCGGCAGCGCGAGCAGCACCGCCGCGCCGATCACCGCCTCACCGGGGATGCGCAGGAACGTCGCCGGTCCGAGTCCGACGACCCTGTTCGGCAGGACCAGTGCCGCGAGGACGAACACGGCGGCGAGGGTGGTGAGGGTCAGGGAGAGGGCCCGGGTTGCCGTCGGGTGCGCCTGCCGCCACCGGCGGACGCGTGCGGCGAGCGCCTTCCACGGCCGGGGGATGGAGCGGGACACGACAGCGGGGGACTCATTATCCCCGGCCGCCCCCGACGACTGACCCGTACTCGTGTGCGTGGACATCGTGGACAACCCGGCGGCCCTTTCCTGAGCGAGACCCGTGACGCACCTTCGTACGGCCACCCCCTCGCCCCTGTTCACGGGCGCCCGGCAAACACCTGGCAAACGCCCGCCGCGCCACCGCTACACGCCGCCCACCGCCGTCAGCAGGGCCAGCGGGGCCGCCGCCGAGCGGGACTCGCGCACACAGGCGTGCGGGTACGGCACCGGGGACGGGAACGCGTCCCGGCCGTACCCCGCCAGCACCTCCGGCAGCCGGTGGTCGCCCGCCGTCGCCGCGTCCACCAGGGCCTGCGCCACCGTCCGCGCCTCGTCGTGCAGTCCGTAGCGCGCGAGGCCCAGCGCGATCAGGGCGTTGTCGTGCGGCCACACCGAGCCCCGGTGGTAGGAGAGCGGGTGGTAGGCGGGCTGCCCGGCGGCCAGGGTGCGCACGCCCCAGCCGGAGAAGAAGTCCGGCTCCAGCAGCCGCCGGCCGACCACCTCGCCGTACTCCTTGTCCAGCAGCCCCGACCACAGCAGGTGCCCGGCGTCGGAGGCCAGCGCGTCGATCCGGCGGCCGTCCCCGTCCAGCGCGAGCGCCGGGAAGGCGTGCTCCGGCATCCAGAAGTCCCGCTGGAAGCGGTCCCGCAGATCGGCCGCCGCCTGCTCCAGGAGTGCCGCGTACGTCCCGTCGGACCACACCGTGCGCGCCAGCCACGCGGTGCGGCGCAGCGCGTCGTACGCGTAGCCCTGCGCGCCCGCCGCCATCACCGCGCCGGTCGGCCGGGTGCCGTCGGCGCAGCAGATCGCGCCGGGGGAGTCCTTCCAGTTCTGGTTGGCGAGGCCGCCCGCGTCGGCGCGGTAGACGAGGTAGCCGCGCGAGGTGAGGCCGCCGTGGTCGAGCATCCAGCCGATCGCGGCGCGGGCGTGCGGCTCCAGGCGGCGGGCGAGCGCCGGGTCCGAGGTCCGCTCGGTGTACGCGCCGAGCAGCACCAGGAAGAGCGGGGTGGCGTCGACCGAGCCGTAGTAGCGGCCGTAGGGCACCTGCCCGAAGTGGGCCAGCTCCCCGTGCCGTACCTCGTGCACGATCTTGCCGGGCTGGGCGACCGGGGAGAGGCCGGTGCCGGACCCGGTGGCCTGGACCGCGGCCAGCGCGGGGAGCGTGGCGGCGGCCAGCCGGGGGCGGTAGGGCAGTGCGAACAGGGCGGTGAGCAGGGCGTCCCGGCCGAGCAGGGTGAGGAACCAGGGGGCGCCCGCGGCCGGCACGCGCAGGTCCTCGCCGTCCGGTCCGGTGGCCGGCACCTGGAGCGCGGCGAGGTCGGCGAGGCCGCGCGCGCAGACCGCCGACAGCTCGGGCCAGCCGGCCGGGAAGGCCACGCCCTCCATGAACTCGGCTTCCGCTGCTCGGAGTTGCTCGTGCGCGGCGGCCGGGTCGCGAGGCACCCGCAGGGCCCGCCGGTCGCCGTGCGGGCGGGCGATGACCCGCAGTATCAGCGTGGTCGTGCCGTGCGGCTCCAGCTCCAGGGTCCACACCAGCCGCCGGGCCCCGGTACCGGTCTCCTCCACGGCCTCGGGCGCCGGCTCGGAGGTGATGGTCGTACAGGACCGCCATTCGGCGCGCCGGTAGGTGAACTCGATGCCGTCGTCCAGGACTTCGCGAGAGCGCACGGCGCCGGCCTTGACGTAGGTGCGGTGGTCGGAGCGCAGCTCGAACTGGTCGGTGAAGTCGGCGTCGACGGTGAGCGCGAGCCGGATCGTGCTGGGCACCGGGCGGTTGCTGGTCACCCGCAGTGACTCCACGAGCGAGCTGTCGCCGACCGCCTGCTCCCGGAACAGCACGTGCGCCGGTGGCTCCTGCCGGCCGCCGCGCGGGACCAGCACACAGCGCGCCGCGTCGCCGTCCGCGACCGGGCGCAGCACCTCGGGCACCGCGCCGTCGACGGTGAGCTGCCAGCGGCTGAGGTGCCGGGCGTCCCGTACGAACAGGCCGTCCGGGGAGCTGCCGCCCCGGACCCCGCTGATGTCTCCCCGGTCGCCCACGGCGGCGAACGTCGCCCCGTGCACGAGCAGATGATGCCGGTCCGTCATGCCCGGTCGCCTCCCTTGTCACTTGTCGAACGTGCCGGTGCCCGCCGGGGACACGCCCTGCCGGGGGCCTTTGAGAAGGTCTTTATGCAGGTGGGGTGAGTTCTGGTACCGGTGGGGCGAGCGGTGCGTGGTGCAGGTCGAGCGCGAGTGCGGCGGTCCAGCCGAAGCCGGTCGCGCCGCACGCCTCGCCGGTGTACGGGTCGACGTACTCCGCGTAGCCGCTGGCGTCGGCGAGCGTGACGACCGCCTCGCGCAGGGCGTCGGCCAGGTCCCGTTCGCCGTGCGTGCGCAGGCCGTGCTCCAGCAGCCAGCCGGTGTTGAACCAGGCGGGGCCGCGCCAGTAGCGGTGCGGGTCGAAGGCGGCGGAGCGGAGGTCGTGGCTGGGGACGAGCCGGGTGCGGTCCCCGAGCGAGAAGTGCGGGCCGGTGAGGGTGCGGACGAGGGCGGCGGCGACGGGGTGGGGGAGGGTGGGGAGGAGGAGGGGGATCAGGCCGGAGACGCTTCGCTCGGGGAGCAGGCCCCTGTCCGGAGTTGGCGCCCGCAGGTCCCGGCACCGGAACTGGCCCGCCTCCGGGTCCCACAGCCGCTCCACCAGGGCCGCCGTCAGCCGCTCGGCTCGCGCGCGCCGGGCGGTGCCGGGGGTGCCCAGTTCCTCGGCGATCAGGGCCAGCGCGTGCTCGGAGGCGATGAGCAGGGCGTTGAACGCCGGGTCCTCCACCGCGAAGCCGCCGCTTCCGTCGGCGTACGCGTTGGTGTGCCCGTCGGCGTGCCCGTCCGCGTACCCGGCGTCCCGGTAGTCGGTCGCGAGGCGCACGTACCGCCCGTAGTCCAGGTCGGTCGGCCGGTCCTCGGGGGCGCCGTGGGTGAGGTCGGCGCGGCGGAAGGAGCGGGGCGGGGCGGGGACGATCCGGGCCAGCGGTGCGTCCCAGCAGGGGCTGTTGTCCATGCCCTGCTCCCAGGGGTGGACGACGCTCACCAGGCCGCCGCCGCCCAGGTCCCGGCGGCGCAGCAGATAGCGGTGCCAGGCGGCCAGGCGCGGGTACACCCGGACCAGGAAGCCCCGGGCGTGGGACAGTCCGGGGTCGGCCAGGTGCACCAGCCAGGCCGCGAGGGCGTGGACCGGTGGCTGCACGATGCCGGAGGTCTGTACGGTGCGCGGGGCGCCCGCGTGACGCCCGGCGGTGGCGGAGCGCCAGAAGTCGGGCCCGGGGAAGTAGGCGTCGAGGGGGACGGCGGGGTTGAAGACGATGTGCGGGACGCGCCCGTCGGCCCACTGGGCCGTCAGCAGGGTCTCCAGTTCCGTCTGGGCCCGTAAGGGTGAGAGGTGGCGCAGTCCGATCGCGATGAACGCCGAGTCCCAGGACCACTGGTGCGGGTACAGGCTCCGGGAGGGGACCGTGGAGCGGCCGGTCCAGTTCGCGGTGAGCACCCGGGCGGCCCTGACGTGCGGGGACGTGCCGGAGGCCGGAGGATCGTATGCGATCCCGGGCGGCGCCGGACGTGCGGTCAGCTGGGCGGTGCGGTCCACTCGGGCTCCCCGGAAGACGTTCGGCCGGATGCGTTCGGTCAGGGCCACCGTAGGGTTACGTCTATTTAACACGCATAACTCATCATGTAATGCAGGCTTGAGAAGCACAAGGGGGTGCGCATGACCGGACGTCCGGGCCGCACCGGTACGACCACCCGCGGCGGTGGTCAGGCCGGTGCCGGGGACCTGCTCGAACTGGTGCGCAGCGGGCGGGCCGTGACCCGCGGTGCCCTCCAGCAGGCGACCGGACTGTCCCGGGCCACCGTCGGCCAGCGCCTGGACCGGCTGTTCCGGGCCGGCTGGCTGCGCGAGGGCGCGGGCGGCCCGGTCGACTCGCCGCTCGGCGGGCGCCCCGCGATCACCCTGGAGTTCGACGACGCGCACGCGGTCGTCCTCGCCGCCGACCTGGACACCCGGCACGCCCGTGCCGCCGTGCTCACCCTGTCCGGCGAGATCCTGGCCGAGCACGCCGGCACGCTGGTGGTGGAGGACGGCCCGGAGCGGGTGCTGGGCGAGCTGGGCCGCTGGTTCGCCGAACTGCTGGTGAAGGCGGACCGCCCGGCCGCGCGGGTGTGCGGGATCGGGCTCGCCGTACCGGGGCCCGTGGACAGCGGGACCGGCCGGGTGGTGCAGCCCCCGATGATGCCGGGCTGGGACGGCTACGACATCAGGGGCCGCCTCTCCCGCGCCCTCACCGAACACTCCGGCGCCCCGGCGGTGCCGGTCCTGGTCGACAACGACGCCAACCTCATGGCCTACGGCGAACAGCGCACCGGCCACCCGGACTGCGCGGCGTTCGTCCTGGTGAAGGTCTCCACCGGGATCGGCGCCGGGGTCGTGGTGGACGGCTCGATCTACCGGGGCATCGACGGCGGCGCGGGCGACATCGGGCACATCCGGGTCGGCACGGAGGCGCTGTGCCGGTGCGGTTCGTACGGCTGTCTCGCCGCCGTGGCGAGCGGGGGTGCCGTGGCCCGGCGCCTCGCCGAGTCCGGGGTGCCGGCCGAGTCCGGCGCGGACGTGCGGGAGCTGCTGGCCGCCGGGCACCCGGAGGCCGCCGCGCTGGCCCGGGAGGCCGGGCGCCGGGTGGGGGACGTGCTGGCGACGGTGGTGACCCTGCTCAACCCCGGGGTGCTGATGATCGCCGGGGATTTGGCCGGAACCCCCTTCCTCACGGGCGTGCGGGAGCTGCTCTACCAACGGGCGCTGCCCCGCTCCACGGCCGGTCTGGACGTGCTCACCTCGCGCTGGGGTGACCGGGCCGCGCTCATCGGAGCGGGTGCGCTGGTCGTGGAGTACCTGTACGCGCCGCAGCGGGTGGAGGAGCGGTTGCGCGCGCTGGGCGTGTGACGTCCGGGTTTCCGGTGCGGCGGGGTGTGTTTCAGGGTCCGCGGGACGGTCCGCATGGTGAAATCCGGCGGCCTGTGGCAGCGTGATTCTCGCCACCCTTGATAAGGGTTGCGCTCAGATGAGCGGATCAAGCACGGTTGCACTTCCTCAAGGGGTGGCACTCGGTGCCACCCGATGATCGTTCATCGATCGAACTCAACCGTGTCAAGCCCCGCTCATCCGAGCGGTTTGTTACCCCTGAAGGCATGGCTGCGTTCAAGAAATGAAAACACCAGCGCCGCTTGGCTTGCCAAGCCTTGACTTTCGATCCGCTGGCGGACGAGTGGTTACGGGCCCATGACGCGCAAGTGGACGTACCCAGGGGCCTTCGATCTGGGTATGTTCCTGGCCGTCAGGGCAGCCACCGTGGCCTCAAGGAGTCGAGACCCGTGTCGGAAAACAAAGAACCCCACGTAGCGAAGTTCGTTTATGACTTCACCGAGGGCAACAAGGACCTCAAGGACCTCCTCGGTGGCAAGGGCGCCAACCTCGCCGAGATGACGAACCTCGGTCTGCCGGTCCCTCCCGGCTTCACCATCACCACGGAGGCCTGCAAGGTCTACCTGGACAGCGGTGCGGAGCCCGCGGCACTGCGTGACGAGGTGAGCGCGCACCTCGACGCCCTCGAATCCCGCATGGGCAAGAAGCTCGGCCAGGCCGACGACCCGCTGCTGGTCTCGGTCCGCTCGGGCGCCAAGTTCTCCATGCCCGGCATGATGGACACGGTCCTCAACATCGGCCTGTCCGACGAGTCGGTGCAGGGCCTCGCCCAGCAGGCCGGCGACGAGCGCTTCGCGTGGGACTCCTACCGCCGCCTGATCCAGATGTTCGGCAAGACCGTCCTCGGCATCGACGGCGAGCTGTTCGAGGAGGCCCTGGAGAAGGCCAAGGAGGCCAAGCAGGTCACGGTCGACACCGACCTCGCCGCGGCCGACCTGAAGAAGCTGGTCACCGCCTTCAAGAAGATCGTGAAGAAGGAGGCCGGCCGGGACTTCCCGCAGGACCCGCGCGAGCAGATGGACCTCGCCGTCAAGGCGGTCTTCGACTCCTGGAACACCGACCGCGCCAAGCTCTACCGCCGCCAGGAACGCATCCCGCACGACCTCGGCACCGCCGTCAACGTCTGCTCCATGGTCTTCGGCAACCTCGGCCCCGACTCCGGCACCGGCGTCGCCTTCACCCGCGACCCCGCCTCCGGCCACCAGGGCGTCTACGGCGACTACCTCCAGAACGCCCAGGGCGAGGACGTCGTCGCCGGCATCCGCAACACCGTGCCGCTCGCCGATCTCGAGCGGATCGACAAGAAGTCGTACGACCAGCTCATGCAGATCATGGAGACCCTGGAGAACCACTACAAGGATCTCTGCGACATCGAGTTCACCATCGAGCGCGGCCAGCTCTGGATGCTCCAGACCCGCGTCGGCAAGCGCACCGCCGGTGCCGCCTTCCGCATCGCCACCCAGCTCGTGGACCAGGGTCTGATCGACGAGACCGAGGCGCTCCAGCGGGTCAGCGGCGCCCAGCTCGCCCAGCTGATGTTCCCGCGCTTCGACGACGGCGCGAAGGTCGAGCAGGTCGGCCGGGGCATCGCGGCCTCGCCGGGCGCGGCCGTCGGCAAGGCGGTCTTCGACTCGTACACCGCCGTCAAGTGGTCCCGCTCCGGCGAGAAGGTCATCCTGGTCCGCCGGGAGACCAACCCCGACGACCTGGACGGCATGATCGCGGCCGAGGGCATCCTGACCTCGCGCGGCGGCAAGACCTCCCACGCGGCCGTCGTCGCGCGCGGCATGGGCAAGACCTGTGTCTGCGGCGCCGAGGAGCTGGAGGTCGACACCAAGCGCCGCCGGATGACGGTGCCGGGCGGCCGGGTGGTCGAGGAGGGCGACGTCATCTCCATCGACGGCTCCTCGGGCAAGGTCTACCTGGGCGAGGTCCCGGTCGTGCCGTCGCCGGTCGTGGAGTACTTCGAGGGCCGGATGCACCCGGGCGCGGACGACGCCGACGAGCTGGTCGAGGCCGTGCACCGCATGATGGCCTTCGCCGACCGCAAGCGCCGGCTGCGGGTGCGCGCCAACGCCGACAACGCCGAGGACGCGTTGCGCGCCCGCCGCTTCGGCGCCCAGGGCATCGGCCTGTGCCGCACCGAGCACATGTTCCTCGGCGACCGCCGCGAGCTGGTCGAGCGCCTGATCCTCGCGGACACGCAGGACGAGCGCGAGGAGTCCCTGAAGGCCCTGCTGCCGCTCCAGAAGAAGGACTTCGTCGAGCTGTTCGAGGCGATGGACGGCCTCCCGGTCACCATCCGCCTCCTGGACCCGCCGCTGCACGAGTTCCTGCCGGACATCACCGAGCTGTCGGTCCGCGTGGCCCTCGCCGAGTCCCGCCAGGAGCCGCACGAGAACGAGCTGCGTCTGCTCCAGGCCGTACACCGGCTGCACGAGCAGAACCCGATGCTGGGCCTGCGCGGCGTGCGCCTCGGCCTGGTCATCCCGGGCCTGTTCACGATGCAGGTCCGCGCCATCGCCGAGGCGGCGGCGGAACGCCGGGCGGCCAAGGGCGACCCGCGCGCCGAGATCATGATCCCGCTGGTCGGCACGGTCCAGGAGCTGGAGATCGTCCGCGAGGAGGCCGACCAGGTCATCGCGGAGGTCCAGGCCGCCACCGGCACCCAGCTGAAGCTGGCCATCGGCACGATGATCGAACTCCCGCGCGCCGCCCTCACGGCCGGCCAGATCGCCGAGGCCGCCGAGTTCTTCTCCTTCGGCACGAACGACCTCACGCAGACGGTCTGGGGTTTCTCCCGCGACGACGTGGAGGCCTCCTTCTTCACCGCCTACCTGGAGAAGGGCATCTTCGGCGTCAGCCCCTTCGAGACGATCGACAAGGACGGCGTCGGCTCCCTGGTACGGGCGGCGGCGGAAGCCGGCCGCCGCACCCGCCCCGACCTCAAACTCGGCGTCTGCGGCGAACACGGCGGCGACCCCGAGTCCGTCCACTTCTTCCACGAGGCCGGCCTGGACTACGTCTCCTGCTCCCCGTTCCGCATCCCGGTGGCCCGGCTGGAGGCGGGACGGGCGGCTACGGAGTCCGCGGGGAGCGATCACCGGTAGGGGGCTGGGGCCTACGGCCGGTTCGACCGCTTGGCCTTACGGCTGGTTCGGCTGCTAGGTCATACGGTCCACTCGACCCCGGAGCCGCCGCCGGTCCCCGACCCTCACCGATCGGCGCCGGCTCCGGTTCACGAGAGAGGGGCGGCATCCTGTGCGGGGGTGCCGCCCCTTCGGGCTGAGGGCCGGGCGCGTCGCTCGGCTGGCGGCCTGTGCGCTTTCGGCCGGCTGGAGCCAGCCTTCCAGCGCGATGCGCACCACTTGCCGCCGCGCTTGCCACGAGGACGCGGGCGGTGTGCGCTCCGGTGTTGCTTACGTCAGGCAGCCACCGGCTGTTCGCTCTCCGGCGTCGACTCCTGCGAAGGGGAAGCCGTCGCCCTTCGGCGAGGTCGCAACAAGCTGAGCAGATCCGGGTCATGGCCCAGCGGTGCCAGAAGGATCAGCAGCCCAGCCCACATGGCCAGGGCGAAGCTCCACAGACCCATGACAACTGCGATGCCCAAATGGAACATGAACCCCGCCATCAGCAAGATCCAGCGCACTCTTTGCGGCAGAAGCAGAGCCGCTGCCAAGGAGAGTTCGAGTCCCAGGGGGAGCCACGTCATCAGCGCCACCCCGACCGGGTGCCGGACAATCGCGTCCAGTAGCGGGTGTAGCCAACCAGCCGCTCCGAACGCGTAGTTGTTGATCCAGTAGTACAGCGCCGTTCCGTCAGCCCACTCCGCATGCGGCAGCTTGGCCACGCAGGCCTGGAAGTACACGACCGACATCTGGAGCCGAGCCAGGACCAGGGCGCTGGTGCCGAGGAGAGCCAGGCGCCGGCGGCATGGGCCGATGACCGTTCCCTCTTGGTTTTGCGCCTGCCAGTGCCAGCGCCGGGTATCGCCGAGCGCGACGATGGCGATCAGCAGGCTGAGCAGCCAGGTGATCTGGTCGCCGCCGTCAGGGATGGCGATCCCCGTGAACACGCTGAAGGCGATGTAGGCGTGCGGGACGGCCGTCAAAGCCGGGCGCCACCCGCTGGCCACGAGCAGCAGGACGAGGCAGCACAGCCAGCGGACAGTCTCGTAGTCCTGCGAGGGGACGAGACACCACGCTCCAGCTCCGGTGACGCCTTTGCACAGGGGATAGTGGCCGACGGTGGCGACGTCGCGGAACAGGGTTGCGGAGTTGCTGAAGGCCAGGGTGCCCAGCGTGCCCAGGGCGAGCAACGTCCTCGCCAAGCCGTATCCGGAAGTCCAGGGCACGGGGATCTTGAGTTGACGCATCAGCAGGTCACCCTCAACACCATGACGCGCTCGGGTGAGTGCGTGTCGTCGACAAGATCACGCCAGGCCCACGGGGTGGGGCGTTCCTGCAGGAGTCCCACCGTTCCGCACAGAGAGGGCTCAGGTGAGTCATTTCTGATCGTCCGCGTCGGGGGGCCGAATTTGGCAAGGCAGCTTTCACGAACTTGTGTGCAGGGGTGCCAGTCACTCTTCTGCGCCGCAGACAGAACCATGGCTACCTCCACTCCTTGAGCCCGCGAGGCCCGATCAAGGCCGAAGAAGTTCCTTGGTGAAGAGTGAGGCGTCATGGACAGCGATCGCCACTTTCCCGCCCGCTTGCCGTAGGGAACCACTTCCACGTCGCGGGGCGACTTCGTGAAGAAAGCCCATCCTTGTGGGGCGACGTTGACGACTGTGTGCCGGACTTCATTCTGTGCCGGCAGCGTGATCGTGTTTTTAGGGAGCTGCTCTTGTGCTACATACAGGACAATAATGGCCCAGGCAAGGCAGACGACAATGATTGCCCGTCTTGACACGGCAATAGTCTGGGAACCAGCTCTTGTGAGACTCTCACGTATGGTGTGCATTGCGTTTTTCATGGTCTCCTCGGCCCTTGCCCGGATTCGCCGGGCCGCCCGCCGGAAGGGGTGAAGCGTCTGCAGCCACTTCACCCCTCTCCTCCCCGCGGGTCAGGCCTTGAGGGCCTCCGTCACCTGGGCCACGGCCTCATCGCGGGACAGCTGGGAGCCGTCACCGGCGGTGGGTTCGGGGCTCCAGAACCAGTTCTTGCCCTTCACGAAGTTGGCCCCCACGGCGACCGTCACGGTGACCACCGCGCCGGCCGCCGTGATGACGGCCGCGACGTGCACCACTGCGGCGCCCACGGCGACGGTGACCCCGCACAGCTGGCCGTTCTCCTCCGGCGTGGCACTTGTGCCCGCCTTCTGAGCCACGGACAGGAGCATGTTCTGGGCGTCGATCACGGCCTGCTCGACCTGGCGGGGGTTGCCGCTTCGCACGTTGCCGCTGAACTCGGCGAAGAAGCCGGGCGACTTCTTGTTGATCAGCTCGACGACCGCGTTCGAAGCGCGGATCTCGTCGTAGGAGTCGTTGTCGAGGTGCTGCCGGGCCTCGGCGAAGAGGTCGAGGTGGGCGAGTTCCTGGCCCACCTTCCCCTGGGCGAAGAACAGGCCCCGGAAAACGTCTTCACCATCTGCCTTCACGGAAACGGCGGGCGCCTTGGCAGTCGAAACGGCAGACTTGGTGGCCGGTTCCGCAGTGGCAGCCGGAGCGGCTGCCAGGCAGACCGCTGTCGCCGTGATGCCGGCAAGGGCGAGCATACCGCGCTGTTTGATATTCAATTTGTTCCCCTCTTTTGGACTGAGTCCGCCGAGGGAGCGCGAGCGCATGGTCAGTGCACTCCCCCCGGCGCCTGATCTTTCCGAAGGGATCTTCACATGGCTCTTACCAGAATCCAACCTTTTTGTGGTTTGGATCACAGCTTCACTGTGGAGTGGTTCATTCCGATTCGGTGAAGTCGATCTGTTTTCAGCCACCAGATTTCAGGCGGCGGCAGGGCGGTGTATTCAGTCCGATTGGGCTGTGCTCAGCGCGTTCAGCAGAGCGGCACCCCGCTCGGCGTCGTCAATGCTGACGGCGAATTCTTTTCCCTTGCTCGTGCGGATGACGAGGCACTGCCCCCCGCGCAGCATCACCGTGGTGCCCAGCCCGCTGAGCCGGTACCCCCAGCCGCCCACCTGCGCAGGGGTGCGGTCCTCGGTGCGGGCGGACTCGATGTCCGTCGCAGGCCAGCGTCGCGCAGGCCAGCCGAACGGCCCGAAGCCCACCTCCAGACCCCTCTCGGACACGCGGGCCTGGACCGCCGCACAGCCGGCCACCGTGAGGGAGGCGAGAGCGAACGGGATGAACAGCGCCCACGACGGGCCCGGTTCGGCAAGGCCGCTGACGAGAGCGATGACCGCTGCCGCGGCTATCAAGCCGCTCACCGCGGCCAGTACCTGAAGCCAGGGATTGGCGGTCCGGGACAACCACACCATGCGCTGCCCTTCGGGTATCCGCAGGACGGGCTCCGGGTGTTCCTGCATCGCGGAAGCGGCGGCGGTCTGCCGTCCACGACTGTTCAGCATCAGCCATCCGGTCAAGCCTGCGGCCACCGTCGCCACCAGGGTGGCTACGAGCCACGGGGTCGGCTCACGCGCGTCGTACCAGTGGGCGCGGTCGAGGTTCGCCCGGACGACCGAGGCCTGCGCGCCGGCCAGCAGGACGCCTCCGGGCAGCAGGAGGGCCGCCATCCACGGTTGTCCGGCGGCTCGGGTGACGCCTTCTCGTCGTCGCAGCGCCAGGAGTGCGACGGCCGCCAGTAACAGCCAGATGAGGGTGGGGAACAACGATGCGGCCCACAGCGGCATCGAACCGTCGGGCGTGCCATCCCCGAGTTCCCAGTGAGTGGCCAGTCGGTCCGGCAGCCGTCCGCTCGCGGTCCACGGCAGCGCGGCGATCACAGCCGCAGCGCCCGCCACCCACGCCACGCCACCCCAGCCGGCCCCACGTCGTCGGCCCATCACGGTATCTCCCTGATCATCTCGATGAGTTCGTTCCTGCTGTAGCCCAGTCGGGCCGCGTCGGCCACCAGGGCGTGTACTCGTTGCAGCAGATCCGACCGCTGGCCGGCGTCTTCGGCCACGGTCACCCCGCGCCCCCTGCGGAACTCCAGCAGGCCGTCGTCCCTGAGGCTGCGCAGCCCCCGCAGGACGGTGTTGACGTTGACGTCGAGCACCTGCGAGAGATCGCGAGCCGACGGCAGACGATCCCCCGGCCCGCACTCGCCCTCCGCGATGGCGCGACGAATCGCGCTCGCCACCTGCTCGTGCAGGGGGCGGATGTCCCTCTTGTCCAAACGTAGCAGCATGGTGCTACTGACGATAGCACCATAGTCGTCTCTTTCGTGAGGGCCGGTGCCTGGCCTTGGATACCGTTCCCTCCATGTCATCCGTACTGGACACGCCGGCCGCCGAACCTGCCGGGAAGCTCGCCGCCGGGTACGGCGTGGTCGACGCCAGGGTGGTGCGCCCGCTCGGCCCCGAGGCCGGTTCCTCTCGTGGTGCGCGTGTCCAGCTCAAGGACTTCACCACCGGCGCTTGCCCCGACCCCGGCGGCCCGGTCCGTCCCGTCGCCGACTGGCCGGCCGTCGTGCGGGAGGCCTTCGACCCGTTCGCAGAGGCCATGGCGGGCGAGGCCCGGAGGCAGGGCCTGGGCCGCCTCCTCCGGTGGGCCGCGATGCACTGGGGTCAGTCCCACGGTGCCTCCTATCAACTCCTCCAGACCGAGGTCGGCGGTCCCTCCGATCGGCTGTGCCGGTCGGAGGGGCTGATCTCCCTCGGCTTCCGTCACACGACCGGGGCGTAGTGGCCGCACAGGCCCTCGTTGTGCCATGTCCAACGGCACACTCATGGTGTGACTGGCGACGACGTCGATTTCCTGCCCGGTGAGGGCCCACCAGCGGTATCTCCGTCATGCTGACCGCCGGGACGTTGCAGGCGATCCGTGAGCGGGTCGGCGAGCGGGGCGTCTCGGCGTATCTGGAGCAGGCGGCTCGGCGGCAGATCGAGCGGGACAAGCTGGGTGAGCTGATCGCGGAGGGCGATGAAGTGCACGGGCCGGCCGATCCCGAGGCCGTGGCGGCCAAGCGTGCCCGGCTGGCCGACATCGGGCTGCTCGCCACCGAGTACCCGCGCGTGCGTCCGGAGAAGGGCTGAGCCGCACCGGCCGAGTGCCGGGCCGCCTGCCATGGTCCCCTTGGCCGGATTTCGTACGCCTTGGGCAGATCGGTCCCCGGGAACGTGTTTAGCCCAGGCCCTCCGGGTCAAGCGACGTGTGGGAAAGCGGTGTCGGTTGGGGCGGTCTTCGGTGTGTCCGGAGGCGGCGGGCCGTACGACACCGATCGGACGGCGTCCGTGCCCCGGGGGAGACGCTGCTGACGCATGACGAAAGGCAGACTGATGACGGAGATCCGACCTGCTGCCACCACGACCGATTCCGGCGCGCCGGTGGAGAGTGACGAACACTCGCTCACCGTGGGCCCCGGGGGGCCGATCCTGCTGCAGGACGCGTACCTGATCGAGCAGATGGCGCAGTTCAACCGGGAGCGGATTCCCGAGCGCCAGCCGCACGCCAAGGGGAGCGGCGCCTTCGGTCACTTCGAGGTGACCGACGACGTCAGCAAGTACACGAGGGCGGCACTTTTCCAGCCCGGGATCCGTACCGACCTGGTCATCCGCTTCTCGACCGTCGCCGGTGAGCGGGGCAGCCCGGACACCTGGCGCGACCCGCGCGGCTTCGCGGTGAAGTTCTACACCAGCGAAGGCAACTACGACATGGTCGGCAACAACACGCCGGTGTTCTTCGTGAAGGACCCGATGAAATTCCAGCATTTCATCCGGTCCCAGAAACGCCGCGCGGACAACAACCTGCGCGACCACGACATGCAGTGGGACTTCTGGACGCTCTCCCCGGAGTCCGCGCACCAGGTCACCTGGCTGATGGGTGACCGGGGCATTCCGCGCAGCTGGCGCCACATGAACGGCTACACCTCCCACACCTACATGTGGATCAACGCCGCCGGCGAGCGGTTCTGGGTGAAGTACCACTTCAAGACCGACCAGGGCGTCGAGTTCTTCACGCAGGACGAGGGCGACCAGATGGCCGCCGCCGACACCGATTACCACACACGGGACCTCTTCGAGCACATCCGGGACGGCGACTTCCCGAGCTGGACGCTGTACGTGCAGGTGATGCCGTACGCGGAGGCCGCCGACTACCGGTTCAACCCGTTCGACCTCACCAAGGTGTGGCCGCACGGCGACTACCCGCTCATCCGGGTCGGCCGGATGACACTCGACCGCAACCCCGTCGACAACCACGCCCAGATCGAGCAGGCGGCGTTCCAGCCCAACAACTTCGTCCCCGGCATCGGGCCCAGCCCGGACCGGATGCTGCTGGCCCGGCTGTTCTCGTACGCGGACGCCCACCGCTACCGCATCGGCGCCAACTACCAGCAGCTGCCGGTGAACGCCCCCGTCGTCGACGTCCACACGTACTCCAAGGACGGGGCGATGGCCTTCCGGAACACCACCGACCCGGTGTACGCCCCGAACTCCAAGGGCGGACCCGCCGCCGACCCGGAGCGTTTCGGAGCCCCGCCGAGCTGGACCGCCGACGGCGAGATCACCCGGGCCGCCTACGTCTCCCACGCCGAGGACGACGACTGGGGGCAGCCCGGCACCATGGTCCGCGAGGTCCTGGACGACGCCGCCCGGGACCGGCTGGTCGACAACGTCGTGGGGCATCTCCTCAACGGCGTCACCGAACCGGTTCTGGAGCGCGCCTTCGCGTACTGGTCCAACATCGACGAGACCGTCGGCAAGCGCATCGCCGACGGGGTGCGGGCCAAGGCCGACGAGAAGGACCCCAAGGCCGCCGGGCAGGGCAACCCGGCACGGAGTTCCATGCAGCACAAGGCCTGACGGCCATCGGTCAGGGCGCCGGGAGGATGAGGCAGGTGGTGGTCGCGTGGGCCACCAGCCTGCCGTCCTCGTCGTGGACCCTGCCCTCGGCGGTCGCGGTACGGCGGCCCACGTGGACGGTTGTTCCGGTGGCGATCAGGGTCTGGCCCGCGGTGTGGGCCGCGCGGATGTAGTTGACCTTGAGTTCCAGGGTCGTATAGCCGGTGCCGGCGGGGAGCGTGGTGTGCACCGCGCAGCCCATGACCGAGTCGAGCAGGGTCGCGGCGATCCCGCCGTGTACGGCGCCGAGCGGGTTGGCGAAGTCGGGGCGCGTGGTCAGGGAGATGACCACGCGCCCTTCCTCGACCTCGTCGAAGCTCATGTCCAGCAGGCGTCCGATGAAGGCCGCCCCGTCTCCGTCGCGATGCTGGAGGCGGCGGATCAGGTCGAGGCCGGAGGGGGCGGCGGCGGTGTCGGGCGTGGTGGTCACGGGGTTTCTCGCTCTCGGGTGTCGGTCGGCGGGGATTCCGCCGCTGTCTGGAGCCGGCGCAGGGTGGTGCGCATGCCGGTGCGGTTGGCTGCGGCCCGCCGGGCGGGGGTGGTGCCCGCCAGCAGCACGCCGAGCAGGTCGGTGACGCGCCCGCCGGGTCCCCGGCGCAGGTCCTGCCACGCCTCGGTGACCCGGGTGTGTCGGTCGTCCAGGGGCTCCAGCCGGTACGTCCATCGCGCGATCGGCAGGCCGAGGATCGAGACGTGGAAGGCGAACGCGTACGGCGGCCGGTGCGTGGTGACGCGGCAGACGGTGAACCAGCGGCGGGCCCCGCGCCGGTTGAAGCCGAGGAAGAGCGGGCCGGGGCGGCGGCGGGAGCGCAGCACCCACACGCCGGAGCACTCGGGGCTCAGGCGGGGCATCGCGGACGGATCGCTGAGCAGGAGGAAGAGGGTTTCGGCGGGGGCGGCGATCTCCCGTGACTCCTCCCACCGCCTGGTCCGCTCCGGGCGGCGGCGGGCGGTCAGCGGACCGTCTCCCGTTCGGGGCGCGGGCGGCGGGCGCCGAGGATCACCGTGAAGACGACCGCGTAGCTGACCGGGACGAGCAGCGGGGCGAGCCCCACGGTGGGGACGCCCGGCAGCCGCGGGACCGGGTGGTGGTGGCCGGGGCCGTTCATGGCCTGCGCGCGGAAATCCGGGTCGGTCAGGAAGGCGTGCAGCAGGGCGCTGATGACCCACGAGCAGGCGAGGGCCATGGCGGTGGTCCTGAACGGCGTCGACCGCGCGCCCTTCTCGACCAGCAGATGCGTCAGCGCGCCCGGGGCGAAACCCCACACCATCAGCAGCCAGAGGGTCAGCAGGGCCGTCCCCGCGGTGCCGTGCGCGGCGGACAGCAGGGACGCGTGCCACAGGGCCAGGTTCAGCAGGACCGCGGCGGCCGACAGCGTGAACGCCGTGGGGGCCGTAGTCCTCCGGGTCCTCGGCGGCACGCTCACCGGAAGACCCCGAGCCGGCTCATCAGGGCCGCTCCCTTGGGCGAGTTGAGGTGGAAGCTGCCCAACAGGCCGCCGGCGACGGCTCCGGCGTACCCCTTGGCCAGGAACAGCGCGGGCATGTCCCGCGAACCCCAGTAGTTGAGGCCCACGTTGTGGTCCAGGCTCCAGCACAGCGTCTGGCAGACGGCGAAGAGCAGGGCGCCGCTGACGGCCGTCGCGGCGTAGGAGGCCCGGCTGCCCGGGGCCAGGCCCGCGGTGGCGAGGTAGGTCAGTGCGCCGACGGCCGCGCCCATCCCGATCCCGCAGAGCCCGAGCGTCCACACCAGGCGCCACAGCAGCGGGCCGTGGTCCGGGAACAGGACGAGGCCCAGGACCAGGAAGGACGCCTCGCCGACGAATCCGGTCAGGACGAAGACCTTGATGGTGTTCGCGGCGCGGGTCTCCGGTGTGAACGCCCCCGGCGACCTGGCCGCGCCGGACAGCTCTGTCATACCCAACGTGCGGCTCCTGCGTCAGGGAGGGTCGCCGAGTGCGGTCCACCCCGGCGAACGGTGCCCTGATGTCTACTACAAAACCGCGCCCCACCTCAATAGTCTATTTACGAGACTTACCGTAGAGGGGTCCTCAGCGTGCGGCGGCCGACATCTCGGCGGCCGTGTCCAGAAGCACCGGCGCCAGCTCGCGCACCCGCGCCGCGGGCAACCGGTCGCTGACGGCGGAGAGGGTCACGGCCAGGTACGGTTCCGCCGTCGCCGACGGGACCGGCGCGGCCATCCCGGAGACGCCGGGCAGCACGGTGTCCCGGTCGAAGCAGTAGCCGTACTCGCGGACCTGGACGAGCTGGCGGCGCACCGCCGTGAGCGTCTCCTCCAGGGGCGCCGACCGTACTCGCATCAGGCGTCTGAGGGCGTCGTTGGCCCGCAACTGTGCCCCCACCGCCTCCGGTTCGTGCCAGGCCAGCAGGGCGATGCCCGCGTAGGTGGTGCCGAGCGGGACCGTCTCGCCCACCTCGACCACGTCCGCCCGGATGGGATAGGAGCCGTCGGCACGGATCAGGTAGTGCACGCCGTCGAGCCGGCGGATCGCCACGTACACGGTGTCGCCCGTGCGCCGCGCGAGCCCCCGGGCCAGTTGCCGGAGGGTCCCGACGTCCCGGATCGGCGACGGGGCGCCGAGGCCGAGGGTGTACAGGGCGGGGCCGAGGCCGTAGCGCCGGGCGGGCCGCTGCTCGACCAGGCCGGCCGCGACCAGCTCACCGAGGATGCGGTGCGCCGTGGGGCGGGCGATCCCCGTCTCCCGCGCCAGGTCGAGCAGCCGCCGGTCACCGGCGCCCCCGCGCGCCAGCGCGGTGAGCAGCGCGGCCACCTTCTCGGTGACGCTGCCGTTTTCCACAGGTCTCTCCTCCCGTTCGCGTCTCCGAGGCGCCTGAAGTCCGATAACCGGACTCTGCCGCGCCTCGTCGCGAAGAACCCGGCCGAAGCACTGGTGGGGGCGTTGACGATACGTCCCGGGACCACGTGTCATCGCCGGTGAGGAGCCCGCGAGGTCCGGCCCGCCGACGGCGGCGACACCAAAAGTCCACTCAGCGGAATCACCTGCGAACTCCCTCCCCAGTCGTCACCATCCGAGCCATCCGAGCCAAGGGAGAGCCATGGCCACCAGCACGGTCCGGGAAGCGTCCGTCGAGGGCCCCCACCACGTCGAGGGAGTCGTGGACGTCGACGGCGTGTCCGTCCGGTACGTCGACTCCGGCCCCCGGGACGAAGCGGCCGAGGACGGGACCGCGCGTCCGCCGATCGTCCTCGTCCACGGGACCGGCGGGAGCATCGAGCGCGACTACGGCTTCCTGCTCCCGCTGCTGGCCTCCCGGCAGCGGGTGGTCGCGCTCGACTTCGCCCGGCCGGAACCGCCGTCCGACCGGCTCACCCTCGGCCACCTGGAACGGCAGGTCGTCGCGGCCTGCGAAGCCGTCCTGCCCGGCCGGTCCGTCACGCTCGTCGGCTACTCGCTCGGAGCCGTCGTGGCCACGGCGGTGGCCGCGCACCGGCCCGACCTGGCCGACCGCCTCGTGACGGTCGCGGGCTGGGCCCGCACCGACACCCAGCAGAAGCTGCGCAACGGCGTCTGGCGGCGGCTGCGCACCGAGAACTCCGCCGCCCTGCCCTCGTACATGGCCTTCTGCGCGCTCGGCGGCCCCTTCCTGGCGCAGGCCACCCTCGAACAGCTCGCGCCGCTGCTCCAGCACGGGACGCTGGACGAGTTCCTGGACCTCCAGATGGCCCTGAACGAGTCGATCGACATCACGGACCTGCTGGGGCGGGTCCGCGCCACCACGCTGGTGATCGGCTGCGCGCACGACCAGATGGTGCCCGTCCGGCACAGCAAGGCGCTGTTCGGCGCGATCCCGGACGCCCGCTACACGGAGATCTCCTCGGGCCACGCGGTGGTCTTCGAACGCCCGGCCCAACTCGTCCAGATCATCGACCGGTTCAACGCCGACCCGGACCGCCACCCGGCCGGCTCGCTCATCCCCGAAGCCCGCGTCTGACCGCCGCCCGGACAGCATGGAGATCCCTGTGAACCCCACCAGCGACACGCTCACCCACCTGCCCCCGCCCGAGCACGCCGACGTGCTCGTCATCGGGACCGGCTTCGCCGGCCTCGGCACCGCCGCCCGGCTCAAGCGCCGGGGCACGCACTCCTTCGTCGTCCTGGAACGGGCCGACGACGTCGGCGGCACCTGGCGGGACAACACCTACCCCGGTGCCGCCTGCGACGTCCCCTCCCACCTGTACTCCTTCTCCTTCCGCCCGAACCCCGACTGGTCCCGGCTCTTCGCCCGCGGTCCGGAGATCCACCGCTACCTGCGCGACACCGCCCGGGACGAGGGACTGCTGCCGCACATCCGCTTCGGCGCCGAGGTCACCCAGGCCCGCTGGGACACCGTCACGCGCCACTGGGTCGTCACCACCGCGCGCGGCGTCTTCACCGGCCGGTTCCTGGTCACCGGGACCGGGCACCTCAGCGACCACAGCCTCCCGGACATCCCCGGCCTGGCCGGCTTCGACGGCCCGGTGTTCCACTCCGCCCGCTGGGACCACGGCACCCCGCTCGCCGGCAAGCGCGTCGCGGTCGTCGGCTCCGGGGCCAGCGCCGTGCAGATCGTCCCCGAGGTGGCCGAGGCCGCCGCCGAGGTCGTGGTCTTCCAGCGCAGCGCGCCCTACGTCGTCCCGCGCCCGGACCGCGCCTACACCGACACCGAGAAGCGGGTCTTCCGGCGCGACCCCGAGGCCGTACCGGCGCACCGCGCGGAGATCTTCTGGTACCTCGAAGCGGGCTACGCGGCCCGCCGTGCCGCCCCTCACCAGCTCGCCGAGGCCAAGGCCGCCGCCCGCGCCCACCTGGAGCGGCAGGTCGCCGACCCGGAGCTGCGGGCCGCGCTCACCCCCGACTACGAGCTGGGGTGCAAGCGGGTCCTGATCTCCGACACGTACTACCCCGCGCTCACCCGCGACCACGTCCGCCTCGAACCCTCGGCACTCGCCCAACTCGAACCGGGTACGGCCGTCGCCGCGTCGGGCGCCCGGCACGCCGTGGACGTCGTCGTCCTGTGCACCGGGTTCGAGACCGCCGAGCCGCCCTACGCCCACCTCGTCCACGACGGCGCCGGCACCTCCCTCGCCGAGCACTGGGCGCAGGGCATGGAGGCCTACGCGTCCACCACGGTCGCGGGCTTCCCGAACCTCTTCCTCGTCAACGGCCCGAACACCGGCCTCGGACACAACTCGATCGTCCACGTCATCGAGGCCCAGGTCACCTACGTACTCGGCGCCCTCGACTGGAGCCGCGCCCACGGCGACCACGACGTCGAGGTCACCCCGGCCGCCCAGCGGCGGTACACCGGTGAGCTGGCCCGGCGCGGCGCGGACACCGTCTGGCACTCGCGGGGCTGCGAGAGCTGGTACCTCGACCCCCGCAGCGGCCGGCTCACGCTGATCTGGCCGGACTTCGCCGACGAGTTCCGCCACCGCAACGGCACCTTCGACCCCCCGGCCTACCGAGCGCCCACCCTCACCCCCGCCCCCGTCACTCCCTGACCGACCACCCGAGGATTCCCATGCCCCAGCTGCGCTCCGGCGGCGCGACCCTCGCCTACACCGACACCGGCGCGCCCCCGCACCGCCCGGACGCGCCCACGGTGCTCTTCGGCCACGGCCTGCTGTTCGGCGGCTGGATGTTCCGGCCGCAGGTCACCGCGCTGCGCGACCGCTACCGGTGCCTCTGCCTCGACTGGCGCGGCCAGGGCGTCAGCCCGGCCGCCCGGGACGGCTACGACATGGACACCCTCACCCTGGACGTCCTGAACCTGCTGGACGCCCTCGGTACCGGGCCCGTGCACTACGCCGGCCTGTCCATGGGCGGCTTCGTCGGGATGCGGCTCGCCGCCCGCCACCCGGACCGCGTGCGGTCCCTGTCGCTCCTCGCCACCACGGCGGACGGCCTGCGGCCGCGGCGGGCCCGGCAGTTCCGGCAGCTCGCCGTGGTGCACCGGCTCGTCGGCCTGCGGCCGGTACGGCGGCGGGCCGCGGCCCTGGCCTTCGGCGCCACCTTCCTGGACTCACCGGGCAGCGGGCCGGTGCTCGCGGAATGGGAGCGGCGCGTACGGCAGGGCAGCCGCACCGGTGTCGCCCGCGCCGCGCGAGCCGTCGCCGACCACCCGCCGGTGGCGGACGAGCTGCACGGCATCACGGCACCGACCCTCGTGCTGGTCGGTGCCGAGGACGTCTCCACACCCCCGGCCGACGCGGAGCGGATCGCCGCCCGGATCGGCGGAGCCCGGCTGGAGGTCATCGCGGGGGCGGGCCACACCCCGACCCTCGAACAGCCCGGAGCGGTCTCCCGGAGCCTGCGGGACTTCCTCACGGAGGCCGACCAGCACCCCTGAGCCCTCCCGGCCCGCGCTATAAGCTGGCGGAATGCGACGGACGTCCTTCGAAAGCTGGCCCTGCTCGGTCGCCCGGACCACCGATCTGCTGGGCGACTGGTGGACCCCCCTCGTGCTGCGCGAGGCGTTCTACGGGACCCGGCGCTTCGAGGACTTCCAGAGCGAGCTGGGCATCGCCCGCGCGACCCTCACCGAGCGGCTGCGCCGGCTGGTCGAACTCGACATCATGGCCAAGCGGCCGTACCAGGACCAGCCGCTGCGCCACGAGTACGTCCTGACCGAGAAGGGCCGCGATTTCTTCGGCGTGCTCATGGCCATGGTGGCGTGGGGGGACCGCTGGCTCGCCGACGAGGCCGGGCCCCCGGTGCTGTTCGAGCACCGGCCGTGCGGCCACCACACGCACGCCGATGTGGTCTGCGACTCCTGCGGCGAACCGCTGCGGCCCGCCGACGTCCGGCCCCGGTTCGGACCCGGCTACCCGAGCGAACGCGCCGCCCTGCCCCGAGCCCGGGAACGCTTCGCGGACTCCTGACCGGCGCGTCGGCGGGAGGCGGCGCCCGCCATGGGCGCCGCCCGCTGTACCCGACCCGTCAGATCGAGCCGTCCGTGTTGACCGGTCCCACCTGGAACAGCCCCGAGCAGGTCTTCCAGGACGCCGGCACCAGCACCGCGGTGTGGGACGCCGGGGCGTAGACGCGGAGGTAGGCGCCGGTGCTCAGGCAGGGGCCGCCGACCGGGCCGTTGGTGGTGCGGACGACGGAGGACGCCGAGTGGCCCGGGGCCAGGGTGACCGTGCCGTAGGAGCTGCCGCTGTGCTTGGCCGCGGCGCCGATCTGGTGGTGGGCGGTGTCCACGACGCTGACGCCCGGGTAGCCGCGCACGGCGCACTTGGTGGTGCTGGTGTTGGTGAAGTCGATCGACCAGTACAGCGAACCGGCCGCGCCCTCCTTGTGGCCCATGGACAGGTACAGATCGCTCGCCGCACAGGTGCGCGCGCCCGCCGACGCCGCGTGCGCCGACGCCGGGGAAGCGGCCCAGGCCGCGCCGGCGGCGGTCAGGCCCACGAGGGACGCGGTCAGGGCCGCGACCGCGCCGCGCCGGGGGGTCGTGCCGAGAATCCTGGGAGCGTTCGGACGAGAAAGCATGGTGTATCCATCTCCATCGGGTGAATCGGTGGATGCGGTCACTGTGTTGGATGCGCCGCCCGCCCGAAAAGTTGGGTGATTTTTTCGCCGGGGTCTCCCCGGGGCCGACACACCGCCGAAACACGCCTTTCGTAATCCGCGCGCAAGGTTGATCGTTGGGCCGTGCATCGATGACCGACGTCAGGGGGCACAACGATGACCATCAGCCGCAGGGCACTGCTGGCGGCGGGCGCGGGGACCGGACTCCTCACCGCCTGCGGGTCCAACACCGGCCGGGGGAGCGGGGGTTCGGAGCCCGAGTTGTCGCAGTGGTACCACCAGTACGGCGAGACCGGCACCGAGCAGGCCGTCCAGCGGTACGCCCGCGCCTACCGCAAGGCCCGCGTCGAGGTGCAGTGGCGGCCCGGCAACTACGACCAGCAGACCGCCGCCGCGCTGCTCACCGACTCCGGCCCCGACGTCTTCGAGGGCGGCCCCACGCTCGACCAGATCCAGGGCGGCCAGGTCGCCGACCTGACCCACCTGCTGGACGGTGTGCAGGACGACTTCAACCCGGCCGTGCTCCAGCCGAAGACGTACGACGGGAAGGTCTGGGGCATCCCGCAGGTCATCGACACGCAGTTCCTCTACTACCGCAAGAGCCTGCTCGCCGACGCGGGAGTGCGGCCGCCCACCACCCTGGACGCCCTGGTCGACGCCGCACGGCAGCTCACCGGCAAGAAGACCAAGGGACTGTTCCTCGGCAACGACGGCGGCGCCGGCGTACTCGGCGGAACCCCTCTGTACGCGGCCGGACTTGAGATCATCACGCAGGACGGCGAGGTCGGCTTCGACGACCCCGCCGCCGCCCGCACCCTCGGCAAGCTGCACCGGCTCTACGCCGACAAGTCCCTGCTGCTCGGCGCCCCCGCCGACTGGTCGGACCCGTCCGCCTTCCTCCAGGGGCTCACCGCGATGCAGTGGTCCGGGCTGTGGGCGCTGCCGCAGGTGCGGAAGGAACTCGGCGACGACTTCGGGGTGCTGCCCTTCCCGAAGGACGGTGCCCACGGCCGGCCCGCCGTGCCCGTCGGCGCGTACGGGGCCGCCGTCAGCGCCCGTAGCGAGCGGCGCGCGGACGCCGAGGACTTCGTGAAGTGGCTCTGGGTCGAACGGACCGACTACCAGGAGGACTTCGCGCTCTCCTACGGCTTCCACATCCCCGCCCGCATCTCCCTCGCCCGGAAGGCCGGCAAGCTCACGTCCGGTGCCGCCGCCGACGCGGTGCGCTTCACCACCGACCACGGCCACACCGCCCAGCCGCTGCTGTGGACCCCGGCGAGCCAGACCGCCTACCAGGACGCCCTCAGCCGGATCATCAAGGACGGCGCGAGCCCGGAGAACGAACTGCGGTCCGTCGTACGGAAGGTGACCGCCGAACTCGACCGCGTGAAGAAGAACTCTCAGAAGAACACGAAGAAGAAGCCGTGAGGCGCGGGCGCGGGAGCGACGCCCTCTGGTTCTGGGTGTTCGTCGGGCCCTTCGCCGCCGGGCTCGCGCTCTTCACCTACGTCCCGTTGCTGTGGAGCGTGGGCCTGAGCTTCTTCGACGCGCACAACACCGTCACCCCCACGCACTTCGTCGGCCTCGACAACTACACGGCGATGCTGAGGGACGACGCGTTCCTCTCCAGCCTGCGGACCTTCCTCGTCTTCACCGCCTTCATCGTCCCCGTCACGTACGTCTGTTCCCTCGCGCTCGCCCTGATGGTCAACCGCGTCGGCCGGGCCCGCGCGTTCTTCCGGTCCGTCTTCTTCCTGCCCGCCGCGTGCAGTTACGTCGTCGCGGCGATGGTCTGGAAGATGTCGCTCTTCAACGGGGTGCGGTTCGGCCTCGCCAACACCGTGCTCGGCTGGTTCGGCGCCGAGCCGGTGGCCTGGCTGTCCACCACCGACCCGCCCTGGTACTGGCTCGTCATCGTGACCGTACGGCTGTGGCTCCAGGCCGGGTTCTACATGATCCTGTTCCTCGCCGGGCTCCAGCGCATCGACCCGGTGCTCTACGAGGCGGCGGCCGTCGACGGGGCCCGGCCCGGCTGGACGGTGCTGCGCCACATCACCCTGCCCCAACTGCGCGCCACCTCGGTCGCGGTGCTGCTCCTCCTCGTGGTCAACGCCTTCCAGGCCTTCGACGAGTTCTACAACCTGCTCTCCGACGCCCGGGGTTATCCGCCGTACGCACGGCCGCCGCTCGTCTACCTCTACTACACCGCCCTCGGACAGGGGCAGAACCTCGGACTGGGCAGCGCGGGCGCGGTGATCCTCGCGCTGGTCGTCGCGCTCGTCACGGTCGGGCAGGCGCGCTGGCTGCGGCTGGGAAGGACGGACGCCGATGGATGACGCCCTGGTGCGGGCCGGGCGGGCGCTGCGGCTGGTGCTGCTGGTCGCGCTCGCCCTGCTCTTCCTGATCCCCTTCTACCTGCTGGTGCGCAACGGCCTGGCCACCGAGCAGGACATCACCTCGCCCGACTGGACGTTCGTCCCACGCGAACTGAGGTGGGGCAACGTGCGGGAGCTGTTCGCCGACCCGTCCGTGCCGTTCGCCCGCTCCCTGCTCAACTCCGCGCTGATCGCCGTCGCCACCACGCTCGGCACCCTGCTGCTCGCCTCCCTCGCGGGCTACGGCCTCGCCCGCATCCCGTACCGGCACGCGACCAAGGTCTTCTACGGCGTCCTCGGCACCCTGCTGGTCCCGGCCGCCGTCACCTTCGTGCCCAGCTTCGTGCTGGTGTCCTCGCTGGGCTGGATCTCCACCCTGCGCGGACTGATCGTGCCGACCCTGTTCTCGGCGTTCGCCTGCTTCGTCTTCCGGCAGTACTTCCTCGGCTTCCCCCGGGAGCTGGAGGACGCGGCGCGGGTCGACGGACTCGGCCACTGGCGGACGTACTGGCTGGTGGTCGTGCCCAACGCGCGCCCGGTGTTCGCGGCCGTCGGCACGATCGTGTTCCTCGGCGCCTGGAACTCCTTCCTGTGGCCGCTGGTGATCGGACAGGACCGGAACGCCTGGACGGTGCAGGTGGCGCTGTCCTCCTTCACGACCTCGCAGGTGATCCGGCTGCACGAACTGTTCGTCGCCGCCGCCGTGTCGATCCTGCCCCTGCTGCTGGTGTTCCTGTGCTTCCAGCGGTGGATCGTGGCCGGCGTGGAGCGCTCGGGCATCGACTGACTAGGGTCGCGATCATGCCTGACGTATCCCTCGCCGTCCTCGCCCTGCTGTGCCTCGCCGCGCTCGCGGCCGGCTGGATCGACGCGGTGGTGGGCGGGGGAGGGCTGCTGCTCCTGCCCGCCCTGCTGCTCGGGCTGCCGTCCGGCACGCCGGCCGCGTGCGCGCTCGGCACCAACAAGGCCGTCTCCATCGTCGGCACCTCGGGCGCCGCGGTGACCTACGCCCGCAAGGCGCCCGTGGACGTCCGCACCGCCGTACGCATCGGCCTCGCCGCCCTCGCGGGTTCCTCGACCGGGGCGTTCTTCGCGGCCGGGATGAGCACCGACGTCCTCAAGCCGGTGATCATGGTGGTGCTGCTCGCGGTCGCGGCCTTCGTGATCCTGCGCCCGGCCTTCGGCACCGCCCCGGCGCCGGGCCCGGCGAGCCCGCGCCGGATCCTGGCCGCCATCGGCCTGGCGGGTCTCGGCATCGGCTGCTACGACGGCTTCATCGGCCCCGGCACCGGCACCTTCCTGGTCCTCGCGCTCACCGCCGTGCTCCACCTCGACCTGGTCACCGCCTCCGCCACCGCGAAGATCGTCAACTGCTGCACCAACGCGGGCGCCCTCGCCACCTTCGCCTGGCAGGGCACGGTGCTGTGGCGACTGGCGCTGCTGATGGCGGTGTTCAACCTGGCGGGCGGCATGATGGGCGCCCGTACGGCGCTGAAGAAGGGCACCGGGTTCGTCCGGGTGGTGCTGCTGACCGTGGTGTTCGCGCTGGTGGCGAACCTGGCGTACGCGCAGTGGCTGGCGTGAGCCCGGGGGCGGGCGGGGTCAGCGGCCGCCGGTCAGGTGCGCGAAGACGACCACGTTGCCCTGGTAGCCGGTGGTCCGCGAATAGCCGCCGCCGCAGGTGATGACCCGGAGTTCGGGGCGGGGGGCGGCGCCGTAGACCTTGTCGTCGGGGAAGGCGCGGGCCGAGTAGACCTCCACCGCGTCCACCGTGAACACCGCCACCGAGCCGTCCTGCCGGTCCACCTCGATCCGGGCGCCGCGCTTGAGGGCGCCGAGGTCGTAGAAGACGGCGGGACCGTCGGTGTTGTCGACGTGCCCGGCGATGATCGCGGTGCCGGTCTCGCCGGGGATGGTGCCGGCCCGGTACCAGCCGGCGAGGTTCTTGTCCGCGGCGGGCGGCACGTCCAGGCTGCCCGAGCGGGTGAGGGCCAGGCCCATCAGCGGGGCGTTCACGCGGATCGCCGGGATGCGGACGCGGGTCGGCGCGGAGGGGGCCAGCGCGGGTGCCGCGCGGCCCCGGCCGCCCGGATCGAGCCGGCCCTCGACGGCCGCCGGCTGCGGTGGCCGGTGCGTGACCGGGCCCCCGCCGAGCAGCCACACCGCGGAGCCGAGGGCGACGACGGTGACCGCGGCTATGGCGGTGTCGCCGAGCCGGGCACACCTCCCGCGCCTGGTCTTCCTGCGCATACCAACCCCTCTCCCGGGGACGGAGCCCCCGAAGGCCCCCGCCCCCTCCGGGCCGCGAGGGGCATCGGACCCGGAGGGGGAGGGACGTGCGGTACCGGCGGACGGACAGCGGAGGGTGTCCGTCAGATCCCGTCGCCTCTCGCCCGGCGATGCAGGAGCCAGGTACCGCCCGCGGCGGCGACGGCCAGCGCCGTCACACCCGCCGCGGTCTGCACGGGGTCGGTGCCGAGTGCGCCGCCGACCCCCGTCTTCACACTGCCGCGCGGCTGCACCTGCCGCTGCGCCTGCTGCACCGCGCTCAACGCCACCATCAGGTCGCCCTTCACCTGCTTGTCGCCCTCGGCGCACTGGGCGACGATCTCGTACGTCCCCGGCTGCGCGCTCGGCGGCACCTTGAACTGGCCGATCGCCTCGCCCTCGTGCGCGCTGGGCGCCAGCGTGAACACCCCGGCGCCGACCGCGCCCGCGTCCCCGGTCGCGGAGCCCTGCCCACCGCACGCGGCGGTGTTCACGGTGACCTGGGCCCCGGGGATCACGGTGGCGGGGTACACGTCCAGGCGGCCGGTGCCGGCGGCGTGGGCGGGTGCCGCGGCGGCCACGGCGAGCGCCGTACCGGTCAGCAGGCGGGCGAAGCCTCGCATGATGCTCCCCAGAGCTTGTCCGACTCGTGCCCTACCGAGATAAGTGGCTCCCGGCGCCGCCCGCTTGCCGAGCGCGGGCCGGGACTGCGGTGAACGGGTGGCGGCCGGGACCCCCACACGGGCTAGGCGGTGCGGAGTCCGGGCAGGTCAGCGGGGGTGAGAGGGGAAGCGAGAAGGGGAAGTATGAAAAGAACACGAATGGAGCGGGGGGAGGGGTGAACGGGTGACAGGGCGTCAGCACGCACCATGGCAGACGTGACCGCCGAGACCGCCGCCGAGATCCCCGGGCCGCTGCCGTTCTTCGTCTACGGCACCCTCCGCCCCGGCCAGGCCAACCACGACCTCTACCTGCGCGGCCGTACCGCGGCGGAGGAACCGGGCCGCCTCCCGGACGCCGAGCTGTACGACGGCCCCGGCTACCCGTACGCCGTCGCGCGGCCCGGCGCCGAGACCCGCGGCGAACTGGTCACCGCCCGGCCCGAGGAGTACGCCGGCCTGCTCGTCGCCCTGGACCGGCTGGAGGAGTACGTGCCGGGCGACCCGCGCAACCTCTACGTACGCGTCGCCCTGGACGTCGTCCGCGCCGACGGCACCGCCGTCCGCGCCTGGGTGTACCTGGCCGCCCCGCGCGTCGCCGCCCGGCTGCGGGAGACCGGCACGCGGATCGCGGGCGGCGACTGGCCGGCCCGCCGCTGACCCGCCGCTGACTCAGCGCAGCAGGGTGAGCCCCTCGGGCACCTCGATCCCGAACTCCGCCTCGACCAGGCGCCGTACCTCCGCCTCGTCCGTCAACTCCCGCTCGGTGACGGAACCATTGACACGGATCTCGGTCAACTTGCTCCCGTCCAGAGCGAGGTGGCGATCGGGTCGGGTCCGCTGGAGGTAGGCGCGGGCGGTGAAGGGCGAGCGCGGGTTGGTGCCGACGTGCCAGTTGAACACCTCGAAGTCCACGGCCGCGAACGGCTCCCGCGTGAACGCGTACTGGCTCACCCAGTCCCGGGCCCGCCGGTCGTACGCCTGCAACGCCCACAGCGGCGACGGCCCCTCGTGCGGAAGCACCGCGAACCGGTGCCGCCGCCCGCCGCCCTCGAACTCCGCGCCGAGCACGAGGGGTACCGGCGCCAGCAGCGCGCCGGCCGCCCCGAAGCCGACGTCCGCCAGATACGGCAGCGGCTCGCCCGGCACCTCCACCCGCAGCATCGCGTGCGTCCGCGGCCGGCTCTCCGGCACCTCCGCCCCCAGCACCACCCGGGCCGCCAGCGCGGACACCCGGAAGCCGAGCGCCTCCAACGCCCGCCACAGCAGGAGGTTGTGCTCGTAGCAGTAGCCGCCGCGCCGGCCGTGCACCATCTTGGCCATCAGGTCGGCCGGGTCGAGCGAGGGGGCCCGCCCGGACAGCGCGTCCAGGTTCTCGAACGGCAGGGCCAGGGCGTGCGCCAGATGCACACCCCGCAGCGTCTCGGGACCGGCCCGCCGGGGCCCGTCCCAGCCGACGCGGCCCAGATAGGCGTCGAGGTCGAACTTCTCCGGATCGGACTTCTCCAGCTCGGACATGCCCCGAATCTACGCCGCCGCCCCCGGCCGCGCGGCCTCGTCTCACCGCCCCGCCGCCAGCGCCCGCCCCACCCCCGGCTCCTTCGGGCCCAGGAACCGCGGATCCGGCCGGAACACCGCGTCCAGCAGCGCCTTGCCCGCCGCGAACACCTCGCGCGTGCCGCCGTAGTACCAGGTCACGTCGTGCTTCGCGGCGACCCCGACGCCGTACGACTCGACCCCCGCCGCCTCGCACAGGGCCACCGCCCGCCGGATGTGGAAGCCCTGGCTGATCAGTACGGCCCGGTCCACCCCGAAGATCTTCCGGGCCCGTACGCAGGAGTCCCAGGTGTCGAAACCGGCGTAATCACTGACGATCCGGCCGTCCGGCACCCCGTGCCGAGTGAGATAGGCGCGCATCGCGTCCGGCTCGTCGTAGTCCTTCCGGCTGTTGTCCCCGGTCACGAGCACGACCTCGATCCGCCCCGCCCGGTACAGCTCGGCCGCCGCGTCCAGCCGGTGCGCGAGGTACGGCGACGGCTCGCCCCGCCACAGCCCCGCCCCGAACACCACGGCGACCTGCGCGCGCGGCACGTCCGCCGTGCTCCGCAGCCGGTCACCCGTCGACACGAACAACCAGGTCACCGGCAGCAGCGCCAGCACACACGCGGCCATCACGCCTTGCACCAGCCGCCGCTGCCCGGCACGTGTGCGCGGCCACCTCGGTCGACGGATCTTCATGGGCCCCCCGGTTCGGACGACTCGGCTCCGTCAGGGAGGACGAGCGGCGGCCGGGTCCGGTTTCGCGACTCCGCGCCCCGCACGTGCCCCCGCCGCCCCCCGGTGTCACTCCCGCCGCATACTGTCGAGGCATGGAAGGCACCGCACCCCCCACCGCGTACGACACCGCCGCCCTGGAGCGCTGGGCCCCCGAGCCCGACAAACGGCCGGGCCGCACCGCCTTCCAGCGCGACCGCGCCCGCATCCTGCACTCGGGCGCCCTGCGCCGCCTCGCCGGCAAGACCCAGGTCGTCACGCCGGGCACGCACAGCCAGGTCTGGGACGCCAGCCCCCGCACCCGGCTCACCCACTCCCTGGAGTGCGCGCAGGTCGGCCGGGAGCTGGGCGCGGCGCTCGGCTGCGACCCGGACCTGGTCGAGGCCGCCTGCCTCGCCCACGACCTGGGCCACCCGCCCTTCGGGCACAACGGCGAACGCGCGCTGGACGAGTTCGCCGACGACTGCGGCGGCTTCGAGGGCAACGCCCAGTCGCTGCGGCTCCTCACCCGCATCGAGCCCAAGCGGTTCACCCCCGAGGGCTCCGTGGGGCTCAACCTCACCCGCGCCGCCCTCGACGCGGCCACCAAGTACCCCTGGCCGCGCGGCTTCCACCCCACCGACCCGGCCTCCCGGAAGTTCGGCGTGTACGACGACGACCGGCCGGTGTTCGACTGGGTCCGGGCCGAGGCGCCGGGCACCCGCACCTGCTTCGAGGCCCAGGTCATGGACTGGTCCGACGACGTGGCCTACTCGGTGCACGACGTCGAGGACGGCCTGCACGCCGGCCACATCGACCCCAACTGCCTGCACGCCGAGCCCGAACGGCAGGCGGTCTTCGAGGTCGCCGTCGGGCGGTACGTGCCGGCGGACACCGACCCCGCCGAGCTGGCCGCCGCCCTCGACCGGCTCCAGGACCAGGAGTGGTGGCCGCACGGCTACGACGGCACGGCGGTCGCGCAGGCCCGCCTCAAGGACGCCACCAGCCAGCTCATCGGCCGGTTCTGCCTGGCCGCCGAGGGCGCCACCCGGGCCGCGCACGGCGCCGGCCGGCTCACTCGGTACGGCGCCGAACTCGTCGTACCCCGCGAGGCGCGCCTGGAGTGCGCGGTGCTCAAGGCGGTCGCCGACCGGTACGTGATGCAGCGGGCCGAGCAGGAGCGGCTGCGGGCCGACCAGCGGATCGTCGTCGCCGAACTGGCCGAGGCGCTCACCGCCCGCGCGCCCGACGGCCTGGACCCGCAGTTCCGGGCGCTGTTCGACAAGGCGCCGGACGACCACGCGCGCAAGCGGGTGATCGTCGACCAGATCGCCTCCCTCACCGACGCCTCCGCGCGCTCGCTGCACGCGCGCCTGACGGGGCATATGTGAGAGGAAAGTGACCGAGGGTGGCCTGATCGGGTCACCCCCTCTTCCCCGCGGCCCGCCCGGTGCGGGACGCTCGCATGTGGCGGCACCCTCAAGAGGAGGCATCAAGTGGTCGACGCGGACCAGACATTCGTCATCGTCGGAGGCGGCCTCGCCGGCGCGAAGGCGGCCGAGACGCTCCGCGCGGAGGGCTTCACCGGGCGGGTGATACTGATCTGCGACGAACGCGACCACCCCTACGAGCGGCCCCCGCTGTCCAAGGGCTTCCTGCTCGGCAAGGAGGAACGCGACAGCGTCTTCGTGCACGAGCCCGCCTGGTACGCGCGCAACGACATCGAGCTGCACCTCGGCCAGACCGTCGACCGCGTCGACCGCGCCGCGAGGACCGTCCGCTTCGGCGACGACGGCACCCAGGTCCGCTACGACAAGCTGCTGCTGTGCACCGGCGCCGAGCCGCGCCGCCTGGACGTCCCCGGCACCGGCCTGGCCGGCGTCCACCACCTGCGCCGGCTCGCGCACGCCGAGCGGCTCAAGGGCGTCCTCGCCTCCCTCGGCCGGGACAACGGCCACCTCGTGATCGCGGGCGCCGGCTGGATCGGCCTGGAGGTCGCGGCGGCGGCCCGCGAGTACGGCGCGGAGGTCACGGTGATCGAACCGGCGCCGACCCCGCTGCACGGCGTCCTCGGCCCCGAGCTGGGCAACGTCTTCGCCGAGCTGCACCGCGAGCACGGCGTCCGCTTCCACTTCGGCGTCCGGCTCACCGAGATCATCGGCCAGGACGGCATGGTCCTCGCGGTCCGCACCGACGACGGCGAGGAGCACCCGGCGCACGACGTGCTGGCCGCCATCGGCGCGGCGCCCCGCACCGCCCTCGCCGAGGCGGCCGGCCTGGAACTGGCCGGCCCGGAGGACGGCGGCGGCATCGCGGTGGACGGGCACCTGCGCACCGGTGACCCGCACGTCTTCGCCGCCGGCGACGTGGCGTCCTTCCCGCTCGGCCGCTCCGGCACCCGCGTGCGGGTCGAGCACTGGGCGAACGCCCTGAACGGCGGCCCGGCCGCCGCCCGCGCCATGCTCGGCCAGGACGTCACCCACGACCGCGTCCCGTACTTCTTCAGCGACCAGTACGACCTCGGCATGGAGTACAGCGGCTGGGCGCCGCCCGGGACGTACGACGAGGTGGTGATCCGGGGCGACGCCGGCAAGCGGGAGTTCATCGCCTTCTGGGTGAAGGAGGGCCGGGTGCTGGCGGGCATGAACGTGAACGTGTGGGATGTCACAGAGGACATCCAGCGGCTCGTGCGTTCCCGGGCCCGGGTCGACGTCGAGGCGCTCTCCGACCCGCGCGTCCCCCTGGCGAGCCTCGCCCCCGGAGTCTGACGGGCACCGGGACCGCCCTCGCGCCCCCGTAGAATTCACCCGTGGCGGGACGGATCAACGACGAGGACGTGAAGGCGGTACGGGACGCGGTCCCGATCGACGCCGTGGTCTCCGAGTACCTCCAGCTGCGCAACGCGGGCGGCGGCAACCTCAAGGGCCTCTGCCCCTTCCACGACGAGAAGTCGCCGTCCTTCCAGGTCAGCCCCGGTAAGGGACTCTTCCACTGCTTCGGCTGCCAGGAGGGCGGCGACACCATCACCTTCGTGATGAAGGTGGACCACCTCACCTTCTCCGAGGCGGTGGAGCGGCTCGCCGCCCAGGCCGGCATCACGCTGCGCTACGAGGAGGGCGGCTACAACCCGGCCCACCAGCGCGGCGAGCGCATCCGGCTGGTCGAGGCGCACAAGGTCGCCGCGCAGTGGTACGCGGAACAGCTCGCCACCGGCCCCGAGGCCGAGACCGGCCGGGTCTTCCTCGCCGAGCGCGGCTTCGACCAGGCCGCCGCCGTCCACTTCGGCGTCGGCTACAGCCCCCAGGGCTGGGACCACCTCACCCGCTACCTGCGCGGCAAGGGCTTCACCGACAAGGAGCTGGTCCTCTCCGGGCTGTCCCAGGAGGGCCGCCGGGGCCCCATCGACCGGTTCCGGGGCCGCCTGATGTGGCCGATCCGGGACATCGGCGGCGAGGTCGTCGGCTTCGGCGCCCGCAAGCTGTACGAGTCGGACAACGGCCCCAAGTACCTGAACACCCCGGACACCCCGATCTACAAGAAGAGCCAGGTGCTGTACGGCATCGACCTGGCCAAGAAGGAGATCGCCAAGTCCAGCCGCGCGGTCGTGGTCGAGGGCTACACCGACGTCATGGCCTGCCACCTCGCCGGTGTCCCGACCGCCATCGCCACCTGCGGCACGGCCTTCGGCGGCGAGCACATCAAGATCCTGCGCCGCCTCCTCATGGACAACGGCTCGGCCCGCGTGATCTTCACCTTCGACGGCGACGCGGCCGGGCAGAAGGCCGCGCTGCGCGCCTTCGAGGACGACCAGAAGTTCGCCGCCGAGACCTACATCGCCATCGCGCCCGACGGCATGGACCCCTGCGAACTGCGCCTGGCCAAGGGCGACGAGGCCGTCGCCGACCTGGTCGAACCCCGCACCCCGCTCTTCGAGTTCGCGCTGCGCCAGGTCGTCGCCCGCTACGACCTGGACACCCCGGCCGGCCGCGCCGCCGCCCTGGACGAGGCCGCGCCCATCGTCGCCCGCATCAAGAACAGCGGCGCCCAGCACGAGGTCGCCGTCGAACTCGCCGGCATGCTCGGCATCCTCGACACCCAGTTCGTGGTCCGCCGCGTCGCCCAACTGGCCCGCTGGGCCCGCGACCGCGGCGGCAAGGGCCCCCAGCAGGACCGCCCCCGCGGCACCGGCACCGACCAGCAGTGGTCCGGGGCCCCCCGCCCGGCCGTCTCCGGCCCGGCGCTCACCCTGCGCAACCCGGTGTACGCCACCGAGCGGGAGCTGCTCAAACTCGCCCTGCAGCGCCCCGAGCTGGTCTCCCCGGCCTTCGACGCGTACGGCGTGGACGAGTTCACCGCGCCGCCGTACGCGGCGGTACGCCAGGCCGTCGCGGAGGCGGGAGGCGCCGAGTACGGCGTGCAGGACCCGCAGGAGTACCTGGTACGGGTCCGCGAGGCCGCACCCGACGACGCCGTGCGCGCCATGGTGACCGAGCTGGCGGTCGAGGCCATCATGCGCCGCGCGGTCGACGAGACCTACGCCGGTGAGCAGTTGGTGACCGTCCGGCGCCGGGCCGTCGCCCGCCGGCTCACCGAACTCCAGGGCGTGCTCACCCGGCTCGGGCACACGGACCCCGCCCAGTCGGCCGCGGTCCAGAACGAGCTGATGGTGCTCACCCGCTACGACAGGGCGCTGCAGATCGAGGGTCCGTCCGCTCTCTGAGGGACTCTCGGGACGCCGGTCACCAGCCGGTCACGGACCGGACGCAAAAAGTCACCGCACGCCCCTCGTGGCGGGGATGTGTCGTACTCCACACTGGGGGCGGTGCCCGAGTCCTCGGAGCGCAGGCCGTCGACTCTCCGCTTCCGACGTACCGCTGCCGTCCGCCGTCACGCAGCGATCATCCTGGAGGTCGCCCCCGTGCAGTTCCAGACCCTCACCCAGACCGACAGCAGCACCGGCGCCGCCGCCGGCGGCCCGGACGAGCCGGACGCGGAGCCGGACGTCCTCATGGCCGTGCCCCCGCAGGGACCTGCCGCCCTGCACCCGGAGTCGGAGGCAGGGGAACCGGCGGAACCCGTCGAGGAACCCGAGGCGCCGGCCGCCGCCCGTGCCGAGTCCGGCGGCCCCTCGGCCGACCTGTTCCGGCAGTACCTGCGCGAGATCGGCCGTATCCCGCTGCTCACCGCCGCCGAGGAGGTCGAACTCGCCCGCCGGGTCGAGGCCGGCCTGTTCGCCGAGGAGAAGCTGGGCAACACCCCGGACCTGGACAGCCAGTTGGCGGGTGACCTGGACCGGATCGTCGTCATGGGCCGGATGGCCAAGCGCCGGCTCATCGAGGCGAACCTGCGGCTGGTGGTCTCGGTCGCCAAACGGTACGTCGGCCGCGGCCTGACCATGCTCGACCTGGTGCAGGAGGGCAACCTCGGGCTGATCCGCGCGGTGGAGAAGTTCGACTACGCGCGCGGCTACAAGTTCTCCACGTACGCCACCTGGTGGATCCGCCAGGCCATGTCCCGGGCGCTGGCCGACCAGGCCCGCACCATCCGCGTCCCGGTGCACGTCGTGGAGCTGATCAACCGGGTGGTCCGGGTCCAGCGCCGCATGCTCCAGGAGCGCGGCTACGAGCCGACCCCCGAGGAGGTCGCCGCCCACCTGGAACTGCCGCCCGAGCGGATCGGCGAGGTGCTGCGGCTCGCCCAGGAACCGGTGTCGCTGCACGCGCCGGTGGGCGAGGAGGACGACGTCGCCCTCGGCGACCTCATCGAGGACGGCGACGCCGCGAGCCCCGTCGAGTCGGCCGCGTTCCTGCTGCTGCGCCAGCACCTCGACGCGGTGCTGTCCACCCTCGGCGAACGCGAACGCAAGGTCGTCCAGCTCCGCTACGGCCTCGCCGACGGCCGGCCCCGCACCCTGGAGGAGATCGGCCGCATCTTCGGCGTCACGCGCGAACGCATACGCCAGATCGAGTCCAAGACCCTCGGCAAACTCCGCGACCACGCCTTCGCCGACCAGCTGCGCGGCTACCTGGACTGAACGGACCGAACGGACCGGCCGGATCGAACGGGGGCCGCCTGCCCGGCGGCCCCCGCCCGGTCCTAGTCCACCTCCGCCACCGCCTGCGCGAACTGCGCCTTGTAGAGGCGGGCGTACGCGCCGTCCGCCGCCAGCAGCTCGGCGTGGGCGCCCTGTTCGACGATCGAGCCGTTCTCCATGACGAGGATGGTGTCCGCGTCCCGGATGGTCGACAGACGGTGCGCGATCACGAAGGACGTACGGCCGGACGCCAGCTTGGCCATCGCCTTCTGGATCAGCACCTCGGTGCGGGTGTCCACGGAGCTGGTCGCCTCGTCCAGCACCAGGATCACCGGGTCGGACAGGAACGCCCGCGCGATGGTGATGAGCTGCTTCTCACCCGCGCTCACCCCCGTGCCCTCGTCGTCGATCACGGTGTCGTAACCGTCGGGTAGCGTCCGCACGAACCGGTCGGCGTGCGCGGCCCGCGCGGCCTCCTCGATCTCGCCCCGGGTGACCTCGCGCGCGGCGCCGTACGCGATGTTCTCCGCGATGGTGCCGCCGAACAGCCAGGTGTCCTGGAGCACCATGCCGATCCCGGCGCGCAGTTCGTCCCGGGACATCCTCCGCACGTCCACCCCGTCGAGGGTGATCCGGCCGCCCGTCACGTCGTAGAACCGCATCAGCAGGTTGACCAGCGTGGTCTTGCCCGCGCCGGTCGGGCCGACGATGGCGACCGTCTGCCCCGGCTCCACCGTCAACGACAGGTCCTCGATCAGCGGCTTCTCCGGCTCGTACCGGAAGGACACCTTCTCCAGGCACACCCGCCCGCGCAGCTCGGCCGGCCGCTCGCCCGGCACCGGGTCCGCCTCCTGCTCCTCCGCGTCCAGCAGTTCGAAGACCCGCTCCGCCGAGGCGACCCCGGACTGCACCAGGTTGGCCATCGACGCGACCTGCGTCAGCGGCATCGAGAACTGCCGCGAGTACTGGATGAAGGCCTGCACGTCACCGATGGACAGCGCGCCCGACGCGACCCGGAGGCCGCCGACGACCGCCACCAGCACGTAGTTCAGGTTGGACACGAACATCATCAGCGGCTGCATCACCCCGCTGTTGAACTGCGCCCTGAACCCGGCCTCGTACAGCGCCTCGTTCTGCTCGGCGAACTGCCTGGCCGACTCCTCCTGCCGCCCGAACACCTTCACCAGGGTGTGCCCGGTGTACATCTCCTCGATGTGCGCGTTGAGCTTGCCGGTGGTGCGCCACTGCTGCACGAAGTGCGGCTGCGACCGCTTGCCGACCCGGGTCGCGACCAGGAACGACAGCGGCACGGTGACCAGCGCGACCAGCGCCAGGATCCAGGAGACGTAGAACATCATGATCAGCACGCCGACGATGGTCAGCAGCGAGTTGATCAGCTGGCCCATCGACTGCTGGAGCGTCTGCCCGATGTTGTCGATGTCGTTGGTGGCGCGGGAGAGCACCTCACCGCGCTGCCGCTTGTCGAAGTAGGAGAGCGGCAGCCGGGACAGCTTCGTCTGCACGTCCTCCCGCATCCGGTACATCGTGCGGTTCACGGCCCGGTTGGTCAGCCGGGTCGCCACCGCCATCAGCAGCCCGGCGACCAGGAACGTGCCGAGCGCCAGCAGCAGCACGCTCCCGACGGCACCGAAGTCGATGCCCTTGCCGGGCGTGAAGTCGGTGCTCCGGAGCATGTCGGCGATCTGCCCCCGGCCGTGCTCACGCATCGAGCGCAGCACCTGCTCCTTGGTGCTCCCGGCCGGCAGCTGCCGGCCGATGATCCCCGCGAACACCAGGTCGGTCGCCTTGCCGAGGATCTTCGGCCCGACCACGCTCAGGCCGACGCTGACGACCACGCAGCCCAGCAGGCCGTAGATCGTGAGCCGCTCGGGCTTGAACCGGGCGACGAGCCGCCTGCCCGAGTTCTTGAAGTCCATCGAGCGCTGGTCGGGGCCGGTGCCAGCCATCATGCGTCCCATGGGACCGGCCATCAGGCGGCCTCCGCTTCCGTCAGCTGGGAGAGCACGATCTCCCGGTAGGTCTCGTTCGATGCCATCAGCTCGTGGTGCCGGCCGGCGCCGACCACCCGGCCCTCGTCCAGCACGATGATCCGGTCGGCGTCCCGGATGGTCGCCACCCGCTGGGCGACGATCACGACGGTCGCCTCCGCCGTCTCCTCGGTGAGCGCCGCGCGCAGCGCCGCGTCCGTGGCGTAGTCGAGCGCGGAGAAGGAGTCGTCGAAGAGGTAGATCTCCGGGCGCTGCACCAGCGTGCGGGCGATCGCCAGCCGCTGGCGCTGGCCGCCGGAGACGTTGGTGCCGCCCTGCGCGACGGGCGCGTCGAGCCCGCCCTCCAACTCGCTCACGAAGACCTTGGCCTGCGCCACCTCCAGCGCGTGCCACAGCTCCTCGTCGGTGGCGTCCGGATTGCCGTAGCGCAGGTTGGTGGCGACGGTGCCGGCGAACAGGTACGGCTTCTGCGGGACCAGGCCGACCGTGCGGGCCAGCAGCGCCGGCTCGATCTCCTGGACGTTCACGCCGTCGACCAGCAGCTCGCCCTCGGTGGCGTCGAACAGCCGGGGGACCAGGCCGAGCAGCGTGGACTTGCCGCTGCCGGTGGAGCCGATCACGGCCGTGGTCTCGCCCGGCCGGGCCGTCAGCTCGATGCTCTTCAGTACCGCCTCCTCGGCACCCGGATAGCGGAAACCCACGCCCCGGATCTCCAGCGTGCCGTGCCGGCGCAGCTCGGTGACCGGCGCGAGCGGCGGCACCACGCTGGAGTCGGTGCCCAGCACCTCCTGGATGCGCTCGGCGCACACCTCGGCGCGCGGCACCATCATGAACATGAAGGTGGCCATCATCACGGACATGACGATCTGCATCAGATAGGCGAGGAACGCCGTCAGGTCGCCGATCGCCATGCCGCCGCTGTCGATGCGGTGCGCGCCGAACCACACCACCGCGATGGACGACACGTTCACCACCGTCATCACCATCGGGAACATCAGCGCCAGCATCCGCCCGGTGGCGAGCTGCATCTCGGTCAGGTCGGCGTTGGCCTTCCCGAACCGGCCCTGCTCGTAGGTGTCGCGGACGAAGGCGCGGATCACCCGGTTGCCGGTGATCTGCTCGCGCAGCACCCGGTTCACGGTGTCGAGGCGGACCTGCATGGACCGGAACAGCGGGCGCAGCCGGCGCACGATCAGCGTCACGCAGATGCCGAGCACCGGGACGACCGCGACCAGCACCGCCGACAGCGGGACGTCGAGTCCGAGCGCGAGCACGATGCCGCCGACGCACATGATCGGCGCCGACACCATCAGCGTGAACGTCATCAGGGCCAGCGTCTGGACCTGCTGGACGTCGTTGGTCGTACGGGTGATGAGGGTCGGCGCTCCGAAGTGGCCCACCTCACGGGCGGAGAAGGACTGCACCCGGTCGAAGACCGCGCCGCGCACGTCCCGGCCGAGCGCGGCGGCGGTCCGGGCGCCGAAGTAGACGGCGCCGATGTTGCACACGACCTGCACCAGCGAGATGCCGATCATCAGGGCACCGAAGGACAGGATGTAACCCGTGTCACCCTTCACGACACCCTTGTCGATGATGTCGGCGTTCAGGGTGGGCAGGTACAGGGTGGCGCAGGTCTGCAGGAGCTGGAGCAGCACCAGCAGGGTGATGGATTTCTTGTAGGGCCTGAGATAGGTCCGCAGAAGTCGTATGAGCACGCTACGTCTCTCGGAGTCGGCGGTCAGGGCGGAGTGCCCTAGGCACCTATCGTCCGACACTCCACCCGTGTTACCTCAACCGATTAACCCGAGAGCACCACGCCCGCCGCCGGCCCTCGCGGGCTACACCTGGAAGGCCCCGGGATGGGTCTGCTCCCGCACGGCCGTGAACTGCTGCCGCACCGCCTGCCCGACCGCCAGCTCCTCGCCCGGCTCCAGCACCTGCGCCGCCGCGCCCTGCCAGGCCGGCGGATCGCGCGGGTCGAGGGTGCCCTGCGAGACGCCGAGCGCCCAGGCGGCCTGCCGGGCCGCGCCGATCGCCGCGTAGTCCGCGGGCTGCGGTACGACCACCTGCGCGCCGAACAGCGAGGGCGCGGCGGCCTGCACGGCGGGCAGTTCGGCGGCCGGCCCGAGCAGGAAGATCCGCCGTACGTCCACACCCCGGCCGCGCAGCACGTCGAGCGCGTCGGCGAGCCCGCACAGCATGCCCTCGAACGCGGCTCGCGCCAGGTGCTCCGGCTTCATCGACTCGCGCCGCAGCCCCGCGAGGGTGCCGGCGGTGTGCGGCAGGTTCGGCGTGCGCTCGCCCTCCAGATAGGGGAGCAGCACCAGCCCGTGCGCGCCCGGCGTCGACTTCATCGCCAGGTCGGACAGGCTCTCCAGATCCGGCAGCCCGAGCAGTTCGGCGGTGCCGCGCAGGGTCCGGACGGCGTTCAGGGTGGTGACGACCGGCAGGTGCATACCGGTGGCGTCGGCGAGGGAGGTGATCATCCCGGACTGGTCGGCCAGCGCCTCGGGATGCACGGCCATCACAGACCCGGAGGCCCCGAGCGATACGACCGCGTCCCCGAGCCCGATCCCCAGCCCGAACGCGGCGGCCATCGTCTCCCCGGTACCGGCGGAGATCAGCAGCCCCTCCGGGGTGGTGCCGGCCGCGTCCGCCGGACCGATCACCTCGGGCAGCACCGCCTGGTGCCCGAGGGCCAGCTCGACCAGGTCGGGCCGGTAGCCACCGGTGGCGGCCGACCAGTACCCGGTGCCGGAGGCCCCGCCGCGGTCGGTGGTCCGGCGCACCGGACGCCCGAGCAACTGCCACACCAGCCAGTCGTGGGCCTGCAGCAGTACGGCCGTACGCAGCGCGTTCTCGGGTTCGTTCTTGGCGAGCCAGCGCAGCTTGGTCACCGGCTGGGCGGCACCCGGCACACTGCCGACCGCCTGCGCCCAGGCCTCCCGGCCGCCGAGCGCGTCGACCAGATCGGCCGCCGCGACCTGCGCCCGCTTGTCGCCGCCGACCAGCGCGGGGCGCACGGTGTTGCCCTGCGCGTCCAGCGGGACCACGGCGTTCTGCTGCGCCGACACCCCGATGGCCTGCACACCCTCCAGCAGCCCGCCGCCGGCGGCCTCCCCGAGCGAGAGCAGCCAGGCCTGCGGGTCGACGTCACTGGGCCGCCCGCCGTCCGGCGCCGTCTCGACCGGATGCGGTGCGTATCCCTGCCTGAGTACGGCACCGGTGTCCGTGTCGCAGACCACGATGCGCGTGAAATCCGGTGAGCTGTCCAGCCCGGCGACTATCCCCATGCCGCAGATTTTGCCGCATCCCGGCACCTGCTCCGGCCGGGGGCGCCGAAGAGGGGGTGTACGCACGCGGACGGCCGGCGCCCTCACCTGGTCAGACCTGCTGAGACCTGGTTAGACCGGGTGAGACCATCGACCGCCGTAGCGCGCTTCTGCTCGCGACTAGGTGTTGCTCGTCCCCCAGTCGTCCTCGACCGTGCCGTTGACACTGCGGTCCCGCAGGGAGCGGACCCGCTGGGCGACGGAGGCCGGGACTCGGTCGCCGACCTTGTCGCTGACCGTGTGGAGCGCCTTGCCCGCGTAGACCCGGCCCTGCTGGGCGGCGGTCTCCGCGGTGTTGCGGACGGCGGGGTTCGCCGCGATCCGCTGAGCGGACTTCTTCAGCTGCTCGTAGCGCTCGCGTCCGGCCCTCGTGCCGAGTACGTAACCGAGGGCCAGTCCGGCGACGAACGTGAGCCGGTAACGCATGGGGCCACCCTTCCTCTGCGTGGTCTGCCTGTACGCCTGCGGCGCCGGGGGATACCGATTGGCGGAGCACCCCCCTGCTTGCGCTAATGTATGTGTCGCAGCGAGCGCCCGCCCCCTGGCGAATACCCAGGTAGGTGCGTTCGATGCAATCGAGGCAATCCTCCGTAGCTCAATTGGCAGAGCAGCCGGCTGTTAACCGGCAGGTTACTGGTTCGAGTCCAGTCGGGGGAGCTTCGGTCCTCCGTAGCTCAATTGGCAGAGCAGCCGGCTGTTAACCGGCAGGTTACTGGTTCGAGTCCAGTCGGGGGAGCGCACTGAACGAGGACCCCGTGGGGGTCCTTTTTCATGTCCCCGGGAACCGCCGCGCCCGCGGTGCTGTCCCCATGGTCATGAGCAGCGCGGAAGCCGACCCATCCGAAGCGGGAGATCGTATGAGCGGCTATGCTGCGGCAGACGACGCGCACACATGTACGCGACACGCCGCTACGGGGCGGTAGCTCAGCCGGTTAGAGCAGCGGACTCATAATCCGTCGGCCGTGGGTTCGAGTCCCACCCGCCCCACCAGGTATGTGGTTTCACGTGATGAAACGTCTCTGCGGTGAGCCCGGGTCACGTTTCCGGCTCTCACCGGGGGCACTGCCCCGTCGCGCGGGCGATCGTCTCGACGTCGCGGTCGTAGGGGAGCAGGGTGAGTCCGGCCTGTTCGGCGGCGGCGACAAGCAGGTCGACGGGGTCGGCGCTGCGGTGTTCGCCCTTGGCGGTCAGCTGCTCCTGGACGACGCAGTCGGTGACGGTCACGGGCGGTACCGGCGCTTGTCCAGGAGCAGGTCGATGTCCAGGGCTCCGTCGGCCACCTGCTGCCGGGCGCTTCCGAGGGCGCGCAGACGCCGGTAGCGGGCCGTGACTTCACGCAGGGCGGTATTGATCGTGTCCCGCTCGGTGGTGGTACCCCGTTCTTCGGCTGCTGCTTCCAGCGCCTCGTCGTCGAGGTCGATGTCCGTGCGACGCAAGGTGGCCTCCTCTCGTGCGCGTGATGTCGTATATCAGCGCACTCTCGTCATCATGTAGGGGGGACGTGCGGCCGGCCCCCCTCCGTCCGGTTCCCGTTATCCGGCCGCCACACAGGGTGGCGACCTGTCAGTCCCGCGCCGTAGCCTGGACGCAGGGCGGCGGAGGCCGGATCGTCCTGCTCCGGGGGAGGGGTCGGGGAGGGTGCGGCCGAGACGGGGGAGCGCTTGAACGGGGAAGGGAAGGGCGCCCAGGCGCCAGGGCTGGAGCACGAGCTGGTTGACCAGATGTGCGCGGTGACGGGACTCGACGCACCGGAGGGGCGCGATCTCTTGATCAGTATGCTGGCGAGCCGGTTACCCGAGCTGGGCAACATACGGCGGCACGGCCGGACCCGTCTGGAGATGCTGGAGATCGTCCGCGCCTGCCTCCAGGAGCCGCACGGACTGCCCGAGCTGCTGGCCACGCTGCACGACTACGCGCCCAACTCGACGCCCGTCCTCCGCATCCGCGAACTCGTCGTCTCCGCCCCGGTGCTGGCGGTCCTGTCCGACAGCGAGTTACGGGAGGTCCACTCGCTGCTGGCCCGGGTCCGGCACGTGGACGTACCCGGGGTGCTGTACGCGGCGGCCGGTGACGCGGTGCTGCTGGACGGGCCGGTGACCGGGCTGCTGGAAGCCTTCGACCTGCTCGCCGGGAGGAACGCCCGGACGGACGGCCTGCTCCCGGTGATGGCCCTGGTCGAGCACGTGGTGCTGGCCCTGGAGGGCTCCGACGCGCAGCGGGACGTCGGGCAGGGGCTGCGCGGGTGGAACGACGGGCTGGGGCGCAAGCTCGGACTCGGTGCCCAGCTCAAGGCACTGCGCACGGAGATCACCCAGGCCCCGGTGGCACAACCAGCGCCCGCCTGCCTCGTTATCCAGCTCACCAGACACGGGATGCGCCCGGAGCAGTATCTGCTGTCGCACTGGCGGCAGGTGCGGCCGGGCCCCTGGCGGCCGGAGCGCGGAGAGGATCGGATCGTGGCCCTGAGCGAGGTGGAGGCCACGGTCGAGCGGCTCGTGACGCGCGCCGAGCAGGAGTGGGCCGGGCGGCCGGGCCGGCCGGTGCTGGAGTTCGTCCTCCCCTTCCACCTGCTCAACCGCCCCCTGGAATGGCTGCCGATGGCCTCCGGGTCCGACTCCGCGACCGCGCTGTGCCTCAGCTATCCCGTGGTGCTGCGCAGCCTGGAGCGGATGCGGGCCCGCGAGTTCCACCGGCGCTGGCACAACCGCTGGCAGCAGCTGACCGGCGAGGAATCGGTCGAGTGCCTCTGGGACACCACCGGCCGGCGCGGGCACGACCAGGTGCGGTGGGCCAGCCGGCTGACCGCGGACGAACGGCTGGTCTCCGTCGCGCTCAACGCGCCCCCACTGCCCGGCCCCGGCGGCAGCCAGGCCTCGCTGGAGGCGGCGTTGCGCGCGGGCGTGCCCCTGGCCGTCTGGGACCGCAGGGCCGCCCCGTCCGGCGAGTTCCGCAGACGCGTCAAGAAGCTGATGAAGGGCAGGCCCGTCGAACTGCCGGAGCGGGTCCAGAGGTTACGGAACGAAGCGGCCACCGCCGCCGCGTCGCAACGCGACGCGCACGCGGGCCGTCACCTCGCGGTCCTCTTCGACGATCCCCATCGCATCGTCGACTGGTCCGCCCACCCGGGCGCTGACCCCGGGGGCGCGCGGGGCGGACACGACGACGAGGGGGATTCATGAACGGTGTCCAGCGACCGGCCGGCAGCGCCGGGAACGGAGGGTCCGTCAGCAGCCGTAGCTGGTGGATCTACCGAGGCACCGGACAGCCGTTGGCCGACATCCGGCTCGCCGACGTCCTGCCCCCGCCGCCCGCCTGGCGGAACTTCGACGGCGGCCCGGTGCTGCCGCCCGTGCCGGCGGAGAGCGCCGAGACCGACCGCCGTATCGGTGCCGTGGGCCGGGCCACCCCCCGGCAGAACGCGCACGACATCGACATGATCAACACGGCGTTGCTGCTGCGCCGCCCCCTGCTGGTGACCGGCCGCCCCGGCATCGGCAAGTCCACCCTCGCCTACCTGGTCGCCCGCGAACTGGGCCTCGGCCGCGTCCTGCACTGGGGGATCACCTCCCGCAGCACCCTGCGCTCGGGGCTGTACGAGTACGACGCCATCGGGCGCGCGCAGGCCTCCCTCGGCCGCGGTCAGGCTCCCGGTGCCACCGCCGCCGGGCCGGCCGACCCGACCGGCGAGGCGCCGCGCATCGGGGACTTCGTGCGGCTCGGCCCGCTGGGCACCGCCCTGCTGCCGTACGAACTGCCACGCGTCCTGCTCATCGACGAACTCGACAAGAGCGACATCGACCTGCCCAGCGACCTGCTCCACGTGCTGGAGAACGGCTCCTACGACATCCCCGAGCTGGTCCGCGCCCGCCAGCACGAGCCGGACGCCCAGGTCTTCACCGACGACCCGGACAGCACGGTCACCGTGACCGACGGCAGGGTGCGCTGCCGGGCCTTCCCGTTCGTCGTCATCACCAGCAACGGCGAGCGCCAGTTCCCGCCGGCCTTCCTGCGGCGCTGTGTCCGGCTGGACGTCTCGCCGCCGCGCGAGGACCAGCTCGCGGCCATGATCGCCGCGCACTTCCGGGACCAGGACGGCCGGCATGACCCCCTGATCCGGGCCTTCGTGGAGCGCAGCCGGGAGCACGGCGGGCTGGCCACCGACCAACTGCTGAACGCCGTCTTCCTGCGCACGGCCGGAGTCCGCGAGGACGACGCGGCCTGGAGTGAACTGCTGGACGCGCTGTGGCGCGAACTGTCGGGGGCGCCCTGATGGGTGAGGACCCGCGTCCGTACCCGGGACCCGTCGAGCCGGCGTATCCGGGGCCCGTCGAGCCGGCGTACCCGGAACCCGTCGAGCTGGCCGAGGCGCTGTGGCTGCACGCCTACCGGACCACGGCCGCCCGGCTGCCTCCGTCGGACCGCCCACCGCAGCCCCGGCCCGCCACACCGCCGGGGCTCTCCGGGCTGCCCGACGTCACCGACATCACCGACAGCCCCGAGACCGTTGACCGTCCCGGGAGGCCCGAGGCTCCCGGGACCCCCGAACCCCGCCGGCCCTCGGCACCCCCGCCCACCGGGAACCAGCCCCCCGCCACGAACGGCCGCGCCACCGCCCTCCACGGCGGCGCCGAGGGCCCCCTGCCCGGCTCCGCCTGGCTCCTCCCCGCCTCCCCGCCCGCCACTGAGACGACCGGCGGCGCCCCGGAGTACCGGGGCGCCCCCGCGCGCACCGAGCCGCTCGCACCGGCTCCCGATCTGCGGGACGCGTCCGGGATCGGCCGCCGGCTGCGCCCGCTGAAGCAGGTGGTGCCCTCGGCGTCCGAGATCGAGCTGGACGAGGAGGCCACCGCCGAACACGCCGCCGAGGACGGCCTGTGGCTGCCGTACACCAGGGCGGCCGGCGAGCGCCGCTTCGATCTGGTGCTGGTGGTGGACGACCACGCCACCATGGTCGTCTGGCAGCAGACGATCGCCGAGTTCACGGCCGTCGCGGAACAGCTGGGCGCCTTCCGGGACGTCCGGGTGCGGCGGATGGGCGTGCGCGAGGGCCCGGCGGGTCCGGAGGCCGTGCTGCGCGGCCCGGTCCCGGAGGACCGGTGGGCCGGTGCCCCCGGCGAACTGGTGGACCGTACCGGGCGGCGGATCATCCTGGTCCTGACCGACGGGCTCGGCCCGCTGTGGCGGACCGGGGCCGGCCGGGCGGCACTCGGACCGTGGGCGGCGGCCGGACCGGTGGCCGTGGTGCACCTGCTGTCCCAGCGCGACTGGCACCGCACCGCCCTGACACCCCGCCAGGCCCGGCTGCGGGCGCCCCGCACCGGCGCCCGTACCGCCGAACTCGCCGTGGACTTCCCGGCGGAGTGGTACGACCCCTTCGACCCGCCCCCCGAGCGGTGGACGGCGGCCGTCCCCGTGCTGGAACTCGACGCCGACTGGCTGGGCCGCTGGGCCGCCCTGGTCGCCGGTGACGAGCCCGGCTGGACCGACGCCCCGGTCCTGCTGCTGGGCGTGCCCGAGCGGCCGGCCACCGAGGCCCCCGAGCCGTCGGCCGCGCCGCCCGCGCCCTCGGTGCGCGAGCGCATCCGGCGCTTCCGGGGCCATGCCACCCCGACCGCCTTCCGGCTGGCCACGCATCTGGCCGCCGCCGTCCTCGAACCCCGGCTGGTGCGCGACGTCCAGCGCAAGCTGGTGCCCGAGGCCCAGCCCGTCCACCTGGCCGAGCTGTTCCTCAGCGGTCTGCTGGAACAGGCCCCGGCCGGTGAGCCGCCCGCCGAGGACCCCCGTGTCCCGCTGGACTTCGTGGCCGGCGCGCGCGAGGAACTGCTCTCCGCCGCCATGCGCGCGGACACGGCACGCGTGGTGAGTTCGGTCTCCGACTTCTACGGCGACCGCGTCGAGGCCGCTCGCCGGCTGCACGGCGCGCTGCTCGCCCCCGACAAGGTGCCGGTCCCGGCGGTGACGGCGGAGAGCCTGCCCTTCGTGCGCGTGGAACTCGCCGTCCTGCGCGCGCTGTCGGGGCCCTATCTGCTCCGCGCCCGGCGCGTCAGCGCGGCCCTGGAGGCGCGGTCGGGAGCGTCGGTCCCGGAGAACACGGAGCCGATAGCCCACGATGGCGGCAATGCCGGTGATGTCAGTGATGCGGGCGATGCCAGTAATGCGAGCGATACCAGCGATGTCAGCGATGTCAGCGACGAACGTATAAATTCCGACACGGACGGCCAGGACATGACCGAGACCACCGCCAATGAGCACCAGCGTGACGACCGGGGAACCGCCAACCACACCCCGGCCAGGGGGATTCCGGCCCCCAGTCTCGACGGCCGGCCGGCCGCCGGGTCCCCGTCACACGGCGGACCGGTCCCGGACGGGGACGGCGCGTCGGAGTCCCACGCGCACCCGGCGCGCGGCTCCGTGCCCGCCGTCTGGGGCAACGTCCCGCCGAACAACCCCAACTTCGTCGGCCGCGAGGACCTGCTCGACCAGGTGCGCGAGCAGTTGGTGACCGGTGACACCTCCGCCGTGCTGCCGCACGCCCTGCACGGTATGGGCGGCGTCGGCAAGTCGCAGATCGCCATCGAGTACGTCTACCGCCACGCCTCCGACTACGACGTCGTGTGGTGGATCCCGTCCGAGCAGCCGACGATGATCCTCACCGCGCTCACCGAACTCGCCCACCGGCTCGGCCTGAACGTGAGCAGCGAGGCCAACCGGGCCGTCCCCGCGGTCCGCGAGGCGCTGCGCCGGGGCCATCCCTACAGCCGCTGGCTGCTGGTGTTCGACAACGCCGAGAACGTGGAGGCCGTACGGCCCTACTTCCCGACCGGCGGCACCGGCAAGATCCTCATCACCTCCCGGAACCAGGAGTGGGACCGGGTGGCCGAGACGCTCTCCGTGGACGTCTTCACCCGGGAGGAGAGCAAGGCGCTGCTGCGCCGCCGGGCTCGCGACCTCACCGACCGCGACGCCGACCGGCTCGCCGAGGCCCTCGGTGACCTGCCGCTGGCCATCGAGCAGGCGGCGGCCTGGCAGGCGGTCACCGGCATGTCCGTGCCCGAGTACCTGCGGCTGATCAACGAGAAGATCGCCGAGCTGATGCTCGAACTCGTCCCCTCGCCCGACTACCCGATGTCGGTGGCCGCCGCCTGGGACGTCTCGCTGCGCCAGCTGGAGCAGCGCAACCCCGCCGCCCTCCAACTCCTCCAGGTCTGCTCGTTCTTCGCACCCGAGCCGATCTCCCGGAGCCTGTTCAACAACTCCCGCACCACCACCATCGCCCCCGAGCTGGACGAGGCGCTGCGCCACCCGATCAAGCTCGGCCGGGCGATCCGCGAGATCAACGTCTACGCGCTGGCCCGCATCGAGCACCGGCACGACACCATCCAGCTGCACCGCCTGGTCCAGGCCGTGCTGGTCAACCGCATGTCCCCGCAGCAGCAGGCGGACATGCGGCACGGCGCGCACCTGCTGCTCGCCGACGCCAACCCCAACAGCCCCGGCTCCCGCGAGATGTGGCCGCGCTACCAGGCGTTGCTGCCGCACGTGGTGGTGTCCCGGGCCGTGGAGTGCGACTCGCCGTGGGTACGCGGCCTGGTGCGCGGCATGGTGGAGTTCCTCTACGTCTGGGGCGACCACGACGGCGCGGCCGCCATGGCCCGCGAGGCGCTGCGGATCTGGACCGAGAAGTTCGGCGCGGAGGACCAGCAGACACTGGAGATGGCGAAGTGGCTCGCCTTCATCCTGCGCATGCTCGGCGAGTACCGGGAAGCCGCCGAGATGATGCAGCGCACCGCCGACCTCTACATCAGCATCGCGGGCGAGGACGACGAGGGCACCCTGGACGCCCTCATCCAGCTGTGCAGCGGGCTGCGGCTGCGGGCCGAGCTGGCGCGCGCGCTGGAGATCAACCGCTCGGTGTACGACCGCTCGCTGCGGGCCTTCGGCGACGACGACCCCGCCACCCTGCGCGCCGCCCACAGCCTCGGCGTCGGCCTGCGCCTGATGGGCCTGTACCAAGAGGCGCGGGAACTCGACACGGAGACGTCCCGGCTGCGCGCCCTCGCGCTCGGCGAGAACCACCTGGACACCCTGAACACGCTCAGCGGCCTGTCCATCGACGTCCGCGAGACCGGCGACTACCTCGGCGCCGTCACCCACCAGGAGGACGTCTACGCCCGCTACGTCGAGAACTACGGCGAGGACACCCCGGTCAGCGTCAGCTGCGCCCGCGTCCTCGCGGTGTGCCGGCGGCGCGCGGGCGACCACGACGGCGCGCTGCAGCTCGGCGAGATGGCGCTGTCGAAGTTCGAGAGCCGCTACGGCGCCGACCACCCCGACGCCGTGGCCTGTGCGGCCAACCTGGTGGTCGACCTGCGGCAGGACGGCCAGCTCCGGAGGTCGCGGGAGCTGGGCGAGGCGACCGTCGAGCGCTACACCGCGAGCCTCGGCGAGTCCCACCCCTACACGCTGTCGGCGCGTACGAACCTGGCGATCACCCTGCGCCACCTCGGGGACCTGGCGGCGGCCGGGGAACACCTGGCGGCGGCACTGCCGGGCCTGCGCGCCTCGCTGGGCGACGAGCACATCCTGACCCTCACCACGGCGATGGGCACGGCCACCCAGTACGACGCGGAGGAGCGGCACCCGGAGGCCCTGGACCTGGACCGGGGGACCCTCGACGCACTGACCCGGATCTTTGGCGAGACCCACCCGACCGCGCTGGCCTGCGCCAACAACGTGGTCCTCGACCTGCGCGCCCTGGGCCGCGACGACGAGGCCACCGCGCTGCACACCGAGACCCTGACCCGCTTCCGCCGCGTCCTCGGCGAGAGCCACCCGGCGACGGTCGCCGCGGCCAGCAGCAAGCGGGCGGAGGTGGACATCGCGCCTGTGCCGTTCTAGGCGGCTTCGTGCGGGCGGGGGCCCGGCCGGTCCCCCTGTTACGGCCCCCTGTTACGGCCGGGGTGCCGGTGCCGTGTCGGTCGCGGGGGACTGGCCCGGGTCGGTGTCGGGCAGGGGAGCCGGGGCGTGGTCGGTGGCGGGGGCGTGGGGGCGCAGCAGGGTGAGCAGGGGGCCGGTGAGGGCGGTGGTGAGGAGGGCCATCACGACCAGGACGGCGTAGAGCCGCGGTCCGATCACCCCGGTTCCCAGGCCGACGTTCAGCACGATCAGCTCGGTGAGGCCGCGGGTGTTCAGCAGGACGCCGATGACGAGGGAGTCGTGCCAGGGCAGGCGCGCGGAGCGGGCGGCGAGCGAACCCGCGGCCACCTTGCCGATGATCGCGGCGGCGCTTATCACCAGCAGGAGCAGCAGGTCGGAGGAGTGCAGGCCGTCCAGCGCGACGGCCATCCCGGATACCGTGAAGAACACCGGGAGCAGCAGCCCGCCGGTCTCCTGGAGCGGGCGCAGCAACTGGGGGTCCGGTACGCCGTCGGCCTGGCGGGGCATGATGACGCCGGCCAGCAGCGCGCCGAAGATGACGTGCAGCCCGAGCGCGCTGGTGACGTAGGCCGAGCCCAGCGCCAGTGCGACGGTGAGCGGCACCTGGTTGGCCATCAGGGCGCCGGGCCTGCGGGTCCACCAGCGCAGCAGCGGACGTACGGCGAAGATCATCACCAGGACGTAGGCGGCGAGCAGGGCCACCTTGACGGTCCAGGTCCGGGCCGAGCCGTGCGCGCCGCCGACCAGGACCACGGCCAGCACCGGCCAGCTGAGCGCGTCGATGACACCGGCCGCGGCCATGGCGATCGCGCCCGGCCTGCCGCCCGCCAGACCCTGGTCCCGGATGATGCTCGCGAGGACGGGCACCGCCGTGATGGACAGGGCGACGGCCATGTAGAGGCTGAAGGTGGTGTCGACCGGGGCCTTTCCGTTGGCGGACGCGAACATTCCGGGAAAGAGCAGCGTGACGCCGGCGCCCAGCGCCATCGGAATCGCGAATCCGCCCACGGAGACGGCGCCCACCGCGCCCTGGCCGCGCAGCAGACGCAGGTCGAGTTCGTAACCGACCGCGAAGAGAAAGAGGGCCAGGGCCACTTGGGCGACGGCGGTCAGAATGGGCTGGAGTTGCTTCGGGAAGAGGGTTTCGTAAACGTCTCCCGGTAACAGGCCCAGCAGGCTCGGCCCGAGGGCGATACCCGCGAACAGCTGTCCGACCACGGCGGGTTGACCCAGCTTGCGCGCCGCCACGCCCAGGGCGTGAGAGGCCGCGATCACCACCGCCAGCGCGGCGACGACGTGGGTGACCATGGAGTCGGTGCTCACCGGCATCCCCCTTCCGGCACGTGCCGCCCGCTGTGGCACAGTCTGTACGGAGTGTAGCCGCCGAGCGGTGAAAGAACCTATTGTTGCGTGCGGTTGGTATATGCCGTCATGAGCGGGGGGCCGACGATGACGACGGTGTTATTCGTGCACGGCACGGGCGTGCGCGAACCGGGTATGAGCGAAACTCTGGAACTCGTGCAGGAGGGTTTACGGCCACTGCGGCCGGAAATCCGCATAACTTCCTGCTATTGGGGAGGAAACGCGGGATCGGCACTCCATTCGAACGGTATATCCGTGCCGGGGTACGCCACCGGGCGCGCGCTGCCCGAGCGCGCTTCAGCCGCCGTCGCCGAACCCGACGGCACCGCCCTCGATCCGGACGTCGAGTTCTGGGGGCTGCTCTACCTCGACCCGCTGCTCGAACTGCGGCTGCTCACCGAGGAACCCGCGGCCCGCGCCGAACTGGCGCCGGGCGCCCCGCCGCCGGGCGCGGACCTCTCCGCCGCCGCCCTCGCCCTCACCGAGGACGCCGTCCTGCGCGGCCTGCTGGAACAGGGCGGCACCGGCGAGGACTTCGCCGCCGCCGTGGCCGCCGTCCTCACCACGCCCGACTGCCGCGCCTTCCTGCGCGCCCCCGCCGCGCGCGCCGAGACGGACGCGCTGGCGCGGGCGTTCGTCGCCGAGGCGGTGCGCCGGCGGACCGAGCGGGCGGGCCCGGCGCCGGCCCTCGACGGCACCGCCCGGGACGCCGCCGTGGACCGGATCACCGCCCTGCTGCCCGGAACCGGCGCCGGCACCCACCGCGGCCCGGTGACCCGGCGGGTCAAGCGGCTGGCCGGCGTCCTGGCGCTGCGGCTGGCCTCCGCCCAGGCGGTGAAGCGGCGTTCGGCGCTCACCGACGCGGCGCACCCGGCCGCCGGTGACGTCCTGCTCTACCTGGCCCGGGGCGAGGCGATCCGGGAGGCCGTCGCCGGTGCCGTGCGGGCCGCCGAGCCCCCCGTCGTCCTCCTCGCGCACAGCCTCGGCGGCATCGCCTCGCTCGACCTGCTGGTGCTGCGCCCGCTGCCCGAGGTCGAACTCCTCGTCACCGTCGGCTCCCAGGCGCCGTTCCTCTACGAACTCGGGGCGCTGCCCAGCCTGGAGCACGGCAGCCCGCTGCCCGCGCACGTACCGCGCTGGCTGAACGTCTACGACCGCCGGGACCTGCTCGGCTACGTCGGCGCCGGGGTCTTCCCGGGCCGCGTCGAGGACGTCGCCGTGGACAGCAGGCAGCCGTTCCCGCTGTCCCACAGCGCCTATTGGCGCAACCCGGAGCTGTACCGGGTGCTCGCCCGGGAGCTGCCGTGAGCGCGCCCGTGCGGCCGGGCCGTGGCCGGGTGGCGCCCGTCCGGCCGGAGCGCACCCATGCCGTCGTCGTCGGTGTGGAGCGGTACGCGGCCGGGGCGGCCTGGGATCTGCCGGGGCCCGCCGCCGACGCCCGCCGGTTCACCGCCTGGCTGCGCGGCCGGGGGGTGCCCGCCGCGCACATCCAGCTGCTGCTCGCCCCGCTGGCCGGCGCGGGCGGCCCCGAGGTCGACGTGCCCTCGGCCGGTGCCGGGCGGGAAGCGGTGCAGGAGGTGCTGACGCGCCGGCTGCCCGCGCTGGAGGGCGACCTGCTGTGGGTGTTCTGGGGCGGGCACGGCGTCACCGACGCGCAGGGCCACCGCCGGCTCTTCTACGCCGACGCCGCCGCCGACGACAAGCGGAACCTGGACCTGGACGCCTGGCTGACCGCCTGCACCACCGACCTGCTGCCCGGCTTCCGGCGCCAGATCTGGCTGGTGGACTCCTGCCAGACCTTCGTCGAGGACCTCGCCCTCGCCCGCGCGCTGCCCGCCGAAGTGCCGCCCGGCGGCGACCGGTTGCCCGGCCGGGAGCAGTTCGTGCTGCTGGCCTCCGGGCCGGGGCAGCGGGCGGCCAACGACCCCGTCGGGCAGACCGGGGTGTTCTCGCGGGCCGTACTCGCCGAACTGGCCGGCGCCGACGGCTGGCCGCCGGACATGAACGCGGTCGCCGAGCGGGTGATCGCCGGGTTCACCTCGGGCGGCCAGCGGCCCACCTCGCTGTGGTACCGGTCCTGGGGCGACGACGTGCGCGAGCTGGCCTTCCCGGCCGCCCGGCGCCGCGCGGAACCCGTGCCGGACGCGGCGCTGTCGGAGCTGGTCAACCTGCTGGCGGGCTGGCCGGGCATGACCGACCGGGACCAGCGGCAGCTCGTGCTCGGCATGCTGCCCCCCGACCTGTCCGGCGCGATCCCCCGGCTGGGAGCGCCGCGTCCCGACCTCATCAGCATCGTCCGTACCTGCCGCCGCCACCCCGGAGGGCTCGCCGCGCTCGTGGCGGCCGTCGCCCTGGTCGAACCCGGCTCGCTGGAACAGCGGGACCTGACGGACTGGGCGACCCGCTGGCTGCCCCCGGAACAGGGCGCCTGACCGGCTGATCACGCTCTTCCCGAACGCTTCCGGCATACGTCATCATGAAGTCAACGGGATGAAGGACGTTGTCAGGGGGATGCCGCATGAATACGTCCGCGGAGTTCGTGGGATCCGAACTGGCCGATCTCAGCGACGTCCCGCTCACCGCGCTCCGCTCGCAGCACCGCGCGGTCCACGCGCGCTCGCTGGACCGGCTGCTGCGCCAGATCGAGCGCCCCCGGGTCAACTTCGCCGGCGGCGACGGGCAGCCCGGCCGGGCCGACTGACGGTCCCCGGGGAGGCGGCCTGTGCAGACCGACGGACGTGACGGACCGGCGCGTACCGCGCACCATCGCGTCCCCTCGGCGTACTTCGACGACCTGGCCGCCGGCCGGGGCGGCCCCGACCTGATCCGCTTCCTGCGCGGCACCGAGTACAGCCGCCGCCTCCTGCTGCTGCGCGCCCTGCTCGACGCGGCGGCGGCGACACCGGGCGCGCTCGGCCCGCTGCCCCCGGTGGACAGCGCCTGGGAGGCGCTGACGGCCGCCCAGGAGCGGGCACCGGAGGCGTTCCGGGAACTGCTGCTGCATCCGCAGACCGGCATCTGGCTGGGACACGGCCTGCGCCGGCTGCACGGCACGGCCTGGGGCGAGGGACCCCTGTGGACCGACCTCGGGCACCTGCACGCGGTGTGCGCCGTCGCCGCCCTGCGCGCCGCCGTGCCGCTGCGCACCACCGTGCCACTGCGCGACGGCACCGCCATGTTCCCCACCCTCGGCCTCGCCCGCTTACCGGACCGCCCGCGCTGGGGCACGGCGGAGGTGGTGGTGGCCGGGGGCCGGCTCCGGGTCGACCCGTACGGCGCGAGCGTCGGCCCGCCCGGGCCGCCCGCGCCGCCCGACGGGGCCGGCACCGATGGGGCCGCGCTTGACGGGATCGCCACTGACGGGGCCGGGCTTGACGGGGATGCCACCGATGGGACCGCGCCCGACGGGGCCGGCACCGATGGGGGCGCGCTTGAGGGGGCCGGCACCGATGGGGCCGCGCTTGACGGGGCCGCCACTGACGGGACCGCGCCCGACAGGGATGCCACCGATGGGACCGCGCCCGACGGGACCGCCACCGATGGAACCGCGCACGACGGGACCGCCACCGACGGGACCGCGCCCGACGGGACCGCGCCCGACGGGACCGCGCCCGACAGGGATGCCACCGACGGGACCGCGCACGACGGGACCGCGCCCGACAGGGATGCCACCTACGGGACCGCGTCTGACGCGGACGCGCCCGGGTGGCAGGTGCTGCGTCGGCTGCGTGTGGTCGTGGCCGGGCGGGATCTGGAGGTGTTCCTCGATGACATCGACCCCTACCGCGACCTCAGTGAACCGCTGCCCGCCGCCCGCCTCGGCGAGGACCGGGCCGCCGACTGGCAGGAGCGGTTCGGGCGCGCGATGGACCTGCTGGCGGGCAGCGACCCGGAGATGGCCGCGGCCCTCGGGGAGGGCCTGCGCACCCTCACGGCGGTACGGCCGCGCAAGCCCGGGGTGGTGCTCAGCGCCTCCTCGGGGGACGCCTTCGGCGGGGTGCTGACCTCGCTGCCGCCGGACCCGGCCACCTTCGCCGTCACCCTCGTACACGAGTTCCAGCACACCAAACTGGGCGCCCTGCTGCATCTGTTGACACTGGAGGAGGACGCGGGCGCCGAGCGGCACTACGCCCCCTGGCGTGACGACCCGCGCCCGCTGAGCGGACTGCTCCAGGGCGCCTACGCGTTCCTCGGCGTCACCGAGTTCTGGTCCCGGTACCTGGACCGGGTGCCAGGACCCCAACGGGCGTACGTCGAATTCGAGTTCGCCCTGAGCCGTGGCCAGACCGGGGACGCGGTGCGCACCCTGCTCGCCGACCCCGCGCTGACCGGGCACGGGCGCCGGTTCGTCGGGGGCATGGCGGCGCGGCTGGCCGACTGGCGGGCGGACCCGCGGATCGGCCAGGACCGCGCCCTGCTCGCCGAGTTCGCCGCGACCGACCACCGCACGGGCTGGCGGATCCGGCACCTGAGCCCCGCCCCGGACGACGTCCGCGCGCTGGCCCGGGCCTTCATGGCGGGCGCCCGGGCCGACTGCCGGCTCGCGCCGTCCGCCGTCGTCCCCGACCTGGCCGCCCCCTGGTCCCACGCCCGCGCCGGGCTGATCCGGCGGTGCCTGACGGCCGGGTCCCGGCCCGCCGCGCACGGCTCCGCCGCCGACCGGGCCCTGCTCGCCCGGGACCCCACCGCCGTCGCGGCCTGTGCCGAACTCCTGGTCGACGAACCGGAGTCCGCCGACGCCTGGACCGGGCTCGTCCTCGCCCTCGGCGCCGGTTCCGCCACCGGACGGCTGCTGCGACGGCCGGAGTTGGCCCGGGCCGTCCACCGCGAGCTGCGGCTCGCCGGGACGGCCGCCGATCCGCTGCGCGTGGCCCGCTGGCTGGCGGCGGGGACCGGTGAACGGTGAAGATCCCGTGGACGCGTGAGCCCCGCCCGACGGACCCGGTGTGATCGGCATCCCATTACCCCGCTCGCGTGGATTCCCCAAGCCCCTTCCATATCGGGCGTGTTCGGACACCGGAGGGAGAGAGGGCGTGGTCGGGGGCGGGTCGTCGCGCGCCGTCATGGTTCTTTCACAGGGTTCCGTGGCGAGATCGCCGAACAGGGTCCGGGATTCCGGATAAGCTCGGCCCAGACCGGAAACGGCCACCGGGCGTCGCGGACGTGACGCAGCACGACAGGACCGCGTACCCGGAGGACACAGTGCCCGCCGCCCTCCCTGCCTTACCCGGCAGGCCCGTTCACCCGGGTCTCGCCGGCCCGCATCGCGCCGAGTTTCCGCCATCCCCCGTCATCCCCGTACGAGCGGGTTCGCGAGGTGTCCGGTGCTTCCCGGGTCATGCCCGCGGCCGCGGTGACGCCGTCCCGGCAGCCGGTTCCAGCTCCTCGCCCGGTTCCGGCGCGCCGCGCCGGCCGGTTCGCGAGCCGGACCCCCTGGAGAGGACTTGATGACCGATCTGTTACTGGCCGCCGTCGCCCTGGCCGCCCTCGTGGCCGCCGTGGCCGCCTGGCGTCTCGGCCGCTCCCACCGCCGCGAGCGCGCGCGGGCCGACCGGCTCCAGGGCCACGCCGACCGGCTCACCCAGCAGTTGCGGGCCGCCGAGCACGCCGTAGGACAACTCGTCTCCGACCTGCCCGCCCTGGCCGCCGGGGCCGCCCGGCCCGGGGACGCGCGCGCCGGTGCCCTCGCGCTGCCCCCGCCGCTGCACCGCACGGCCCTCGCCGAGCGGCTGCGCGACCTCACCGGCCAGCTGACCGCCACCGTCACCCAGGTGCGCGAGAGCACCCGGGTGGCGGCCGAGCAGCACATCGCCGGCATCAAGGCGGCTGCCGACCAGGAGACCGCCAGGGCGCGCCGGGAGTCGCAGGACGCCACCCGGGCCGCCGTGCGCAGCTTCGCCTCCAACGTGGTGGCCCGCGCGACCCGGCTCAGCCGCGAGATCAGCCAGGGCGTGCGCTCCCACCAGGGCGACGAGGCCTACGCCACCCTGGTGCACATCGACCACATCGCCCAGCAGATGCTGCTGACCGCGCAGGGCTACGCGGTGCTGGCCGGCGACAAGCTGTCCCGGCGCTGGCCGCGCACCTCGCTGACCGACGTGATCCGTGCCGCGATGGGCCGTATCGAGGGCTACCAGCGCATCGAGCACCACGAGCGGGACGCCATAGCGGTGCAGAGCCGGGCCGTCGAGGCCGTCGTCCACACCCTGGCGCTGCTGCTCGACAACGCGCTGCGCTACTCGCCGCCGGCCGCGCGGGTGCACGTCTCCGTGGAGGAGGGGCACCACGCCTGCTTCCTCGTCGTGGACGACGCCGGGCTGCGCATGGACGACGAACGCCTGCTGTGGGCCAGCGACATCATGTCCGGCAAGCAGCGCGACGACATCACCCGGCTCGGCGCCCATCCGCAGACCGGCCTGCGGGTCGCCTCGCTGCTCGCCGAGAACTACGGCTTCCGCGTCGAGCTGACCGCGCCCAACATCTACCAGGGCACCCGGGCCGTCCTCGTCCTGCCGAAGAACCTGCTGGTCTTCAGCGACATCCCGGTGCCGGCCCCCGTCGCCGTACCGGCCGCTGTGCCCGCGCCGGTCCACGCCGCCGTACCGGCTCCCGCCGCCGCACCGGAGTCCGCCGCCATGCCCGAGCCTCCCGCCATGCCCGAGCCTCCCGCCGTGCCCGAGCCCGCGCCCACCCCCGCGCCCGTGGGGCTCCCGCCCGCCCCGCGCGAGGCGGGTGACGCGGCACCCCCGGCGACCACCGCCAGCGGTCTGACCGTCCGGCGGCGCCCGGCCCGGCCCCGCACCACCCCGGCACCGGCGCCGAGCGAGGCGTCGGCCGTGCCGGGCCGCCCGAGCGTCGCCGCCGCCTGGGCGGCCGGCACCCGCCTGGGACGACAGACCGAGGACACCACCGGATCCACCGAAGGACAGTGACCATGCGCGACACGCACAGCAACAGCCTGGGCTGGCTGCTCGACCAGGAACTCGGCTCCGTCGAGGGCGTCGAGTACGCGGTGCTGATGAGCAGCGACGGTCTGCTGCAGGCCCGCACGCAGACGATCGGCCAGGAGGAGGCCGAGAAGCTCGCCGCCGTGACCGCGTCGCTGCGCGCCGCCGGCAAGGCCTGGGACGAGCACGTCGGCGGAAAGGGCATGTGCCAGCTGCTGATCGAGTCGCAGGGCCGGATCGGCCTGACCACCGCCGCCGCGAAGAACTCCATGCTGTCGGTGGTCACCACCGGCCCCGAGTCCGACGTCGGCCTGATCACCCACCACATGGTGCGCCTCGCCACCCGGCTCGGCCACGAGCTGGAGGTCGCCGAACGCCGCCCCGCGGCGGAAGGCGGACCGGCGACATGAGCGGTCCGCGGCACGACCCGGACCTGATCAGGCCGTACGTCCGCACCGGCGGACGCAACCGCCCCAGCCGGGACGTGCGCCTGGAGACGGTGGTCATCGCGGCGTCCGGCCCCACCGAGACCCTGGGGCCGGACGCGCGCCGGGTGATGCGCCTGTTCGGCGGCGGCGGACGCGGCGGCCTGGCCGTCGCGGACATCGCCGCCGCGCTGGAACTGCCGCCCTCCACCGTCCGGATCCTCGTCTCCGAGCTGATGGACAGCGGCCATCTCACCAGCCCGGCCCCCGCCGAGGAGGGCCGCCCCGGACTCGACCTGCTACAGGAGGTGCTGCGTGGACTCCGTGAGCTTGTCTGACCAGCCCGCCCCCCACTACCTGGCCCCCGGCGTCACCCGCTCCGCGAAGATCGTCGTGGCCGGGGCCTTCGGCGTCGGCAAGACCACCTTCGTCGGCAGCGTCTCCGAGGTCGCACCGCTGCGCATGGAGGAGCCGATCACCGAGGCCAGCGTCGGCGTGGACGACCTGCGCGGCCTGCCGCACAAGACGACCACCACCGTCGCCATGGACTTCGGCCGCATCCACCTGCTCGGCGACCGCCTGGCCCTCTACCTGTTCGGAACCCCCGGCCAGACCCGGTTCCGGCCGTTGTGGGAGGGCCTCACCGAAGGCGCGCTCGGCGCCCTGGTGCTCGCCGACAACCGGGACCTGGACGGCTGCCACGAGGTGCTGGGCCTGCTGGAGGAACAGCGGACGCCGTACGCCGTCGCCATCAACGTCTTTCCGGACGCGCCCCGTTACCCGCTCGACGAGATAAGGGAGGCGCTCGCCCTCGACCCGGACACCCCGCTGACCGAGTGCGACGCCCGGGACCGGCGGTCCTGCGTGTACGCGCTGATCACGCTCATCGAGTTCGTGACCTCCCGTCATGCCCCCGTCTCTCTTGTGGAGCCCCGTACATGACCACCCCCGACTTCGGCACCCTCGCGCGCCCGGCGGCCCGGTTCGCGCTGTACGACGCCGCGTACGCCGCCGATCCGCACACGGCGTACGCGCGGATGCGCGAGGTGTACGGGCCGCTGGTCCCGGTGGACCTCGCCCCCGGTGTGCCCGCCACCCTGGTCATCGGCTTCCACCAGGCCCGCCGCATCCTCAACGACCCGCTGCACTTCCCGGCCGACCCCCGGATCTGGCAGCAGTCGGTGCCGGCCGGCTGCCCGGTGCTGCCGATGATGGAGTGGCGGCCCAACGCGCTGCGCTCCTCCGGCCCCGAGCACGCCCGCTACCGCGCGGCCAACACCGCCAGCATCCAGGGCGTCGACCAGCACGAACTGCGCGCCCTGGTCGAGGAGGTGGCGTCCGCGGCCCTCGGCGAGTTCAGCGCCCGCGGCGAGGCCGACCTGCTCGTGCAGTACTCCTGGCCGATCGCCTTCCGGGTGCTGAGCGCGCTGCTGGGCTGCCCGGACGAGATCGGCCGGCGCATCGCCGACGGCATGGCCAAGATCTTCGAGTCCGCTGCCGAGACCGCCGCCCTCGGCAACGAGATCCTCGGCCAGGCCGTCCACGAACTGGTGCGGCTGCGCCGCAAGGAGCCCGGCGAGGACGTCACCTCCCGGCTGATCGCGCACGCCGCCGCGCTGGACGACATCGAGATGTCCCACCAGCTCGTCACCATGTACGGCGCGGGCATCGAGCCGCTGACCAACCTGATCAGCAACACCGTGCTCCGCATCCTCACCGACGAGCAGTTCTCGGCCGGCCTGCACGCCGGCCAGCCGGTCCGGGACGCCCTCGACACCGTCCTGTACACCGACCCGCCGATGGCCAACTACTGCATCTCCTACCCGCCGTACCCCATCGACGTCGAGGGTGTGCTGCTCCCCGCCCACCAGCCCGTCGTCATCTCCATGGCCGCCTGCAACAACGACCCGGCCGTCACCGCCGGCGCCGACGCGGCCCTCCTCAGCGGCAACCGCGCCCACCTGTCGTGGAGCATCGGCCCGCACACCTGCCCCGCCAGGTCGCACGCCTACCTCATCGCCGAGACCGCCATCACCTGCCTCCTGGACGCGCTGCCCGAGCTGGACCTCGCCTGCCCCCAGTCCGCACTCGTCTGGCGGCCCGGCCCGTTCCACCGCGCCCTGGAGGCCCTTCCCGTCCGCTTCCCCGCTGTCGTCTGAAGGAGTTCCGGCATGTCCCAGCACACCCCCCTCGTCCTCGACCCCACGGGCGCCGACGCCCACCGGGAGTACCGGGCGCTGCGCGCCGAGGGCCCGGCCGCACGGGTGGACCTGCTCGGCGTGCGGGCCTGGGCCGTCACCGACCCGGCCCTGCTCAAGCAGTTGCTGACCAGCCCGGACGTGTCGAAGGACGCCCGCGCGCACTGGCCCGAGTTCGAGGAGCGGGTCGCGACCTGGCCGCTCGCCCTGTGGGTCGCGGTGAAGAACATGTTCACCGCGTACGGCGCCGACCACCGCCGGCTGCGCCGGATGGTCGCCCCCGCCTTCAGCGCCCGCCGCATAACCGAACTGAAACCCGCCGTCGAGGCCATCGTCACCGAACTGGTCGACGCCCTCGCCGCGCATCCCGCCGGCACGGTCGTGGACCTGCGCGAACAGCTCGCCTACCCGCTGCCCATCGCCGTGATCGGCCACCTGATGGGCGTCCCCGAGGACCGGCGGACGGCCTTCCGGCAGCTCGTGGACGGCGTCTTCGACACCACGCTCTCCCAGGAGGAGTCCCAGGCCAACGCGGTGCGCCTGTACGGCGTCCTGGACGAGCTGATCGCCGCCAAGACCGCCGACCCCGGCGACGACATGACCTCACTCCTCATCGCCGCCCGCGACGAGGAGACCGACGGCTCCGGCTTCACCGGCGAGGAACTCCGCGACACGCTGCTGCTGATGATCAGCGCCGGGTACGAGACCACCGTCAACGTCATCGACCAGGCCATCGTGGCCATGCTGACCCTGCCCGAGCAGTACGGCCTCGTCCGGGCCGGCAAGGCGGGCTGGAACGACGTGGTGGAGGAGACGCTGCGGCACGAACCCGCCGTCAAACACCTCCCGCTGCGCTACGCCGTCACCGACATCACCCTGCCCGACGGCCGCGTCATCGCCCGGGGCGAGGCCATAGTCGCCTCGTACGCCGCCGCCAACCGCCACCCCGACTGGCACGGCGAGGCCGCCGACACCTTCGACCTCACCCGCACCGTCAAGGAACACCTGGCCTTCGGCCACGGCGTCCACTTCTGCCTCGGCGCCCCGCTGGCCCGCCTGGAGGTCGCCGAGGCCCTCGACCAGCTCTTCACCCGCTTCCCGGACCTGACCCTCGCGGTCCCGCCCGACGAACTGCGCCCGGTGGGCTCGCTGATAAGCAACGGCCACCAGCGACTTCCGGTCCGGCTGACGCGGGTGTAGCCACGGGCGGCGCGGGCCTGGTGCGGACCACAACATCGGCTTCCCGTTCATGACTTACCGGCCCGGACGCTTGAACTGCTCATGTCCTGGGCACGCACCTCCTACCGGCGTTCCCCTGCCGGGCCGTACCCGGCAGGAGGAGGGCGTCATGGACCGTCGGATCCGAGTGCGCGTCGTTCGGCGCCCCCAGCCCCGTGGCCAGGAGATCGACCGCAGGACGCCGTCGGGGCGGATCCTGCCGTACTAGGGAGCGGGTCACAGGGGTGCCTGCCAGGTGGCCGTCGTGTCGCCGTCGGTGGTCACCGTGAGCCGGACGCAGGGGCGGCCGTCGCGCAGGGTCGCCGTCGCGTCCACGGTCACCGTGAGCCGGGAGGCGTCCCGGCGGCGGGTGGCGCTCGCGAGGGCCCGGCGCAGGGCGGTGAGCAGGTGGCCGGCGGTGCGGTCCGGGATCAGGTGGTCCACCGGGCCGAGGAAGCGGGTCGCCGGCCGGAAGCCGAGCAGGGCGCCCGCGCCCGCCGTCTCGCGCAGCACCCGGCCCCGGAAGGTGGTCGGCGCCTCGGCCGGCGGCTGCTGGAGGGCGAAGATCGCGGTGCGGACCTCCTGGATGGTCGACTCCAGCTCGTCCACGGCCCGGCCCAGCGTCTCGCGCACCTCGCCGACGACGGCCCGGCGCCGCGCCGCCTGGACCATCATGCCGGTCGCGAACAGCCGTTGGACCACCAGGTCGTGCAGGTCCCGGGCGATGCGGTCGCGGTCCTCGTACACCGCGAGCCGCTCCCGGCCGTGCCGGGCGCCGGCCAGCACCAGGGCCAGCGCCGCCTGCGAGGCGAACTGGGTCGCGAGGTGCCGTTCCAGGGCCGTGTAGGGGCGGTCGCCGCGCCGGCGGGGCAGCGCGAGGGTGCCGATGAGCTGCCCGCCCGCCTGCAACGGCAGCATCATGCTGGGCCCGAACCGGTGCCGGACCCGGGTCGTCATCCGCGGATCGGTCGCCGAGTCCTCGACGAACACCGGCTCCCCGCCCAGCAGTTGCTCCAGCACCGGGCTGCCCGGCTCGATCGTGGTGCCGACGATGCCGCCGGGGTCGTCGTGCGTGGACGCGGTCACGATCTCCATGCCGCCCGCCGGCGTGGGCCGCAGGATCACCCCGGCCGACGCGCCGGCCAGCAGCCGGGCCCGCTCCGCGACCGTCAGCAGCGCGTCGTCGGCGCTCCGGCCGGTCAGCAGCGCGGTGGTGACGGCCGCCGCCCCCTCGATCCACCGCTCGCGCTGCCGGGCCTCCTCGTACAGGCGGGCGTTGCCGATCGCGATCCCGGCCTGCGCGGCCAGCACCCGCAGCACCTGCTCGTCCTCGGCCGTGAACGGCCCGCCGCCCGCCCGGTCCGCCAGCCGCAGCCGCCCGAACGGCTCCGCGCCGACCAGGATCGGCACGTCCAGCGCGTTTCCGGAATCGGCGGGCGCGGCGGACCCGGTGCGGATCTCCAGGGCCTCCCGGCCGGGGCCGGCGGTGCTCAGGGCCGCGTACCGGGCGCCGGTCAGCTCGGCGGCGCCGACCGCGATCCGGCGCAGTGTGGTGTCGAGGTCGAGCGCGGAGCCGACGTCGAGTACGGCGTCCAGGAGCGGCGGCAGGCGGGGGTCGGGGGCGCCGGTCATCCGGCGGGCCCGGCGCCGCTCAGGCGGCCAGCGGGTTCAGCACCAGCGGCTCGATCCGGCCCTCCAGCATGGCGCCGAGCCCCTGGGCCGCGCAGATGTCGGGCCGCTCGGCGATGTGCACCGGCATCCCGGTGGCCCGCCGCAGCATCTGGTCGAAGCCCGGCAGCAGCGCCGAACCGCCGACCATCGTCACCCCCCGGTCCGCGAGGTCGGCGACCAGGTCGGGCGGGCAGTCGCGCAGCATCCGGCCGATGCCGTCCAGCACGGCCGTCAGCGGGGTCTGGATGGCGTCCCGTACGGCGGCGGTGTCGATCCGCACGCTGCGGGCCGTACCCGTGGCCACGTCCCGGCCGTGGATCTCGGTCTGCGCCGGGCCCTGCGGGGTGAGGCCGTTGCCGGACAGGGCCAGTTGCAGCGGCCACACCGACTGGCTCGGCAGCATCAGCTTGTGCTCGTGCCGCAGGTGCTGCACGATCGCGTGGTCCACGGCCTCCCCGCCCACCGGAATCCGCTCGGCGGTGACGATGGACCCGAGCGAGAGCACCGCGACCTGCGTCGCCGCCGCCCCGCACACCATGATCATGCTGGCCTCGGGCCGCTCCACCGGCATCCCGCAGCCGATGGCCGCCGCGATCAGCGTGTCCACCAGCTCCACCCGGCGCGCCCCGAGGCCGACCAGCGTCTCGATCGTGGCGCGCTGCGCCAGCGGGTCGGCGTCGTGCGGGGTGCAGGCGGCGGCCCGCAGCCGCAGGTTGCGGCGCAGCGCGCGGCGCGTCTTGTCGCCGAGCAGATGCCGCAGCATCCGCTGGGCCATCTCGATGTCGACCACCGTGCCGCCGGAGACGGGCCGTACCACCCGGATGTAGTGCGGGGTCCGTCCCGTCATCTGCGCGGCGAACTCACCCACCGCGATGAGCGCGCCGGACCGCGTGTTCACCGCCGCGACCGAGGGCTGGTCCACGACGAGACCGGCGCCTTTCACGTACACGCGGGTGCGGGCGGCACCCAGGTCGACGGCGAAGTGGCAGCGGCGCAACTGCTCCAGACTGACGGTCACGGCGGAACCTCCCGAGTGCGCGGGCCGTGGGCGCCCGGCCGGTTGGCGGGCCTTACGACTGCCATCCTGCGCGGCGCGCCCGGGCGGGCGCCTGCTGGAGGGGGCCGGGCGGGGCGCCGCTGAACGGGGGAGATTCCCCGGTTCCCCGGTGTGTCGGCGGGTCAGAGCGCCCGCGCGGCCTCCAGCAGGGGCTCCAGGGAGGACACCGTGAGTCCGCTGCCCTCCTCGCGCAGCCGGCGCCGCCCGGCGGCGGTCGGGGCGAACCCGACGAACCGCAGGCCGAGCCGTTGGGCGGCGGTGAGTTCGGCGACCGAGGAGCCGATCAGCACCGCGCCGGGCACCGGCGTCCCGAGCGCGGCGAGGGCCCGGTCCAGGCCGTCCGGGTCGGGCATCAGCAGGCCGAGGTCGTCCCGGCGGCCCTGCACGCAGGCCAGCGGCAGCCGGTACGGCTCCAGACAGCCGCGCACGGCGGGCGCGCTGACGTCGGTCACCACGCCGACCCGGCGCCCGGACCGGTGCAGGGCGCGCACCAGCGGCAGCGCGCGGTGCGTGGTCGGCGCGTCCGGTACGGCCGCCAGCTCCAGCGCCGCCAGGCGGGCCGCGAGCGCGGGGCCCGCCGGGTCGCGGGCGAAGGCCCGCAGCAGGTCCAGCGGATGCGCGAACGCCTCCCGCCCGGCCTCGGCCACCACGGGCAACGGCCGGCCGGCCAGGGCGCCGGCCGGATCGCGGTCCTCGGCCACCAGGGACAGCAGCTCGACGACCGCCGCCCGGGCCGTCCGCCCGGGGAACAGCCGGGCGAGCGGCCCGTCGAAGCCGATCAGCACGGCCTCCGCGTCCCCGAGCAGGGCCGCCGTCCGGCGCCTGCCCGGGGCCGGCCGCTCGGTCTCCGGCAGCGGCCTGCCCTCGGGCGCCAGCCGGACCCGGTACGACACCGCGAGCCCCGGCACCGGCCAGTCCCGCACCGCCTCGTTCACCTGCCGCCCGGCCGCGCCCGCCCGGCGCACCGGATGCCGCCGGGTGACCGAGGCGGCCCCGGTGCGCAGCCGTTCCAGCAGCAGCCCGGGGACACCGGACGCCTCCGCGCGCACGACGGCGACCGGGTCCGCCACCTCCCAGGACAGGTCCACCACCGCCGTGAACGCCCCCGCCCCCGCGCCGGGCAGCGACAGCGTGTGCCGGGCCTGGTGCGGGGTGAGGTCGACCGTGTAGTACGTCTCGGGGCGCGGCGGGCGCGTGCCGTAGGGCTGGAGCGGGTCGAGCAGGGTCAGCGGGCCGTCCGGGCGCGTGTGCACGACGGCCGTCCGGCCCGGGGTGGGCAGGCCCAGCTCGCGCAGGTCCTGGATGATGAACGGCCCCCGCACCAGGTCCTGTTCGGTCGGTTCGCCGGTCGTCTGCCCGAGTGCGCAGTACCAGGCGGTGGGCGCCGCGTCCGGGGCGCCGGCCCGGTGCAGCGGCCGGAAGGGCGGGGTGCCCCGGGCGGCGGAGCTGGCGCTGAAGTCGTCGTACAGCGCGGGCGGTACGACGACGAGCACGCCCGCGCCCGGATCCGGCACCGGGACCGCCGGGTCCGGCCCGAAGGTCACCCGCACCCGGGGTGGCCGGTCGAGGCGCCGCAGGGCCCGGGGCAGCTCTCGCAGGGCCGCGACCAGGGCGGGCAGCAGGAAGGCGCCGGGCTCGGTGCGCACGAGGTAGCCGTCCGGGCGGACCTCGACCGTGTACCGGCCGGGCGCCAGCGCACTTCGCGCCAGCACCTCGTGCACGGCGGCCTCCAGGGTGATGCGGGCCTCGGGGCGGCCGGCGAGCGCGTCGGCGGTGAAGCGGAGACCGGGCGGGTCGGCGGGAGACGGCTCCGCGTGCGGTTCGCCATGGGCCACCGCCGGTTCACCGGGCGCCGGTCCCCCCGTCGCCCCCGCGAGCCGGCGCGCGCTGTCCTCGTCGACCGTGGCGAACGGCTCGGCCGCCACGGCCGTTCCGGGGCCCCGCCCGGAGGGGACCGACGCCCGGAACTCGCCCGGTGCCCGGCCCGCACGGTCCTCGATCAACTCGCCCACACGGCGCAGCAGTTCGGTGGTGCGGTTACGGGCGGTGCGCGGCAGACCGAGCAGCAGCAGCTCACGGACGCCGTCCCGGAAGGCGTAGCAGCCGGGCGGGGCGCCCGGGACGGCGGTGAGCATGCCGCTCAGCACCACCTCGGCCAGCTGGCGGGGGCGCGGATCGGGCTCCACGGCCGCCTGCACCAGCCGCATCACCGGCAGGTCGGGGCGCCCCAGCGCCAGATGCCCGGCCAGCCGGAACGCCTCCGGCGAGGCGGTCGCCCGGAACCGCAGCACCAGTTCCTCGGCCGACAGCCGCGCCACGTCCGTACGGTCCTCCGCGTCCGCCGGCAGCGGCCGGCCCAGCCCGGCCACCGCCGCCGGGAACCGCGCCCCGCCCGGCGCCGTGAGCAGCCCCGCCCAGTGCGCCAGCCAGCGCGGCTCCGGTTCCAGCACCGGCAGCGGCACGGTGCCGTCGGCGAACTCCGGTCCGCCACAAGGCTCGTAGGGCTCGTACGGCTCGAACGTGAGCGCCGCCGAGGGGGCCGCCGGGTACGGTGCCGTCAGCCGGCCCGGGGCGGTGGGCAGCGCGGTGTCCCGCCACAGGTGCTCCGGGAGCGGCTGGACGACGGCGAGCGGCATCCGGCGCGCCCAGCGGTGCAGGGTGGCGTACCAGCGGCGGCCGGCCGGGCCCTCCCGCCACTGCGGGCCCATGCAGTCGCTGACCAGCAGGGTGACGGTACGGCCGTCGCCGTGGGCGGCCGCGCCGGGGCCGTGCACGGTGCCGTCGGCCGTCGCACGGAACAGGGCGACCGTGCGGAAGGCGCCCGACTGGGCCAGCGCGGTGTGCAGTTCGCGGAGCAGGGGCTGCCAGACGGGCATGGTGGGGCCGGCGTCGTACACCAGGTTCAGGCGCAGCCAGCGTTCCCGGGCCGGGCGCAGCACCGGCAGCCACCACGCCGGGTCGGCGCCGAGGTGGGCGATGCGGTCGGCGGTGGCCCGTTCGTCCAGCTCGTGGCCTACGGGCGCGTCGGTCCGGCGGCGCAGCGGACGCAGCGCGCGTTGCAGGGCCAGCGGATGGCGGAGCATCGGGGGCGCGGGGGCGAGCAGGCCGGTGTGCGGCCGGTGCTCGGCGGCGGCCGGTGCGGGCTGCCGGGCGGGCAGGTGCAGGGGGACGCGGCCGGCCGGTGCGGGGGCGGCGAGCGGCGGGGTGCGGTCCGGTGCGGGCGGCACGGGGGGTACGGGGGGCGGGGGCGCCGCCCGCCGTACCGGTACGGCGCCCCCGTCACCGGCGTCACTCATCTGCCCCGCCAGCCACAGCAGTTCGGCCAGTTCGAGCGGGGTCGGACGGGTGCCCCGGCTCGCCTGTTCCAGGACGTCGGCGAGCCGGGCCAGCGCGGCGGACGGTTCCCCGGTCCCGGAGGGCTCGGGGGACCGCTCAGAAGACATCGGACGGCGCCGTCTGCCCCAGGTACGGCATGAGCTGTTCGGCCAGCCGGTCCAGGGAGTCGGTGTCCAGACCGGAGGAGCGCGCGAGGTAGATGGCGTTGAGGAGCTGGTCGGTGGCGAGGTCGCCGGCGCCGGCCCGGGTCAGGAACCGCTCGATCAGGGACTGCGCGTAGGCGTCCGGCTCGCCGAGGTGGGCGCGGACGATCCCGGCGAGGTGCCGGTCGTCGGGCCGGCGCAGCCGCAGCGTGACGCAGCGGCGCAGGAAGGCGGGCGGGAACTCGCGCTCGCCGTTGCTGGTGAGCACCACGAACGGGAAGGCCCGGCAGCGCACCCGGCCGTGCGCGACCGGCGCCCGTTCGTCGGCGCCGTCGACCAGCACCTCGGCGATGCCGTCCGGGGTCAGCCGGGAGGCGCGCACCAGCTCGGGGATCTCGTACTGGCCCTCCTCCAGCACGTTCAGCAGGTCGTTGGGCAGGTCGAGGTCGCTCTTGTCGATCTCGTCGATGAGGAGGGCGCGCGGGCGGGCGTAGGGCAGCAGCGCGGTGCCGAGCGGGCCGAGCCGCAGATGGTGTTCGATGCCGGAGCCGTCGGGGGACTCGCCCGCACCGGTGTCCCGGCCGGCCTGCTGCCGGGCCGCGTACAGCCGGGAGAGCGGGTCGTACTGGTAGAGGCCGTCGTGCAGGGTGCTGCGGCTGGTGACGTTCCAGCGCAGTACCGGGCCGAGCCGCAGCTCGCGCGCGACGGCGTAGGCGAGGGAGGACTTGCCGGTGCCGGGCGGGCCGGTGACCAGCAGCGGGCGGCGCAGGTACAGGGCCGCGTTGACGAGCTGGACCGTCTGCTCGGTCGCCTGGTACGTCTCGGCGCGGTGCAGGCGGTCCGGGGAGACGGCGGCGGCGTCGGCGGCCGGGTCGGGGGCCGGGAGCACCGGTCCGCCGTCGAAGGCGCGCCAAGGCGGCGGCGGGGGCAACTCGGTGACGCCGTCGTGCGGCGCGTTCGTACCGGTGTAGACGGGCCACAGGGGCATGGGTCTTCTTCTCCGTGGGGGGCGGTCGTGCGGTCGGTCAGGCGACGGGGGAGTGCAGGCTCGCGGTGGTCTCGGGGAAGCAGCGCGGGTCGTCCCAGAGCAGCTGGAGGTCTCTCGCCCAGTGCCGGTCGGGTTCGTCGGCGGCGGCCGCGGTGAGCCGCAACTCCATGACGTGCCGGGGAAGTTCGGTGAGGGGTACGCCGGCGAGCGACGCGGTCAGCTGGTCGAGGAAGGCGTCTCCGGGGCAGGGCGGCCCGGCGTGCCCCTCGCGGTCGCAGCCGGTGCGGGACCACAGCAGTACCGGCACGGGGACGGTGAGGCCGACCTCGAAGTGCTGGCGTACCGCGGCCGGCGGGGCCGCGTAGCCCGCGAGGCCGGCCTCGCCGTCCCAGAGGCGCTTGCGCAGGCTCGGGGGCCGCTCGGCGGTGCCGCACCCGACGCGGTGCAGCTCGGCTCCGCGGCCGTCGTCCAGCCGCTGCCACCTCTTGCGCAGCTGGTGACGCAGCCGGCCGCTGTGATGGCGGACCCGGTCGGTCACCACGAGCGGGTAGGCGCAGCCCAGCGGCGTGCTGTCCTCGGTGCCGCACTCCCAGTGCGCCACGGCCTCGTTGAGCCACTCGCGCGGCAGCACGAACGTCACCAGCTCCTCCGCGTCCGGGGCGAGCTGGTCCACGGCCTCGTCGATGCGCCGCTGCACCCAGGCCCGTACCCCGGCGCGCGGCAGCCGCTGGACGCCGACCGGTCGCCGCCGGCCGTCCCGGTACGCCGACACCTCCACCGTCACCTGATCGGGCCCGGCCCCGCTGTGCTCGACCTCCACGACCACGGGCGCCCAGACCGGGGCCGGTGACTTCGCGGCAAGGGGCGGGGGAGTCAGGGGGCCGCCCACTGGTTCCGGGGCGCCGGCCCGAGCGGGGATTCCGGCCGGGACCGCAGCGGCGACGGGAGCCGGAACGGCCGCCGGAACCGGGGCGGCGGCGGGCGCCGCGCCGCCCTCCAGCAGTTCCCCCAGCCGCTCCGCGAAGCGGGTCGTCGCCTCCGGGGCCGGGACCTCCCACTGGACGTAGCCGGCCGCCGCCGCCAAGGAGGGGAAGCCGCCCGGCGGCAGGGGCGGCCCGAAGGGGCCCACCGCGTCGCCGTACAGACGGTGCGGATCCGGGGCGCGGCCGGTGGCGGCGGCCCGGCGCAGCAGGGTGTGGAGGCGGTGCCGGACGGCGTCCGGGTGGCCGGCGGTGGGAACGAACTCGCCCAGCGGGGGCCAGTACCGGGCCATGACCTCCAGCGGCAGCATCCGGCCCTTGCGCACGTCCACCGTGCCGACGGCCGCGGTGACCAGGCCGGCCACCCGGCCGTCGGGCAGCGTGGCCGCCGCCCCGCTGAACCCGCCCACCAGCGGCTGCCCGTGCCCGCTCCACGCCACCAGCTCCAGCCACTCCCCGGCGATCAACTGCCCCGAGACCACTTGGTATTCGGCGAGCGTGCCCTCGTCGTACCCCTCGGGGAAGCCGTAGACGACGAGCTTCGGGTACGGCTCCGCGCAGGCGGTGTCGGGCGGGGCGAAGCGGGCCGGGGCGAGCGGCACCGGCCGGTCCAGTTCCAGTACGGCGAGGTCGCCGGGGTCGGTGACGGCGCCCGCCCAGCCGCCCTCGGCGACGACCGACGCGGAGAGAGTGCTCAATGCCGGGGCGTGCGGGAAGGTGACCGTCACCGGCCTGCGGTCGCCGTACGCCACGACGTGCGCGCAGGTGAGGACCAGCCGGTCGGTGACCAGGAAACCGGCGCCCACCTCGGGGCCGCACGCGACGCGGGCGTGCCAGGCGGCGCTGCGCATCACCGGTCGGCGGGCCCCGGATCCGGCACCGTCTGCGCGGGCACGGCCGCGGGAGCCACGGGTACGGGCGTCTCGCCGGGGGACCAGCTCAGCTTGACCACGAGGTGGCCCTCGGCCGACCCCTTCGCGATGATGGCGCCGGCCTCCGCCGACAGCCGTACCCCGAACTCGATCTCCACCGCGTCGGGCCGCAGCGTGCCGTCCCGGAAGACGCGCAGCGCGGAGGCCGCCGCCGCGCGCACGCCCTCAAGGGCGCCCTCGAAGGTGCGCGCCGCCTGTGCCGGGCCGTCGCCGCGCGAGACGAGCCGGGCCCCTGACCTGGGCTCGGCGCTCTCCACCATGACGACCGCGCCGTCCTCGGTCCTGAACTCCATCAACCCGTCCATGGCGGCGCCCGCTCCCCGTTGTCCCCGAATCGTGCTCTCCCCATGTTACGGACGGTGGTTCCGGTGTCACACCTTCCCGGGCCACGGGCGGGGCGCCCGCCGGGGATTGGCGGGAAGCCGCCACCGCGCCTACCCGCCACCACCGGGCAACTCCGCTGTCACACAGGCCGCCTGACACTGTTCCCGACGCGTACATTTCAACACTTCGCTTCGGGCGCGGAAGAGGGCGTGGATGAAGGCGTGGAGGAAAGCGTGCATGACCAGGGGACCGGTCGGACGTGGCGCGGCCGTGCTGTCGGCCGGACTCGTACTGGCGCTGCTGCCGACGACAGGGGCGGGCGCCGCGACCGGCACCCCCGAGGATCACGTCACCGCGGGCACCGACCAGACCGTCACCCTCGTCACCGGTGACAAGGTGACCGTCACCGACCTCGGGCAGGGCCGCAAGACCGTCAGTGTGCGGCGCCCGCGCGGGGCGACCGGTGCCGTGCGCACCCGGATGAGCGACGGCGAGATCACCGTCGTACCGGACGAGGCCCTGCCGTACCTGCGGCAAGGCAGCCTCGACCAGCGGCTGTTCGACGTGAGCGGGCTCATCCGGCAGGGGCTCACGGACGCGCAGGCCGACGCGCTGCCGCTGATCGTCACCTACGGCAAGGGCGCCCGCGCCGCCACCCCCGCCGGTGCCCGGCGCACCCGCGCCCTGCCGAGCCTGGACGGCGCGGCGCTGTGGGCGGAGCGGGGCCGCGCCTTCTGGAAGTCCTTCACCCGGGGCGCCGGCCTCGACAAGGTGTGGCTGGACGGCCGCGTGCGGACGGACATGGCCGAGAGCAACGCCCAGATCGGCACCCGGGCGGCCTGGGACGCGGGTCTGACCGGCAAGGGCGTCACGGTCGCCGTCCTAGACACCGGTGTCGATCTCAGCCACCCCGACCTGAAGGACCGGGTCACCGCCACCAAGAGCTTCATCGAGGGCCAGCAGGTCGCCGACCGCAACGGCCACGGCACCCATGTCACCTCCACCGTCGGCGGCAGCGGCGCCGCCTCCGACGGCACCGAGAAGGGCGTCGCGCCGGACGCCACCCTCGCCGTCGGCAAGGTGCTCAGTGACGAGGGCTCGGGCAGCGAGTCCCAGATCATCGCCGGCATGGAGTGGGCGGCCCGGGACGTGCGGGCCCGGATCGTCTCCATGAGCCTCGGCTCCACCGAGCCCAGCGACGGCACCGACCCGATGGCCGAGGCGGTGAACACCCTCTCCCGGGAGACCGGCGCGCTGTTCGTCGTCGCCGCCGGCAACACCGGCACCCCCTCCTCCATCGGCTCGCCCGGCGCCGCCGACGCCGCGCTCACCGTGGGCGCGGTGGACGCCGACGACCGGCCGGCCTCCTTCACCAGCGGCGGCCCCCGCTACGGCGACAACGCCCTCAAGCCGGACCTCTCCGCCCCCGGTGTGGACATCCTCGCCGCCCGCTCCCAGCTCACCTCCGGCAGCGGCTATTACACGACGATGAGCGGTACGTCGATGGCGACCCCGCATGTGGCGGGCGTGGCCGCGCTGCTCGCCCAGGAGCATCCCGACTGGTCCGGCGCGCGGCTGAAGGACGCGCTCATGTCCAGCTCGAAGGAGCTGGACGCCTCCGCCTACACGTCGGGCGCGGGCCGGGTCAGCGTCCCGGACGCCGTACGCGCGAGCGTCACCGCCACCGGCAGCGTCGGCCTCGGCTTCCACCGCTGGCCGTACGACGACGACAAGCCGGTGACGAAGACGGTCGGCTACGCCAACTCCTCCGACGAGCCGGTCTCGCTGAGCCTCTCCGTGCGGGACGCCGGGGACGGAGTCGCCACCCTCGCCGACAAGGTCCTGCACGTCCCGGCGCACGGCACCGCCACCACCACCGTCACCGGGGACGGCGCGAAGGCACCGGTCGGGAACACCAGCGGGCGGATCGTGGCCGCCGTCGCCGGCACCCCGGTCGCGCACACCGCGTTCGGCCTGGCCAAGGAGGAGGAGCGGTACACGCTCACCGTCCACGTCAAGGACCGCGCGGGCGCCCCGGCCCCGGCCGACCTCGTCCTCCGGCAACTGGCGAAGGACACCGAGGCGTTCCCCGCCCAGGTCGGCGCGTCCGGCACGCTGAAGCTCCGGCTCCCGCCCGGCACGTACGCCCTCTCGTCCTTCCTCGACGTGCGCGGCGGCCACGGCCCCGACTCGCTCGGCCTCGGCTTCCTCGCCGCCCCCGAGATCAGCCTCGACCGCGACCGCGAGGTCACCCTCGACGGGCGCACCCTGCGCGAGGTGACGGCCCGGGTCGACCGGCGCACCGAGACCCACCAGCTCGTCATGGAGTACGACCGCGAGGCCGACGGCGCCGACCTGTTCGGCGCGGTCCAGGTGCCGCTCACCTACGACAGCCTCTTCGCCGCGCCCACCCGCCAGGTCACCCGGGGCAGCTTCGAGTACCGCACCGTGTGGCGGCTCGCCCGGCCGCGGCTCACGGTCCGGGGCGTCGGCGAGGCCACCCTCCAGTCCGGCGGCACCCTCCTGACCGGCCGCACCCGGTTGCCGCTGGTGGACGTCGGGGGCGGCCCCGTCACCGCCGCCGCCAAGGGCAAGGCCGTCCTCGCCCGCCTCGCCGACGGTGCCGACCCCGCCGCCCTGGCCCGGGCCGCGCAGGACGCGGGCGCCAAGGCGCTGTTCGTCACCGACGACACGCCCGGCCGCCTCATGGCCTGGTGGGGCGAGGACGACGGCGCCGACCGGCCCCTCCAGATCGCCACGGTGAACCAGGCCGACGCGGCCCGCCTGCGCGCCGCCGGCCGGGCCGACATGACCGGCGCCCGCGACCCGTCGTACGTGTACGACCTCTCCGCCGGCCACCGGGGCGCCATCCCGGACCGGGACCTCACCTATGCGCCCACCCGTCGCCAACTGGCGTCCGTCCACGTGAAGTTCCACACAGCAGGCCCCACCGACGGCAGCGAGTTCCGCTACTCCCTGACCGACACCTTCACCCTCGGCCTCGGCTTCCGGGAACCCGTGCGCCTGCCCGCCGAGCGCACCGACTACGTCTCCACCGGGCCCGGCCAGCTCTGGCACGAGTCCGTCAGCGCCGGTGCGGACGGCGCGCTGGAGGAACGCGGCGGACTCGTCACCTACCGGGGCGGCAGCCGGCCCACCCTGAACTGGTTCCGGCCGGTGTGGCACCCGTGGCTGGGCACCGGGCTCGGCTGGGGCCAGCAGCGCACCGGCGACCGGATCCAGCTCAACACCCCCGGCTGGGGCGACTCCGGGCCCGACCACACCGGCTTCGGCGACGTGTGGAGCGCGGACAGCGGCATGCGCCAGACCACCGCCGTCCACCTGGACGGCACCCTCGTCGACCAGGGGACCGGCTCCGCCGCCTACGTGTGGGACGCGCCCGCCGACGAGCACACCTACCAGGTCACCACCGACACCGCGCTCGACGCGGACCGCTGGCCGCTCGCCACCGAGGGGCACACCGCGTGGACGTTCCGCTCGGCGGCCACCCCGGAGGACCGCGTGACCTACCTGCCGCTGATCAACCTCTCCTTCGACGTCGACACCGACCTCGCGGGCACGGTGCCCGGCGGCCACCGGCTGCCCGTCGCGCTCGGCGCCCAGTACGTGGCGAACGCGGCCGGCACCGGCCGGATCGGCGGCGGCCGGCTGGAGGTGTCCTACGACGCCGGCGCCACCTGGAAGCCGGTACGGCTCACCGGCACCGGCGCCTCCTGGCGTGGCACCCTGGACGTGCCGCGCGGCGCCGCGACCGTCTCCCTGCGGGCCTCGGCCCACGACGACAAGGGCGGCTCGGTCACCCAGGAGATCGTCCGCGCCGTGGCCGTGAAATGACCTGGTCGCGGGAGTGGGGGTGGCCGACGACGCCTCGGACCACCCCCAGCTCCACCAGGTCCTGCGGCCGGATCCGCAGCTGATCGGCGGTCGCCGCCACCTCACCGGGCGGCCGCTTCAGGATGGCCGCCGCCAGTTCCGGCGCGATCACCGAGAAGTAACTGTCCGCCGTGGCCCAGATGTTGCCGGGCGCGGCCAACGCGAGCGCGCCACCGGAGCCGCCCTCGCCGACGACCAGCGTGGTCACCGGCACCCGGGCGGCGGCCACCGCCCCGAACACCTCGGCGATCGCCGCCCCGGCCCCCTCCCGCTCGGCCTCCGCGCCGTTCGCGGCACCGGGGGTGTCCACCAGCGTCAGCACCGGGATGCCGAGCCGGTCCGCGAGCCGGATCAGCCGCGCGGCCGTCCGGTACCCGGCGGGCCGGGTCGCCGCCCCGGTCTGCGCCGCGAACGCCACGGTACGGCCGTCCCGCTCGCCGAACCCGCACAGCATCCCGTCGGGATCGGTACCGCCGCACCGGTCACCGCTGATCTCGGCACGGAACCGGAAATACGCGTCCAGGTAGCTCCGCGCCCGGGGCCGCTCCGGGGCCCGCGCCCGCCGCACGGCGTCCCAGCCGGTGCGCGGCAGGTCCGTGACACCGAGAGCGTCCGGGACGGGGGCGGGAGCCGCCGCTCCTCCCACCACCCCCCGGGACAGCAGCCGCAGCCACACCCCCAACTCCCTTCGCAGCGCGCCCGGTTCCACCACCGCGTCCGCCGACCCGACCGCCACCTGGGACTCCGCCGTGTACGCGGCCGGGTCGGCGTACAGGGGGCGGACGCGGGAGCCGGCGAAGCCGATCTGGGCGCCGGGGAGGGCCAGGGTGACGTCCGCGCCGGCGCCGAGGGTGGCCCAGCCGCCGCCGGTCGTGGGGTCGCGCAGGACCGCGAGCTGCGGCAGGCCCGCCTCCCGGGTGAGCGCCGACTGCCGTGCCACCCGTTGCAGTTGGGTCAGCGCGAGCATGCCCTCCTGCATGCGGCTGCCGCCGGTCGCGATCAATGGCACGACGGGCAGCCGGTGTTCGCGTGCGTAGGCGTACGCCGCCACCAGCCGGTCACCGGTGGCCTCGCCGAGGGAGCCGCCCAGGAAGCCGAACTCGAAGGCGATCAGCACGGCTTCGGTGCCCTCCACGGACCCGGTGCCGCACACCACCGACTCCCGCTCGCCGGTGCGCTCGGCGGCACGGGCGCGCGAGGCGTCGTACCCCTGCCAGCCGAGGGGACCGTCGGCCGCCGAACTCCCTTCGGGCAGGGGGAGTTCACGGAAGGAGTCCGTCACCAGGGCCAGGAACCGCCGCGCCGAGAGCCGCTCAGGCATCGGTGAGGGCCCGCTTCATGATCTTCCCCATGTCGTTGCGGGGGAGCACGTCCAGGTACCTGACCACGCGGGGCCGCTTGTGCGGGGCCAGCCGCCGGGCCACGTGGTCGGCCAACTCCTCGGCGCCGGGCGGCGACTGCGGGTCCGCCGGCACGATCCACGCGACGATCCGCTCGCCCAGGTCGGCGTCCGGCTCCCCGGTGACCGCCGCCTCGCGCACCCCCGGATGCTCCAGCAGCGCGTTCTCGATCTCGCCCGCACCGATCTTGTAACCGCCGCTCTTGATCAGGTCGGTGGCCTTGCGGCCGACGATCCGCACGTACCCGTCCGGCTCCCGCACCGCCATGTCCCCGGTGCGGAACCAGCCGTCCCCGGTGAACGCGGCGGCGGTGGCGTCGGGCCGGTTCAGGTACGCGGTGAACAGGTTCGGGCCGCGCACCTGGATCTCCCCGACGCTCTCGCCGTCGTACGCCTCGATCCGCGTCCCGTCCTCCTCCACCAGCCGCAGCTCCACCCCGGGCAGCGGCACGCCGACCGTGCCCGCGCGGGCCTCGCCGTCGGCGCGGACGCTGGTGTTCATCAGGGTCTCGGTCATGCCGTACCGCTCGATCACCCGGCGCCCGGTGGCCGCCGCGATCCGCTCGTGGTCGTGCACCGGCAGCGCGGCCGAGCCGGACACCAGCAGCCGGGCCCGGCCGAGCGCCTTCGCCAGCCCGGGGTCCGTGGGGAGTGCCTCGGCGAGGCGGTGGTACATCGTCGGCACGCCGAACAGCATGGTGGCGCCGTCGGTCAGCTCCCGGGCGACGCCCTCCGGGCTGAACCGGCCGAGGTGGCGCAGCGAGCCGCCGCGCCGCAGCGGGCCGAGGACGCCCAGCACCAGTCCGTGCACATGGAACAGCGGCAGCCCGTGCACCAGCACGTCGGCGCCGGTCCACTGCCAGGCGTCGGCGAGCGCGTCCAGGGTCGTGGTCAGCGCCCGGCGCGGCAGCACGGCTCCCTTGGGCGGGCCGGTCGTCCCCGACGTGTAGACGACCAGCGCGGGGTCCTCCGCCCCGGCCGCCACCTCGGGCAGCGCGCCGGAGGCGGACACGTCCACCACCACCCGCTCCAGGTGATCGAGCACCGGCGGCAACTCCGCCCCCGGCGCGACCAGCACGAGCGCCGGTGCGCTGTCGGACAGGATGTGCGCCAGCTCCTTCTCACCCGACTTCGGGTTCAGCGGCACCGCGGCCACCCCGGCGAGCAGCGCGCCCGGCACCGCGACGGCGGTCTCCAGCTCCGGGGTGGCCCACACGGCGACCCGCCCGGCACCGCGCAGCCGGCCGGCCAGCGCGCCGGCGGCGCCCGCGAGCGCGCCGTACGTCAGCGACCGGTCACCGAAGCGCAGGGCGACCCGGTCACCCGGACCGTCCACCAGGGCGGGGAAGAGGGAGGACACGGCACGATCTCCTTACTGCCGGCACGAGCACCGGCGGTGGGGGCGACAGCACCCTTCCTACCCCAGGACCCCGACCCGGACCCGCGCCCCGGTTGTTAGCCTCGCCCTTGATCGAACCGTCGTACGACAGGGAGTCCGCCGTGCCCCGCATCGCCCTCGCGACCTACGACCCCGGGGACCGGCCGAGCCGGGACGCCGACCTGCCGGTGCTGCTCGGCGCGCTGCGGGAGGCGGGCGCCGACGCCGAGGCGCGGTACTGGGACGACCCGGACGCCGACTGGGCCGGCTACGACCTCGTCCTCATCCGCTCCACCTGGGACTACACCTGGCGCGCCGAGGAGTTCACGGCGTGGGTGGAGCGGGTCGGCGCGCTGACCCGGATCGCCAACCCGGCCCCGGTGGTGCGCTGGAACAGCGACAAGCGGTACCTGGGCGAGCTGGCGGCGGCCGGCGTCCCCACCGTCCCGACCCGCTACATAGCCCCGGGCGAGCCCGCCCGCCTGCCCGACGGCCACGACTACGTCGTCAAGCCCACCTCGGGCGCGGGCGCCCGCTACGCCGCCCGCTACACACCCGCCGAGCACGACACGGCCGTACGGCAGCTCGCGCGGATGCACGCCGAGGGCTTCACGGCGATGGTGCAGCCGTACCTGCGCGGCATCGACACCACCGGCGAGCGCGCGCTGCAGTTCTTCGCCGGCTCCCTGCTGCACGCCAGCCGCAAGGGCGCCGTCCTCACCCCCGGCACCCCCTACGACGCCGACAAGGTCCCCCACCCGTCCCTGGCGCCCTGGCAGCCGACCGACGCGGAACTCGCCCTCGCCGAAGCGGCGTTGGCGGCGGTACCCGGCGCCGAATCCGGCCTGCTGTACGCCCGCGTGGACCTGGCGGACGGCGACGACGGCACGCCCCGTGTCATGGAGCTGGAACTGATCGAACCGAACCTGTTCCTGGGCCTGCACCCGGACTCGGTGCCGAGGGTGGCGCGGGCGGTGATCGCGGCGGCCGGAGACCGGTCCTAGCCCGCCCCCACCACCGCCGTCCGCTGCAACAACCCCCAGGTGAACTCGGCCACCACCTCGTGCCGGACGCCCTTCCCGTCCGGGGTGGTGAAGGCGAGCCCCCAGCGGGTGGGCGCGGTGCCCTCCAGGGGGCGGGCCGGGGCGAAGGCGCGGGCGGCCTCGTCCACCGTGCAGGACCAGGGCGCGAGGTCGTCCAGGGTCTCCAGCCGGGGCGCCGGCGCACCCGGAGCCCGTACCAGCCACTCGTTCCACACCGCGCCGCCCGGCCCGGCCAGCACCTCGAAGCGCAGCTCCGGCCACAGGGGCAGGGCCCAGCGCCGGGCCTCGCAGTCGACGTCGCCCAGGCGGCGCGGCACGACGGACTCGGGCTCGCCGAGGACCGAGCGGTAGCGGGCGGCGGCTGACCGGGTGCGCGGTGACCGGACCATCGCCTGCCAGCGCTTGTTGGCCTCCCGCATCTCGGCGAGCGAGGCACCGAGCCGGCGCCGGGCGTCGTCGACGAGGTCCGGGTTGTGGTCGGCCATCCGCCGCAGCAGCACGAGCTGGAAATCGAGGTCCATGCCGTCCATGGTGCCCGGCCGGTCCGCGCCATTGCCGGGGCGCTCGGCCCTGACTAGCCTGTGTCCGCCGTGCCGATCACCCGTCGACCTGCCGGACACCGCCGCGCCGAGCCCGCCGGTGCCGTCGACAGGCGCCTGAACCCCAGGGAGGGGCCGCACGTGGGACGCCTCGTGCCTGCCGTGACCCGCGCTCTCGACATCCTGGAGCTGTTCCTCGACGGCGACGGGACGCTCTCCGCCCCGGACATCGTGCGCCGCCTCCGACTGCCCCGCACCACCGTGCACGAACTCGTCACCACCCTCGCGGCCCGCTCCTACCTCGTCCCGGTGCCGGGCCGGCCCGGCCGCTACCGGCTCGGCGTACGGCCGTTCCAACTCGGCAGCCGGTACGCCGAGCAGTTCGACCTCGCCGCCGAGGGGCAGCGGGTGGCCCGCGCGATCGCCGACACCTGCGACGAGACCGTGCACGTGGCGATCCTGGAGGGCACCGACATCATCCACCTCGCCCAGGCCGGCCCCCGCACGGGCCCCGCTCCCGGCCACCGGCTCCCGGCCCACTGCACCGCCGCCGGCAAGCTCCTGCTGGCCGCCCTTCCGACGACGGAGCTGACGGCCCGCTTCCCCAACGGCACGGAACTCCCCGCGCTGACCCCCCACAGCATCACCGACCCGGGCACCCTGCGCGCCACCCTGACCGACATCCGCGAGCACGCCATCGCGACCGAGTCCCGCGAATCCGCCCCGGCCGTCTCCAGCCTGGCCGCCCCGGTCCACGACCACACCGGCGAGATCGTCGCCGCCCTGTCCATCTCGGTCCCACTGCCCCACTGGACCCAGGAACGCCGAGCCGAACTGGAGTTACTGGCGACGAAGGGGGCGGCGGAGCTGTCGGGGTGTCTGGGGTGTGGCGGGGCGGCGTGACGGCGCCCGAGAGCCGACGGCGGTGCGGTCCCCCCTGGTCAGGGGCGCGAGGTACTCCCCGACAAGTCGCCGCCCACCCGCACCCCGCACTCCACCGCCCTCCGGATCGCTGCCAAGTCCTCGCGGCGGCGCAGGGCGCGGGAGACTGGGCCGATCTCCCGGAGGAGGACCGTGGGGTCCAGGTAGGGGGACGCGGCCGAGGGCAGGGTGCCGGTGTGCCGGCGCTCTGTCGCCGCCGTCACCGCCACCGCGGCGGCCAGGGCGCGGGCGCGTTCCGGAGGGTGGCCCAGGGACAGTGCGGCCTCGTAGGCCCGTGCCCCCAGCTCCCGGTCCAGGAAGCGTGAGAGGCTCAGCAGTACGTCGCGGATGAACGTCTCCCGGCGGGTCAGCCGGAGTTCCGGGGACGCGCGGAGGGTGAACGGCACGGACGGGCCGCCGGTGGTGCGCATCAGCCGGTACAGCGGGCGGAGTTCGTGGCAGGTGAGGTGGACCAGCCAGCGGCCGTGGAGGTACGGCCCGGTGTGGGAGAGGATGACCCCCGCCGCCACCAGGATCGCGGAGAGCGAGGCCACCGGCGGTGCCACGTCCGTGCTGAGCCAGTCCGCGTCGCGCCCGCACCACCGCGCCACCACCGCCGTCAGCTTCGCCGCGCTGAAGACGAGGCTCAGTCCGTACGCCCCGCCCAGCAGCTTCAGCCCCCACCGCAGCCACGCGTCCAGCCCGTCCGCGCGCACCCAGTTCCGGAGGAGCCGGCACGCGATCACGCACGCCACGCCGTGGGCCAGGAGGTAGAGCAGGATCTCCTCGCGCATGAAGGGCGTGCGGGCGTAGTACGTGTCCAGGTCCCGGACCCGTTCCACCGGTACGTCGGCCAGGAGGAAGAGCGGCCACTGCACGGCGATCAGCGCCGCGTACCCGGCCGTCACCCACCGCAGCACGCGCCGCGTGGCCGTCGAGCGGCCGGACGGGCCGCTGCGCCAGGTGATGATCAGCAGCAGGCAGGAACCGGACATCGCGGTGATGAGGGAGTAGCACAGGGGAGCCGCGACGTTGGGCACGCCGGTCAGGGCGTTCACCCGCGCGATCATGGCCGGCGAGCAGCACACGAACACCGCGCACGCGAGCAGCAGCAGGCCGCCCACCGCCCGCAGTTGCGGGTCCCGCCACAGCCGGATGATCGTCGGCAGCTTGACCAGCAGCGCCAGGCTCAGCACCACGGTGGGCACGCAGAACGCGACTAGCGTCACCGCGCGGTCACTCCCCGCCCCCGGTATCCGAGGGCGCGTTGCAGCGGGCCCGGCGGGGCGGTGCCCCCACCGGCCAGCCGGGAGCGGAACAGCGTGGCCAGCCGGTGCCCGAAGTCGTCCGCCTCGGCCTCCTCCGCCTCCCGGGACCCGTCCCGGGCGACCACCGCGAGCGCCACGTCCCGCCGCCCCGGACCCTCGGCGAAGGCACGCGCCGCCTCCGCCCCCGCCAGGTGGTGATGCCGGTGCCCGGCGTGCAGGTGCCACAACTCATGGCCAAGTATGACCAGTTGCTGCAAGGCCTCGGCCCGCTCCTCCACGATGACGAGGTCGAAGTCGGTGAACTCCACCCACAGCCCGGTCACTTCTATCTCGTCCGGGAACCGCTCGAAGCGCAGTTCCACCGGCCGGCCGCCGCGCAGCGCGCTCATCTCCTCGCACAGGGCTCGGCCCAAGTCCATGACTCCGGGCAGTGGTTGGGAGCGGGACTGGACCGCTGCCGCCAGTCCGGTGGCCAGGGAGCGGATGGCTGGGGCCGGCCCGGAGCGCCGCGGTCGTACGGCCCCTCGTACCAGCCGTACCGCCCGCTCGCGCGCGCCCCGGAAGCTCATCGGTCTCCCTTCCCACCGCGTCCTGCGGCGGGACCGAGCGTAGCGCCCGGGCGTGTCCCCGTCAGGTGGTCCGGTCCGGGCCGGTCACCGACCGGGAGACGGCACCGCCTCCACCACCGTCCCGCCCACCGTCCGCCCCAGCAGCGTCAGCCCCACCTTGCCGGGCCCCGACAGCGTGGTGAACTCGGACAGCACCGCCAGGGCCAGGGTATTGACGCCCCGCGTGCGCAGGATGCCGTTCGGCAGCGCGAAGGTGTGCTGCGGGCCCACGTTGTTGATGTACTGGCCCATGTTCCAGCCGTTGAGGAAGATCTGCGCCCGGTAGGCCCGGTAGGGATCGTCCTCCAGGACCAGGCCCACCGAGGCGTCGAGGTCGGCCGGCACCGAGAGCCGGAACGTGGTCCGGTACCAGGTGACGCCCTGGTAGCGCTCGGCACGCGGGAAGCGCACCGCCTCCCAGTCGCGGTCCGCGAAGCCCGGCAGGTGCCAGCCCTCCCGCTCCCCGTACAGCCCGCCGTTGTTCATCGGCCCGCGCACCGGGTCCGGCGCCGCCTCGCCCTGGAGCCGCCACGTCACCTCCGGAGCGGCCCCGGTGAAGGAGACCGAGGTGAGTCCGCGGGCCGCCTTGTGGGTGTCCAGCGCCTTGCCGTCCTGGTCGTGCTGCATCCGCCGTACCAGCACCGACAGCACGTGCCGGCCGGGGGAGCGCAGCCGCTCGCGGACCGGCAGCCGGGCCGCGGCCGTCCAGGTGCCCTGCCGGATGGTGGTGTCCTTGTCCGGCACCGGCATCCGGTGCGTGCCCAGCGGCTCGCCGTCCAGCCAGGCCATCAGCAGGCCCTGGGTGCCGGTGCTGTAGGCGAGGGCGATCTCCTCCAGGTCCCGGGAGTCGGTGAAGGTGCCCCGGTACCAGACGTCCCCGTAGTGGAACCCGTAGTCGTCGGCGAACAGCACCGGACCGCCCTTGGGCACGGCCGTGGTGCTGTACGACGTGGTCCGGTCGGCCCGCCGCCACCCCGAGTCGTCGAAGCTCGGGTCGGCCTCCGGGTTCTCCCGGCGGGTGCGCCAGCCGCCCAGCGCGGGCAGCCGTACCTCGGGCGCGGCGGGCAGCAGGCCGGTGGTCATCACGCTGCCGGCCAGGGTGGTCCGGCTGGGCAGGGTACGGCCGTTCCACACCAGGGTGTCGATGCCGCGCGGCCCCCACACCTCCACCGAGGTGGTCTCGGAGACGTCACCGGTCAGATGGACCGCCGAGCCGCGCAGCTCGACGTGGCGCAGCAGCTTCGGCCCGTAGACCAGCAGGGTCCCGGACGGGGTGTCGTAGGGGAAGAGCCGTACGGCGGTGGCGTCGTCGGCGAAGAGCAGCAGCAGCGGGGTCTCGCTCTCGCCCTGCCGCACCAGCACCCGGGTCAGCCCGCCCTCCCCGAGCGGCGCGTTGACGTGCAGTTCGTCGCGGTCGAAGACCCAGGCGGCCTCCGCGTCGAGGCGCTGGACGAGCGGTTCGGCCGGGCACTTGAGCACCAGGTCCGCCATCTCTCCCCGGCGTCCGGAGAACAGGGCGATGTCCTGGCGCCCGGCGGTCAGGCGCAGTACCGGTTCGGCGGTGCAGTACTTCAGGATGCGCTCGCCCAGCGAGAGGTGGGTGGCGAGGAGCCGGGCGTCCTTGCCGGGCACGGTGATCCGCAGGTCCCCGGCCTCGGTGGGCAGGTCGGTGGTGACGGCCTCGGTGCCGTCGTTGCGGGCGACGTAGACGTGCGCGCCGGTGTCCTGGTTGGTCAGGTGGTAGACCTTCAGCCCGGCCGCCTCGACCTCGGCCGCCTTGTCCAGCTTGGCGAAGTCGGGGACGCGCTGGAGCAGATGGCCGAGCTGGTGCATCGGTGCGATCTTGTCGGTGACGTTGCGGCCCTCGTCGATCGCGGCCCCGTAGTCGTACGACGTGTAGACGACCGGCGCGGGCAGCCAGCCCCACGAGGTGCCGCCGAAGGTCATGTAGACGTTGTGCAGGGTGAGCCCGTTGGCCAGGTTGGTGAGGTAGAACCGGCGCTCGTAGGCCGCGTCCCGGGTGCGCCGCGACTCGGCGTACCCCTTGCCGTCGAACCAGGCGCCGCCCCACGGGTCGAACCAGCCGCCCCCGAACTCGGGCACGAACCCGGGCGTCGACGGGGAGGCGGTGGAGCCGCCCTTCGGCCCGCCCGGCCCGAAGTGCCCCCAGTCCGGCGGGGTCTGTGACGGCGACGGGTAGCCGTCGAAGCCGTACAGCCAGCCGCCGCGCTCGCCGCCGGTGTCGAAGGAGCCGGGGGTCCAGTAGCCGTTGCGGCCCTTGTCGTTGTGGAAGAGGGGGACGTCGATCCCGTCGGCCCGGACCTTCTTGTACAGGTGGGACATGTAGTCCCGGCCCGTGGCCTCCTTCACGTGGGCGTCGTACTCGTTCTCGATCTGGTAGAGCAGGACCGTGCCCGTGCCGCGCGTGAAGAGGTGGCGGCGGACGATCCGGTCGACCCGCGTCAGCCACTCGTCCACGTGCGCGAGGTACGTCGCGTCGTCCGTGCGGGCGGACCCCTTGGTGGCCGTCAGCCAGCCGGGGAAACCGCCCCCGTCGACCTCGGCGTTGATGTACGGACCCGGGCGCAGGATGACGTACAGGCCGGTCTCGGCGGCCATCCGCAGGAACAGGTCCAGGTCCCGGACGCCGGTGAAGTCGAACGTGCCGGGGGCGGGGGAGTGGTAGTTCCAGGCGACGTAGATGCTGACCGCGTTGTAGCCGTGCGCCCGCATCTTCTGGAGGATGTCGCGCCACAGGGAGGGGCTGGGCAGCCGGAAGGGGTGCATCTCCCCGGACCACACCACCAGCCGCCTGCCGTCGACCAGCAGGGAGTAGTGGTCGTACCCGATGGAGTGACGCCTGCCGTCGGCGCTCGGCGGTACGGGCGCCGGGCCGGTCGGCACGCTGCCGCCCGCGAACGCGGCAGGGGCTCCCGGGCCGCCGCTGCCGCCGAGGGCGAGACCCAGCGCGGACGAGCCGGCCAGGGCACTGAAGGAACGTCTGCTGAGCGCCAAGGTGGATCCTCCGGGCGGTCTTGCGGTGCGCGGTGCGGCCATTGTCCACGCAGGTGCGCCCCACAATGGACCCATGAGGATCTCGGCACGGGCGGATTACGCGGTACGGGCGGTTCTTGAGCTGGCCGTACGGCAGGGTAACGGCCCGGTGAAGGCGGAGGAAATCGCCGCCGTACAGGGCATCCCGCACAAGTTCCTGGAGGGCATCCTCGGCGATCTGCGGCGCGCCGGGATCGTGGCGAGCCGGCGTGGCGGGGGCGGCGGCTACCGGCTCGCCCGGGACGCGGCGGCGGTCACGGTCGCGGACGTCATCCGGGGCGTGGACGGCCCCATCGTCTCGGTACGCGGCGAACGCCCGACCGGCCTCACCTACACCGGTACGGCCCAGCCGCTGCTGCCGCTGTGGATCGCCCTGCGCGCCAACGTGCGCCGCGTCCTGGAAGGCGTCACCGTCGCCGACCTCGCGGCGGACACCCTGCCGGAACCCGTACGGGCGCTCGCGGCGGAACCGGGGGCCTGGGAGAACCCGTGAAAAGCCGGAAGTGAATGGCCTGAGTTCACTCTCCCGGCCCGGCGCACGGCGTCCCTACGATGCCCACGTCTCCGGTTCTTCACAGGTCCGGCACGGTTTCCCTACATCCGGGAGAAATCCATGGCTGGTGGACTGCTCGTGAGCGGCGCCTTGGCCGCTCTCCTCACCACCGCGCTACCCGCCCAGTCGTCGTCGCCCGTCTTCGACGACCCACCGCCCGACAAGATCGTCATCGACGTCGCCACGGTGAACGGCTCCGGCTGCCCCGCCGGTACGGCCGCGATAGCCGTCTCGCCGGACAACACCGCCTTCACCGTCACCTACAGCCACTATCTCGCGCAGGCGGGCGGCAACTCCGACCCGACCGCCTTCCGCAAGAACTGCCAGCTCAACCTGATCGTGCACGTGCCGCAGGGCTTCACCTACGCCATCGCCAGCGCCGACTACCGGGGCTTCCTGTCGCTCCAGCCCGGTGCCAGTGCCACGCAGAAGGCGTCGTACTACTTCCAGGGCTCCTCGGCGACGGTGCCGATCACGCACCCGTACCGGGGTTCCTACAACGACGACTGGCAGGCCACCGACACCACCGACTGGGCGCAGCTCGTGTGGGCGCCGTGCGGGGTGCTGCGGAACTTCAACATCAACACCGAGCTGAGGGTGAACGCGGGCTCGAACCCGGACAAGGTCAGCTTCATGACCATGGACTCGACGGACGGCGACATCAGTACGACGTACCACTTCGCGTGGGAGCACTGCCCCAAGTAACGGCCCGCGCCGCCCTGCCCCTCACTGCCTGGCGAACTCGATGAAGGAGGTCCAGGTGGTGGGGGAGAGGGAGAGGTGGGGGCCCTGCTTGGCTTTGGAGTCGCGGATGTGGATGGTGGCGGGGGTGGTGGCTACTTCTACGCAGTCGCCGGATCCGCTGCTGCTGTACGAGGACTTGCGCCAGGTGTGGGCGACCTCGATGCAGTTGTCACCAGAAGCGCTGCTGTAGCTGCTCTTGAACCAAGCCAGGTCGGAGGGGCTGCTCATAGGTCTCCTCGCATGTGTTCCAGCAGGCTCACCGAGTCCTGGAGAGTGCGAGCCTGTGAACGCATCCTGGCATACCTGGCCTGGAGGATGCTGACCACTTTGGAATCGGAGATCAGCAGTCCGCTCTCATGCCCCTCGCTGTAGGCGAACCACTTGTTCGAGGGTGTTTCCACTAAGGCGATGGGCCCTTGAAGCCCGGCGTGCGAAGCCTGCACGAGACGCATCACCTGGATCTCTACGTTCCTCAGCTCGGCGAGTTCGAGGAGGTGTTCGATGAGGTCGCGAGTGGCCTCCACCCCGCCGGTGCCGCGGAGTAGCGTGTGTTCCTCGATGATGAAGCTGAATGCCGTATTGGGCCGGTCGTGCAGCAGGCGCTGCCGCTCCAGTCGTGCGGCCCACATGTCCTCGATGTCGGCGTCCGACAGGGGTGGCAACTGGTCGGCTGCCAAAGCCCGAACGTACGCTTCCGTCTGCAGCAGCCCCGGAATCATCCGGCACTCGTAGTTGAACAAGTTGATCGCTTGCTTCTCCAGCTTGGCCCACCGCTGGAACCAAGCCGCCAGCCCAGGCATGCGCCCCAAGTGCTCCGACGACTTCCGCAGCGCACCGGTGTCGCCCAGATGGGGCTCCGCCGCATCCACGAACGCCGGATCCGCCATCCGACGGCCCAACTCCACCGAGGCGACCGTATGTTTGGAGTAGCCGATGAGCTCGCCGAACTCCTCCCGGGTGAACCCGTGATACTCGCGGAGCGCCTGTACGACCGCCCCGAACGTCCGCATACTGTCCGACGACTCCGGCTCACCGCCGCTTCCCTTACTCATGAGGACATGGTCACGGCCGGTCACAAGTACTGTCCAGTGAGTCACCGTGTACGCTCGCGCAGCGTACGCGGATGAACCCTGGTGGGTGACGGGTCCCGCGCCCCACATTGGCCCCATGACAGCACCTCCGGTCACTCCCCGCCCCCTCGTCCAGCGCCTCAGTTCGACCCCACGCGGCGCCCGCCTGGCAAGGCGCCTCACGCTGACGCAGTTGGACGAGTGGGGCGTACCGATGGACAGCGAGACCGCCGACGCGGTGACGTTGATCGTCGCGGAACTGGCCGCCAACGCCGTGACGCACGGCCGCGTACCCGGGCGGGACTTCGAGCTGAGCGTGTCGCTGCTGGTGGGCAGCATCCGGATCGAGGTGACGGACACCCGGGCGGAACGGCAGCCGCCGGGCCCGGGACAGGTGCCGGAGCCGAACCCGCTGGCCGAGTCGGGGCGGGGCCTGCTGCTGGTGGACGCGTTGGCGGACCGGTGGGAAGTGGTGGACCGGGAGCCGCCCGGCAAGACGGTCCGGGCCGAGGTGGACGTACCGGCGTGGAAGGGACTCAGAGCGAACCGGTGACCGGCGGCACTACCCGGCCTGCCCCACCCCGGCCGCGTCGGGCCAGCTCCGCGCGTCGGGCCAGCCGGTGGCGGGCGCCGGGGTGAGCCCGGTGGGCGGCGCGGTCATGCCGCGTACCTGCGCGGCGGTGAGTCCGCCGCGCGCGGGGACGCCGGGCGGGGTGGGGGGCGGCTGGGTCGGCATCGGGGGGAACGTCGGCACGGGCACCGGTGTGGGGGCCGGCACCGGCATGCCGCCTGCCGGTGGGGGGACGGCGGCGGGGAGTGGCATGCCGGTGCCGGGGGTCGGGGCCGTGGGGAGCCCCGGGTCGGAGACGGACGCGGCCGGTAGCACGGGTAGCGCGGGGGGCGCGAGGGCCTGGGCCGCCAGTCCGGGCAGACCGGCGCCGTTGGTCTGGCTGACCAGCCGGTCGACGGCCGCCGTACCCGAGCTGTAGCTGGTCCCGGCGCCCGGCTCGGGTACGGCGGCTCCCCTCCTGGTCCCGTAGAGCACCTGCTCCAGGCCCGACACCAGGCGACGCACGTCGACCTGGGGGCGCACCACGAGTCTCAGGAAGCGGCTGGAGGAGCCGATCTTGTCGCCGCATTCGCGGACCAGGATCCGGTGCTCGGCGAGCATCCGGTCCCGTACCACCGTGCCCTCGGCTCCGAGGGGCAGGCGGACGAAGAGGAAGTTGCCTTGGGAGGGGTAGACGGTGAGGCCGGGCAGGGCCGAGAGGGCGCTGGCCATCTCCAGCCGGTCCCGCCGTACCTGCTGGAGGCTCCGCGCGTACGCGGCGCCGTGCTCCCGGAGCATGAACACCACGTGCTCGGCGAGGGAGTTGAGGTTCCCCTTGGGCAGCATCGAGCGGACGCGGCCCGCGAGCGCGGGGTTGGCGACGAGGTAGCCGAAGCGGATGCCGTGCAGGCCGCAGTTCTTGCCGAGGCTGCGCAGCACGATGACGTTGGGCCGCAGCATGGCCTCCTGGACCACGCTCGGGTCGGTCTCGGCGTCGGCGAACTCCAGGAAGGACTCGTCCACGACGACGAGGTCCAGGTCGGCCATCGCGTCCAGGAACCGCACCAGCGTCTGCTTGCGCACATGGCCGCCGTCGGGGTTGTTGGGGTTGCAGACCACGGCGGCCCGGGTGCCCCGGGCCCGCAGGAACTCGGCGTACCGGTCCAGGTCGAGGGCGAAGTCGTCGGCCTCCGGAAGCGGGAACATGTCGACCCGCTTGCCGGTCTCCATCGGCTGGTCGGTCCAGCGGCCGAAGGTGGGCACCGGGACGGCCAGCGACTCGCGGACGAGCAGGTGGTCGATCCAGGTGATCAGCTCGGTGGAGCCGTTGCCCATCGCCACGCACTGCGGCGGCAGCCGGAGCAGGTCGCACAGCTCGGCCGTGATGGTATCCGCGCCGCTCGGGTAGGACGTGACGATCTCCCGCAGCCGGCCGGCGAGTTCGTCGAACATGGCCGGGGTCGGGAAGTACGGGTTGCAGGGTACGCGGAAGTCCACCGGGCCGGTCCCGTCGCCGCCCTCCCGGGCCGGCGCCGCCATCGAGGGGCTGTGCGCGGCGGTGTCACGGAACAGCGAGGTGACGTTGCCGGTCAAGGGGACCTCCGTTCGGGCGGCCCGTGCGGGGGAGCGCGGGCCGCCCTTGGATACGGAGGGGACGGCTGTGGCGTTCAACGGCGTTCGCCCGGTCGGGTGGCACCGGCCGGCGCACGCCTTGACGCGGCCCGGCACCTTCCGGCCGGACGGCCCGACGGTTTCGGCACGACTGTCCAGAAAGCGCTCCCTCCGCCACGAAACCTTCACAGGCGTGTCTGGGAACGAGACCGGCGCGGACCTTAGTCTTCCGGCGTCATGGACTACTGCCACCCGTGCCGACGGCACCTCAACGGCGCCCTGGCCTGCCCGGGGTGCGGCGCGCCGGCCGCCCACCTCGCCGTGCCCGCGCACGCCGGGGGCCCCGAGACGTACGGCGGCACCGGACACGGCCACGGATACGAGGAGCAGCCGCCGGTCGCGGAGTACGACGGCCGGTTCCTGGCACGGGTGCCCACGCAGCGGAACGCCGGTGACGTGGACGCCGACAGCCGCTTCGGGGGCGCGGAGCCGGACGAGTCGCAGGACGCGGATGAGTTGACGGCGCCGGACGAGCCGCAGGGCCGGGCCGCGCGGCGCAAGGCACGCGCGACCCCCGCCGTCACCGACACCGGTACCGGTGCTGCCCCCGACGTCGGCCGCCGCGACCGCAAGGCCGCCGCGCACCGGCGCCGCCGTCGCCGTACCGTACTGATCGCGGCGGGCTTCGTTCTCGCGGCGGGCGGCCTGAGCCTCGCCGAACTGGGCACCGACGCGCCCTTCTCGCCGTTCACCAGCGACACCCCGGACAGCAGCGGGGACGCCTCCGTCGACGGCGGCGCCTCCTCGGCGGCGCCGGACCGTACGGCCTCCCCGGGCGGTGCCACCTCCGCAGCCCCGGACGCCACCTCCGGTTCCCCGAGCGCCTCCGCGTCCACCTCGTCGTCCCCCGAGGACGGCACGTCCCCGTCCGCCTCCGCCAAGGACAGCGGCACCCCGCACCAGTCCACCCCGGCCGGCGCCGATCCGGCCACCACCCCGGCCGCCCCCGCCGGCTCCGCGCCCGCCACCACCCCGACCCAGGCGCCGACCACCGACGCTCCGCCCTCGTCTCCGGGGCCCTCACCCACCAAGAGCTGCGACCGCTTCCTGTGGTGGTGCACCTGAGGCACGCCCCCGGCGTGCCCCCGCTTCACTCCCGCATCCGCCATCCGGGGTATGGGTGACATCCCTGTGCGCCTGTGACGGTTGAGCCGAAGAGGTCTGAGGGGGAGTGGCGAGCAGCGGCTCAGGTGAGGAGAACGGCATGACACGGAACACGGTCCAGGGCACGGTGGCCGAGGGCTTCGAGGCGGTGCGCGAGGAGTTCTCCGCCGTCGTCACCGGTGAACGCGACGACTACGAGGGCCAGTTGTGCGCCTACGTGCACGGGCGCCGGGTGGTCGACCTGTGGGCCGGTGCGGAGGTGACGGGCGACGCGCTGTACGGCGTGTACTCGGCCACCAAGGGCGCCGCCCACCTGGTGGCGGCCCTGCTGGTGCAGGACGGCACGCTGGAGCTGGACCGCAAGGTCACCTACTACTGGCCGGAGTTCGCCGCCGAGGGCAAGGGCGCGCTGACCCTGCGCGAGCTGCTCGCGCACCGGGCCGGGCTGATCGGCACCGACACCGGCTTCACCCTCGCGGAACTCGCCGACGACCGGGTGATCGCCGAACGCCTCGCCGACCAGCGGCCGTTCTGGCGCCCCGGCACCGCCTTCGGCTACCACCCCCTGGTGATCGGCGCGCTGACCGGGGAACTGGCCCGCCGGGCGACCGGCCGCACCCTCCAGGAGCTGTACGAGGAGCGGGTCCGGGCGCCGTACCGCCTCGACTTCCACCTGGGCCTGCCGGCCGAGCACGAACCGCGCTTCCGCACCGTCCAGCCGCTGCTGCCGACCCCCGGGCAGCGGGCCCTCCGCGACGCCCAGCCGGACGGCCCGCACACCCTCACCGCGATCGCCTTCAACCGGCACGGCAGCGAACCCACCGACCTGGAGAGCCTCGCCAACGAACCGCTGATCCGCGCCAAGGGCCCGGCGTCGGTGGGCGGCGTGGCCTCGGCGCGCGGTCTCGCGGGCATGTACGCGGCGGCGATCGGGGAGGTCGACGGCAAGGCCCCGCTGCTCAAGGAGGACACGGTCGCGGAGTTCGGCCAGATCCACTCCGTCGGCCACGACCTGGTGGCCCGCGTGCACAGATCCTTCGGCCTCGGCTTCCAGGCCACGGCCGACACCTGGCACCCCTTCCTGGGCGCCGGCACCTTCGGCCACAGCGGCGCCTGCGGCACCCAGTCCTTCGCCGACCCCCACACCGGCCTCGCCTACGCCTACACCCGCCGCCGCTTCACCTTCCCGGGCGGACCGGCCCCGGAGAACGACCGCCTGACGGCAGCAATCCACCGGGCAGCACTGACAACGCCCTGAAGGGGCGCGGGGAACTGCGCACAATCCAGGCGGACCCCGACCTCTCGGCGCAGGGCCCGACAGCCAACCTCAGGGGCGCGGGGAACTGCGCGACCAGCCACAACGCACCCGCACCCGCACCCGCACCCGACGACGCGCCGCCCCCCCCGACCCGGCCTCAGACCAGGGTCACCGACACGTTCCCCCGAGTCGCCTTGGAGTACGGGCACACCTGGTGCGCCTTCTCCACCAGCCCCCGGGCCGTCTCCGCGTCGACCCCCGGAATCCGGGCGGAGATCTCCACGATGATCCCGAAGCCGTCCTCGTTCTTGCCGATCCCCACCTTCGCGGTGACGGTCGACCCGGACACGTCGGCCCCCTGCTGCCGGGCGACCACGGCCAGCGCGCCCTGGAAGCACGCGCTGTACCCCGCCGCGAACAGCTGCTCCGGGTTGGTGCCGGCGCCACTGCCGCCCATCTCCTGGGGCGGGTTCACGACGACGTCGAGCTTGCCGTCGTCGGTGGCGACACGGCCGTCCCGGCCGTTCTCGGCGGTGGCGACAGCCGTGTACAGGACGTCGGACTGCTGAATGGGCATGCGGTTGCCTCCTGCTCGGTCCGCCGCGACTCGCGCCCACGATCGCCGACGGATTTCGGAAAGAAGCTACCGCATCCCGGAAACTCCGAGGAAGCCCCGCCCGGCCGCCGCCTTACAGCTTGACGATCATCTTCCCGGTGTTGTCGCCGCGCAGGACCCCGAGGAACGCCTCCAGGGTGTTCTCGATGCCCTCGGCCACCGTCTCGCGGTACTTGAGCGCGCCCGAGGCGACCCAGGGCCCGACCTCCTGCACGAACTGCGGCTGAAGGTCGTAGTGGTCGCCGACGAGGAAGCCCTCGATCCGGCCCCGGGTCTGGATCAGCCGCGCGAGGTTGCGCGGGCCGGGCGCGGGCTCGGTGTTGTTGTAGACGGAGATCATCCCGCAGACGGCGATCCGCCCGCCGAGCCGCAGCGACCCGATCGCGGCCTCCAGGTGGTCCCCGCCGACGTTGTCGAAGTAGACGTCGATGCCGTCCGGCGCCGCCTCGCGCAGCTGCTCGCCCACCGGCCCGCTCTTGTAGTTGAACGCGGCGTCAAAGCCGTACTCCTCCACCAGCAGCCGCACCTTCTCGTCGGACCCGGCCGACCCGATGACCCGCGAGGCGCCCTTGAGCTTCGCGAGCTGCCCGACCTGGCTGCCGACGGCCCCGGCCGCACCGGAGACGAAGACGGTGTCCCCCTCCTTGAAGGAGGCGGTGCGCAGCAGACCGGCGTAGGCGGTGAGACCCGTCATGCCGAGCACGCCGAGGTACGTCGACAGCGGCGCGGCCTCCGGGTCCACCTTGACGGCGCTCTTCGCGTCCACGGCCGCGTACTCCCGCCAGCCCTCGAAGTGCAGCAGGTGGTCGCCGACCGCGACACCCGCCATGTCGGAGGCGACTACCTCGCCGACCGCGCCGCCCTGCATGACCTCGCCCAGCGCGAAGGGGGTGGCGTACGACTTGGCCGCGCTCATCCGCCCGCGCATGTACGGGTCCACCGAGAGGTACTCGTTCCGCACCAGCACCTGGCCCTCGCCCGGGGTCGGGACGGCCGTCTCGACCAGCTCGAAGTCCTCGGCCGTCGGCACGCCGACGGGCCGGCTCAGCAGATGCCACTCACGGTTGCTCATCAGGGACCTTTCACTTCACTGCTCAACTGTTTCACTACCTGAAACAACAGTGCATCTGAACATTTCAGGTTGTCAAGCAAAGGGGTATCCTGAGTGTCATGGCCACACCGCACAGAACCCGTCCGGACCAGTTGACCGTGGAGGTCGTGGAGCTGATCGGCGAGGTCGTCGTCCGCTACCACGCCGACTACGAGGAGGCGGCGGCCGGCCACGCGCTCACCGGCGCCCAGGCCAAGCTCCTCAGCCTGCTCTCCCTCGGCCCGCTGCCGATGCGCAAACTGGCCCGGCAGCTCAAGTGCGAGCCCTCCAACGTCACCGGCATCGTGGACCGCCTGGAGTCCCGGGGCCTGGTCGAGCGCCGCCCCGACCCCGCCGACCGCCGGGTCAAGGTCGCCGCCGCCACGGACGAGGGCGTGCGGGTGGCCCACGACCTGCGCGAGGGCCTGCACTTCGCCCGCGAGCCGCTGGCCGCACTCAGCGCGGAGGAACGCGGCACCCTGCGCGACCTGCTCCGCCGCATGCTGGACGGCTGAGCCCCCCTGATCCTTGGGTAAAGTGCCCGCCATGCGCGATCTCGGGGTGGGCTTCGGATATCTCCTGAAGGGCCAGCGGTGGGTGGCCCGGCACGGCCGCAGTTACGGCTTCGGCCTGCTGCCCGGCCTGATCACGCTGGTCCTCTACGCGGCCACGCTGGTCGCGCTCGCGATATGGGGCGCGGACGCGGTCGGCTGGGCGACGCCCTTCGCCGACGACTGGTCCAGCCCCTGGCAGGGCCTGTTCCGCGGTTTCCTGACCGCCGTGCTCTTCGCCCTCGCCCTGCTGCTCGCCGTCCTCACCTTCACCGCGGTGACGCTGCTGGTCGGCGAGCCCTTCTACGAGAACCTGTCGGAACGGGTCGACGCCGACGTCTCACCCGACGGCACGGCTCCGGAGTCCGGCCTGCCGCTCTGGCGCGACCTGTGGATCTCCGCCCGCGACAGCCTGCGCGTCCTGGTCCGGGCGGCCCTGTGGGGCATCCTGCTCTTCGCCCTGGGCTTCCTCCCGTTCGTCGGACAGACCGTCGTCCCCCTGATCGGCTTCTTCGTGACGGGCTTCTTCCTCACCGAGGAACTGGCCGCCGTCGCCCTCCAGCGCCGGGGCGTCGACCTGCGCGCCCGCCTCCGCCTCCTGCGCGCCCGCAAGACCCTCGTCTGGGGCTTCGGCACCCCGCTGGGCCTCGCCTTCCTGGTGCCGTTCGTCGCGGTGTTCCTGATGCCGGGCGCGGTGGCGGGCGCCACGCTCCTCGCCCGGGACCTGCTGGGCGAGGAGAGCGACGCGGACTCCGACGACGAGGCCGAGCAGCCGGTCACTTCCTGACGGGCACCGCCCCCGCCGCGACCGTCACGATGTTCCGCACCTGCGCGATGATGTCCAGCCGGTTCCGCACGAACTCCGGGTCGGTGACCGCCCCGGTCGCCGGATCGGTGTTCCCGGCGCCGAACTGGAGGACGGGCGTGTGCACATGGCCGCCCGGCAGCGTGTCGTGCAGCCCGAGCCGGTCGCGCAGCAGGGTGACCCGGTACGCGATCTCGTTGGAGAGGTAGTCACCCCCGCCACCGGCCCGCGCGACGGACCCGGGCGTCGGGCCGTCGGGCCGTACGACGGCCTCGGTCCCGCCCGCCGGGATCTCGGTCACCTCGGTGTGGTCGTACACCGGGAACCGCCCGGTGTCGGCGGCGGTGATCGCGGCGTACGGCAGCGTGGTGGACGTCCACTGCGGCTGCGTGGCCGGGTCGCTCACCGGCACGACCTCCGTCCGCGACACGTTCTCGTTGTCCGGGAACCCGCCTCGCCAGGCCCCGTTGGTCCGCTCCACGTCGAACCGCCCGACCCGCCCCTGACTGACGGTGGCGAACAGATCCACCCGCGGCAGATACGGCCGCAGCGCCCGCTCTACCACCCCCTCCCCGAAGTCCCGCCACCGCACCGGAAACACGACGGTCTCGATCCTCGCGGGCCCCCGCGCGGTCCGCACCACGGTCCCGTCGAGCGCGAGCGCACTGGCACCGGACGGATTGGAGATCCGCACGTCCCGGTCGAGCGTGAACGGATCGAACCCGGTGACGAGAATCCGCCGCAGGTGCGTGCCGCGCGGATACCGGACGTCATCGTGCCCCCGCGAAACCCGCTCCAACTCCTCAATCAACGCCTGCCGTTGCTCACGCCTAACTCCGAACCCCGCCTGCCAGGTCCGCACTTCCCTGGTCATCCCCAGCCGCGCCCAGTAAAGCGGCCGGTCGTCATCCCGGCTCAGATCCCCACCGGCCGGCCCTCGCCCCTGAGCCCGGTCCACGGCCCGCTTCCAGAGCGCGGCCCCCTGCGCGACGACGACCTGCCGGGCCTGCCCATAGGAGTGAGCGGCACGCAGCCCCTCCCCGAACCGCGCCGCCACCTGATCGAACCCGGCCCGCCGCAGAATCTCCTGCGGCACGGCCTGCTCCAGCCGCTGCTCCTCGACGGTGGGGGAGAGGGCGCTGCTCGCCGCCGAGGCACCGGCGACGGGCGCGGCCACCCCGGCCAACAGCAGGATCCCGACTACACCGAGACGAACACGTATGCCGGTCAAGGGGGTTGGTCCTTTCGTGGGGGGACGAAGGCGTTCCGCCAGACATCCTGCACCGATCCACTCCGGATTAAGCCCCTGGACAGATAGTCTGTGCGCAGATAATCTGTACGCAGATAAATCGTTGACCGGGAGGCCACTGATGTGGACGTATGAGCACAGCATCGAGACCGACGTCGCGCCCGAGGCGATCTGGAGGCTGTGGGCCGATGTCGAGAACTGGGGAGACTGGAACGCGGACATCACGAGCATCCGCATCAGCGGCCCGTTCGAGGCGGGCGCCGAGATCGTGATGAACCCGGCCGGGGACGACCCGGTGCACCTGCTCGTCGCCGAGACGGCCGTCGACGAACTGTTCGTGGACGAGGCCCGGTTCGACGGACTGCTCCTGCGCACCAGCCACCGGCTCGACCAGGGCGAGGAACGGCGTACGCGGGTGACGTACCGGATGGAGATCTCCGGCACCGGCGCCGGTGAGCTCGGCCCGCGGATCGGTCCGGGCATCACCGCGGACTGGCCGCAGACCATGACCGCCCTGGTCAAGCTGGCAGGGGCCTGATGGCCCTCGGCCCCGGTGACAGCCCCGGCTTCCTGCTCTGGCACGCCACGCTGCGCTGGCAGCGCCAGATCGCCGCGGCTCTCGGCCCGTTGGACCTCACGCACGTCCAGTTCGTCCTCCTGGCCTGCACCTGGTGGCTGAACACGCGGGACGGCGTGCACCCCAACCAACTGGCCCTGGCCCGGCAGGCCGGTACCGACGTCAAGATGACGTCCCAGGTCCTGCGCGCGCTGGAGGCCAAGGGGCTGATCGAGCGCGAGGTCGACCCCGCCGACTCCCGCGCCAGACGTCTGCGTGTCACCAGCGCCGGCGCCGAACTGGCCCCGCGCGCGATCGCCGCCGTCGAGGACGTCGACGCGCGCTTCTTCCGGTCGGTGGCGCACGACGACGCCGTGTCCCTGCTCGGGCGTCTCGCCGACCCCGAAGCCTGAGAGCCGCCCCGCCCGGCGAGCGGCTCCCCGCGGAGGTGTTCCACCGCCTGCGCGGGGGCGGGTCCGGCACCCGGCGGACCGTGCGGCAGTCGCTGATCCGTCGAGTGGGTTTCTCGACGGGCGGGGCGGTGAACAGCGGCAGGATGGGCACTCTCGCGGGGAGCAGTGCTGGGCTTCGACGCGGACGGGGCATCGCTGATGAGTGCTGAATGCCGGGACGCGCGGTGTCGGCGGATGCTGGCGGGGCTGCTGACCGCGAGCCACCTGATGCCGCTGGAACTGCTGCCTTCCGCGGTGACCGAGCACGCCGGAGCCGTGGGTTTCTCCAAGGTGCTGATCTACCTCGGGGATCTCCAGCGTGACGTGCTGAGACTGCTGACCGGTGACGGCTTCGACGCCGGGCGGGACACGGCCGGCGAGGAAGCCGAGCTGAAGATCGACGGCAGCCTGGCAGGGCATGTCTACCAGTGCGGACAGATCCTCCCCGAAACGCCGGAGAACACCGAGGAGCGGCACTGGTGGGTGCCCCTGCTGGACGGCACCGAGCGTCTCGGTGCGTTGCGGATCACCACCGCCGACGACGACGCGCGGGCCCGTGAGGACATGACCCTGCTGGCCGCCGTGATCGCGTTGATCGTGCACAGCAAGGAGCGCAGCAGTGACGCGCTGGCCCGGCTGACCCGGGTCCGGCCGTTGAACATCGCGGCCGAGATGCAGTGGAATCTGATGCCGCCGCGCAGCTACGCCGACGGCCGGGTGATGATCGCCGCCGCGATGGAGCCCGCCTACACGATCAGCGGAGACGCCTACGACTACGCCACCGCCGGCGACACCGTCCATCTGTCGGTCTTCGACGCCATGGGCCACGACACCGCCGCCGGTCTGACCGCGCACCTCGCCATGGGGGCCTGCCGCAACTCCCGACGCCAGGGCATGGGCCTCGGCGAGATCACCGAGAGGATCGAACAGGCACTGGTCGAGCAGTTCGACCACCGGCGCTACACCACCGGCATCCTCGCCGGCCTCGACACCCGCACCGGCATGCTGACCTGGGTCAACCGCGGGCACCACCCGCCGGTACTCATGCGCCGCAACCGCTGGCACAGCCATCTGGCCTGCCGCCCCTCCCACCCGATGGGCACCGGTCTGGGCCTGCCCGTCACACTGTGCCGGGACCAGCTGGAACCCGGGGACCGGATCGTCCTCTACACCGACGGCATCATCGAAGCCCGCGGAGCCGATGACCAGGAGTTCGGCCTGGACCGCTTCACCGACTTCCTCGACCGGCATCACGCCGAGGGTCTGCCCGTGCCCGAGACCCTGCGCCGCCTCATGCACGCGGTCCTCGACCACCACGAAGGCCGGTTGCAGGACGACGCCACCGTCCTGTTCTGCGAATGGCTCGGGCCGGGGGCCGCCCCCACCGCCCAGGCGGCGGCCCTGGCCGGCCTGCCACCCGAAGCAGTCATCGCCCACGACGGCAGGAGCACCCCCTGATGAGCGCCGAGCTACAGCTCACCGTCCGAGAGGGGCCCGACGGCCTCGTCATCGTCGAGGTGGCCGGTGAACTGGACTTCCACACCTCCAACGCCCTCGACCGAGAGGTCACCGCGGTATCGGACGCGCACAGCCGCCTGGTACTGGACATGTCCCAGGTCACCTTCTGCGATTCCTCCGGTCTCAGCGCCCTGCTGCACCTGCTCCGGCACACCCAGGCCACCGGCACCGCCCTCACACTGGTCGCCGTACCCGCCCAGACCATGCGGCTGCTGACGATCACCGGCTCCGACGCCGTCTTCACCATCCACGGCAGCCTCACCGAGATCCCGGCCGCCCCCGACGGACCACAAGGGGACGCATAGGCCGTTTCTCCCGGATCAAGGTCTTCAGTACGTGGTGCGGCAGGCCTCGCTGGGCAGGATGACGGAACCCACCGGGATACAGGCGACGGCTCAGCGAGGAGGCGCACATGGCGCGGACAGGCACGCCGCGAGACGGTGACGAGGCCCGCGAGGCGGTCGTGGAGGCCGCCCTGCGCCGGCTCGACCTGGACGCCAAGGCGCGGCTGCTGGCCGGGCAGGACATGTGGAGCCTGCCTGCGCTTCCCGAGATCGGACTCGGGTCGCTCGTGATGTCGGACGGCCCGATCGGGGTGCGGGGCGTGCGGTGGACTGCCGACGATCCTTCCGTGGCGCTGCCCTCGCCCACCGCGCTGGCCGCCGCCTGGGACCCCGAACTCGCCCGCCGCGCAGGCCTCCTGCTCGCCCAGGAGGCCCGCCGCAAGGGCGTCCACGTGCTGCTCGCGCCCACCGTCAACCTGCACCGCTCCCCGCTCGGTGGCCGGCACTTCGAGGCCTACAGCGAGGACCCGTACCTCACCGGCGTCATCGGCACCGGCTATGTGCGCGGCGTCCAGGAGGGCGGCGTCGGCACCACCGTGAAGCACTTCGTCGCCAACGACGCCGAGACCGACCGCTTCACCGTGAACAACCTGGTCCCCGCCCGCGCCCTGCGCGAGCTGTACCTCGCCCCCTTCGAGGCGATCGTCGCGGACGCCCGCCCCTGGGGCGTCATGACCGCCTACAACTCGGTCAACGGGACGACCATGACCGAGCACCATCACCTGGTCGGCGACGTCCTGCGGGGTGAATGGGGGTTCGACGGGGTCAACGTCTCCGACTGGACCGCCGCCCGGGACACCGTGGCCGCCATCGAGGGCGGCCTCGACCTGGCGATGCCCGGCCCCCGTGCCGTCTACGGCGACGCCCTCGCCCGCGCCGTCCGCGAGGGCCGGGTCGCCGAGGCCGTCGTAGATGCCGCCGTGCGCCGCGTCCTCCGGCTCGCCGCCCGCGTCGGCATCCTGGCCGGCGCCGAACCCGCCGTCACCGAACCGCCCGCGCCGGTCGACGGGGAGGCGCTGGCCCGCGAGATCGCCCGCCGCTCCTTCGTCCTGGTCCGCAACGAACGCGCCGCCCTCCCGCTCCGGCCGGGCGGCACCGTCGCCCTGATCGGCGCCGCCGCCCGCGACGCCCGGGTGCTCGGCGGCGGCTCCGCCACCGTCTTCCCGGCCCACACCGTCTCCCCGCTCGACGGCCTCACCGCCGCCCTCCCCGAGGGCACCCTCCGCTACGCCGTCGGCGCCGACCCCGCCACCGAACTCGGCGCCGCGGAGCAGGGCTTCCGGCTGCGCGCCGTCTGCCGCGACCGCGACGGCCGGGTCATCGGCACCCGCTCCGCGCCCAGCGGACACGTCCAGTGGATGGGCTCCGACCTCCCCGACGGCGTCACCCACGACACCCTGCACACCGTCGAACTCACCGGCACCCTCACCCCGCGCGAGTCCGGCCCGCACACCTTCGGCGTCAAGGGCATCGGCGCCTTCACCCTCACCGTCGGCGGCACCACGTACTACGACGGCGAGCAACGGCCCCGGAAGGACGACCCGTTCATCACCTTCTTCGGCGCCCCGCAGCCCCGCGCCGAGGTCGAGCTGACCGCCGGGCAGCCGGTGGAGGTCTCCCTCACCCACGTCGTCCGGCTCCCCGACGACCTCCCCATGAAGGTCGTCTCCTTCACCCTCGCCCACGCCGGGCCCCGGCACGACCCGGACGACCTGATCGCCGAGGCCGCCGAGGCGGCCCGCGCCGCCGACACCGCCGTCGTCGTGGTCGCCACCACCGAGCGCGTCGAGTCCGAGGGCTACGACCGCACCGACCTGCGGCTGCCCGGCCGCCAGGACGACCTGGTCCGCGCCGTGGCCGCCGCCAACCCGCACACGGTCGTGGTCGTCAACTCCGGCTCCCCGGTCGAACTGCCCTGGTGCGAGGAGGTCGCCGCCGTACTGCTGACCTGGTTCCCCGGCCAGGAGGGCGGCGCCGCCCTCGCCGACGTCCTCACCGGCGCCCACGAACCCGGCGGCCGGCTGCCCACCACCTGGGGCGCCCTCGCCGACGCCCCGGTCACCCGGGTCGTCCCCACCGAGGGCGAACTGCCGTACGCAGAAGGGGTGTTCATTGGCTACAGCGCCTGGGAGCGGGCCGGCCGTGTCCCCTCGTACCCCTTCGGGCACGGCCTCGGCTACACCGACTGGGCCTACGAGTCCCTGACCGTCGACGGCCGCACCGCCCGCGTCCGGATCCGCAACACCGGCACCCGGCCCGGCCGTGAAACCGTCCAGCTCTACGTCTCCCCGGGCGAAGGCGACGTCGAGCGCCCGGCCCGCCGGCTGGCCGGCTTCGCCTCCGTCGAGGCCGGGCCCGGCGAGAGCGCCGAGGTGACCGTCGACCTCCCGCGCCGGGCCTTCGAGGTCTGGGACGAGGCGGCGGACGCGTGGACCTTTGTGAAGGGTTCGTACGACATCACCGCCGGACGCTCCATCGCCGACCACGGACTGACCGCCGCGATTAACGTCTGACCCGGGCCAGGGCCCCCACGGCCGGTCCCGGTCCGGGACCTGACCCCCGGACCGGGGCTCGCGGGCACCGCTCAAGGGCTAGCGCACCGAGAAGGCGTACACCGTCTCCGAGCGGAACACGTGCCCGGGGCGCAGCACGGTGCTCGGGAAGTCCGGGCGGTTCGGGGAGTCCGGGAAGTGCTGGGTCTCCAGGGCGATGCCGTCACCGGGGGAGAAGGGCGCCGGCAGGTGCTCGCCGGTGTAGAGCTGGAGGCCGGGCTCGGTCGTCGACACCGTCAGGGTCCGCCCGGAGCCCGGGTCGTGCAGCTCGGCCGCCACCGCCGGGCTGTCACCGGCCCCGGAGTCCAGCACGAAGTTGTGGTCGTAGCCCGAGCCGACCTTGCGCGCCGTCCGGAAGTCGAACCGGGACCCGGCCACGTCCGCCAGTACGCCGGTCGGGATCAGGTTCTCGTCCACCGGTGTGTAGCGGGACGCGTCGAGTCTCAGCTCGTGCCCGCCGGTGTGGCCCGCGTCGTGGCCGGCCAGGTTGTAGTAGCCGTGGTTGGTGAGGTTCACGACCGTCGCCTCGTCGGTCACCGCCTCGTACCCGATCCGCAGCGCCCCCGACTCGTCCAGGGTGTACGTCGCCGACACGTCGAGCCAGCCCGGGAAGCCCTCCTCGCCGTGCGGGCTCACCCGGTTCAGCCGCACCCCGTGCCCGGTCGGTTCCGCCTCCCACACCCGCTTGTCGAAGCCGTGGCCGCCGCCGTGCAGGGAGTTCGGGCCGTCGTTCGGCTCCAGGGAGAAGGTCCGGCCGTCCAGCGGGAAGCGGGCGCCCCCGATCCGGTTCGCGTACCGGCCGACCAGGGCGCCGAGGTACGGCTCCGGGTGCGCGAGATAGCCGTCCAGGCCGGCGAACCCCAGCACCACGTTCGCCGTGCGCCCGTCCCGGTCCGGGACCTCCACCGACCGCACGATCCCGCCGTACGTGAGGATCTCCACCCGGGTCCCGGCCCGCTCCAGCGTCCAGCGGTGCACCTCGGTGCCGTCGGGAAGTGTGCCGAAAAGTTCGCTCGTGTGGGAAACCATGGCAAGACCCTAGGCGACCGGTCGGCTACCCCACCGGATTGGGCGCGGTGATGGTCCGGTAGGCGATCGACGCCAGCCGGGCCTGGCCGTCCTTGCTGGGGTGGAACCAGTCCCAGTGGCTGAGCTGGTCGGTGCCGAAGTCGTAGTCGTACACCCGGTTGCCGTCGAAGCGGCAGCGGCGGTCCTTGGCGCAGACCTCCTTCAGCACCCGGTTGTACTCCACCACCCGCTGCTGCACCCGGTCCCGGCGCAGCACCGCCGCACTGCTCAGGTCATCCGCGTCGCCCAGCATCGACGGGCAGATGCCCAGCTTCCACACCTGCTTGCCCAGCGGATTGGCCCGGCCCTCGGACCACAGCCGCTTCAGGTTCGGCACGCTCGCCACGTACACCTGCGTCTTCGGCAGCGCCGAGCGCAGGGTGCGCAGCGACTCCTCGAAGTCGTCCCGGAAGGCGTCCACCGGGGTCATCGCGGCCGGCGAGGTACGGCACGCGTCGTTGGCCCCCACCATCACCGTCACCAGCTCGGGGCTCCGGGTGGCGGCCTGCGTCATCTGCTCGGGCAGGTCGGCCATCCGGGCGCCGGTCACCGCGTAGTTCCAGCTGCGCTCCGCCGCCCCGGACACCCCGAGCAGCCGCACCGCCAGGCTCTCCACCTTGGCGTCGCTGCCCGTCGCCCACGACACCTCCGGGCAGTCGGACAGCACCGCGCACGCGTCGAAGCCGCGGGTGATGGAGTCGCCCACCGCCGCGATCGACTCCGGGGCGCGGTCCCACACCGGCGCCCGCTTCGCCGCGCCGGCGTCGCTGGCCTTCGGCGCCGGGCCGCCGCCGCCCGCGTCACAGCCGGCCAGGCCCAGCACGGCCGCCGCCACGACGGCGCCGGCCGCCCGCGCACGGCTCCTCCGCTCCCGCAGCTTCCGCATCCCCTGCCGATCCCCTCGTCCTGGTGCCGATGTCCGCTCGGTGCTCCTTCGATGCTCCCTCCCATAACAACGCGCGCGGGTTCCCGGCCGGGTCCGCCGGAACGGTCGACCCCCGTACAAGCGTCCCCCTGGGTGAATGGCAGAGGTTTCCTGGCAGTGGGACCGACGGTACGTCACTCTCCTTGCCCCGCCGCAAGGTAGCCTCGCCCTCAACGCGGCCGTCCGCCAGGGCCGCCCAGCCCGTCCGCAAGATGTCCCGCTCTGCCCGGAGGTTCCGGTGACGACACGTGGAGTTCTGTACGTGCACTCCGCGCCGCGCGCGCTGTGCCCGCACGTCGAGTGGGCCATCGCCGGGGTGCTCGGCACTCGCGTCAGCCTCGACTGGATCCGGCAGCCCGCGGCCCCCGGCACCTGGCGCTCGGAGTTCTCCTGGCAGGGCCAGGCCGGTACGGCGTCCAAGCTGGCCTCCGCGCTGCGCGGCTGGCAACTGGTGCGCTTCGAGGTCACCGCGGAGCCGTGCGCCGGCGCCGAGGGCGAGCGCTACAGCTGCACCCCCGACCTGGGCATCTTCCACGCCGTCACCGGCATCCACGGCGACATCCTCATCCCCGAGGACCGGCTGCGTGCCGCCCTGACCCGCTCCCAGCGCGGTGAGACCGACCTGGAGGCCGAGACCGCCAAGCTGCTCGGCAAGCCCTGGGACGACGAACTGGAACCCTTCCGCTACGCGGGCGAGGGCGCCCCGGTCCGCTGGCTGCACCAGGTGGTCTGACACCTCGGCTCCATGGCAAAGGGCCCCCACCTTCCGGTGAGGGCCCTCTCTCACGTTCTCTACAGGGTGCGGAACGCCAGCACCACGTTGTGGCCGCCGAAGCCGAACGAGTCGTTCAGCGCGGCGATACGGCCCTCGGGCAGCCGGCGCGCCTCGCCGACGACCACGTCCGCGTCGACCTCGGGGTCGAGGTTCGTCACGTTGATGGTCGGCGGGGCGGTGCGGTTCACCAGCGCCAGGATGGACGCGACGGTCTCGATGCCGCCGGCGCCGCCCAGCAGGTGACCCGTCATCGACTTGGTCGCGGAGATCGCCATGTGGTCGACGTCGTCGCCGAACACCTTGCGCAGCGCCTTGACCTCGGCCACGTCACCCTGCGGCGTCGAGGTGGCGTGCGCGTTGACGTGCACGATCTCGGCGGGCTTCAGGTCCGTGTTGTCCAGCAGGTTCTGCAGCGCCTGCGCGATGCCGTTGCCGGACGGCTCCGGCTGGGTGATGTGGTGCGCGTCGGAGGAGATGCCCTGGCCGACGGCCTCCGCGTAGATCCGGGCGCCGCGGGCCTTCGCGTGCTCCTCGGACTCCAGGACGATCACACCGGCGCCCTCGCCGAGCACGAAGCCGTCCCGGCCGGCGTCGTAGGGACGCGAGGCGCCCTGCGGGTCGTCGTTGTTCTTGGACATCGCCATCATGTTGCCGAACGCGGCGATCGGCAGCGGATGGACGGCGGCCTCGGTACCACCGGCCACGACCACGTCCGCACGCCCGGTGCGGATCATCTCGATCGCGTACCCGATGGCCTCCGCGCCCGAGGCGCAGGCCGAGACCGGGGTGTGCACACCGGCGCGGGCACCCAGCTCGATACCGACGTTGGCCGCCGGGGAGTTGGGCATCAGCATCGGCACGGTGTGCGGGGAGACGCGGCGTACGCCCTTCTCCTTGAGCACGTCGTACTGGTCCAGGAGTGTCGTCACGCCACCGATGCCGGAGGCGATGACCGCACCCAGACGGTCGGGGTTCACGGACGCGTCCTCGCCCGCCTTGGCGGTGTAGCCGGCGTCCTTCCAGGCCTCCTGGGCGGCGATCAGCGCGAACTGCGCGGACCGGTCCAGCTTGCGGGCCTGCGGCCGGGGGAGGATCTCGCCCGGCTCCACGGCGATCTGCGCGGCGATACGGACCGGCAGCTGCGCCGCCCAGTCCTGCTCCAGGAGGCTGACGCCGGACGTGCCGGCGACCAGGGCCTCCCAGAACGAGGCCGCGTCGCCACCCAGCGGTGTGGTTGCGCCGATACCGGTGACGACCACGGTGTGATTGGTCGGGCTCACGGGAATTCTTTCTCCAACGGATACGGGATTCGACGGCGCCACCGCCGGGTGGCGGGGCCTTGCAGCCTGCGGCCTAAGGGGTGGCTCAGGCCTGGTTCTTGAGGATGTAGTCGGTCGCGTCGCCGACCGTCTTGAGGTTCTTGACGTCCTCGTCCGGGATCTTCACGTCGAAGCGCTCCTCGGCGGCGACGACGACCTCGACCATGGACAGCGAGTCGACGTCCAGGTCGTCGGTGAAGGACTTGTCCAGCTGGACGTCCTCGGTGGGGATCCCGGCGATCTCGTTCACGATCTCGGCGAGACCGGCGACGATCTCTTCCTGAGTGGCGGCCATGTCAGGCGCTCCTTCTTCCATATTCCAGACGGTTTTACGGCGCCCACCGCGCGAGCGGCGGACGGTGCTGCTCCCGCACCGGACACGAGATCCGGCACGGAGTGCCTAGGGGAGGGTAACGACCGTGGCGGCGTAGACGAGACCCGCCCCGAACCCGATGACGAGTGCGGTGTCGCCGCTCTTCGCCTCCCCGGTCGCCAGAAGCCGCTCCATCGCGAGCGGGATCGAGGCGGCCGAGGTGTTGCCGGTGGTGCGGATGTCACGGGCGACCATGACGTGCTCCGGCAGCTTCAGTGTCTTCACCATCGAGTCGATGATCCGCACGTTGGCCTGGTGCGGGATGAAGACGTCCAGGTCGTCCGCGCTGATCCCGGCCGCGTCCAGCGCCTGCTGGGCGACCTTCGCCATCTCGAACACGGCCCAGCGGAACACCGCCTGGCCCTCCTGCGTGATCGCGGGGAACTTGACGTTGCCCTCGCTGTCCAGGGGCAGCTCCGACAGGTCACCGAGCCGGAAGCGGTCCCACGGGACGGTCTGCTTGATCGTCGCGGCCTTGTCACCCTCGGAACCCCACACCGTCGGGCCGATGGCCGGCTCCTTGGAGGGGCCGACGACGACCGCGCCGGCGCCGTCGCCGAACAGGAAGGCGGTGGCCCGGTCCTCCAGGTCGGTCAGGTCGCTGAGCCGCTCCACGCCGATGACGAGCACGTGCTCGGCGGAGCCCTCCACCACCATGCCCTTGGCGAGCGTGAGGCCGTAGCCGAAGCCCGCGCAGCCGGCCGAGATGTCGAACGCGGCGGCCTTGTCGGTGCCCAGCCGGTCGGCGATCTCGGTGGCGATGGCCGGGGTCTGGCTGAAGTGCGAGACGGTCGAGACGACCACGGCGCCGATCTGCGCGGCCTCGATCCCGGCGTCCGCGATCGCCTTGCCGGCCGCCTCGATCGACATGGCCGCGACGGTCTCCTCGGGGCCCGCCCAGTGCCGGGTCTCGATGCCGGAGCGCGACCGGATCCACTCGTCGGAGGAGTCGATCGTCTCCAGGATCACCTCGTTGGGCACCACCCGGGTCGGCCGGTAGCCGCCGACACCGAGGATGCGCGCGTACGGGGCGCCCTTGCTGGGCCTGATCTTCGCCATGTACGGCTCCTTAGGCCCGCGCGTGCTCGGAGATGAGCGCGCGGGCGGCGTCGAGGTCGTCGGGGGTCTTGAGGGCCAGCGTCGCGACGCCGGGCAGCGCCCGCTTCGCCAGGCCGGTCAGGGTGCCGCCCGGGCACACCTCGACGAGCGCGGTGACCCCCAGCTCCTTGAAGGTCTCCATGCACAGGTCCCAGCGGACCGGGTTGGCGACCTGGCCGACCAGGCGCTCCAGCACCTCGGCGCCCAAGGTCACGGCCCTGCCGTCCTTGTTGGAGACGTAGGCGACCTTCGGGTCGGCGGGCGCGAGCTGCTCGGCGGCCTTGGCGAGGGCCTCGACGGCGGGGGCCATGTGCCGGGTGTGGAAGGCGCCGGCGACCTTCAGCGCGACGACCTTGCGGACGCCCTCGGGCTTGTCCTCGGCCAGCGCGGCGAGCTGCTCCAGCGTGCCGGCGGCGACGATCTGGCCGGCGCCGTTGATGTTCGCCGGGGTCAGGCCCAGCTTCTCCAGGTGCGCGACCGAGGTCTCGGGGTCGCCGCCGAGCAGCGCCGACATACCGGTCTCGGTGACCGCGGCGGCCTCGGCCATCGCCAGACCCCGCCTGCGGACCAGGCCCAGCGCGGCGGTGTCGTCCAGGACCCCGGCGAAGACGGCGGCGGTGATCTCGCCGACGCTGTGACCGGCCACCGCGCCCGGCGCGAGCCCGGAGATGTCACCGAGTGCCGTGGCGGACAGCAGACCGGCGGCGACCAGCAGCGGCTGGGCCACCGCGGTGTCCCGGATGGCGTCCGCGTCGGCCTGGGTGCCGTAGTGGGCGAGGTCCAGGCCGATGGCGTCCGACCAGGCGGCGACGCGGTCCGCGGCACCGGGCAGTTCGAGCCAGGGAGTCAGGAAGCCGGGCGTCTGGGCACCCTGGCCGGGAGCGACGAGTACGAGCACTCTCACACTCTCTCTTGGGGACGGCCACGGCCGCCCGTGGGGACAGGGACGAAGAACACGGAGGGCTTTTGTGGGCCCCCGACAAAACCCTATGCCTGGGCTTCGACGTCGGCCAGACGCCCCAGGATGAGCGCGATCCGCAGTGTGAAGGCGGATCGTACATCGGAAGGCGACCATCCGGTGACATCAGTCACACGTCGGAGCCGGTAGCGCACGGTGTTCGGGTGAACGAACAGCATCCGGGCCGCGCCTTCGAGACTGCTCGCCTGCTCCAGGTAGACACTCAGCGTTTCCAGCAGCGCCGAGCCGGCCTCCCCCAGCGGTCTGTAGATCTCCTCCACCAGCTGCTCACGGGCGCTCGGATCGCCCGCTATGGCGCGCTCGGGCAGCAGATCGTCCGCCAGCACCGGGCGGGGCGCGTCCTGCCAGGCCATGCACGCCTTCAGACCCGCGGCGGCGGCCTGCGCGGAGCGGGTCGCGGCCAGCAGGTCGGGGACGACGGGACCCGCGACCACCGGCCCGGCGGCGAACGGCCCGATCAGCGACCTGGCCACGGCGAGCGGGTTGTCGCTGCCGCCGGCGATGACCACCAGCCGCGCCCCGAGGACCCCGGTGAGCACCTGGAGCTTGGCGTGCCGGGCGGCCCGCCGGATCGCCTCCACGGTCAGCTCGCTGTCCCCGTCGGGGGCCGTCCCGAGCACCACGCACACGTGCTCCGGCGAGTTCCAGCCGAGCGCGGCGGCCCGGCTGACGGCGCCCTCGTCCGCCTCCCCGCTGAGCACGGCGTTCACCACCAGCGACTCCAGGCGCGCGTCCCAGGCACCGCGTGCCTCGGCGGCCTGCGCGTACACCTGGGCGGTGGCGAAGGCGATCTCCCGGGCGTACACCAGCAGCGCCTCGCGCAGCACACCCTCGTCGCCGGGCGCGGCCACCTCGTCGATGGCCGACTCCATGACCTCGATGGTGGTGCGCACCATCTCCACGGTCTGCCGCAGCGTGATCGCCCGGGTCAGCTCGCGCGGCGCGGTGCCGAAGACGTCCGTGGAGATCGCCTGCGGGGCGTCCGGGCGCCGGAACCACTCGGTGAAGGCGGCGATGCCCGCCTGCGCCACCAGTCCGATCCAGGAACGGTTCTCCGGCGGCATGGCCCGGTACCACGGCAGGGTCTCGTCCATCCGCGCGATGGCCTGGGCGGCGAGGTTCCCGGAGGACTTCTCCAGCCGTCTCAGGGTCGCGGAGTGCGAGTGGGCGACGCGTCCTGCGGGGTCGCTGCTGTGGGATTCGGGTTCGGGCACGGGACAAGACTGCCTTATCGGGATGACGGCGGGTGCGGCCGGGGGCGCCGTCGGCGTCCACGGTGGTGCGCGTGACGCGTCCACGGCGCTGCCCGTGACGCGTCTACGGTGGTGCCCGTGATAGACGTACGGCGCGCCGACGGGCGCTACCGGGGCGGGGACCCGGCCGCCGGGATCGACACCCGGCACGCCTTCTCCTTCGGCCCGCACTACGACCCGGACAACCTGCGCTTCGGCGCGGTGATCGCCTGCAACGAGGAGCGCCTCGCACCCGGCGCCGGTTTCGGCGAACACCCGCACAGCCACACCGAGATCGTGACCTGGGTGGTGGCGGGCGAGCTGACCCACCGGGACTCCGCCGGGCACGCGACGACAGTGCGCGCCGGGGACGTCCAGCACCTGAGCGCGGCGGCCGGGGTGCGGCACGCCGAGCGCAACGACGGTGACACCCCGCTGACCTTCGTCCAGACCTGGCTGGCCCCGCTGGAGCCGGGCGGCACTCCGTCGTACGCGCTGGTGCCGGGCATCGCCGACGCCACCCCGTACGCCGTGTCCGCGGCCGGTGCCCTGCTGCACGTGCGCCGGCCGGCGCCGGGGGAGCGGGTCGCCGTACCGGACGCCGCCCTGGTGTACGTGCACGTGGTGCGCGGGGCCGTCCGGCTGGGCGACGAGGACCTGCACGCCGGTGACGCGGCGCGGGTCACCGGGGAGAGCGGCCTCACGGCGGAGGCGATCGGCGCGGCCGAGCTGCTGCTGTGGGAGCTGAGCCGCTGACCGGCGCCGGCATCACCGGGTGCGGGCCTCCTGGAGCACCGCGTCGGTGAGCACCGGCCACGCCTCGGTCGCCCAGGGCCCGAACGCCCGGTCCGCCAGCGCGACCGCCGCGAGGCCCGCGTCGGGGTCGATCCACAGGAACGTACCGGACTGCCCGAAGTGGCCGAAGGTGCGCGGCGAGGACGAACCGCCCGTCCAGTGCGGTGACTTGGCGTCCCGGATCTCGAAGCCGAGCCCCCAGTCGTTCGGGTTCTGGTGGCCGTAGCCCGGCAGCACGCCCTTGGTGCCCGGGTACTGCACGCTCATCGCCTCCGCGACCGTGCGCGGGTCCAGCAGCCGGGGCGCCTGCACCTCGGCCGCGAACCGCAGCAGGTCCTCGACGGTGGACACGCCGTCCTTGGCCGGGGAGCCCGCCAGCGAGGTCGAGGTCATGCCCAGCGGCTCCAGCACGGCCTGCCGCAGATACTCCCCGAACGGGATGTCCGTCGCCTTGGCGATATGGTCCCCGAGCTGCTCGAACCCGGCGTTGGAGTACAGGCGCCGCTCCCCGGGCGGGGCCGTGACCCGGTGCTCGTCGAAGGCCAGTCCGGAGGTGTGCGCGAGCAGGTGACGCACCGTCGACCCGGGCGGACCGGCCGGCTCGTCCAGCTCGACGGCGCCCTCCTCGTACGCGACGAGCGCCGCGTAGGCCGCCAGCGGCTTGGTGACGGAGGCGAGCGGGAAGCGGTGCCCGGCGGGCCCGTGCGTCCCGAGGACGGTTCCGTCGGCTCGTACGACGCCCGCGGCGGCGGTGGTCACGGGCCAGTTCTCGATCTGCGCCAGGCTCTGCAAGGACATGCGGCGAGCCTATGCGGCTCACAGCACCAGCCGCATCGAGGGGTCGGGCTTGCGGACGAAGCCGAGGGACGCGTACAGCGACTCGCCCTCGGCCGACGCGTGGAGGTCGACCCGCCGCGCCCCCCGCTCCCGGAACCACTCCAGCAGCTCGGCCATGCAGGCGCGGGCGTAGCCGCGGCGCCGGGCGTCCGGGTCGGTCGCGACACTGAACACGTACCCGACCCGCCCCTCGGGGTTCCCGGACTGGCCGATGCGGTACTCCAGCGTCCCGCACACCAGCGCGGCCAGCGCCCCCGGCCGGTCCGGGTGGTCCACGACGAAGGCGGCGAAGCCCCCGTCCGGCTCGGCCAGCCGCCCGCGCAGCGCCGGCAGCGAGTCGGCGTGCCAGGCGGTGGGGCCGCCCCGGTCCGCCCCGGACACCGAGTCGATCATCACCTGCCGCAGGCGCAGCACTTCCCCGGCGTCCTCGGGCCGGGCCCGGCGTACGAGACTCATGCGCCGCACGCTAGCCACCGACCGTGGCCCGCGTCTTGCCGTTTTCACACCGGTCCCGCTTGCCTGGAGTGCACTCGAAGGTCTTAGCGTGGAGGGCATGACGGTGACGCAGACCATGCCGGCCGGTGCCACGGCCGCCGGCCCCGCCGACCGCTGCTCCGCCCCGCCTCCGCCCCACCCCCGCCCGGACGGGCAGGACCACTACACGATCAGTGAGGCCGTCGCCTGCACCGGGCTGACCGCGCACACCCTGCGCTGGTACGAGCGGATCGGGCTGATGCCGCACGTGGACCGCTCGCACACCGGCCAGCGCCGGTACCGCAACCGGGACCTGGACTGGCTGGAGTTCGTCAACAAGCTGCGCCTGACCGGCATGCCGGTGGCCGACATGGTGCGGTACGCGGAACTGGTCCGCGAGGGCGAGAGCACCTACGGCGAGCGGCGGGAGCTGCTGGAGTCGACCCGCCGGGACGTGCTGACCCGGATCGCGGAGCTGCACGACACCCTCGCGGTACTGGACCGGAAGATCGGCTTCTACGCGGCGGGAGCCTGACGACGGCGGGAGCCTGACGACGGCGGGAACCTGACGGCGGCGGGAGCCCGGCCGCAGGGCTACAGCTCGGCGAGCAGCTCGGCCTTCTTCGAGGAGAACTCCTCGTCCGTGACCAGGCCGGCCTGGTGCAGCTCCCCGAGGTGCCGGATCCGCTCGGCGATGTCCGCGGGGTCGCGCCGGGCCGGCGCCGCCGGTATCGCCGGCACCGGCCCGCGGGCGCGCACCGCCGCGAGCACGGCGGCGGCGAACGGCAGCGACTCGTGCACCGGGCCGTACCCGAGCCCGAAGACCACCGACGCCGGGTCCTGGTCGGGCTGGGCCGGGCGGTCCGCGCCGCCGTCGCGCGGCACCAGCCGCAGATGCCCCTCGAAGTCCTCCGGCGACCGCCACTCCACCCCGGTCAGCTCGGTGACCGGAAAGCTCTGGTCGCCGGCCTTCCACTTCGCGGAGGACGCCCCTGTCCAGGACCAGCGGAACCGCACCCGGGTGCCGTCGAAGGACGCCTTCGCGTCGGAGGCCTTGAACTGCAGCGGCGCCTCGGGCGCCGCGACCAGGTGCCGTTCGCTGGGACCGGACTCGGTCAGCAGTTTCCGCAGCTCGTCGGCGTAGTACCCGGCGACGCCCTCCCGCTCGGCCGGCACCACCAGCCGGTAGGGGTCCGCGCCCTCCTTGAGCTGACCGTCGGCCGCCTCCGTCAGCGGGTCGGCGCCCTCCCGCAGCACCAGCCGCAGCGCGACGGTGCCGCGTCTGCCCGGCGCGAGCGTCACCCCCTCCACCGCGGACAGCGGGATCCGCCGCTCGCCGAGGGCCTGGAAAAGCCTGGGTGTTCGAATCCCCCGTTCGTAACGGATGAGCACGGAGTCGGATTCGAACTCCCAGACGGCATGAAATCCCGCCAGTACGTCACCCATGCGGCTCATCGTATGCGGCACGTGCTCCTCCGTCGCCACCCGCGCAGACCGCACTTCCTGCTGTTTCTACGCGCGTCCGGCCGTCTCGGCGCCGGGCAGACCGGCCCGGCACGTGTCGTTCTCCCGGGCGCAGGTCACCTCGGCGTACCCGCCGACCCCGACCTCGGCGAGGTTGCGCAGGCTGTCCGTGCCCGGCTGGAAATAGCCGGCGTGGCCCTGCGCGTCCCGCGCGGACAGCACCCGCGCGCCGAACGCCGAGGACACCGGGTCGGCGCCGTGCCCGAGCCCGCCCAGCTCCAGATAGGGGACGTCCCGCACCCAGTCGGTGGCGTCCCGCATGGCCCACACCCGGGCCCTGGTGCCCAGGTCCCCGGCCCCGGTGACCCGCATGCCGGGGCTCGCCGCCACCGCTATGTCGGTCACCCGGGCCGGCATCCCGCGCGCGGCGACCCCGCACACCACCGAGCCGTAGCTGTGGCAGACCATCGCCACCTTCGCGCGGCCGGGCAGGGCGCGCAGCAGGCCGTTGAGCCGGACGGCGCCCTCCTCGGCGCGCAGCCCGGTGGCCGCGTCCACGCCCAGCCCGTCGGGCGCGGTGTAGTCGGCCCAGGCGATCACGGCCGTCCGGGTGCCGGGGCGCGCGTCGCGCTCGGCCGCGTAGAGCGCCTCGGCCATGCCGACCGGGGCGCTGTACTTGCGGTACGTCCGCTGGAAGGTGAGCAGATCGGTGTCGACGCCGGGGACGACGACCGAGATCCGCTGCGCCCGGTCGAGGTCTCCGAACACCTCCGCCACCCGGCCCGAGTCCTGCGGGTCGAAGGCCAGGATGTGCCGGCCGGGGGTCAGCAGCGACGCGTAGCGGTCCACGCGGCGGGTCGCGTCCTGCCGGCCGGCCGAGCTGAGCCGCGGGTCGTGCGTCCGCTGCCGCTCCGCCCGGCGCGCCTGGTCGAGGGCGACGCGGTTGGCCTGGTAGCGCAGGGTGACCGGGGCGCCGTTCATGTTGCCGACCGCGAGGGGGTAGCGGTGGGCGAGGCGGTCGCGGTCCTGGTGGCCGAGCGCGGCGAAGAAGCGGGCGAGCCGGGCCGGCCCCGCCTCGGGGTCGGGCAGGGGCAGGCCGTGCAGCCGGCCGTGCTCCCACTTGGCGAGCGAGGCCTGGAGCGCCGACGGCTCCCGGTGGCTGCGCAGGGCGGTCCAGCCGGTGGTCGCGAGCATCACGAACACGACGGCCAGAGCCAGCAGGGCGCGCCAGACGTTGAGTTGCGGGGAGGAGGTGTCGAAGGAAGTCACTGGGAGGACACACTAGGAGAACGGGAGGGTCTCGGGGTAACCGAGTGGCAGGGATCACGTTTCGACGGAGATCGAACGCTTCGGCGGCGATCTCGCGGGTGTCCGGCCGGTCGATCTTCGCCCCGGTCCTCCAACGATCTCAGTCGCCGCCCCAGTTCCCGGTCAGGGCGGATCCCACCTGATCGAGGTACGACGCGGTGAGCGCGCGGATGGCCTCCGGGCTGAGGTCGTCGCCCGTGCTCCACTGCCGCTCGGTGACCCTCATCACCCCGCCGAACACGGCCACGGCCAGCCGCGGACGCGGGTCGGAGTCCACGTCGACGCCCTCCCGCTCGGCCAGCACCCGCGCCATCGTCTCCTCGATCGCGACCGAGCGGCGCAGATGGGCGGCGAGCAGCGCGGGCGTCGACCCGATCGTGCGGTACATGCGCAGGTACAGCTCGACCGGCACCGCCTCCTCGACGTGCTCGCGGATCGCGTCCCAGCCCTCCAGGAACGCCTGCCGCAGGGCCGTCATCGGCGCCTCGTGCGGCGGACGGGCCCGGACAGCCGCGAGGAAGCGGTCCTCCGTCATCGTCTGGACCGCGAAGGCGGCCTCCTCCTTGCCGGCGAAGTAGCGGAAGAAGGTGCGCTGCGAGACGTCGACGGCCTCGGCGATCTCGTCGACCGTCGTGCGTTCGTACCCCTGGGTGGTGAACAGTTCGAGGGCGGCGCGCAGCAGCGCTTCCCGGGTACGCCGCTTCTTGCGCTCGCGCAGCGTTTCCATGGGCCCCTCTTCCGGTGAACGTCCGTGCAGCTCAGCCTATGCGGCGACGCGATGTCAGCCGCTGACGGGTGATTTTGTTTGTCAACTGTCAGTCGCTGTCACTAGCCTCGACGATATGACTAGTCAGACCGCCATCGATGCCACGGGGCCGGGCGGCGGCAAGGTGCCGGCAGCCCCGTCGGACTCGACCCCGGCCACAGGGCTGCGCGGCCATCCGTGGCTCACTCTTCTCACCGTCGCCGTCGGCGTCATGATGGTCGCCCTGGACGGCACCATCGTGGCGATCGCCAACCCGGCCATCGCCAAGAACCTGCACGCGACCTTCTCCGACGTGCAGTGGATCACCAACGCCTACTTCCTGGCCCTCGCCGTCACCCTGATCACCGCGGGCAAGCTCGGTGACCGCTTCGGCCACCGGCAGACCTTCCTCATCGGCGTCACCGGCTTCGCCGCCGCCTCGGGCGCCATCGGGCTGTCGCACAGCATCGCCGCCGTCGTCACGTTCCGCGTGTTCCAGGGCCTGTTCGGCGCGCTGCTGATGCCGGCCGCGCTGGGCCTGCTGCGCGCCACCTTCCCGGCCGAGAAGCTCAACATGGCGATCGGCATCTGGGGCATGGTGATCGGCGCGTCCACCGCGGGCGGCCCGATCCTCGGCGGTGTCCTCGTCGAGCACGTCAACTGGCAGTCGGTGTTCTTCATCAACGTGCCCGTCGGCGCCCTCGCGCTCCTCCTCGGCCTGCTGATCCTGCTGGACCACCGCGCCGCGAACGCCCCCCGCTCCTTCGACATCCCCGGCATCGTGCTGCTCTCGGGCGCCATGTTCTGCCTGGTCTGGGCCCTGATCAAGGCGCCCACCTGGGGCTGGGGCGACGGCCGGACCTGGCTGTTCATCGCGGCCTCTGTGGTGCTGTTCGCCGGGTTCGCCTTCTGGGAGACCCGGGTCGCCGAGCCGCTGATCCCGCTGGGCCTGTTCCGCTCGGTGCCGCTGTCCGCGGGCGTCGTCCTGATGGTGCTGATGGCCATCGCCTTCATGGGCGGCCTGTTCTTCGTCACCTTCTATCTCCAGAACGTGCACGGCATGAGCCCCATCGACGCCGGTCTGCACCTGCTGCCGCTCACCGGCATGATGATCGTCGCCTCGCCGCTCGCGGGTATCGCGATCACCAAGCTCGGCCCGCGCATCCCGCTGGCCGGCGGCATGGCCGCGACCGCCGTCGCGATGTACGGCATGTCGACGCTGGAGGTCGACACCGGCAGCGGGGTGATGTCGGTCTGGTTCGGCCTGCTCGGCCTCGGCCTCGCCCCGGTCATGGTCGGCGCCACCGAGGTCATCGTCGGCAACGCGCCCCTGGCGCTGTCCGGGGTCGCGGGCGGTCTCCAGCAGGCGGGCATGCAGATCGGCGGCAGCCTCGGCACGGCCGTGCTGGGTGCCGTGATGGCCTCCAAGGTCGACAGCGACCTCGCCGGCAACTGGGCCGACGCGGGCCTGCCGAAGCTGACGCCGGCTCAGCTCGACCAGGCGTCCCAGGCGGTGCAGCAGGGCGCCGCGCCGGTGGCGAAGGGCACCCCCGCGCCGATCGCCGCCAAGATCGCCGAGGTGGCGCACGACACCTTCATCTCCGGTATGAGCCTCGCCTCCCTGGTGGCGGCCGGTGTGGCGGCGGTCGCCATCCTGGTCGCGCTGCTCACCAAGCGCGGCGTCAACGCGGAGGCGGGGGCGGGCGTGGGCCACATCTGACCGGCCACATCCGACCGGCCCGTTCTCCCTCTCCTCTCGCTCTGTGAGGGCTTCTCGCTCCGCAAGGGCGGAATTTCCCTCATCAGGGTGAAGCCGCTCAAGATCGCTCGCTTGCGGTGCGCGCCGCAGGTCACAGTGGGTCAAGTCCTCCGCAGGGCATGGGAGGACGGCCGGGCCGTGGCGCGCGCTGCCGGAGGGGGGCAGCGGGCGCGGGTCTGCCCCGCCGGAACCGGGGTACCCGAGCACCGAAGCCGAAGTGACCCACGACATCAGGGAGTTGATGATGGCTGGCTTCGGGCAGGGAACGCGCGGGTACCCCCGGTCACGTGGCCGGACGTGGCAACGCACCGGGCCGGACCGTGCGACGCTCGGGATCATCGGCACGATCTGTGCGGTGGCCGGCTTCTTCGCACTGGGCATCATCCTGGGCCCGGTCGCGATGTTCTGCGGCTGGCAGGCGATGGGCCGCAAGTGGTCCAACGACCGGTCCGTCCCGCCACTGGTGGCCCTCATCCTGGGCGCGATCGACACGCTGCTGGCCATCATCGCCCTGGCGGGCGCGGCCACTTGGGGCCACGGCCTGCTCTGACGCGGGCGGTGACAGCGGCACCCCGCCGGTGCCGGCGAGCGGGTTCAGTGGTGGTGGTCCGGCCGGCGTTCCGTCAGCCGGGCCACCTCCGCACGCAGCAGCCGTACCTCCTCCGTGAGGACCGCGATCGCCTCCGTCTGGCGCCGTTCCTCCACGTCGTCCTTCTCGAACTGGGACAGGAACCAGGCCGCGATGTTCGCCGTCACCACACCGAGCAGCGCGATGCCGGACAGCATCAGCCCCACCGCGATCATCCGGCCGAGCCCGGTGGTCGGCGCGTGGTCGCCGTACCCCACGGTCGTCATCGTCGTGAACGACCACCACACGGCGTCACCCAGCGTCCGGATGTTCCCGTGCGGCGAGCCCCGCTCCACGGACAGCACCGCCAGCGAGCCGAACATCAGCAGCCCGACCACCGAGCCCACCACATACGTGGTCAGCCGGATCTGCGGCGCCATCCGGGCCCGCCGCCCCACCAGCAGCAGCGTCGAGACCATCCGCAGCAGCCGCAGCGGCTGGAGCACCGGCAGCACCACCGCGCACAGATCCGGCCAGTGCCGGCGCACGAACTCCGCGCGCCGGGGCGCGAGTCCCAGCCGTATGACGTAGTCCACGGCGAACGCGCCCCACACCACCCACTCCACGCCCGTGCACAGCTCGGTCAGCGACCGCGAGGCGGTGCTGTCCACGATCGGCACCGCGTACGCCAGCGCGAACCCCACCGCCAGTGCCAGCAGCGGCCGTTCGGTACGTCGTTCCCACGCGGCCTGTGCCGACTGTCGTTCCATACCCGCAGCGTAGAGAAGATCCGTACAGAAGAGCGGTGGGGCCGACCGGCCCCACCGCCCCCCGACCCGTCACCCGGCCTGCGCCGGGCGCGGTCTCACGCGTCGCCGCCGGCCGCCCCCGGGTGCGCCGCCGACACGTCCAGCAGCTGGTAGCGGTCGATGGCCTGCTTCAGGACCGAGCGGTCGACCTTGCCCTCCCGGGCCAGCTCCGTCAGCACCGCCACCACGATCGACTGCGCGTCGATGTGGAAGAAGCGGCGCGCCGCGCCCCGGGTGTCGGCGAAGCCGAAGCCGTCCGCGCCCAGCGACTGGAACGTCCCCGGCACCCACCGGGAGATCTGGTCCGGCACCGAGCGCATCCAGTCGGAGACCGCCACGAACGGCCCCTCGGCGCCGCCCAGCTTGCGCGTCACGAACGGCACCCGCTGCTCCTCCTCCGGGTGCAGCAGGTTGTGCTCCTCGCACTCCACGGCCTCGCGGCGCAGCTCGTTCCAGGAGGTCGCCGACCACACGTCCGCGCGGACGTTCCACTCCTCGGCGAGCAGCCGCTGCGCCTCCAGCGCCCACGGGACCGCCACACCGGATGCCATGACCTGCGCCGGGATCGCCCCGCCGGTGCCCGCGCTGATCCGGTGGACGCCCTTGACGATGCCCTCGACGTCCACGTCCGCCGGCTCCGCCGGGTGCTGGATGGGCTCGTTGTAGACGGTCAGGTAGTAGAAGACGTCCTCGCCGTGCGGGTGCTCGGGCGAGCTGCCGTACATCCGGCGCAGACCGTCCTGCACGATGTGCGCGATCTCGTACCCGTACGCCGGGTCGTAGGCCACGCACGCCGGGTTGGTCGAGGCGAGCAGCTGGGAGTGGCCGTCCGCGTGCTGGAGGCCCTCACCGGTCAGCGTCGTACGGCCCGCGGTCGCGCCGAGGACGAATCCGCGCGCGAGCTGGTCGGCCATCTGCCAGAACTGGTCGCCGGTGCGCTGGAAACCGAACATCGAGTAGAAGACGTACACCGGGATCAGCGGCTCGCCGTGCGTGGCGTACGCCGAGCCCGCCGCGATCAGCGAGGCCGTGCAGCCCGCCTCCGAGATGCCGTCGTGCAGCATCTGCCCGGTCGGCGACTCCTTGTACGCGAGCAGCAGCTCCCGGTCCACGGACTCGTACTGCTGACCGAGCGGGTTGTAGATCTTCGCACTCGGGAAGAACGAGTCCATGCCGAACGTGCGGTACTCGTCCGGCGCGATCAGCACGAACCGCTTGCCGATCTCCTTGTCCCGCATGAGGTCCTTGAGCAGGCGCACGAAGGCCATGGTCGTCGCGATGGACTGCTGACCCGTGCCCTTCTTCACGGTCGCGTACGCCTTGTCGTCCGGCAGGGCGAGCGGCTCCGAGCGCACGACACGCGTGGGCACGTAGCCGCCGAGACCCGACCGGCGGTCGTGCATGTACTGGATCTCCTCCGAGTCCCGGCCCGGGTGGAAGTACGGCGGCGCGCCGGACTCCAGCTCCTTGTCGGCGATCGGCAGGTGCAGCCGGTCCCGGAAGCGCTTGAGGTCGTCGACCGTCAGCTTCTTCATCTGGTGCGTGGCGTTGCGGCCCTCGAAGTTCGGGCCCAGCGTCCAGCCCTTGATCGTCTTGGCCAGGATGACCGTCGGCTGGCCCTTGTGCTCCTGGGCCGCCTTGAACGCGGCGTAGATCTTGCGGTGGTCGTGACCGCCGCGGCCCAGGTGCAGGATCTGGTCGTCGGTCATGTTCTCGACCATCGCGCGCAGCCGGTGGTCGTCACCGAAGAAGTGCCGGCGGATGTAGTCGCCGGACTCGGTGGCGTACGTCTGGAACTGCCCGTCCGGGGTCGTGTTCATCTTGTTGACCAGGATGCCGTCCCGGTCCTGGGCGAGCAGCGGGTCCCAGGTGCGGTCCCAGATCAGCTTGATCACGTTCCAGCCGGCGCCCCGGAAGACCGACTCCAGCTCCTGGATCACCTTGCCGTTGCCGCGCACCGGGCCGTCCAGGCGCTGGAGGTTGCAGTTGACCACGAAGGTCAGGTTGTCCAGGCCCTCCCGGGCGGCGAGCGTGAGCTGGCCGAGCGACTCCGGCTCGTCCATCTCGCCGTCCCCGAGGAACGCCCACACCTGCGACTTCGAGGTGTCCGCGATCCCGCGCGCCTGCATGTAGCGGTTCATCCGCGCCTGGTAGATCGCGCCGAGCGGGCCGAGGCCCATGGAGACGGTCGGGAACTCCCAGAAGTCCGGCATCGAACGCGGGTGCGGATAGCTGGACAGGCCCTCGGGGTACTTCGACTTCTCCTGCCGGAACCCGTCGAGCTGGTCGGCGCTGAGCCGGTCCAGGAGGAACGCGCGGGCGTAGATCCCGGGGGAGGCGTGGCCCTGGAAGAAGACCTGGTCGCCGCCGTCGCCCTCGTCCTTGCCGCGGAAGAAGTGGTTGAAGCCCACGTCGTACAGCGAGGCGGAGGAGGCGAAGGTGGCGATGTGGCCACCGACGCCGATGCCGGGGCGCTGGGCGCGCGAGACCATCACGGCCGCGTTCCAGCGGGTGGCGTTCAGGATCCGGCGCTCGATCTCCTCGTTGCCCGGGAAGAACGGCTCGCTCTTGGTGGGGATCGTGTTGACGTAGTCCGTGCTGCGCATCTCGGGCACGGCCACGCGCCTCTCGCGGGCCCGCTCGATCAGGCGCAACATGAGATAGCGGGCCCGTTCCCTGCCGCGTTCGTCCACGGCGGCGTCGAGGGAGTCGAGCCACTCCTGGGTCTCTTCGGGATCGAAGTCAGGAACCTGACTCGGAAGGCCGCCAATGATGATCGGGTTGCGATCTGATCCGGAAGCCACGCTGTTCCTTACCTGTCAGAGGGCCGGGTTCTTACCAGTGCCTGCACCGTCCCCCATCGTGTACCTGGGAGCGGCTCACGTCATCTGCTGGGTGTCCCATCGGTCAAAACGCAACGATACGCCCCGGGTGTGACACGCTTGGCAAAGGTGTTCGAGTGGTGCGGGGGGTGAGGATCCCGTACGGGGCAAAGCGGACGCATCGGCGTGATGTGGGTGCCGGAGAATCGGGGTACCGTGCGAGAAGTTGCGGCGACACGGCCCGGATCGTCACCGTTTCGGCGGTCCCGAGGGCCGGGTACTTGCGCGATCCGTCCCGCACGTGTGGACTACGGCCAATGCTTCGCGCACGCGCGTGGCTGAGACATTCATCAAGACATGATCAGGAGGCAACCCGTGAGCGCGACCGCGGACCACGCGGAGGAGCGGACCAACCCTGCCGCCAGGCTGGGTTTCCAGCCCGGGCAGGTGGTCCAGGAGATCGGCTACGACGACGACGTCGATCAGGAGCTCCGCGAGGCCATCGAGGAAGCCATCGAGGGCGACCTGATGGACGAGGAATTCGACGACGTGGCCGACGCCGTTGTGCTGTGGTTCCGTGACGACGACGGCGACCTGACCGATGTGCTGGTGGACGCCACCACGTACATCGAGGAAGGTGGCGCGATCCTGCTCCTGACGCCGAAGACCGGCCGTACGGGGTACGTGGAGCCGAGCGACATCCAGGACGCCGCCACCACGGCCGGCCTGACGGCGTCGAAGAGCGTCAGTGTGGGCAAGGACTGGAGCGGCTCGCGCCTCGCGACGCCGAAGGCCGCCAAGTCCAAGCGATGACCCCGGTGCCGGTCCGGGCCACCAGGCCCGGACCGGCCGCCGCGAGGCCCCTCGCGACCGCCGCGCGGGCCCTTCGGTGACCGCCGCGCGAGACCTTCGGTGACCGCTGCGTAGGGTGGAGCCCGCAGTCTGCTGTGCTCTCACCCGAACAGCCCACCGAAGGGATGCACGATGGCGATCCAGGTCGGCGACAAGGCGCCCGACTTCGAGCTCAAGGACAACCACGGCCGCACCGTGAGGCTCTCCGACCTCCGCGGCGACAAGAACGTGGTGCTGCTCTTCTACCCCTTCGCCTTCACCGGCGTGTGCACCGGCGAGCTGTGCGAGCTGCGCGACAACCTGCCCAAGTTCGCCGAGCGGGACACCCAGCTCCTCGCCGTCTCCAACGACTCCATCCACACCCTGCGCGTCTTCGCCGAGCAGGAGGGCCTGGAGTACCCGCTGCTCAGCGACTTCTGGCCGCACGGCAACGTCTCGCGCGCGTACGGCGTCTTCGACGAGGACAAGGGCTGTGCCGTGCGCGGCACCTTCATCATCGACAAGGAGGGCGTCGTCCGCTGGACCGTGCGCAACGGCCTGCCCGACGCCCGCGACCTGAACGACTACGTGAAGGCGCTCGACACCCTGTGATCTGCGGGTGCGGGAACCCGTCACTAGGATCGGCACGTTGATCCCCTATCCGAAGCACGAGGGGGCCGAGGGCCCCGGAAGACCACAGGAGGACCCGTGGGAGTCAGCCTCAGCAAGGGCGGCAACGTATCGCTGACGAAGGAGGCCCCGGGCCTGACCGCCGTCATCGTCGGTCTCGGGTGGGACGTGCGCACCACGACCGGCACGGACTTCGACCTCGACGCCAGCGCGCTGCTGCTGAACAACGCCGGCAAGGTCGCGAGCGACCAGCACTTCGTCTTCTTCAACAACCTCAAGAGCCCCGACGGCTCGGTCGAGCACACCGGCGACAACCTCACCGGTGAGGGCGAGGGCGACGACGAGCAGGTCAAGGTCAACCTGGCCGGCGTCCCGGCCGACGTCGAGAAGATCGTCTTCCCGGTGTCGATCTACGACGCCGAGAACCGCCAGCAGTCCTTCGGCCAGGTCCGCAACGCCTTCATCCGCGTCGTGAACCAGGCCGACCAGCAGGAGATCGCTCGCTACGACCTGAGCGAGGACGCCTCCACCGAGACCGCCATGGTCTTCGGCGAGCTGTACCGCAACGGCGCGGAGTGGAAGTTCCGCGCCATCGGCCAGGGCTACGCCTCGGGCCTGCGCGGCATCGCGCAGGACTTCGGGGTCAACGTCTGATCCCGGCAGGGTTCGGATACCCCTACCGTCCGGCGCCGCACCGTTTACGGGCGGCGCCGGACGCGCAGGACAACAGGGAAGCACCACAAGGGGAGGACCACATGGGCGTCACGCTCGCCAAGGGAGGCAATGTCTCCCTCTCCAAGGCCGCACCGAACCTCAGCAACGTCTTGATCGGGCTCGGCTGGGACGCCCGGTCCACCACCGGCGCCCCCTTCGACCTGGACGCCAGCGCCCTGCTGTGCGGCGCCGGGAACCGGGTGCTGGGCGACGAGTGGTTCGTGTTCTACAACCAGCTCAAGAGCCCCGACGGCTCGGTCGAGCACACCGGTGACAACCTCACCGGTGAGGGCGAGGGCGACGACGAGTCCATCCTGATCGACCTCCCCGCGGTGCCGGCGCACTGCGAGAAGATCATCTTCCCGGTCTCCATCCACATGGCCGACGAGCGCGGGCAGACCTTCGGGCAGGTCTCCAACGCGTTCATCCGCGTGGTCAACCAGGCCGACGGCCAGGAGCTGGCGCGCTACGACCTCAGCGAGGACGCCTCCACCGAAACCGCGATGATCTTCGGCGAGCTCTATCGCTACCAGGGCGAATGGAAGTTCCGGGCGGTAGGACAGGGGTACGCGTCCGGCCTGCGCGGCATCGCCCTAGACTTCGGAGTCAACGTTTCGTAAAGCCGCGTGCGGCGCGGGGGAGTCCCGTACAGAGATGATGGGGTAGCCAGTGCTTCTCAAAACCTTCGGCTGGTCGTTCGCGATCACCGCGCTCGGCCTGGTCGCGGCGGCCTTCTACGGTGGCTGGACCGCCTTCGGTATCGTGGCGATCCTGGCCGTGCTGGAGATCTCGCTGTCCTTCGACAACGCGGTCGTCAACGCCGGGATCCTGAAGAAGATGAGCCCCTTCTGGCAGAAGATCTTCCTCACGGTCGGCGTGCTCATCGCCGTCTTCGGCATGCGCCTGGTCTTCCCCGTCGTCATCGTCGCCATCAGCGCCAAGATGGGGCCGATCGAGGCCGTCGACCTCGCGCTCAACAACAAGGACCGCTACCAGCAGCTGGTCACCGACGCCCACCCCGCTATCGCCGCGTTCGGTGGCATGTTCCTGCTGATGATCTTCCTGGACTTCATCTTCGAGGACCGGGACATCCAGTGGCTGCGCTGGATCGAGCGGCCCCTGGCCAAGCTCGGCAAGGTCGACATGTTGTCGGTCTGCATCGCCCTGATCGTCCTGCTCGTCACCTCCTTCACCTTCGCCACCCACGCCCACCAGCACGGCGGCGCGCACGTCGACAAGGCGCAGACGGTCCTGATCGCCGGCATCGCCGGCCTGATCACCTACATGGTCGTCGGCGGTCTCTCCGGCTACTTCGAGGACAAGCTGGAGGAAGAGGAGGAGCGCGAGCACGAGGCGGAGGAAGAGGCCGCCCGCAGCGGCAAGCAGCGCTCGGCGGTCGTGCTGGCCGGCCAGGCCGCGTTCTTCATGTTCCTCTACCTGGAGGTCCTGGACGCGTCCTTCTCCTTCGACGGTGTGATCGGCGCCTTCGCCATCACCAACGACATCGTCCTGATGGCGCTCGGCCTCGGCATCGGCGCCATGTACGTCCGGTCGCTGACCGTCTACCTGGTCCGCCAGGGCACCCTCGACGACTACGTCTACCTGGAGCACGGCGCCCACTACGCGATCGGCGCCCTGGCCGTGATCCTCATGGTCACCATCCAGTACGAGATCAACGAGGTGATCACGGGCCTCGTCGGCGTCGTCCTGATCGCCTGGTCCTTCTGGTCCTCCGTGCGCCGCAACCGCGCGCTGGCGGCGGCCGGAGGGGAGTCCGGTTCGGACGAGAAGGCCGAGATCCCCTCGGGGGTCTGACCGTCCGGGGTGTGGCACCCCGTCCGGTGAGGAACGCTTCGAGCGGGGCGGCCGACGCGCTCGGCCGCCCCGACGGCGTGCGGGAACGAAACCTGGGGGCGGGACATGGGACTCTTCGACGGACTGCTCGGCGGCCGGGCCGCCGACTTCGACTCCGGCAGCGCCGCGACCAACGCCATCGAGCTGACCCGGCGCCACCAGGCCGTGTCCCTCACGAAACAGGACGCGGCCACCGGCAACCTGCGGGTCAACCTGTCCTGGCGGATGCGGACGTCCGACTTCGGCACCCAGCGCACCAGCCTGTTCCGCCACCCCTTCAAGGCCCTCAAACCGCCGGAGGTGCAGGGCCACGGGCAGAGCATGGTCAACGTCGACCTCGACCTCGGCTGCCTGTACGAGCTGGCGGACGGCACCAAGGGCGTCGTCCAGCCCCTCGGCGGCTACCTGGGCGACGTCAACGCCCCGCCGTACATCAAGCTCAGCGGCGACGACCGGTTCGGCTCCGGTTCCGGCGAGACCATGTACGTCAACCTGGACCACAAGGACGCCATCAAACGCCTGCTGGTGTTCGTCTACATCTACGACCAGACCCCGGCCTTCGACCGCACCCACGCGATCGTCACGCTCTACCCGAGCAACGGCCCCCGTATCGAGGTCAGCCTCGACGAACGCCACCCCCAGGCCCGCTCCTGCGCGGTGGTCCTCATCGAGAACGTCAAGGACGAGCTGACGGTCCGCCGCGAGGTCAAGTTCGTCTACGGCTTCCAGGGCGAACTGGACCGCCTCTACGGCTGGGGACTCCAGTGGGGCAGGGGCTACAAGACGAAGGCGGACCGCTAGAGCCGTTCCGGAGGCCGAGGAACCTAACGCCCCACGAACTGCGGGCCCTGCGGCGGCAGCCGGAACCCCGGGTCCCCTCCCACCGCCGGAGGCATCGTCTGCGGATACCCGTACGCCGGCGGCTGCTGCGGCACCGCGGCCGTCGGCGGCTCCATGGACACCTGCGGCACGGACACCTGCGGCTCCGGAGTGAACGGCCGCTCGGGAGGCAGCGCGCCCGGCGCCGCCGTCGGCTCCGGCGTCCGCTCGCCGTCCGCCGCCTCCGACTCGTCCACGGAGATGCCGAAGTCCGTCGCGAGCCCCTTCAGCCCGTTCGAGTAGCCCTCGCCCAGCGCCCGGAACTTCCAGCCCTCCCCGCGCCGGTACAGCTCACCGCAGATCAGCGCCGTCTCGGCCCCGGTCTCGGGCCTGATGTCGAACCGCGCCAGCGGCTCACCGTCGGCGAGCGTCGCGTCGTACAGCGAGATGCCCAGCGCCGGCACCCGGTCGAAGGGCTCGCCGTCCGCCGAGGCGACCAGCAGGATCCGGCCGACGCCCGGCTCGACACCGGCCAGGTCCGACTGGATCGTGTCGGTCAGACCGTCGGCGATCCGCTTCTTGCCGAGCCGCCACACCGCCCCGGACGGGTGCCGGGGCTGGTTGTAGAAGACGAAGTCCTCGTCGGAGCGCACCTGGCCGTCGGCACCCAGCAGCAGTGCCGAGACGTCCACGTCCGGAACCCCCTGCCCGGGGGTCCAGCGCAGCACGGCGCGCACCGTGGTGGCCTCCAGCGGGACGTTGGACCCCTTCAGCATCGCGTGCGTCATGCCGTCATCCTGCCTTCTCGGTCCTGGCCACGACAATGCGGGGGGTGTCGGCGCCGACACGGGCGAGTTACCGGAAATTCATGCCCGCGGGGAACCCCGGACATGGGTCCCTACGTACTATTACCGGCCACCCTTTACCGTTTCCAGAGACTGGCTGCGCACCCCGAGGGAGTCCCATGCGTCATTTCGGGCACATCGCCCCCGAGGTGCGACAGCGCCTCTTCCACCAGGAGCCGTGCGCCTTCACCGCCGACTCCCCGGCCCGGCTGCTCTCCGCGGCCTTGGGCGCCACGCTCTACAGCCCGGCGACCCGGCCCCGGCTCGCCGACGACGTCCTCAAGCAGGCGGCCAGGGGCGTGGTCTCGATGGTGCTGTGCCTGGAGGACTCGATCGACGACGCGGAGGTGCCGGCCGGCGAGGCGAACCTGGTGCGCCAGTTCGCCGACCTCGCCGCCCGCCCCGGCGCGGAACCGCCCCTGCTCTTCATCCGGGTCCGCACCCCCGAGCAGATCCCCGACCTCGTGCACCGCCTCGGCCCGAGCGCCCGGCTGCTGTCCGGCTTCGTGCTGCCCAAGTTCACCGGCGAGCGCGGCATCCCCTTCCTGGAGGCCCTGACCGCCGCCGAGTCCGCGAGCGGGCAGCGGCTCTTCGCCATGCCGGTGCTGGAGTCCCCGGAGCTGCTCTACCGCGAGTCCCGCGTGGACACCCTGGAGGGCATCGCCCGCGCCGTCGACAAGTACCGCGACCGGGTCCTCGCCCTCCGCCTCGGCGTCACCGACTTCTGCTCCTCCTACGGGCTGCGCCGCGCCCCCGACATGACCGCGTACGACGTGCAGATCGTGGCGTCCGTGATCGCCGACGTGGTCAACATGCTCGGCCGGGCCGACGGCACCGGGTTCACCGTCACCGGGCCCGTCTGGGAGTACTTCCGCGTCCCCGAGCGCGTCTTCAAGCCCCAGCTGCGACAGAGCCCCTTCCTTGAGGTGCGCGCCGTCGAACTGCGCGAGAAGCTCATCGAGCACGCCATGGACGGGCTGCTCCGGGAGATCTCCCTGGACCAGGCCAACGGCCTGCTCGGCAAGACCTGCATCCACCCCTCCCACGTCCTGCCCGTGCACGCGCTGTCCGTCGTCAGCCACGAGGAGTTCAGCGACGCGGCGGACATCCTGCGGCCGGAACGCGGCGGTGGGGGTGTACTGAGGTCGGCGTACACCAACAAGATGAACGAGGTGAAGCCGCACCGCGCCTGGGCCGAGCGGACCCTCCTGCGCGCCGAGGTCTTCGGCGTGGCGGGCGAGGACGTCGGCTTCGTGGAGCTGCTCGCCGCCGGGATAACCGGCTGACCGGCCGGACACCCCGGCCCTTCCGATCCAAGGAACGCATGAACAACGCAGTGAACGACGGGGTCTGGACCGGCACCTGGGTCGCCGAACGGCTCGGGGTCGAACTCGTGGGCGACGACGCGCTGCCGGCCCTGCTCGGGCTGGCGCTGCGCCGCAACCCCAAACGCGCCCACCTGCTGGTCTCCCACGTGCTCGGCAAGCACATACCCCAGTCGCCCGCCGTGGTGTACGACCACGGCCTCCGCCTGGGCCACCAGGTGCGCGACCTGCTCGGCGACGGCGACGGCGACGGGGACACCGGCTCCGCCGCGGTCGTCCTCGGGTACGCGGAGACCGCGACCGGACTCGGGCACGCGGTGGCCGACGGGCTGGGCGGCGCGCCGTACCTGCACTCCACGCGGCGCCCGGTGGCCGGGGTCGCCGCCGCCGGGGGCTTCGAGGAGGCCCACTCCCACGCCACCTCGCACCTGCTGCTGCCCGAGGACCCCGCGCTGCTGTCCGGCGCCGGGCCGCTGGTGCTGGTGGACGACGAGTTCTCCACCGGCAACACCGTCCTCAACACCATCCGCGACCTGCACGCACGCCATCCCCGGGACCGGTACGTGATCGTCGCGCTGGTGGACATGCGCTCGCCCGAGGACAGCGGGCGGCTGCGGGAGTTCGCGGCGGAGATCGGGGCGCGGGTCGATGTCGTCGCCACCGCGTCCGGGACCGTACGGCTGCCGGACGGTGTGCTGGAGAAGGGGCGGGCACTGGTCGCCCGGCACGAGTCCGGGTCCGAGTCCGGGTCCGGGGGCGGTTCCGAGGCCGGGTCCCAGTCCCCGTCCGCCGGGTGCGGGTCCACCGTGGCTGATCGCGCAGTTCCCCGCGCCCCTGGCGGGGCGCTTCCGCCGGGCGGTACTGACACCGTCGACCTCCACTGGCCCCCCGGCCTCCCCGACGGCGGCCGGCACGGGTTCACCCCCGCCCACCGTGCCCGCCTCGACGCCGCCCTGCCCGCCATGGCCGGCCGGATGGCCGAGGCGCTGCCCGCCGGCGCCCGCCGGGTCCTCGTTCTCGGCACCGAGGAGCTGATGTACGCCCCGCTGCGGCTCGCCGAGCGGCTGGAGCGGGTCACGGACGCCGAGGTGCGGTTCTCCACCACCACCCGCTCACCCGTGCTCGCGCTGGACGACCCGGGCTACGCCATCCGCAGCCGCCTGGTCTTCCCCGCCCACGACGACCCGGCCGACGGGCCCGGCGAGCGCTACGCCTACAACGTCGCCGGCGGCGGCTTCGACACCGTCGTCGCCGTGGTCGACTCCACCGGTGACACCCCCGCCCTGCACGCCCCCGGCGGACTCCTCGCCCGGCTCGCGGCGCACGTCCCGCACGTCCTGCTCGCGGTCGTCCCCTCCTACGTCCCCGAGCCCCCGCACGCTCCCGAAAGGCCGGCCATGCTGCCCGAGCCCCTCCGCGGCCCCGCGTTCTCCTCGTACGCACCCGAGGAGGTCGGCTGGCTGCTCCAGGACCTCTCCGACGTCACCCTGGAGGCGCCCACCGAGGAGCGCGAGGAGGCCATCCAGAGCGGCGGCGCGCACTACGCCGAGTCCCTGCCCGTCGAGTACCAGCCCAGCGAGGCGTACCAGCGGCTGTTCCACTCCGCGCTGGACGCCTCCGCCGCCCGGATCGCCCGGGCCGTCGGCGTGGTCACCGAGACCGTCCTGGCCGAGCGCTCGCCCCGCCCGGTCCTCGTCTCGCTCGCCCGCGCCGGGACGCCGGTCGGTGTCCTGATGCGCCGCTGGGCGAAATTCCGGCACGGTCTCGACCTGCCGCACTACGCCGTGTCCATCGTGCGCGGCCGGGGCATCGACGCCAACGCGCTGCGCTGGCTGGCCGCCCACCACGACCCCCGGGACGTCGTGTTCGTCGACGGCTGGACCGGCAAGGGCGCCATCACCCGTGAACTCGCCGACGCCATCGAGGAGTTCGCGGCCGAGGAGGGTGTCACCGGCTTCGACCCGGAGATCGCCGTGCTCGCCGACCCGGGCTCCTGCGTGCGCACCTACGGCACCCGCGAGGACTTCCTCATCCCCTCCGCCTGCCTCAACTCGACCGTCTCCGGCCTGATATCCCGCACCGTGCTCCGTGCCGACCTGGTGGGGCCCGACGACTTCCACGGCGCCAAGTTCTACCGCGAGCTCGCCGCCGCCGACGTCTCCGTGGCCTTCCTGGACACCGTCTGCGCCCGCTTCCCGGAGGTCGCCGAGTCCGCCGACTCGGCCGCCAAGGAACTGATGGCCGAGGACCGGTCACCGACCTGGGAGGGCTGGCGGGCCGTGGAGCGGATCAGCGAGGAGTACGGCATCCACGACGTGAACCTCGTCAAGCCGGGCGTCGGCGAGACCACCCGGGTGCTGCTGCGCCGCGTCCCCTGGAAGATCCTCGCCCGCGCCGGTGCCGGGGCCGACCTGGACCACGTACGGCTGCTCGCGGAGCAACGCGGGGTGCCCGTGGAGGAGGTCGGCGAGCTGCCGTACAGCTGCGTCGGACTGATCCACCCGAAGTACACCCGGGGCGCGACGGGCGCCGACGGCAAGGCGGTGACCCGGTGACCCCGGTGCTGGTGGCCAGCGACCTCGACCGCACGCTGATCTACTCCGCGGCGGCCCTTGCCCTGACCATGCCGGACGCGCGGGCCCCCCGGCTGCTGTGCGTGGAGGTGCACGAGGCCCGGCCCCTCTCCTACATGACGGAGACGGCGGCCGGGTTGCTCACCGAACTCGGCGACGCGGCCGTCTTCGTGCCGACCACGACCCGCACCCGCAAGCAGTACCAGCGCATCAACCTGCCCGGGCCGCCGCCGAAGTACGCGATCTGCGCCAACGGCGGGCACCTGCTGGTGGACGGGGTCACGGACGCCGGCTGGCACGCGAGCGTGCAGGCACGGCTCGCCGACGAGTGCGCGCCGCTGGACGAGGTCCGCGAGCACCTGCTGCGCTCCGCCGACCCGGTCTGGGTGCGCAAGCACCGCACCGCCGAGGACCTGTTCGCCTACCTCGTGGTCGAGCGCGAGCTGCTGAACGAGGACTGGGTGAAGGAGCTGGCGGTGTGGGCGGAGAACCGCGGCTGGACGGTCTCCCTCCAGGGCCGCAAGATCTACGCCGTACCGAAGCCGCTCACCAAGAGCGCCGCCGTGCGCGAGGTCGCCCGGCGCACGGGGGCGCGGCTGACGCTGGCCGCCGGTGACTCGCTGCTCGACGCCGACCTGCTGCTCGCCGCCGACCGGGGCTGGCGCCCCGGCCACGGCGAACTGGCCGAGGCGGACTGGACGGCCCCGGAGATCAGCGCCCTGCCGGAGCGGGGCGTCCTGGCCGGGGAGCGCATCCTGCGCGAGTTCCTGCGGGCCACCGGGTCGCAGGGGGCGGGGCGGGGCTGACCGGGAGCGCGGAGGGCGGGGCCGGACCTAGCCGCAGCAGCCCCCGCCGCAGCAGCCGCCGCCTCCGCCCGCCGGGGCGGGCGCGGCGGCCGGGGCGGTGCCGGCCCGGCCGCCCACGGCGACCGTCGACAGCAGCTTGACCGTGTCGTCGTGACCGGCGGGGCAGGCGGCGGGGGACGCGGACTCGGCCATGGGACGGCTCATTTCGAACGTGTCACCACAGGTTCGGCAGCGATACTCATAGCGAGGCATGGGGCCAGGTTAGTCGCGAGGGGCCGGGGACCGGTGTCTCAACGTTTCATGAGTGTTGCATTTCATCCACCGTCTGTGCGGAGGATTCGAAAATATCGCTGATAACTTGTGAACGCCGTTGCGAGGATGCTCAGCTCTCCCGCGCGAGCAAGATCGAGTGGGGAGGGAGACGCGTTCGTGACCGATGCGTCGCAGGGGGAGGGCCGTTCCGAGAGCCGGAAGGGCCGTGACGAGGGGGCGTTCGACAGCGACGAGACCCTCTTCCTGAGGGTGCCCAAGGCGGACGAGACCATGCAGCTCCGGGTGCCGCCACCCCCCGGGAAGCCGGAGCCGGAGCAGGCCGTCGGCGGCCGGGCCGAGCGGCGCCGCAGCGCCCGCCCCACCGGCAAGGAGCGCGCCGCCGCCCTCACCGCCCCCCTCGCCGGTCTCCCGGCCCGGCTGCGTCCGCTGCTCGCGCCCCTCGCGCCGTACGCCCGCCGCCTGGCCCCCTACGCGCGCCGCCTCAAGCCCGTCTACCCGCGCCCCGGCCGCACCGGCTGGCGGCGCTGGATGCCGTCCTGGCGGCAGTGGCTCGGCGCCACCCTGGCCTCCTTCGGGCTGCTGTCCGCCTTCCTCGTCACCGCCTACGCGCTCACCGACATACCGAGCAACCTGAACTCGTACGCGACACAGCAGGACAACGTCTACTTCTGGTCCGACGGCACGCCCATGGCCCGCACCGGCTGGGTGCAGCGGCAGGCGATGCCGCTGAAGGAAATACCCGAGGACGTCCGCTGGGCGGTGCTCGCCGCGGAGAACGAGGATTTCTACTCGGACCCGGGCGTCTCGGTCAAAGGCATCAGCCGCGCGCTGTTCCGCACCGTCGGCGAAGGGGACACCGAGGGCGGTTCCACGATCACCCAGCAATACGTCAAAAATGTTTATCTCACGCAGAACAGGACCATCAGCCGCAAATTCACCGAGGCGATGATCTCCCTCAAGCTCGACAACAAGATGAGCAAGGACAAGATCCTTGAGGGCTATCTCAACACCAGCTGGTTCGGCCGCGGCACCTACGGCATCCAGCGCGCCGCCCAGGCCTACTACGGCAAGGACGTCAGCAAGCTCAACGCCTCCCAGGCGGCCATGCTCGCCTCGCTGCTCAAGGGCGCCGGACTCTACGACCCCACCCTGAGCGCCGCCAACCACAAGCGGGCCGTGGAACGCTGGTCCTGGATCCTCGACCGCATGGTCAAGATCGGCAAGCTGTCGCCGCGGGAACGGGCCACCTACAAGACGTTCCCCGACCCGCTGAAGAACAACCCGCTCTACGACACCGGCGAGCAGAGCGACTACCTGGTCGAACTCGCCTCGCAGTACGCCAAGAACGCCGCCCACCTCACCGCCAAGCAGTTCGACCTGGGCGGCTACCAGATCTACACCACCTTCGACCGCAAGCGGGAGAAGGCCCTCACCGACGCCGTCGGCAAGGCCCGCAAGAAGGCCGAGCAGGACAACCCCAAGGCCGCGAAGAACGGCCACTACGGCGCCTCCTCGGTCGCCTCCGACGGACGGATCCTCGCCGTCTACGGCGGCCCCGACCACCGTAAACAGGGCTACAACGAGTCCAACGCCACCACCGTCCCGGCCGGCAGCGCCTTCCTGCCGTTCGTCTACGCCGCGGGACTCGAACACGGCGCCCGCAAAACACGCGACGGCGCCGCCACCACTGTCACCCCCGACAGCGTCTACGACGGCGACGACGGCGTGCCCGTCACCACCCCCGAGGGCCCCTACTGGGACCGCAGCGGCAAGAAGGTCGCCGCGCACAACGACGGCGGCAGATCCTACGGGCAGATCACCCTGCGCGAGGCCCTCGCCCGCTCCGTCAACACGCCGTTCATGCAACTCGGCATGGACACCGGCCTGAAGACGGTCCGCCGGACCGCCGAGGCCGCCGGACTGCTGCCCTCCAGCATCGGCCCCCAGGTGCCGGCCCTCTCCCTGGGCAACTCCACGCCCAGCGCGATCCGGATGGCCAGTGCCTACGCCACCTTCGCCGCCGACGGCACCCACACCGAGCCGTACTCCGTCAGCCGCGTCACCCGCAATGGCGCCCCGGTCCCGCTGGCCACCCCGCACCCCGAGCGCGCCGTCGGCGCCGAGGTCGCCGAGCAGGTCACCGACGCCCTCACCGACTCCTTCCGCAACGGACACCCCGACACGGCCGCCGCCCACCCCGGGGTGGCCGGAAAGGCAGGCACCACCGAGAAGGACACCGCCGCCTGGTACGCCGGCACGGCCGACTCCGTCTCGACGGCGGTCGTCGTCTACCGCATCGACCTGGCCAAGTCCCTTGAGCCACTGCCGCTCGACGGACTGGCCGGGAACTCCACGGACGACGTGCCGTACAACCTCTGGTCGGCCGCGACGGGTCTTGACTGACCACCGGACCCGTACCCCCTCACCCATCGGAGAATGAGCCGCGCATGTCCAGCAAGAAGCCGTCGGGCCGTCGCCGGGCCACCCCTCGCCGCCGCGTCCCCGCCGCCACCCGCCCCCAGGTCCTGACCCTCGCCGCCTTCCTCGTCGTGGCCTCCCTGGTGGCCGGGTACCTGGCCCTCGGCCGCCCCGACCACACCACACCCGCGGCCTCCGCCGACAAGAAGCCCGCGGCGACCCCGAAGGCCGGCAAGACACCCGAGTGGGACGGCAAGACCCACGTCCTCGGCGACGGCTCCACCTCCTACACCGGCCCGCAGAAGAACCAGTTGAAGCCGGTGCCGCTCAAACCCGGTGAGAAACCACCCCAGTTCGTCGTCTTCTCCTGGGACGGCGCCCTGGAGGGCAGCGACCACCTCTTCTCCCACTACCGGGAGATGGCCAAGCAGTACGACGCCCACATGACCTTCTTCCTCACCGGCATCTACCTGCTGCCCAAGAGCGAGAAGAGCAAGTACCACGGCCCCATGCACTCGGCCGGCGACGCCGCCATCGACTACGCCACCGACGACCACATCCGCACCACCCTCCAGCAGCTCTCCGCGGCCTACCAGGACGGCAACGAGATCGGCACCCACTTCAACGGCCACTTCTGCGGCGCCAAGGGCGGCGGCGACTGGAGCGTCGAGCAGTGGAAGAGCGAGATCGACCAGTTCTACTCCTTCGTGGAGAACTGGAAGACCAACACCGGCTTCAAGGACGTCCCCGCGCTGCCCTTCGACTTCAAGAAGGAGGTCACCGGCGGCCGGGCGCCCTGCCTGGAGGGCCAGAAGAACCTGCTGAAGGCCATCAAGAGCTACGGCTGGCGCTACGACGCCAGCTCCCCGGGCGACTTCCAGATATGGCCCTCCAAGAAGAACGGCATCTGGGACTTCCCGCTCCAGATGCTGCCGTACGAGAACGGCAAGTTCCAGGGCCTGTCCATGGACTTCAACTTCCTCTACAACCAGTCCGACGGCGAGACCCAGGGCGACCCGGCCAAGTTCCCCGAATGGGAGCAGCAGACCGTCGACTCCTACATGGCCGGCTTCAACCGCGTCTACTACGGCAGCCGCGCCCCGCTGTTCATCGGCAACCACTTCGAGGACTGGAACGGCGGCATCTACATGAAATCCATCGACCAGGTCGTCAAGAACGTCTGCACCAAGAAGGGCGTCAAGTGCGTGTCCTTCAAGGAACTCGCCGACTGGCTCGACGTCCAGAAGCCCTCGACCCTCGCCGCGCTGCGCAGCCTCGACCCCGCCCAGTCCCCGGACTGGTCCACGGTCGTCAAGTGACGGACCGCGCCCCAAGGTTCCACTTGTGCAAACCCCCTTCACAACAGCCGCACACGGCATGCGAAGATGCGCCCTACCTCCCGGTAGGAGTACCGGAGTGAAGGGGAACACCATTGAAATCTAGAAAACTGAGCCGTAAGCGGCGCCGCGCCTCCATAGTCACGGTCGCCGCCGCCTCGGTCGTCGCCGGTGTGGCACTGGTGCCCAACTGGAGCGCCGGCGCCGCGGTCACCGACGACCCGACGGTGGACGCGAAGACCAAGGCGACCTTCCAGCGCCTGGCCGACGCCGTGTTCACCGACCGCACCCAGGCCCTCGTGGACGGCGCCGGCAAGTCCCGGACCCGCCACACCGCCGGCTTCTCCGGGTCGGTGCGGATGTCCGGCGGACAGAACCGCCAGCAGGACTCCGCCCTCGGACAGCTGCGCGACCGCCGCTCCACCCTCGCCAAGCTCGGCGAGAAGTACAGCGACGGCAGCACCCAGGTCACCCTGGACGCCACCCAGGTCAAGGGCCGCAAGGCCAAGGTCGCCGTGACCGAGACGACCACGCTCACCTACGAGCGCCCGGTGTCCAGGAACCAGAAGAACACCGGCTTCCAGGCCCACCACGAGCTGACCTTCGAGGCCGACCGCTCGGGGACCTGGCAGCTCACCGGCATCCGCGACACCGACGACGGCTACCTCGCCGTCAACCAGGTCGCCAAGCCGTCCGTGGCCTCCGTGAAGACCGTGGACGACGACAGCCCGCCGGACGCGACCCGCTCGGCCACCAGCTGGCCGGCCGCGGCCAAGCCGAAGAACTTCACGGCCTCCGGCTACGACTACCAGGCGATGGCGGCATACGCGGCCAAGTACTGGAAGAACTACAACAAGGCCTACCCGGACTTCAACGGGCAGGGCGCCGGCGGCGACTGCACCAACTTCGTCAGCCAGTCCCTCAAGGCCGGCGGCTGGAAGCACGCGCCCGGCTACACGAACGACTGGCACAAGTGGTTCGGCACGGCCGACATCCAGTCCGACTCCTTCGTCGGCGTGAACGAGTTCTCCTGGTTCGCCCTGTCCTCGAAGCGCGTCACGAGCCTCGCCAACGTCTACCAGCTCGACGTCGGCGACGTGCTCCAGATGGACTTCAACCGGGACGGGTCCAAGGACCACTCGATGATCGTCACCTACCGCGACCGCTACGGCGTGCCGTACGTGACGTACCACTCGACGAACACGTACAACCGGTCGGTGGCGAGCCTCATCGCGTCGTACCCGACGGCGGCGTTCTACGCCTACCGCACCTGATCCTGGCGCGACAGGGCCGGCTCGTCCCGGGGCATCTCCGAGTACGAGCCGGCCTGCGCCACAGGTGCTACTCCCGGCCGGGCAGCGGCGGTACGCCCGTCTCCTGCTCCCGGCCCGGGGGCTCGCCGCCCTCGGGGTGCCGGGCCCGCCAGTAGGGGTTGTCGTGGGGCAGCACGGACCCGACCCGGCCGTACATGCCGAACGTCATCAGCAGCAGGCCCACCACGAAGCTGAACAGCACGTTCTGGATCTTGAACGCCAGGAAATTGCTGTCACTGTCCAGCAGGCCCAGGAACAGGAAGCCGTTCAGCAGGAACAGCACGCCCAGCACCATGTTCAGCGTCGAGGCGAAGTTCCCGCCGATCACCATGCCGACCAGCAGCAGCGCGCCGATACAGATCGACAGCACACTGAGCGTGCCGTTGGAGTTCAGGCCGACGACCGTGTTCCCGCCGGTGCCGAAGAAGCCGATGTGGTTGATCAGCCCCAGGATGCCGAAGGCCACCAGGAACGCGCCGATCAGACCCGCACCGAAGCGGTAGACCCGGTTCAGCCGGTGGTCGACCGGCAGATGATCGTTCAGCCGCGTCCGCCGCTTCGGCCCGCCGTGCACTGCGTGTGTGGCCATTGCCGCCTCCCTCGGGCGCTGGGGCAGGCCATCGCTCCACCCACTATCCGCCGGGGCGGGGGGAGCGGCAACAGAGGAACCCGGCGGCGCCGCTCAGTGCCCCGGACCGCCCCGGTCCTCACGGATGCGGGACACGACCTGGGCCACCGTCTGCCGCACCGCGTCCGTCTCCGTCAGGAAACGCCAGTAGTCCGGATGCCGGCCCTCCAGCGTGCCGACCGCCCGCTCCAGCCGGGCCACCGCGTCGTCCAGTGGACGGGCGTGCCGCGGATCCGGGGTCGTACGCCCCGTCATCGCCAGCCGCTGCGCGTCCCGGATCGCGAACCGGGTCCGCTCGATCTCCGCCTGCGGGTCCTTCTGCACCGCGTTCAGCCGCCGCAGCCGGTCCCCGGCGGCCGACACCGCCTCGTCCGTCGCGTTCAGCAGCGCTCGCACCGTCGACAGCAGCGCCGTCGCGTCCGCCCAGCGCTGCGCGTCCCGCGCCGCCCCCGCCTCGGCCAGCTTCAGCTCGGCCTGCCGCACGTTCTCCCCGGCCAGCGCCGGCACCTGCTGGAGATCCTGCCAGCACGCCACCGCGAACCGGCGCCGCAGCTCGCTCAGCACCGGCTCCACCTGCCCCGCGCGCGTGGTCAGCGCCTGCGCCCGGGTCCGCAGCGACACCAGCCGGTGATCGATCTCGGCCGCCTGCTCCGGCAGCCGCTCGGCCACCGCCCGGATCGCCCCGGCCTCCCGCTGCACGCGCTCGGCCCGCTCCAGCGTCGCCGCCACGCCGTGCTGCCCGGCCCCCTGGTTCAGCCGCGTCAGCTCCGGCCCCAGGGCGGCCAGCCGCGCCGCCAGCTCGTCCGCGCCCAGCCCGCTCTCCCGCGCGGCGTCCAGCGCGTTGCTCGCGGCCAGCAGCGACTGCCGGGCCCGCTCCACCGCCGGCGCCAGCCGGGCGAGCCGCGTCTCCGCCGTGCCGAGCAGCGGCCCGAGCGAGCTGCCGAAACGGTCCAGCTCCCCCTTCACCCGCACCAGCTCGTCCTTGGCCGCGCCCAGCTCCGTACGCGCCCGCGCCGCCGCCGAGGCCTCCAGGTCGTCCCGGTCCAGGTCATGCGCGTCCACGGCCTGGATGTACCGCTGACTGACCTCGTCGATCCGCCGCCCCAGCGCCTCGAAGTCGGACACCGCGCGCCGGGCGGCCGGGGAGTCGTCCACGGCGGTGATCGTCTCGATGGAGATCCGCAGGTCGCGCTGGGCGGTGTCGAGTTCGTAGAACGCGGCCGCCGCGGCGTCCTTCGCGCTCTGTGCCTCCGCCCGCTGACTCTCCGCCCGCCCGCCGAACCAGCGCCGGGTCCCCCCACCGGCGAACGCGGCCGACAACCCGGCCGCGGCCAGCACGGGCAGGCTCACGAGCGTCAGTACGTCCCGCACGGCGGCACACCGCCCCGCGGACGGCGACGAGTACGGCTGCGTCCCTGACGTGCCCGGTGTCGCCGTCACATCCCTCTCCCGTACAGAACCTCACCCTGGCTGCTGCCATTCTCCCACCCGTTGTAGACGAACACACGGGCCGGTCAGTTCGCTTCGGGCGGGGGAGTTTCGGGGGCGGGCGGTGCGCGCGCCGGTGCGTGGTGGGCACTGGGCACGGCAAGGTACTCTGTCCACTCGACCTGGGCATGGCCCGGGCGTTCAGGGTGCGTAGCTCAGTGGTAGAGCGCCTGCCTTACAAGCAGGATGTCGGCGGTTCGAAACCGTCCGCGCCCACCGGTCGGCCCCCGGAGGTTTCTCCGGGGGCCGTTCTGTGTTTCCGCTCCGTGTTTCCGGGGGGCCGGGTCAGGCGTCCGGTGGGGGCTCGGGGGTGTGTTTCAGGGTGGCTCGGGCGTTCATGCGGTCCGCTGCCGCCACCTCGGCCCAGAAGCGATGGGTGGTGACGAAGACCGCCAGCTCGTGTTCGCGGCGGCGCAGCTTCTCCACCTCGGCCTGTTCGTCGGCCGTCCAGCCCGGGGAGGCGGGGCGCTCCGCCTTGCGCCAGCCGGTGTCGTCGCTGAAGCCGTCCAGCGGTGCCACCGACCACGGCAGCCGCCTGAGCAGGGCCGACAACTCGGCCCGGACCTGATGCAGCTCCTCCTGGGCGGCGAGGAGGTCGCTGGGGAAGTCGTAGGTCTTGGCCACGACGGCAATGGTACGCCTGTTCGATTTTGTGAGGCGAGTTCGTCCGGGGGATGAGGAGGAGGTTCAGCCGAACGGGTGACCCGGCCGAACCTCCCGGGTCTCAGAAGCCGGCCTCGCGCAGTTCCCGTACCAGCCGTGCCGTCACCGGCACCGGTACGCCGTGGCGCTCGGCCGCGCGCAGCAACGCCCCGCCGATCGCGTCGAGTTCGAGGGGACGGCCCGCCTCGGCGTCCCGTTGCATGGAGGACTTGGCGGTGGGCGGGAAGACGTCGTACCGGGCCAGTGCCCGGGCCGGGTCGGCGGGGGCGCCGCAGGCCCGGCTGACGGCCGCCGTCTCGGCGACCAGGTCCCGCAGCTCGTCCCGGTGCCGGGTGCGGGCCTCGCCGAGGGGGAGGGCGTAGCGGGTGGTGAGCAGGGCGAAGGGGGCGAGGAACGCCATCTTGGCCCACAGCGCCGCCGTCTCGTCCCCGACCACCCGAGCCGTCGTACCGGCGGCGGTGAGGGTGGCGGCGAGGGTGTCGAGGCGGGCGCGCGGTACGCCGTCGCCGGCCAGGTCCAGTTCCGTGAACGGGCTGCCGTGTTCGATCACGCCCGGCGCCACCCGGGTCGACTCCACGCGGATGACGGTCGGGGCGACCCGGTCGGGCCGGTAGCGGGCGCGCAGGGTGGCCGGGTGTTCGACGCCGTTGAGGAGCGGTACCAGCAGGGCGTCGCCGAGGGCGGTGGGCTCGACGCGGGTCAGGGCCGCGTCGAGCGCCGTGTGCTTGACCGTGACCAGGCAGGCGTCCACCGGTTCGTGGAGCGCGGTGGCCGTCTCCACGGGGGCCGTGAAGTCGCCGAACCGGGCGCTGCGGACCGTGATGCCGTTGCCGCGCAGAGCTGCTGCCGTACGGTCCTGGGCCAGGCAGATCACGCGGTGTCCGGCGCGGGAGAGCAGGGCTGCCAGGAGGCCGCCCGTGCCGCCCGGGCCGAGGATCGCCACGGTGTACTGGTTCGCCATGAGGCTGTTCCTTCCGACGGTCGGCCCCGGGGATCGGTGGCCGCCTTCGCGGGGATCATCGCAGGGCGGCGCGCGGTGCGGGAGACTGGGCTCATGTGCCGGAGCATCAAGACACTGCGACCGCCCGCGCTGCCCCACGAGGCCACGGGCGACGACATCCACGCCGCCGCGCTCCAGTACGTGCGCAAGGTCTCGGGCTTCCGCGCCCCCGCCGCCCACAACCGCGAGGTCTTCGACCGGGCGGTGGCGGCGGTGGCCCACGCCACGGCCGAGTTGCTGGCCGACCTGGAGGTGCGGGGGCAGCGGTAGCGGGCGGCCCTGGCCGAGGGGGCTCGCGGCGGGGGCGAGTGTGTGCGGCTCGTCGCCTCTAGGTCCTGTCGTCAAACTCCCGCCGTTCGCCCGGAGGGCGGGCTTCGCGGCGTCAGGTGCGTGCTCTGGGGGTCCCCGGCCGGAGGCTGGAGGAGGGAGTTTGACGACAGGGCCTGCCTAGGGCCGCCCCCGCACCGGTCAGGACCCGCCGCCATCCGCTCCACTCCGGACGTCCGCCCGCATAATCCGCACCCCAATCCGGCATGCCGGACAACGGCTCCGGTGAAAGGAACGTTGCTCCCCTGGCGGGCGGGCAGCAGGTGCATGATGAGGCGCGCTGTCCGCCGTACGCGGGCGGTCTGCCGTCACGCGCCCCCAACGCCCGGGAGTCACGCCTTTGTCTGCCCCGACCCAGGAAACCCCCACGGTCTCCGTCGCCCTGGTCGGCGCCGGACCGCGCGGAACCAGCGTCCTGGAACGCCTCTGCGCCTCCGTGCCGGAACTGCTGCCGCCCGGTGTCCGGCTCACGGTCCATGTGATCGATCCCGCGCCGCCGGGGGCCGGCCGGGTCTGGCGGACCGCGCAGTCGGCCGAGTTGCTGATGAACACGGTGGCGAGCCAGGTGACGCTGTTCACCGACGCCAGCGTGGACTGCTCCGGTCCGATCCGCCCGGGACCGAGTCTCCACGAGTGGGCCGAGGGGACGCAGGAGGCAGTGGGGCCGGACGAGTATCCGACCCGCGCTCACTACGGGCGGTATCTGGAGTGGGTGTTCGCCCGGCTCGTCGGCGGGGCCCCGGACGCGGTGCGGGTGCGGGTCCACCGGGCCCGTGCCGTCCGGCTGGCGGACGAGGCCGACGGCCGGCAGGCGCTCACCCTGGACGACGGCCGGGTGCTGCCGGGGCTGGCCGCGGTCGTGCTGGCGCAGGGGCACCTTTCGGCCATCCCCGACGAGGCGCAGCGGGCGGACGCCGCGCACGCCGCCCGGTACGGCCTGCGGTACGTGCCGCCCGCCAACCCGGCCGACGTCGACCTGGCCGCCGTACGCCCCGGTGAGCCCGTGCTGTTGCGCGGTCTGGGGCTCAACTTCTTCGACCACATCGCCCTGTTCACCACCGGCCGCGGCGGCCGTTTCGTCCGGGAGGCGGGCGGTGGGCTGCGGTATCTGCCTGCGGGGCGGGAGCCGCGGCTGTACGCGGGGTCGCGGCGCGGGGTGCCGTACCAGGCGCGCGGCGACAACGCCAAGGGTGCGTACGGGCGGCACGTCCCGCTCGTGCTCACCCCGGAGGTGATCGCCGGTTTCCGCAAGCGCGCCGACTCCGGTGAGGCGCCGGACTTCCGTGCCGAGGTGTGGTCGTTGGTCGCCAAGGAGGTGGAGACGGTGTACTACGGCGCGCTGACCGGGCGAGCGGACTTCGCCGACCGCTTTCTCGCCGTACCGCACGGTGGTCCGGGGGAGGCGGCCGTGCTGGACGCGTTCGGGGTGGCCGAGGGGGACCGCTGGGACTGGGAGGCGGTGGTGCGGCCGTACCGGGGGCGGGAGTTCGGCGGGCCGGGTGAGTGGCGGGAGTGGCTGCTGGGGCACCTGCGCGAGGACGCGGCGCAGGCGGCCCTCGGGAATGCGCGCGGACCGGTGAAGGCGGCGCTCGACGTGTTGCGGGACCTGCGCAACGAGATACGGCTGGTGGTCGATCACGGCGGTCTGGCCGGCGCGTCCCGGCGCGCGCACCTGGACGGCTGGTACACCCCGCTCAACGCCTATCTGTCCATAGGCCCGCCCCGCCGCCGCGTCGAGGAACTGACGGCCCTGGTGGTGGCGGGCGTGGTGGAGGTGCTCGGTCCGCGCCTTGAGGTGCGTGCCGCGGCGGGGGGCTGGGAGGCGCGCTCGCGGCTGGTGCCGGGGTCCGAGGTGCGTGTGACGACTCTCATAGAGGCGCGGCTTCCAGAACCCGATGTGCGGCGCACCGGCGACGCGCTGCTCGCCGGACTGCTCGCGGACGGCGGCTGCCGGCCGCACACGGTGGACGGGTACGAGACGGGAGGCGTCGACGTGACACGGCGGCCGTATCGCCTGATGGGTCGTCAGGGAGTCGCGCACGCACGGCGGTTCGCGTTCGGGGTGCCCACGGAGGGGGTGCACTGGGTGACCGCGGCGGGGGCGCGGCCGGGGGTGGACTCGGTGACGCTCTCGGATGCCGACGCGGTGGCGCGTGAGGTGCTGCGGGTCGCCGGGGCGGAAGTGGAACCGGATGCGGAGGCGTCACGATGGCCGAATGTTGAACTTGCAAGCATTGATTAGGTGCACCTAACCTAGGGCCCTCATTCGGTACCCGCCGCCCCCATGACCGGCCTTCCACGTCCCCGGCCGGTCCGACCGACACCGAAGAGGGAGACCCCCTATGTCCGTACGCCTCAACGCCGCTCAGCCCTACGCGATCGGCCTGTTCCGCGTCGTCCTCGGCCTGCTGTTCGCGGTGCACGGCGCCGCCTCGCTGTTCGGCGTCCTCGGCGGCGCCGCGGGCACCGACGGCGGCACGATCGCGGCCGGCACCTGGCCCGGCTGGTACGCGGCCGTGATCCAGCTCGTCGCCGGCGTCCTGGTGCTGCTCGGCCTCGGCACCCGCGGGGCCGCGCTGGTCGCCTCGGGCTCGATGGCCTTCGCCTACTTCGACGTCCACCAGCAGGGTGCCCTGTGGCCCATCCAGAACGGCGGCGAGCTGTCCGTGCTGTTCTGCTGGGGCTTCTTCCTGCTGGTCTTCACCGGCTCCGGCGCCTACGGCCTGGACCGGCTCGTCACCCGGCGCACCGCGGCGACCGCCGATCCCGCCGCCGACCGGGCGCCGATAGCCGCCTGACGCCCAGGCCCACTTGCGAGACGACAACGCCCCTCCCCGCGCGAACGGGGAGGGGCGTCGTCGTACGCGGGTGCGGGTACGGTGGGCCCCCTGGCACCCGCTGTCACACCCCAGGCGTACGCTGTATGGCTGTCATCGGGGGAGTACAGGGAGTCGTCGTGCTGGAGAGTGTGGGGTCGCTTGCGGCCGGACCGTGGATCTATGCCGTGGTGGCCCTGTCGGTGCTCCTCGACGTGTTCCTGCCGGTGCTGCCCAGCGGGGTGCTCGTCATCACGGCCGGTACGGCGGCCGCGGCGGGTACGGGCGCGGTGGCGGGCCGTGTCCCGCACGAGGTGCCGGACATCCTGGCCCTGATCCTGTCGGCCGCGACCGCCTCCGTGCTCGGCGATCTCGTCGCCTACCGGCTGGCCTGGCGGGGCGGGGAGCGCCTGGACCGCGCGATAGCCCGCTCCCGGCGGCTGACCTCCGCGCAGGAACGTCTCGGCGACGCGCTGGCCCGGGGCGGCGGCGCGCTGGTGGTGCTGGCCCGGTTCGCCCCGGCCGGCCGCTCGGTCGTCTCCTTCTGCGCGGGCGCGGCGCATCGCCGCGTCCGGGACTTCCTGCCCTGGTCCGCGCTGGCCGGCCTGTCCTGGGCCGCCTACAGCGTCGCCCTCGGCTACTACGGCGCCCAGTGGCTGGGCGCGACCTGGCTGGCCACGGGGGTCTCGGTGGCCGCGCTGTTCGCGGCCGGCGGGGCGGCCGGCTACCTCATGCGCCGCCGCCCCGCGTCCTGAACGTCAGCAGCCCGCCAGGTCGTTGGTGAGCGCGGTCTTCTCGGCGGAGTCCACCGAGAGGTTGTAGTAATACTTCACCTGCACCCAGGCGCGGACGTACGTGCACAGGTACGCCGTGCGCGAGGGCACCCAGGTGGCCGGGTCCTGGTCGCCCTTGGCCTGGTTGACGTTGTCGGTGACCGCGAGGAGCTGCGGGCGGGTGACGTCGTTGGCGAAGGCCTGCCGCTGGGCGGTGGTCCACTTGCTCGCCCCGGAGTCCCAGGCCTCGGCGAGCGGCACCAGGTGGTCGATGTCGACGTCCGAGGCCGCGCTCCAGGTGGCGCCGTCGTACGGGGAGTACCAACTGCCGCTCTGGGCCACGCAGGCGGAGTCGGTGACGACGTTCGAGCCGTCGCGCTTGAGGATGTACTCGCGGGTGTTGCAGGTGCCCGAGATGGTGATCCAGGTCGGGAACAGGTCGCGCTTGTAGCCGGTGCGGTCCTCGGTGGCCACGGTGAGCTGGGAGAGGTAGCTCCGGGCGGTGGCGCCGCTGACCGGCGTCGGGAGGGCGGCGGAGGCGCTGGGGGAGTTGACGAGGGCGACGGAGGCCGCCAGTGCGGTGAGGGTCGCGAGGACGCTCACCCGTCGACGCGCGTAGAACCTGGACATGCGAACTCCCTTGCGGGGTGGGGGTGATGGGCGCGAGCGGGGGAATGCTCGCGGGGCCGTGTGGCCGGTGGATGAGCGCTCGGTGAGAAGCTAGTGACACGTCCATGTCACGACAAGGTGTATGGGCATGTTCACGACCGAACATTCACATCCCGTACGATGGGGAGCGCAGAAGGGGAGTAGCTCTTCGCCGGACCGTCGACACACTGCTCAGCCAGCCTGAGCCGGCGCCCGGAGGCGTACCGCACGCGGTCCGCCAGCGAGACCTTCGGCAAGCAGTGCACGCCCGTACCCGTGGTGCGGGCGACCAGTGCGCTGCCGTGCCGAGGTGTATCGCGTGACATACCGCACTCTCGGCGGGGCAGCCCCGACCGATTGAGGAACCTTGATCAGCATCACCGTGACGGCGCTCGTCTTCGGCGTCGTCTTCCTCGCCGAACTGCCGGACAAGACCGCGCTGGCCGGCCTCGTCCTCGGCACCCGCTACCGGGCGAGCTACGTCTTCGCGGGCGTCGCCGCCGCCTTCCTGCTGCACGTCGTGCTCGCCGTCGCCGCCGGCAGCGTGCTCACCCTGCTGCCCCAGCAGCTCGTGCACGCCCTGACCGGCGTCCTCTTCCTGGGCGGCGCCGCGATGCTGCTGCTGAAGAAGGACGACGGCGAGGAGGAGATCAAGAAGCCCGCCGACCAGTCCTTCTGGAAGGTCGCGGGCACCGGCTTCATGCTCATCCTGGTCGCCGAGTTCGGCGACCTCACCCAGATCATGACCGCCAACCTGGCCGCCCGCTACGACGACCCGCTCTCCGTCGGCCTCGGCGCGGTGCTGGGCCTGTGGGCCGTCGCGGGACTCGGCATCGTGGGCGGCAAGGCCCTGATGAAGCGGGTGCCGCTGCGGCTGATCACGCAGATCGCCGCGCTGGTCATGCTGGGGCTCGGCGTGTGGAGCCTGTACGAGGCGATCGCGGGCTGAGCGGGTGGCGTGCGGCCGGGCGAGCTGAACGTCCGGTGAATCCTGGCGGGGGCCGGTGGCGCGATCCGCCCCGGGTTTTGTACCGTAGAAGAACAAAGTGGCTCCCGCCCGTTTTCCCTGACCGGCGGGCGGGGCCGCCTTGTCTCTCCCGACCGGGTCCCTCTCCGACCCCGGGACCTCTCGCCACGCACCTGGAGCTGCCGATGCCGGCCACCGCCGCGCCCACGCCCACCGTCCTCACCGCCCGTGCCCTGCTGCTGGACATGGACGGCACGCTCGTCAACTCGGACGCCGTGGTCGAGCGGATCTGGCGGGGCTGGGCCGAGCGGCACGGGCTGGACGGCGACGAGGTCATGAAGGTCGTGCACGGACGGCAGGGGCACGCCTCGATGGCCGTCCTGCTGCCCGACCGGCCGGTGGCGCAGAACCTGGCCGACAACGCGCGGATGCTCGCGCAGGAGACCGCCGACATGGACGGGGTCGTCGAGATCCCGGGCGCCCGGGAGTTCCTCCGGTCCCTGGCGGGGCTGCCGCACGCGCTGGTGACCTCGGCGGACGTCGCCCTCTCCACGGCCCGTATGAACGCGGCCGGGCTGCCGTTGCCGGCGGTGCGGGTGACGGCGGAGTCGGTGGGCGCGAGCAAGCCGGACCCCGAGGGGTTCCTGAAGGGCGCGGCCGAGCTGGGGGTCGACCCGGCCGAGTGCGTGGTCTTCGAGGACTCGGGAGCCGGAATCACGGCGGGACGCTCCGCTGGGATGCGGGTCGTGGGAGTCGGGCCGCGGGCCGGGGTGCACGGGCCTGCCGTCGTCGTTCCCGATCTGAGCGGGGTTGCGGTGGAGGGGCTGGGGGACGGGACGATTCGGCTGACGATCGGCTGACGCACGTGTTCGGCGGGGAGTGCCCCTATGTCTTTGGTCAAGGGAAACAGGGGTGCGTCGGGTCGGTGAGCCGGGGCAGCATGGCGGTGTGGCTGATCTGTTATGGGATGACGTGAAGTGCTTCTTCGACCCGGACTTGATGGGGTCGCTGCCGGACGTGCGTGTCCCGGATGCCTCAGTGGAGGACTGGCAGGCCGTCCTCGATCTGGTCGCGGAGAAGGGCTGGAAGTGCCAGTACTCCGAGGGAGGAACGGTGCTTCCGGTGCCCCGGGCAGAGACCGTGCTCTCCCGTCCGGCGGATGCCGAGTGCCCGGACCTGCGGGTCTGGCCGGCTGCCGATGTGCTGGCGATCTTCCGTTTCCTTGCCGCCGATGAAGTCGACTTCGACGTCGACCTGCGGGAGTTGCAGGGCCAAGAGCGACTTGATGTGTTCGGCGGGTTCCTTCGGGAGATCGGGCGGCGGCTGCGCAAGCCGGTGCTGATGGACCCGGAGGGTGACTACGGCCATCCGGTGATCGGCTTCGACGTCGAGACCGATCGGGTCGTTCTCCTCGCAGACCCGCAGGTCAGGTGACTGAGGCCGACGGCTGCGGTTCGTAGAAGGTGCCGTCGCGGAGCATCGCGAACAGGACATCGACCCGGCGTCTGGCGAGTCAGAGCAGGGCCTGGGTGTGGTGCTTTCCCTGGGCGATCTTCTTGTCGTAGTAGGCCCGGGTCGCCCAGGGCAGCGAACGCGGAGAGGAAGAAAGCCCGTTTGAGCTGCTGGTTTCCTCTCCGGGAGGGCTGTTCGCCGCGGAGCGAGGAGCCCGAGCTCCGGGTCGCCGGGGCGAGTCCGGCCTAGGTGGCGAGGTGGCCGGCGGTCGGGAAGGTGCTGCCGTAGCCGACCTCGATCAGGATACGGGCTCCGGTCCTGACACCGATGCCCGGCATCAACGTCAGGACCTTCGAAAGAGGGTGAGCCTCCAGCAGTTCCTCGATCCGCCCGGCCAGCAGTTTGCGCTGGGCGAGCACGGCTGTCAGCGAGGCCGCCAGGCTCGGGACGATCAGCGAGGCCGCCTCCGTCCCCGGGGCTGTCACGGTTTGCTCGTCCAGGGCGGCGAAGATCTTCTCGACCAGGCGCTCGGCCGTCCTCGGTGCCTTCGGCCGCAGCAGGGTAATCAGCCGCCGGCGTCCGGCCTTGCGGATCTGGGCCGGGGATCCGAATCGCTCCAGCAGCGTGAGGACGGCCGGGTGCTGCAACCGCGGTCTCGGGACCCGTTCCAGTGATGGATGGGTCTGGGACAGCAGGCCGTGCAGCCGGTTGGCGACGCGGGTGGCCTCGCCGGCCAGGTCGTCGTCGAAGCCGACGATCATCTCCGGCTCGGCGATCGTCTTGTCCTCGCCGTCGATCGCTCGCAGGGTGTGGGGCATCGCGCGGGCCGCGTCCGCGATGATGAACGCGTCCCTCGCGTCCGTCTTCGCCTCACCCGGGTAGAGGTCGGCGATCCGCCGCATCGTCAGCCCCGGCAGATAGGCGACCGGGCAGCCCATGTCCTTGGCGACCGCGAGCGGCAGGGCGCCGATCGAGGCTGGCTGGTCGACCACGACGAGCACTGTTCCGTGCTTGGCCTGGAGTTTCGCGAAGAGCTCGCGGAGCTTGGGTTCGGTGTTGGGCAGGCGCTTGTCGAATGCCTTCTTCCCAGCCGGGGTGACGGCGGTGGCGTGGTGTTCGCCCTTGCCGACGTCCAGGCCGAGGAAGACGTCGATGTCGCCGGTGTCGATCACGTGCCAGCCCCTCCATCACGCTTTCGTCCGGATCATCATCAACAAGGGGGTAGGTCATGCCGGACCCGAAGGCCGGAGGCCCCATTGCGGAGCTACGAAAAAGGTAATGGGGGGGATTCCGTCAGGGACTCTTCGCCACCGCCGACCCTACCCATCCCGTCCCCTAGGGGCTCCCGCCCCTTCGACCCCGCCAAGGGGCTCCGCCCCCTGGACCACCGGTCGGCCTGAACGGCCTCGTCCTCGAACGTCGGACGGGCTGGTGGGCGGCTGCCGGGCGGGCTGATTACCGTTCCTGCGTCTGACCTCCTCCGCTTGCTCGCCCTGCCCTGCGAACCGTGGACACACAGGAAGAGACCCCACCCGTGCGCCACGGAGGCAGCACACGAGCGGGGCCCGTGTGACACCCTCACCGACTCGCGAGCAGTGGCACTCCGCCTACGGGGGGTGCCACGGTCGGGCACGGTGAGCTTGCGTACGGTCATGCCGTCCGCTGCGCCGAGCCGGTCGTCCGTCAGTCGTCGGTGGGCGGGACGACGAAGCCTCGCGTGGGGCCGTGCGCGGAGCGCGGGTCAGGCCTCGGGGTCTTCGCCACGACGGCCACCAGAGCGTCAGCGGTGACGTCCTTCCGGGTCTCGGGGTCGGCGGTGTCGTACACCCGCCACGGCCCCGCCGCGTTCTCCGGATCTTCCGGAGCGACCACCCCGTGGATACCCAGCCGTCTCAGAACAGCGTCCACTTGCCGGGCCTCTTCCGCGTTCATGCCCTCACCTTCCGCCGTGCGTGGGGGAAGCCTAGCCACCGCCGCCCTCCCCGCCTCCGTCTCCTGAGCAGTGCGACGCACAGCCGCCGGGGTTGATGGGCCCGCAGCCACCCGGCTTCGGAGTGTGCGAGCAGTTCGCGGTCACGGCCACCAGGGTTTTGGCCGGCCTCGCCCATAGCTCGCTGTCCACGCTGAATCCGGCCTGTTCGATCAACGCCACCGTGCGAGTCAACGCGTGTGGGTCGTGCCGCTCCGCGTCGGGTCGCTCCGGCCAGTGGTGCACGAACCGCCCCAGCCGGTCGCACAGCTTCTCGTAGAGGTTTGTGTGCAAGATCAGCGCATGCCACCCCTCGTCCACGACATTGGACGGCGTGATCTTCACTGCGGGGAACTGGGCGGCAGCGGCAACGAACTTGAGTGCTTCCGTCACGATCCGCTGTGCCATAGCGTCGGTCACGTAGGGGTCGTTGTCACGGACTGTTGCGACTACGCCCCCGAACCCGTCAGGGGTGAGTAAGGCGCGTACATCATGCATGTGTGTTCCTCCCTTGATGTGCGACCCGCCCTGGTTGCCGACCTGTCCAGGGTTTCCACCGCCCAGGGTGGCCGCTTGGCCTCATCCGGCTGTCACGTCAGGGCGCTACAGCCGGGCGAGGGGTCTACGTGGTTCCGCTGACGTCGCCTTCGGGGAACTCGCGGCGGGGGCTCACTTGGACGTCAGGCAGGCGGGGCAGTTCGCGGTCCGCTGCCACTCGTCGACCTTGCCGGGCGCCTCGCACTTCGGCTGTCCGTCCTTGAGGAGGTGAACGGTCAGCAGATCGTGACCGGCCGTGCCGGTGAACTCCCTGACAGCGGGGGCGGGTCGGTCCTTCGCAGTCACCCTCTGGGCTTGAAGTGTGCTTGTAGGTTTGGGCACTGTCTCCAACCTCCACGTGGCTTGGTGGCCATGCCCCGGGACGTGCGGGCGGTGGCCGGGGTCCTTGCAGCACACAGTCAACGGCCGTTGCAGGATCCAGGACAGGTGAAAAGGTGGGGGACGCCCTCGCGTGACGCCGGTGAATTTTACTTTTGCTCGTGTCCATGGCCTCGCTCAGAGCTACCGTGGGCGCATGCGAGAGCCGAACCGGAAGCTTGCAGCTCGGATGGCGGAACTCCGGTCACGTCTCATCAATGCTGAGATCGGCGTTCTCACGGGGAAGCCGGGCAACGTCACTGACGCGGATGTGCGCCGATGGTTACGCGGCGAGACCAAGTGGCCGCAGGATCGAATCAGGCTCGGTCTGGAGAAGGTTCTCTCTGTGAGCGCCGTGGATCTAGGGTTCGTGCCGCGCAGGAAGCACCCTGTCTTCCCGGAGGAAGATCCCACGCGTCGTCGCACACTCCTCAACGCTGCGGGTGGGGCAGCCTTGGCCGTGGGAGTCCCGGACGCCGCCGTCCCCCGGCGACTCGGTATCAACGACGTTCGGCGCTTTCATCAGGATTACGTGGCCATCCTTCGGGATGACGACGCGGGGCGGGGCCCGAAGAGGGTGGAGAACCTGGCGGTCGAGCTGGCCTCTCGAATCCAGTCCGCTCTGGCGCAGTCCACAGCTTCAGCTCGCGTACAAGGCATGCTGCATCGGCTCGTCGCGGAGGTCAGCTGTTCTGCTGCGTTCGCTTCACTTGACGCCAAGACACCGCAGCGAGCGCGTGCACATCTCGACAGGGCCCTGATTTTCGCCGGCCTGTCTCGGGACAGTGAGGCGGCATTTCATGTCTGGAACCACATGTTCCTCACGTCCAGCATGCGGGAGAACCACCCTGAAGCTGTGGCAGGTGCAGAGGTGATGAAGCGCTCGTCCATCGCACGACGAGATCCGCTGTATGCCTCCCTCGGGCATCTGCGCAACGCCAACGCATTAGCCCGTGTGCCGGCGCGGCGGTCCGATGCTCTGCGAGCACTCAACGATGCCGAACGTGCCTTTGCGCGTGCCACCGACCGAGAGCGACCCGAGTGGATCAGGTTCTACGACAGCAGTGAGTTCGATGCCCTGTCCGCTTTCGTATGGGTGGCACTCGGAGAGTATGAGAGGTCTGAGTATTGCCTCCATCGCACTCTTGCGTCCATCCCAAGGGAAAAAATCCGCGACCGAGCCCTGTATACCGCACATTTGTCTCTCGTTCAGGCCAGGCAAGGTGATGTGGAACTGGCAGGCGCGACAGGTCGACAGGCGTATGTGACGCTTCCTTCGACGTCTGAGCAAGGGCGAGTCATCCGTACTTTGGCTGCTACACGCAAGGTGCTCGTCTCCTCAGGTTCGAAGGTTTCCGAAGTTGTCAATTGGATTGAGGAGTCTGCTGAATGGATCTAAAGCGCTACACGCATGCAGACGCACGGGACGTACGCTCACTCCTTTTGGGCATCCACGACGAGGCGTATGCCGACTCCCCGGACGAGTTTCATTCACGTGAGCGCTTCGCCTACTTCGTCGACCGCTGGTCTTCACGAGAGGACTGGCTATGTATTTCAGGCTGGGAGGAGGGTGACCCGGTTGGGTATGCGTACGGCTCCATGTTCAAACCTGGTGGCTGGTGGAAGGGGCATCAGCGGCCCCGGGAGATTAAAGGCTCCGTCTTCGCCCTGTCGGAACTCATGGTAGTTCCTAAATGGCGCGGCGCTCAACGCGCACAGGTGATTCACGACGCGCTACTTGATGAAGTAACGGCTGGCGTGGCATCACTCACGGTGGAAATTCAGCGGCCCAGGGTTCAGGCTATGTATGAGCGCTGGAATTACACCAAGGTGGGCGAGGCAAAGCCTTCGGACGACTCCCCGACGTACGCAGTCATGGTCCGGAAACTGTCAACAGGCACCGACGCCGCCCGGGCGCCGCAGCCGCAGGACGGGGTGTGGTCCGGCCCCCTCTCCTCCCCACCCCAACGGCTCGACAGGCCGTAAACGCCGACTCCGATCACGATGGAAGGGGTGCACCGAGCTTCGGGAGGTCTCCATGGCCCTGGACACGCACGGTACGGCGAAGGGCGTGGGCGGGGGCGAGCGCGTACCCGGCAGTGTGTTCGTCCCGATCGGCGCCCTGCTGCTCGGTCTGCTGCTCGCCGCGCTGGACCAGACGATCGTGTCGACCGCGCTGCCCACCATCGTCAGCGACCTCGGCGGCCTGGAGCACCTGTCCTGGGTCGTCACCGCCTATCTGCTGGCCTCGACCGCCGCGACCCCGCTGTGGGGCAAGCTCGGCGACCAGTACGGGCGCAAGCGGCTGTTCCAGGCGGCCATCGTCATCTTCCTGATCGGCTCCGCGCTGTGCGGCATGGCGCGGAACATGCCCCAGCTGATCGGGTTCCGCGCGCTCCAGGGGCTGGGCGGCGGCGGGCTGATGGTGCTGTCCATGGCGATCGTCGGCGACCTCGTGCCGCCCCGCGAACGCGGGCGCTACCAGGGCCTGTTCGGGGCCGTGTTCGGCGCCACCAGCGTGCTCGGACCGCTGCTCGGCGGGGTGTTCACCGAGCAGCTCAGCTGGCGCTGGGTGTTCTACGTCAATCTCCCCGTCGGCGTCGTCGCGCTCGCCGTGATCGCCGCCGCCCTGCACATCCCGCGCCGCACCGAGCGCCACGTCATCGACTACCTCGGCACCTTCCTGATCGCCGCCGTCGCCACCTGCCTGGTGCTCGTCGCCTCGCTCGGCGGCACCACCTGGGCCTGGGGCTCGGCGCAGATCATCGGGCTCGCCGTCCTGGGCATACTGCTCGCCCTCGCGTTCGTCGCCGTCGAGCGGCGGGCCGCCGAACCGGTGCTGCCGCTGAAGCTGTTCCGCATCCGCACCTTCACGCTCGCCGCCGTGATCAGCTTCATCGTCGGCTTCGCGATGTTCGGCGCGATGACCTACCTGCCGACCTTCCTCCAGGTCGTGCACGGCATCTCCCCGACCCTGTCCGGCGTGCACATGCTGCCGATGGTCGTCGGACTGCTGCTGTCCTCCACCGTCTCCGGGCAGATCGTCAGCCGTACCGGCCGCTGGAAGGTGTTCCCGGTGACCGGCACCGCCGTCACCGCCATCGGGCTGCTCCTGCTGCACCGGCTCGACGAGCACAGCTCCACCGCCGAGATGAGCGCCTACTTCTTCGTGTTCGGCCTCGGACTCGGCCTGGTCATGCAGGTCCTCGTCCTCATCGTGCAGAACGCGGTGTCCTACGAGGACCTGGGCGTCGCCACCTCCGGCGCGACCTTCTTCCGCTCCATCGGCGCCTCCTTCGGCGTCGCCATCTTCGGCACCGTCTTCTCCAGCCGGCTCGCCGACAAGCTGACCGCCGCCTTCAGCGGGGCCCACCTGCCGCCCGGCGCGAACCCCGACGCCCTGAAGGCCGACCCGCGGGGCATCGCCGCGCTGCCGCCGCCGCTGCGCCCGGCCGCGCTGCACGCCTACGCCTCCGCCATCACCGACGTGTTCCTCTACGCGGCACCCGTCGCCCTGCTCGGCTTCCTGCTGGCCTGGTTCCTGAAGGAGGACAGGCTGCGCGGCTCGGTCACCGCGCCGGACGCCTCCGAGACCATCCCGCCCAACCCCGTCCAGCGCTCCTCCTACGACGAGGTGTGCCGGGCGCTGTCCCTGCTCGGCACCCGTGAGGGCCGCCGCGAGATCTACCGCACGATCATCGAACGCGCCGGATACGACCTGCTGCCCGCCGCCGGCTGGATGCTGCTGCGCATCCGCCGCTACGGCTCCGTCGAGCCCGCCGTCCTCGCCGAGCGCGGCCCCGTGCCACTCCAGACCGTGATGGCCGCCGCCCGGCAGGCCGAGGAACGCGGGCTGGCCCGGCGCGACGGCCTGGACCTGGTCCTGACCCCCGCCGGGCGCGCGGTCGCCGACCACCTCGCCAAGGCCCGCGAGGAGTCCCTGGCCGAGCTGCTCGGCGACTGGTGGCGGCCCGGCCGCTCCACCGACCTGACCCAGCTGGTCCGGGAACTCACCGGCGAACTGTGCGGCGCCGAGCGGGAACGCCCGCACGACGACCGGTTCACGAGGACGAGCTGACCAGCTCCTTGCGGAACCAGTGCGCGGCGTACACGTCGGCGTTGTGCGCGGCGGTCTCGGTGTAGCCGAGGCGGGCGTACAGGGCGCGGGCCTCGACGAGGTCGGAGCGGGTGTCCAGGACGATCCGGCGGGCGCCGAGGGCCCGCGCGGCCTCCTCGGCGGCCGCCACCAGCAGCGCGGCCCCGCCCCGGCCGCGCAGGCCCGCTGCCACGAAGACCCGGGTCAGTTCCGCCGTGTCCGGCGCGAGCAGCCGTACCCCGGCACAGCCGGCGGCCTCGCCGTCGTACCGGCCCACGAGCAGGCCCCCGGTGGGCGGCGCGAGATCGGCGCCCGGCGGGGCCGCGAGCGCGCGCTCCAGCTCGGCCGGGTCGGTGCGGCGGCCCTCGCGCAGCAGGTACCAGCGGTCGCTGACCTCGGTGTAGTAGGCCCGCCACAGCGCGGCGGCGGCCGGGGAGTCGTACCCCTCCGGGGTGATCGTCCACGTCATGCCGGCCGCCTCGTCACGCCGGCCGTCCAACGGCTTGCCAGTCGTCATGCCGGTCATTGTCGGAGGCCGGGCCGCACCCGCCGCAACGGGATTTCCGGGTCCCGGGAGACGCCGTGGAACCTCCCGGCCACGGGTGCCGTTTGTGGCCCAGTTCACGGGTCACCCGAAGGGGGAACCGGCCAGCGGGGCCGGTCGATCGGAAGGCAACCATGTCCACAGGCCTGATCATTCTGCTGATAGTGATCGCGGCGGTCGTGGTCCTCGGTGCGGCCGCCCTCGCGCTCGGCCGCGCGCGGCGCGGCGGGCCGAGCCTCGAACGGCGCTTCGGACCCGAGTACGAGCGGACCGTGGCCCGGCACGGCGGCGACACCAAGGCCGCCGAACGGGAACTGACCGAGCGCGTCGAACGCCACGGCGACCTGCGGGAACGCCCGCTCGACCAGGACGGCAGGGACCAGTACACGGCCCGCTGGACGGCCGTGCAGGAGCGGTTCGTCGACTCGCCCCGCGAGGCGGTCGCCGAGGCCGACCGGCTGCTCGGTGAGCTGGCCGCGGTGCGCGGCTACCCGGCGGACGGCCGCTACGACGAGCAGGTCGCCGCGCTCTCCGTCCACCACGCCCACCACGTCGACGGCTACCGCCAGGTCCACCGGGCCGCCCACGCCGAAACGGACGGCGCCGGCACGGAGGAGCTGCGCACCGCGCTGGTGCACGCCCGCGCCCTCTTCGAGGAGCTGACCGCTCCCGGCACGAACGACACCGGCCGCCACCGTGCCCCCGCCGGCACGGACAAGGCCGAAGCCACCGCGGGCGCCGGCTCCCACGGCCGCTCCCACGCGTGGTCCCCGCACCGGAGCCACCCGAAGGAGAGCTGAGCATCATGACGGACAGGACCAGCGGATCCGGCGACGGCGGATACCCCACGGGGCGCTTCTCCCGGATGCCGGACGCGAACGAGGACGAGCGCACGACACGCGACCCGCGCGCCGAGGAGCGCCTGCCGGGCGAACCGGCACCGGGCGCGGCGGCCGGCGAGGGCCGCATACCGGGCGACGGCATCGGCCGTACCGGCGGAGCGACGGCCGCCGGCCGCACCCCCGGAGCGACGGGCCCCGGCCGGGACGGCCTGACCGGCGACGACCGCGCCCCCGGGCCCGGCGCGGTGCCCCCGCCGGGCCCGGCGGGACTTCCCGCCTACGGCGAGACCGAGCGGCCGGGTACGGAGTCGGAGTACGGGACGGCGGGCCGCCCGCCGCACGGCACCGAGGGACTGCGCCCCGGCACCGAGGACCTGGGCCGGGAGACCCCCGGCGCCACCCGCGCCGAGGACCGCAGGATGCCGGACGACGGGCTCGGCGCGGCCAACGTCGGCGCCGGGACGGCCGGTGCGACGGCCGCCGCCCCGCAGCGCGGGCGGCTGCCCGAGGACGGCCGGATGCCCGAGGACGGTCTCGGCGTCCCCGCCGCCGGCGAGGTCAGCGGACGGGAGTCCGCCACCGGCAACGGCCGTGGCACCGACAGCTGGCCGTCGGCACCGGGAGCCGCCGGCCCGCGGGACGGGCACGCCGGTCACGACGGCGGTGGGGCCCCGCTGCTGCCGCACGCGGAGGCCGACGAGTGGGAGCAGCGGATGCGGCAGGTCGTCGCCGGGTTCGTGGACCAGCCCCGGGCGGCCGTCGAGGAGGCCGACCACGCGCTGGAGGAGATCACCGCCCGCTTCACCGAGGCCGTGACCAGGCGCCGGCACACCCTGCGCAGCGGCTGGCAGGGCGGTGAGGAGCACGCCTCCGGTGCCGGGACCGACACCGAACAGCTGCGGCTGGCCCTGCGCGACTACCGCGAACTCGCCGACCGCCTGCTACACCTCTGAGTTCCTGAGCCGCCGCCACTCCCGTACGACCTCCTCGACGTCGTACGGCTTCCGCCCCAGCGGAGGACCCGGCGGCGGCTTGAACATCATGTCGCGGATCCGGACGTTGACCTCCTCGACGATCTTCCGGGCGATCCGCTCCGAGGGCGCGGCACAAGCCGCCGCGAGTGCGTCCTCGGCCTCCTTGCGCAGCGCGAGGGCGGGCGGCAGCACGGCCAGGCCCTCGCGCGCCATCTTCCGCCGTACCCACCACAGGTCGTCGTAGGCGCCCTCCAGCTCGGCGGGCAGCGGACGGCCCGCCCCCGGCAGCCGCTCGAAGTCACCGCGCGCCTGCGCGTCGCGGATCTGCCGGTCGACGAAGGACTCGAACGGGACGCCCGGTGGCTTTCGCTCGGTCATGGACCCATTGTGCCGGACGGGACCCCGCCGGGCGTTTTATCATGCGGCGGCGTACGGCGATCAGGCCGCCGCACCGTCATGTCCGGTTGGCGCGGGCCACCGCACTGCCTCAGGGGGAACACGCGTGCTCGAACTCACCATGGCCACCGTCTCGGGCGGCGACGCGGGCGCCACGGCCGGTATGACGATGGCCGAGGCGCCCAGCGAGCCCGGCGCCGTCCTGCGGGTCGGCCGGGACGCGTCGGTGTGCCGCCTGGTCACCCCCGAGGACTGGCTGTTCGTCTCGCGGATCCACCTGGAGTTCCTGTGCGGTCCCGAGGGCGGCTGGCAGGTGAGCTGGCTGCGCGGCTCCCAGGCCGACCCGGCCGCCGAAGTCCGGCTGATCGTCGGGGAGTACGCGCAGACCGTGGCCTACGGCGCCTCCGTCCCGCTGCCGCGCGGCGCGTCCGGCGAGATCGTCGTCCAGGACCGGACCGCGCCGCGCAGCGTCAACGTCGGTTTCTACCACGAAGGGTGAACCCGGGACGGCCGCCGGCTCGGCCTCAGCCCAGCACGCGGGCCAGCGCGAACCCGTCGTACCCCTTCTGACCGACCGTCTGGAGCGCCGTACCGCTCAGCCGGGGGTGCGTGGCGATCAGTTCGATCGCGGCGCGGGTGCCGAGCACGTCCGGCTCGGTGCTGTCCGGATCGGCGACCCGGCCCTGGCGCACCACGTTGTCCAGCACGATCAGGCTGCCCGCGCGGGTCAGGCGCAGCGCCCACTCCACGTAGTGCGGGTTGTTGGCCTTGTCGGCGTCGATGAAGACCAGGTCGAAGGGGGCCGGGTTCTCGTCGGCGAGCTTGGGCAGCGACTCCAGGGCCGGGCCGACCCGCACCTCCGCGATCCGGTCCAGGCCGGCGCGGGCGATGTTGCGCACGGCCACCTCGGCGTGCTTGGCGCTGTACTCCAGCGACACCACCCGGCCGTCCTCGGGCAGGGCGCGGGCCAGCCAGATCGTGCTGTACCCGGCGAGCGTGCCGATCTCCAGGACGGTACGGGCGCCCTGCACCTGGGCGAGCAGGTGCAGGAACTTGCCCTGTGCCGCGGTGACGCTGATCGGTGGCATCCCCGCGGCGTCGCTGTCCCGCAGGGCGGCGCGCAATGCCTCGTCGTCCGGGGAGAGTTGGCTGATGAAGTAGTCGTCGACGTCGTCCCAGAACTGCGACCCGCTCATGCGTCTGCTGCCTTTCCCGAGTGTCGTCCCGGGGCCTGCGGGCCCCACGCCGATCATCTCAGCCGGGCGGCGGGGAGGGGGAGAGCGGGGGGAATTCGGCCATGGTCGCTGGTGGTTCCGGACGACGGCGGAGGGGCGCCTGGGGACCGTTTCCGGGGTCCCCAGGCGGGGTGTGCGCCGTACGTCAGCGGGGTTCCACCGACGGGGCCGAGCCCGGCAGCGGGCGGCCCGCGGACTCCGCCATGCGCCAGACCGCGAAACCGCCCACGACGGCCGCGGCCATCATGTAGTACGCGGGCATCATCATGTTGCCGGTCGCGCCGATCAGGGCGGTCACGACCAGCGGGGTCGTGCCGCCGAACAGGGACACGGACACGTTGAAGCCGATGGACAGGGAGCCGTAGCGCACCCGGGTCGGGAAGAGGGCGGGCAGCGCGGCCGGCATGGCGGCCGTGAAGCAGACCAGCAGCATGCCCAGCGCGCCCATGCCCAGCGCGACGGCGAGCAGGCTGCCCTGGCGGATCAGCAGCAGGGCGGGGATGGACAGGAACAGGAAGCCGGCGCAGCCCGCGGCGATCACCGGACGCCGGCCCACGCGGTCGGTCAGGGCGCCCGCGAACGGCTGGACGATCATCATCAGGGCCATCACGCCGAGCACGACCAGCAGCCCGTGCGTCTCGTCGTACTTCAGCTCGCTGGTCAGATAGCTCGGCATGTACGACAGCAGCATGTAGTCGGTGACGTTGAAGACCAGCACCAGGCCCATGCACAGCAGCAGCGTCCGCCACTGGCCCGCCACCATCTCGCGCAGCGGCACCTTCGGCCGGGCGGCCTCCGCCTTCTCGACCTCGGCCGCGAACGCCGGCGTCTCCTCCAGGCGCATCCGCAGGTACAGGCCGATGATGCCCATCGGACCGGCGATCAGGAACGGGACGCGCCAGCCCCAGGACGTGAGGTCGTCCGAGGAGAGCACGGCCGTCATGACCGTCACCAGACCGGCGCCGCCGATGTACCCGGCGAGCGTGCCGAACTCCAGCCAGCTGCCGAAGAACCCGCGCTTCTTGTCCGGCGCGTACTCGGCGATGAAGGTGGACGCGCCCGCGTACTCACCGCCGGTCGAGAAGCCCTGCACCAGACGGGCGGCGAGCAGCAGCAGCGGAGCGCCGACGCCGATCGTGGCGTACGACGGGATCAGGCCGATGGCGAACGTGCCCGCCGCCATCATGATCATCGTGAGGGCGAGCACCTTCTGGCGCCCCACGCGGTCGCCCAGCGGGCCGAAGACCATGCCGCCGAGCGGCCGGACCAGGAAGGCCGCCGCGAAGGCGCCGAACGTGGACAGCAGCTGCGCGGTCGGGTTGCCGGAGGGGAAGAAGACCTTGCCCAGAGTGACGGCGATGTAGCTGTAGACGCCGAAGTCGAACCACTCCATGGCGTTGCCCAGCGCGGCCGCCTTGACGGCACGCCTGACCAGCGCGGGATCGGTGACCGTGACATCGCGGCCGGCGGCCTGGGCGGCCCGGCGGGTCTGCGGATACGGGGTGACGGCAGTGGCGGTCGCCAAAACGAGGCTCGCCTACCTTTCGACGGGGACAGGTACGCGGCCCGCCGGCGACACTGCCAGGGAACGGGCCGAAAAGCGACCATAGGCGGAGTTCGGCCCGTTACGTCGCGTACGCCCTTCGATGCACAGTGCAGCTAAAGGGCGCCTACGCTGGGACGTCTGCCCGCTCGCGCCCTCCTTCACCACTGGCCGGTTGTGATGCTTCTCGCCCCCGGGGCGCGCAACCGTACCCCGTCCGGACTAAGGTCTTCCGGACAAAAGGAATGCGGACGTCAGGTGAACCACGGGTTGCCCGCGTCCTCTCCGAGAGCTGCGAGTTCTATCCAGGCAGGACGCGAAGGGGGCCCGGCGCACACGCGGTGCCCGGGGCGAACGGGGCGGGAGGCCGACGAGGCGTGGCGAACGTGGAGCACAACGCGGGACCGACGGACGACCTCACGGAGGCCGGAGCCCGCCTGCGGGCGGCCCGCCTCGCGCTGTGGGTGATGGCGACGATCCTCGCCGTACGGCAGCTCGCCGTCGTCCTGAGCACACCGAGCGGCGACCGGCTCACCGACCTGGAGACGTGGGTCGGCCCAGAGGGCGTCCTGCACGTCAAGGGCTCGCTCTACGCCTCGACGGAGTTCACCGGCACCCCCTTCGCCGGCCTGGTCCTCAAACCGCTCACCAGAGCCGCCCAGCAGGCCCTCGGCTGGGGCTGGACCTTCGGCACCCTGCTGCTGGTCGTCGCCCTCGGCCTGGTCGCCGCCCGCGCCCTGCCCCGCCCGGTCGGCCGCCGAACCTCGCTGCTGGCCGCGCCGGTCGCCGTCAGCCTGCTCATGGTGTCCCTGCCGGTCCGCGACACCCTGTGGCTCGGCCAGACCAGCGTCATGCCGGTCCTGCTCGTCCTGCTCGGCTGCTTCACCGTACGCGGGCAGCGCGCCAGCGGCCTGTGCGTCGGCATCGCCGCGGCCCTCCAGCCGACCGTGCTGCTGTTCGCCCCGCTGCTGTTGTTCACCGGCCGCCGCCGGGCCGCGCTCACCACCGCCGGCACCTTCGCCGCCTGCACGGCCCTCGCCTGGGCGGCCCTGCCCCACGACTCCCGCGCCTACTGGGTGCACCACATGGCCGGCGCGGGCCTCGGCGGCCAGGCCGACGCCCTCGCCAACCAGTCCCTGCACGGCGCCCTGCTCCGCCTCGGCCTCAGCGGCCCCGCCGAGATCGCCCTCTTCCTGCTGCTGGGCGCCGCCGTCACCGCCCTCGCCCTGCGCCGGGCGGTGCGCTACGCCCGCGACGGACAGCTCCTGCTCGCCGTCGCGGTCACCGGCTGCGCGGCCGTCGCCGTCTCCCCGACCAGCTGGCAGCACCAGCTGCTGTGGGTGCTGCTCGCGGTGGTCGGCCGGGTGGGCACCCGCGCCTCCGACCGTTACGTCTGGCCGGTCGCGGTCGTCCTGGTGACCACCCTCCCGGCGGAGATGATGCTGCCGCACATGCCGGTGATGTACCCCCTGCGGGACAACCTGGTCCTGCTGGCCGCCCTCGCCGCCGCCACCGCCGTCCCCTTCCTCTCCCGGACCTCGCCGTACTACCGGAGCCCGCGCCCCGCCCAGTACGCCCCCGCGCCCTCGGCCCGCTTCCGCGCCGGCCCGCTGCCGCCCTTCCTGCGCCGGGTCCTCACCCGCCCCAACCTGCTGCTGGAACTGCTGCTGCTCCGCGTCACGTACGCGGCCTACCAGCAGGTACGGCTCGCCGCGACCGGCGGCACCAACTCCGGCGGCCGGGCCCGCGCCGAACACCACGGGCAGCTCGTCCTCGACATCGAGCGGTTCCTGCACCTCGACATCGAACACGCGGTCAACCACGCCGTCGTGAAAGTCGGCTGGCTGCGGGACTTCTTCGACTTCTACTACGAGTCCTTCCACTTCGTCGTCCCGCTGACCGTCCTCGCCGTCCTGTACTGGCGCCGCCCCGCCGACTACCGCTGGGCCCGCGCCTCCCTCGGCTTCGCCACCCTGCTCGCCCTGGTCGGCTTCTGGCTCTTCCCGCTCGCCCCGCCCCGCCTGATGCCGGCCCTCGGCATCATCGACACGGTCCACGGCGTCCAGGACTTCTCCAAGCCCGACTACGGCACCCTCACCGCCCTCACCAACCAGTACGCGGCGATGCCGTCGCTGCACTTCGGCTGGTCCCTGTGGTGCGGGGTGGTGATCGCGGTCGTGGCGCCCCGGTGGTGGATGAAGGCGCTGGGGCTCCTGCACCCCCTGTGCACCGTCTCCGCCATCGTCGCCACCGGCAACCACTGGGTGCTGGACGCGGTGGGCGGCGCGGTGGTGGTGGCGGCAGGCTTCGGGCTGTCGTACGCCTTCCAGGGGCCGCGCGCCGCGACGGCCAGGGCACTGGCGGACCGGGCCCCCATCGGCGAGCCGGCCCGGGCGGCGCTCCCGCCCGCCGGCTGAGCCGTCACTCCCGCCCCGACGCCACCACCGCCAGCGCGCCCGAGGCGAGCGCCGCGAGCAGCAGGGGGATGCCCAGGCCGTGGTGCAGGACCAGCCAGGCGCCCAGGAAGGCGCCGCCGAGCATGGCGAGCACCGAGGCGGTGCGGCGCGGGGAGCGGTGGCCGGTGCCGTCGCCGAGCCGGGAGTCGGCGGCCAGGCCGGTCAGGGTCATGGTCAGGACGGTGGTGGTGAGGTCGGGTACGCCCAGCTTGCGGACGGTCGCGTTGCGCAGGCCCATCGCGAAGGCGGTGAGGGCGATCAGGGCGTACCGGGTGCCGGGGGCGTGCGGCCAGGCGAAGGCGACCGCCGCCGACGCCGTGAGGAAGAGCGCCTCGGCGGCCAGGGTGAGCCGGGCCCACCGGCGCCGCGAACCGGGCGAGCAGCGGGCCGCCACCCGGCCGCCGACGGCCGCGCCCACCAGGAAGCAGCCCAGCGAGGTGGCCGTGTGCGGCACCGAGAAGCCGGGGGCGCCGGCCGCGGCGAAGCCGAGCACGACGACGTTTCCGGTCATGTTGGCCGTGAAGACCCGGCCGAGCCCGAGATAGCTGACGGCGTCGATCAGCCCGCTCACCACGGTGAGGATCAGCAGGACGGCCACCAGGCGCACCCCGCGCGCCTCCGGGTCCCGGGCCGTCGTGCCTGCCGCCGTACCCGCAGTCGTCCGCTTCGTCGTCATGCGGGTACTTCACCACGCCGGCGCGCCCGGCACCGGGGAAGACGCCGGTGCCGGGTCCGGACACGCGCGCGCACCCTCGCCGGGCGCGGTGCGGGCGAGGGTGCGGGACGCGGTGTGGTGCCGGACGGGTACCAGCCGTCGGCTCAGTACCAGCCGTTGGCCTGCCAGAAGTTCCAAGCCTGGGTCGGGCTGCCGTAGCGGGAGTTCATGTAGTCCAGGCCCCACTTGATCTGGGTGGCCGGGTTGGTCTTCCAGTCGGCGCCGGCCGAGGCCATCTTCGAGGCGGGCAGGGCCTGGACCAGGCCGTAGGCGCCGGAGGAGCTGTTGGTGGCGGTGGGGTTCCAGCCGCTCTCGTGCTCGACGATCTTGCTGAACGCGTTGTACTGCGCGGAGTCCGGGATCATCTTGTGCGCGGCCGCCTGAGCGGAGGAGGCCGCGTCCGGGGCGGCCTGGGCGGGCGCCGCGGACAGCGCCATACCGGCGGTGGCGGCGGCCACGGCGGCGGCGGTGAGGGCCTTCTTCGGGGAGGCGATGCGGCGGATGAAGGAGACGGACACGGAGAACCTCTTGCGTCGGGGACGGGGGATCGCCCGCATTCCGAGGGCCACGCGCTGTGGCCGTATGCGTCGGCGTTCCGGACCCTCGGGGGCTCGTGGCGCCTGGCGACGTCGTCCAGAGAAGCAGGCCGGAAACGGGCCCGCAATGCCCCCTTTTACTAGTTGTGGCCGGATCCCGGGGGAGTGGGCCGACTGTGGCCTGGGTCTCAAACCGCAGGTCAGACGGGGTTCCGTATAGGACGTATCGGGCAAAATGACCTACGGTCCCGCATCGTAGGTGATCTGGGTCATGTGGGGTGCTTCACCGGCCCGCTCACCCCGTGCAGGCGAGGTCTCACCCAGGGGTACGGCCGCGTGTGCCGCCGGTCACGCGTCGGGGCCCTCGAAGGTGACCGCGGTCTCGAACGCGGCCCGCCGGGTGGCCCGGCGCAGCGCCCGCAGCACCGCCGGACCGAGGAGCAGGGTCAGCAGTACGGTGCAGACGGCCCGGCCCAGGTCCCAGCCGAGGGAGGTGGCCAGGCAGTACGCGACGAACCGGGCCAGGTTCGCGGGCAGCGCGGCGTCCGGGTCGAAGGAGATGCTCGCGGCGCCGGTGCCGAGGAAGGGCCAGCCGGCCATGTTCATGAGGGTGCCGTAGGCGAGGGCCGCCACGAAGCCGTACCCGGCGAGCAGCACCAGCTCGGCGCGTCCGCGCAGCCGTACCGGACCCGGCAGCAGCCCGGCGCCCATCGTGAACCAGCCCATCGACAGCATCTGGAACGGCAGCCAGGGCCCGACGCCCCCGGTGAGCAGGGCGGACGCGAACATCGTCACCGAGCCCAGGGTGAAGCCGAAGCCGGGGCCGAGGACCCGGCCGCTGAGCAGCATCAGGAAGAACATCGGCTCGATACCGGCGGTGCCGGCGCCGATCGGACGCAGCGCCGCACCGGTCGCGGCCAGCACGCCCAGCATCGCCACCGCCTTCGGCCCGAGGTCCGACTCCGCGATCGTCGCCGCGACCACCGCGACGAGCAGCACCAGCAGCCCGGCGAAGAGCCAGGGGGCGTCCTGCGTGTGGGCGTTCACGGCAGCGGCCGGCGGGGCGAGGAAGGGCCACCCGAACGCGGCGACACCGACCGCCCCGACCAGGACGAGGGCGGCGACGGAGCGGGGGCGCAGCCGGACGGCGCGCGGCCGGGGGCTACCGCTCACCGAGAGCCTCCCCCTCATCCAGGGTCTCCCGCTCGCCGAGCGTCTCCCGCCCGTCGAGGGTCTCCCGTACCTCGGTCACCGTCAGCCAGCGCTGCGGGGCGAGGATCTTCGTCACCTGCGGGGCGAAGGAGGGGGACGACACGACGATCTCGGCGGTGGGGCCGTCCGCGATCACCTCGCCCTCCGCGAGCAGCACCACCCGGTGAGCTATCTCCGCCGCCAGCTCCACATCGTGCGTCGCGAGCAGGATCGCGTGACCCTCGGCCGCCAGACCCCGCAGGATCGCGGCGAGCCGGGCCTTGGCCGCGTAGTCCAGGCCACGGGTCGGCTCGTCCAGCAGGAGCAGCGGCGGGCGCGCTGTCAGGACGACGGCCAGGGCGAGCGCGAGGCACTGGCCCTCGGAGAGGTCGCGGGGGTGGGTGTCGTCGGTGACACCCGGCAGCAGCTCCGCCAGCAGGGCCCGGCAGGTGCCGGGTTCCGCGTCCGCGTCCTGGTCGGCCGCCACACACTCCGCCGCCACCGTGTCGGCGTACAGCAGGTCCCGGGGGTCCTGCGGGACCAGTCCGACCCTGCGGATCAGCTCGCGGGGGCCGGTGCGGTGGGGTGTGGCACCGAGGACGCGGACCGTGCCGGCGGTGGGCTCCACCAGCCCGGTCAGGGCGCCGAGCAGGGTGGACTTCCCGGCACCGTTGCGGCCCATGAGGGCGGTGGTCTCACCGGGTACGAGGGTGAGACCGACCTGTCGCAGGGCTTCGATCCGGGCCCGGCGGACGGTGAGGGAGCGGATCTCGGCGAGGGGAGCCGTCTCCCGCACGGGGACGGGGCCGGGGACCGAGGCGGGGGCGGGGGCGGCGGCCCGGCGGAAGAGGGAGCGGCGCCGGGACGCGCGGACCGGCGCGGCCGGGACCTCCGCCTTCGCGCGCCCGCCCGCCACCGGTGCCACCGCGCCGGCCAGCAGCTCCCGCAGATCCTCGGCCCGGCGCCGGGCGTCCCGCACCGTCAGCGGCAGCGGCGACCAGCCGGCCAGCCGCCCCAGATCGACCACCGGGGGACAGACGGGGGAGACCGCCATGACCTCCGCCGGCGGGCCCACCACCGGGGCGGCGCCCGGAGCGGGCAGCAGGACGACCCGGTCCGCGTACTGGACGACCCGCTCCAGCCGGTGTTCGGCCATCAGCACGGTCGTGCCCAGGTCGTGCACCAGCCGCTGGAGGACCGCCAGGACCTCCTCCGCGGCGGCCGGGTCGAGGGCCGAGGTCGGCTCGTCCAGCACCAGCACCCGGGGATGCGGGGTGAGGACGGAACCGATCGCGACCCGCTGCCGCTGGCCACCGGAGAGCGTGGCGATCGGACGGTCCCGCAGCCCGGCCAGGCCCAGCAGGTCCAGGGTCTCCTCCACGCGGCGCCGCATCACCTCCGGGGCGAGGCCCAACGACTCCATGCCGTAGGCGAGTTCGTCCTCCACCGTGTCGGTCACGAAGTGGGCCAGCGGGTCCTGCCCCACCGTGCCGACCACGTCGGCGAGTTCGCGCGGCTTGTGGGTGCGGGTGTCCCGGCCGGCCACGGTGACGCGCCCGCCGAGCGTGCCGCCCGTGAAGTGCGGTACCAGTCCGCTGACCGCGCCCAGCACGGTCGACTTGCCGACCCCGGACGGCCCGACGAGCAGCACGAGTTCCCCTTCGGGCACCTCGAAGTCGATGCCCCGCAGGGTGGGTTCGGCGGCTCCGTCGTACCGTACGCCGACGTTCTCGAAGCGGATCACGGCGACGGCTCCTCGGGGTTCCTCGGTGACACGGGTGCCTGCGGCACGACGAGCGCGGGCAGCAGGCCGAGCAGTACCGCGGCGGCGGGCCACAGCGGCAGCCCCGGGGCGACCAGCGGTACGACGCCCGGGTGCAGAGCCTCGGGGTCCCGTACGGAGGCCAGCGTGAGCAGCGCGGCGACGGCGACGCCCGAGCCGGTGACCAGCCAGGCCCGGACGCCCCACGGGTCGGGGCGGTACCGGGTGCGCAGCGAACGCCGGCCGCCCAGGCGCAGTCCCGCGAGCGCGGCGCCGACTCCGGCGAGCAGCAGCGGCAGCCCGTAGGTGCCGCCCGCCGCGGTGAGTAGCCCGTACGTTCCGGCGCAGACGCCGAGCAGTCCGCCGAGGGTGAGCGCGGCGGTCGTCCGGCGGACCCGGGCGGGGACGGTGGCGGTACGGCCGTACCCGCGGGACTCCATCGCGGCGGCGAGGGCGACGGACCGCTCCAACGCGCCCTCCAGCACCGGCAGTCCGACCTGGAGCAGCCCCCGCAGACCCCGGTCCGGCCGGCCGCGCAGCCGGCGGGCGGCACGCAGGCGTCGCACGTCGGCGATGAGGTGCGGCGCGAAGGTGAGGGCGACGACGACGGCGACCCCGGTCTCGTACAGGGCGCCCGGCAGCGACTTCAGGAGGCGGGAGGGCGCGGCCAGGGCGTTCGCGGCGCCGACGCAGATCAGCAGGGTGGCCAGCTTCAGCCCGTCGTAGGCTGCGAAGAGCAGCGCCTCGGCGGTGACCTCGCCCCCGAGCCGGATGCCCTGCGCCCAGTGCGGCAGCGGCACCTCGGGAAGCGTCAGCAGCACATGGCTGCCGGGAATGGGCGAGCCGAGCGCCACGGCGAACACCAGCCGCACGGCGAGAACGGCGAGCCCGAGCTTGACGAAGGCGGCGTAGGAGCGGGCGGCCGGGGTGGCGATCCGGTGCGTCGCGACGACGTACCCGGAGACACCGATCAGCAACGCGAGCAGCAGCGGGTTGGTCGTACGCGTCGCCGCGGTGCCGAGCGCCAGCGCCCAGAGCCACCAGGCGCCGGGGTGCACGAGGGCCCGACGGCCACCTCTCGGCGCTCCCGTGGGGGCGCGTCCGGCCACCGCGCCGCCACCGCACCGGAGGACGGACCCGTCACTCATGCCCGCGCCGCCGCCGGTACTGCCACACCGCCGCCCCCGCCAGCAGCGCGACGACACCCGCCCCGACCGGCAGCCCCAGCGAGGGCCCGCCACCGGAGGCCGGTTCCTTCCCGGAGACCGTACGGGACCCCGCCCCCGACACCTGCTCCCCGCACCCCTTCGCCGGATACCCGGAGATGGCACAGAGCAGGGCATTGGTGTCGTACCGCAGCGGCTTCGCCACCACGGCCAGCGCGTCGGCGGTACTCGCGCCGGCCGGCACCCGCGCACACGCGGTATGCCGCGCCGGCGGCCGCTCGCCGCCCGGCGCGTCCGCGGCCGTGCCGAAGTCGAGTACCAGCGCCACCCGTTTCTTGCCCGGCTTCGCCGCCGTGTCCGCGCAGATCGTGGAGAAGTCCGCCGTGCCCCGGGGCCTGGTCGCGTCCGCCGAGTCCGCGCTCACCGCGAATCGGAAGCCCTGGACCGTGCCGTCGTCCGGCCGGACGAAGGACGGCCCCTGCGTGGCGTACGTCCAGTGGCCCCCGTCGCGCTCCCAGAACGACCAGTACCGATACCCGGCGGCATCGGCCCGGCCGCAGGCGAGCAGCAGCGCGACCACCGCCGACACCAGCGGCAGCGCACGGCGGACGAGCCTCACGGCTGCCGCTTCTTCCGGCCGCTGAGCAGGAAACCGATCCCGATGCCGGCCACCAGACAGGCACCGACGAACCACCAGACGCCCGTCTTGGAGTCGTCGTCGGACGCGGCGGCCTTCTCGGTGGCGGCCTTCTCCGCCTTCGGCGCCGGACCCTGCGCGTTCAGGGAGCGGACCAGGCTGGTGCCCGCGAAGTCGCCGGGCTCGGCGCCGACCGCGTGCGCGGCCAGGATCAGCTGGGCGTAGGCGGCGGGGCCGCTCTGCGCCGCCCACTGCGAGGCGTTCTTCTCCAGCCAGGCGTACGACTTCTTCGCCTGCGCGGTCCGCCCGTCGGCGGCGAGCGCGACGACCGTGTCGGCGGTGTTGCCGAAGTCCGGCTGGTCCTTGGCGCCGGGCATGGCCGACGTCAGGTGACCGCTCTTGGCGACGGCCGCCGCCAGATACGCGCCGGCGTTGTCGGCCACCTGGGCGGGCTTGAGGTGGTCGCCCTCGGCGCAGCCGGTCTCGGCGGGAGCCTTGCCGGCCGACGCGACGAAGCCCTTGCCGAGCGCGGCCGGCACGGCGGCGGCGGTGGCGTCCGCATTGGCGGTCAGCCTGCCCTTCTTGTCCGGCTGGAAGGCGAGCGCGCCCCCGCCGTCCCGGCCGCAGGGGACGGCCCAGCCGGCCAGGGCGTCGTAGGGGGACTTGCCCGACTTGCGGACGTCCGCCGGGTCGGTGCCGGCCGCGGCGAGCGCGCCGACGACCACGGAGGTGGAGTTGGTGTCGCTCGGGGCGCCCGGGAAGTAGCTCCAGCCGCCGTCCGCGTTCTGCGCCGACTTCAGCCAGCCCACGGCCTTGTCGACCGCCGCGCCGCGACCGCCGACGGACCGGAGGGCCTGTACGGCGGCGGCGGTGCTGTTGGTGTCCGCCTTGACCGACTTGTCGCAGTCCTTGGCGGCGTCGGCACGGAACGCGGCGAACGAACCGTCGGCGCACTGCTGCCCGGCGAGCCAGTCCACGGCCTGCCCGGCCGGGCGGTAGCCGAGGGTGCGCTGGGCGATCAGGGTCAGCGACTGCCGCCACACGCCGTCATAGGTCGGGTCGCCCTTGCCGTACAGGCCGGCCGGGACCGTCACCTTCGGGGTCGGCGAGGGGGCCTGGCCGATGGCCGTGGCGGGTGCGGCGGCGGCCAGCACGCCTATCGCGGCGAGAGCCGCGGCGCTGCGGCGTACGTTCATGGTCGGCGACTGCCTCTCCTGTGGGGAGCCGACGGCGCACGGGAGACCCCCCGGGCGGCTCGGCTCCGCAAACCTCGACGGTGCCGTGCGCGGCGGACCGCCGGCGCACGCGAGCCGGTCAACGTCCCGTCCGGGGCAGTCCGGCTCACCGCCCGTTGGACGGTTCACGGTTGCGGGTCAGCGCCGGAATCCCACCGGCTTCCCCCCGTCACGGGTGTGATGACGACCCGGCCACTTTACCTGCGGGGCCGGCCGGCCTGTCGACGCGGCCGCCGTGCGGCCCGGAATCCGGCCGAGTCCGGCGCGCGTTGCACCATGCCGGAAGTCGGCGAGGTCGTACCCGTCGGTCACGGCCTGCTTTCGTCGGTGTACGCGGTCAGCTTTGCCATGTAGACCGTGTCTGCGACGGCCTGCACGCGTGTATGGGGTGAGGTGATGTCGACGGCGATGCCATCGCCCTCCGAGAGGAAAACATCCGCCGTCACTTCGCTGGCGAAACCCTCCAGTTCGATCGAGCGCAGGCCACTCAAAGACAACTCGATCTGTACGGTATTGAAACCTTGTGCCGCCCACTTCCGTGGAGGCTGATTGGGGTAAGCAGGCAGGTCGAGACGTACTGTCAGTGTGGGGCCGTCCTCATGCAGCGTCAGTTCTCTCAGCCGCACGCCGGAGAGGTCCGGCGGGTCGCCGCCGTAGACGGCGGTAATCCCTTCCGGGTTGTGGAGTAGTGAATTCCAAGACATATCGACACGACCGTTTCTGTCCGCTAGGGCTAGTACTCGTAATGCTGTGCGGTGCCCGGAACCTTACCAGTCCGGGGGTTTTCGTACGGCCGCACATTGAAGTGGCTCTCCTGATTTCCCACGCCGCCTTCACCGAAATCGTGCCCGTGTGCGTGGTCTTGAATAATGACCTTGCTGCCGTCGCTTCGTGTATACACATACTCGCGCGTCATGACTGGTTTCCCGGAGTCATCCATGATTTGGCGCCCGGTTCGGTCCGTCATGGGAATCCGGCGAATCTCGTCCGGATGCTGTGTCATGGGGATTTTCAAGTCCCGCTTGGCCCATCGGAAAGCGGAATTGCGACTGCTGGCGTACCTGTGGGTCGGAGTCTCTTCGCACGGAGAGAGGCCGAGTGGATCGCTCCATGTGTGCGGGTTGTGGACATAGGTGGCCGGATTGGGTGCGGGGGCGAGACCGAGAGGGTCCTGGGTGAGATACCGGGCGCCTTCTGGATCGTAGTGCCGGAAGAAATTGTAGTGAAGGTCTGATTCGGGGTCGTAGTACTGGCCCGGAAAGCGCAGGGGTGTGTAGGTGATGCTGTCGACCGCCCAGGCGGTTCTGCCCCACAGGGTGCTTCGCGTCCGCCAGGCGATCTCACCTTGCTCGTCGACGAGTTCTGTCGGGGTGCCGACGAGGTCGGTGACGATGGCGAAGAAGCGTGAGTCGATCTCTTCCCTGCCGTCGGCCGAGGTGATGCGCTCCGTCTGGGCGAGGGGACGGGCATCCTCGTAATCCCATGTAAGGACAACCGGGTGCGGGAGGTCACCGGAGGCGGTGGTCTGTTCGCAGAGTGTGGTCCCGTCCCAGGTGAAGTCGACGCGCTCCACTACCGTTTCGCCGTTCGCAGCGAGGCGGAGTTTGGCGGTGCGGCGACCCAAAGGATCATATGTGTAGCGCCACCGGGTACCGTCCGGAGTCACCAGGGATGTCAGACGGTCCTCTGTATCCCATTCGTATTGCCAGGTCTCGGGCTTCCGGGACAGACGGCTCTTCTGGCGGAGGGTGACGCGGCCGAGGGCGTCGTGCTCGTACCGGATGCTGCCGGCTTGGCGGAGCCGGGTGCCCACGTAACTGCGGTAACCGACTCCCTCCTGGCCCGGATGCGTGTCCGGCCAGGAGGCGTATGCCTGGTTTCCCGCCTCGTCATAGGCGTACCGTTCCGTCCAACTGCCTGCGTGCACTGCCGTCACCCGCCCGGTGACATCCAGGTCGAAGCGACGGGAACCGGACAGATGGTCGTCGATGCCGACGACATTGCCATCGGCGCGGTATGTGTAGGCGCGGCGTTGCACTACGCGGCCCGTACCAACGCTGACCGACTGGGTCGTCACGCGGCCCAACGCGTCGAAGGCGCGATCCAGTGACAACGTGCCGCCGATACGACGGGAGATTTCGCGGCCGGCTTCGTCGTACGCCAAGTCGATGACGCGGCCCGAGGCCACGATGCCGTTCCGGCGCCCGGCGGCGTCGTAGGTCCACGTCGTGGTGGCCCCCGTGGGCGTCACGCGGCTGTCGCGGCGACCCAAGGCATCGTATGTGTGGGACAGGGTTCTGCCGTTCACCGTTTCCGAGCGAACCCGGCCGTAGGAGTCACGGAGCAGGGTGAGAGTGGTGCCATCCGGGCCCGTCGCCTGTGCGAGTTGGTCCGTGAGGTCGTAGGCGTAGGTGGTGACGCGGCCTGCAGCGTTCTTGCGCGTCAACAACCCCAGTTCATTGCGGTCAAAGGTGATCACCTCGTCCAGCGCGTTCCGCCGCGCGACCATTCGGTCGGCCGCATCGTAGGTGTAGCTCAGGGAACGACCGTCGAAGTCCGTTTCCGTGCTCAAGCGGCCCGCTGGGTCGTACTCGTAAGACCACTCCATTCCCTGGGGATTGGTGACCTTGATCAGACGCAGCTCACTGTCGTGTTCGAATACATGGTGTGCGCCGTCCGGATCGGCGCGCGTCGCCAGCCGGTCGAAGTGGGTGTACTCGAAGCGAGTCACGCCGCCCATCGGGTCGGTGTGGGCGGTGCAGTTGCCCTCGCCGTCGTATGTCCAGGCCTCAATGGTGCCATCTGCGGCTGTGCGGCAGGACAAATGGCCCTCGATGGTCCATGACAGACGAGTCACGGCGCCGGTGGGATCGGTGATCGTGACCGGGCGACCGAACGCGTCCCTCGTACAGCGGGTGGTCGCACCCAGCGGGTCTGTGAGCCACAGGGGAATTCCTGCACGGTCGCAGCCGACCGTTGTCGTGTTGCCGAGAGGGTCGGTCACGGACATCAGCCGGCCGGACTCGTCATACGTGAAGTGCGTGGTCTGTCCGGCTGGATCCGTCATCGACGTACGGTTGCCCCGCTCGTCATAGGTCTGGCGGATCACCGTTCCGTCCGGATCAGTCGTTTTCACCGGCAGGCCCAAGTGGTTGTACTCCGCCGTGGCCACTCGCCCGTCAGGCCGTACCACCCGGGTGAGGTCGCCGTTGCCGTCGTACTCGAACGTGGTCGAATGACCCAGTGGATCCGTCTCCGCCAGCAGTCGGTTGTGGCGGTCCCGGACGTAGCGGGTACGGGCGCCGAGGGCGTTCGTCTCCGCGATCACCTGGCAACGCCGGTTGATCAGGTAGTGCGAGGTATGGCCGTGTGAGTCGGTGACGGATGTCGTGTGGGTGCCGGTGTCCGGGGTCGGCGGGCCGTAGGTGAAGACGGAGCGCAGGTGGCCGGCGGCGCCGGACTGGTGGGTGCAGCGGTCCTGGTCGTCGTAGGTGTAGGTGAAGTGGCTGTCGTTGGTGTCGGTCCAGGACGTGATACGGCCGAGTTCGTCGTAGCCGAAGCCGGTCGGGCGCCCCGAGGAGTTGACGACGTCGGTGAGATGGCCGTCGGTGTAGCCGTAGCGGACCAGTTCCTGGTCGCCGCCGTCCGGGGCCGCACCGGCCAGGGAGAGTGCGACGACTCGGCCGGCCGTCGTGGACACGTTCACCCGGTAGCCACCGCTGTGGGCCACCGCGCGGGGAGCGCCGTCGGTGTCGTACGCGAAGGCGATCCAGTTGCCGTTGCGGTCGTCCACCTGCTCCAGCACTGCGAGGGAATCCGACCGGACGGTGAAGTGCCGCACCTGACCCGTGTGCGGGTCGGTGAGGGTGTAGCCGTCCTCCGTACGGTCCAGGGGCCAGCGCGGTCCGTGGGTGGACAGGGTGGGGACTCCGGGAGCCGGGTGGGGATAGCCGAGCGTCAGCCCGTCTTCGCCGACGAAGACGACCCCCTCGGCGTCGATCTCCAGACGCTGGTCGAGCGTGGAGGACCAGGTCGGTCCGAACCAGCCGCCCAGACGGTACGACGACTCGAACTGGCGCCTGAGCGACAACGGCAGCTTCGCCGGGAGCGAGACGTCGGTCGCCGGCAGGACCACGCGGCCGGTCGCAACGTCGACCGGGTCCTTCAGGCAGACCTTCTCGCCCGGTCGCCGTGCGACGTCGTCCGCCCCCTCCTCCACCGCGTCCCGCGCCGTCTTGCGCAACCCCTGCGAGGCGGCCCCTTCGGCGCCC
>NZ_JANUGP010000049.1 GCF_024753135.1 Streptomyces pyxinicus | reverse complement strand
GGGCGGGGGGGGGGGGGGGGGTGGGGTGCGTGAGGCTCATGAGGTTCCTTCGCTGGGTTCGGTCGGTGGGTACAGGGGGGTGAAGGGACGGGCCGGGTCACAGGCGGTACAGGAGCCCGCCGTAGTACCAGCCGGAGCCGACCGCCGTGGACAGGACCAGGTCGCCGTGCCGGACGACGCCCTTCTCGTGGAACTCGGACAGCGCGATGGGGACCGAGGCGCAGCCGGTGTTGCCGCGTTCGGCGAAGTTGGTGAGGAACCGGGCCGGTTCCAGGTCGAGGCCGTCGCGTACGCCCGCGTGGATGGCGTTGTTGCCGGGGTGCGGGACGAGCCAGTCGATGTCGGAGGTCTTCAGGCCGTTGCGGCTGAGGACGTTGCCGGCGACCTTCAGGCTGGAGCGCACGGCCAGGTCGATGAGTTCCGGCTTCGGGCGCAGGAAGCCCTCGGGGGCGCGGGCGGCGACGGTGTCCGCCTCCGAGGCGTCGCAGTCCAGGACCGAGTCGATCAGGCCGCTCGGGTCGTCCGGGTCGCCCTTCTCCAGGACGACGGCGCCGGCCGCGTCGCCGAAGACCAGCTGGCCGCGGGTGCCGGGGCGGGCGCGGCGGGTGAAGCGGTCGGCCGCGACCACCACGGCGCGCTTCCAGCCGGGGTGCGCGGTGAGCAGGGCGGCGGCGGTCTGCACGCCGTGCACGAAGCCGGTGCAGGCGCCGCAGACGTCGAAGGCGAGGGCACCGAGGGCGCCGAGGGCGGCGGCGACGCCGGGGGCTATCTCCGGTATCCACTGGCGGTCGGTCCAGTTGGCCAGTACCACCAGGTCGAGGTCGCCGGCCTCCCGGCCGGCGTTCGCCAGGGCGGAGCGGGCGGCCTGGACGGCCATGTACTCCAGTGTCTCGTCCTCGTCGGCCACGTGCAGGGCGCGGACGCCGAGTTCGGCGGCGGCCTCCGGGGGGTGCGTGCGGCCGCTGATGGTGACCTCGCCGTCGTGGACGCGGTGGTGGCGGGGGAAGTAGTGGCCGAGGCCGGAGAACTTGAGGCCGGTTCCGGTCCAGGTGCGGGCTTCGGTGCGGTGGTGCATGGCGGGACTCCTTGTGCGGGGTGACGTGGATGGGGGGCAGGTGTGGGAGGGCCGGCCGCGGATCGCGCCGCGGTGGGTCCGGGCGGCGGGAGCCGTCAGCGGAAGCGGCCGTCCGGGTCGAGGGCGCGCAGGGCCGTCAGTTCCTCGGCGGTCACGGGCTTCTCGGCGGTGACCCGCGAGGTGTCGGCCGTCCAGGAGGTGCGGGCCGCCACCGCCTCGGCGGCCTGGCGGGAGAGTTCCCGGGGCCCGTCCGCGGCGCCCTCGGCGGGGAGCCAGGTCGCCAGGCGGAAGCCGGCTCCGGTGTCGTCGCGGGTGAAGCGGCCGAAGTCGCTGACCACTTCGCGGACGCGGTGTCCCGGGCTGGTGCGGTAGGTGACCTCGGTGACGTACCGGCGGCGGGAGGACGGGGCGATCACCACGCAGTCGGTGCTGGAGGCGATGTCGTTGGCGCCGCCCGAGCCGGTCAGCCAGCGGCCGTCCGCGCCGCGGCTGGTGTTGATCGTGCCGCTCTCGTCGATCTCGGCGGCGGCCAGGACGCCCAGCGCCCGGGGGTTGGCGGCGACCATGCCGCCGAGGATCTCCGGGATGCCGGCCAGCATCTCGCCGGTGCCGGCGTGCAGCAGGCTGAAGAGGAAGGTGTCCCCGCCCTCGGGGCGGAAGCCGTACATGCCCAGCTCGGCCACGACCTTGACGTCCTGTCCGCCGGTCCGCAGCAGCTCGGCCGCGAGCCAGGCCGCCATGTGCGAGGTGCCGATCCCGGCGAGCAGGGTGTCGTAGCCGTGCGTGCGCACCTGCTCGGCGACGGCGCGGGCGCCGAGCACGATCAGACGTTCCTGCCGGGTGGGGGGCGCGGGGGCGTCGGCGGCCGTCGCGGGTTCCGCGGGGGCGGCGGCCGGTGCGGGTACGGCGGCCGGTGCGGGCGCGGACCTCGCCTGGGACGCGGCCTCCCGCTCGCAGCGGTGCACCTCCGCCCAGGTCGCGGTCTCGGCGTCGTAGTCGTCCTCGGCCGCCGTGGTGGCGGGCGGGATGCGCAGGGCGGTGCGGCGGCGGGCTCCGAGGCGGCGTACGTACTCCTCGTGGGAGCCGGGGGCGGTGACCCAGGTGTCGTACCAGTCCCGGCCGCGGTGCTCGCCGTGGCAGGAGGCGACGATCTCCTCCAGGAAGGCGTAGTCGTCCAGGTAACCCTCGACGCCGGCGAGCCCGCCGGTGCGCAGGGCCTGGGGGTGGGCTCCCAGACGGGCCTCGGTCAGGCCCAGGACGCGCTGCCCGGGGATCACCACACGGTCGTTGATCCGGCGCAGCTCCTCGCGGCCGACGATCCTCTCGACCGAGGCGATGACACCGCGTCCGGCGGCGTACGCGGCCCAGGCGCCCTCGCCGAGCGGCGGGAGCAGGGCGATGTTGCCGTCCTCGTCGGCGGCCACACCGTGGACGAGGGTGATGTCGGGGCGGAGGGGGGCCAGGAGGGTGATCTCCTCGCCCGGGCGGGCGGGATCGGGTACGCGGTGCAGCGCGTCCGGCTTGCCCTCGGCGAGGTCCGTGCCGGCCAGGGAGCCGGTGACGGCGTACGGGGCTCCCTGCGCGCCGGCGATCAGCCGCTGGACGTAACTGAGCAGCGACCAGGCCTCGAAGGTGAACGGTTCGCCCTTCTCCAGGTCCGCGTAGAGGGGGTTGGGGCGGGGCGAGGGGTAGGTGTCCCCGGCGAAACCGGCGATGACCTTCTCGGCGACGCCGGACAGCGCGAGCGCGTGGGCCGAGGAGTGCACGGCGGTGGTGGAGACCGTGAGGCGGCCGCCGGCTCCGAAGACCCGGCACAGGGCGTAGGTGAGGGCGTTGGGGCGGGACGGGGTGCCGGCCAGGTGGACGTGGTCGCCGGGGCGGACCAGGGCGCGGACCAGGGCGTCGACGTCGGCGGCGATCAGGGGGCGGTTCATGACGGGGCTCCCAGCGCGACGACCGCGGTCTGGCTGCCGAAGGCGAACGACATGGACACGGCGAGGTCGACCTTGGCGGGGCGCGGTCCCTCGAAGACGTGGTCGTGGTCGCACTCGGGGTCGGGCGTGGTGAAGTTGATGGTGGGCGCGATGGTCTGGTGGTGGATCATCAGGCTGGTCGCGGCGACGTTGATGATGCCGGCCAGGCCGAAGGTGTGGCCGTAGACGGGCTTGTTGGAGCTGAGCGGCGGCAGGGCGGTGGCGGTGCGCTCCGGGTAGAGGGCGCGCAGCGCACGCGACTCGGCGATGTCGTTGTAGCGGGTGGCGGTGCCGTGCGCGCAGAAGTAGTCGACGTCGCCCGCGCCCCGGCCCGCGTCGGCGAGCGCGTCCTCGATGACCGAGGCGGTGACCTTGCCGGTCAGGTCCATGGTGGTGGGGTGGGCGGCCTCGTTGAGGGAGGCGGCGGAGAGGATCTCGGAGTAGATCCGGGCGCCGCGCCGCCGGGCGGCCGACTCCCGCTCCAGGCACAGGACGACGGAGCCCTCGCCGAGCGCGAAGCCCTCGCGGTCGTTGCTGTAGGGGCGCACCGCCCGGCTCGGTTCCCGGCGCTCGGAGGAGAGCACCCCGTTGCCCATCGCCCGGTAGCAGGCGGCGACCTCGGGCACGATCGGGAACTCGTGGCCGCCGACCAGCATGGCGTCCGCGGCGCCGGAACGCAGTTCCCGCAGCGCCAGCTGGACGGCCTGGTGGCCGCCGACGCAGGCGTTGCTGACGGTGGTGACCAGGCCCTGTGCGCCGGTGTAGACGGCGGACAGGGAGGCCGGGCAGCCGGGCAGGCCGCGGAACATGGCGCCCTTGTCGCCGAAGGCGCCGGGGTCGGCGCCGGTGAGCACGTCACGCCACCAGCCGAACGGGCCGCGGGAGGAGGACATGACGATGCCGAGCCGGCGCGGGTCCACGGCGTCCTGGCCGAGTCCCGCGTCACGGCGGGCCTCGGCGAGGGCCGACATGGTGATGAGGATCTCCCGCGAGTACTTGGCCGCGTGCGCGTCCGTCAGCTCGGGGAGGAAGGGGTGATGGTCGAAGCCGTCGATCTCGGCCGCCGCGTACACCGGGAGGCCGGCCTGTTCCGCGTCGAACCGGGTGAGCCGGCCCACCTGGGACCTGCCACCCGAGATGTTCGCCCAGAACCGGTCGACGGAGAGGGTGCCCGGGAGGACGACGCCGATTCCCGTGACGACGACGCGTTCGTTCTCCGGCACCAGGCGGGATGACGCCGAACTCGCCGATCCGGTTATCTCGAATTCACTGTTCGTCATACCTGGAAAGTTATCCGTGGCCGGATCGGCGGCCATGGGCCGCCGGGTACCCTTTCCAAGGGAAAACAGTACTCGCGGTACCGCTCGTAAATGCGTCCGGAAATACGGAAAGCCGCCCTTCCGGAAAAGGGCGGCTTTGCGGTGAGGGGTCGTCAGGTGGTCCGGTAGCGGCGCAGCTCGCGACGGGCCAGTGAGGCGCGGTGGACCTCGTCGGGGCCGTCGGCCAGGCGCAGGGTGCGGGCGTGGGCCCAGAGTTCGGCGAGCGGGAAGTCCTGGGAGACGCCGCCTCCCCCGTGCGTCTGGATGGCCTTGTCGATGACCCACTCGGCCATCGCCGGTACTGCGATCTTGATGGCCTGGATCTCGGTGTGCGCGCCCTGGTTGCCGAGCGTGTCCATCAGGTAGGCGGTCTTGAGCACCAGCAGCCGCGCCTGTTCGATGCGGACGCGGGCCTCGGCGATCCACTCGCGGACCACGCCCTGTTCGGCGAGGGGCTTGCCGAAGGCGACCCGGTGGGCGGCGCGTGCGCACATCAGGTCGAAGGCGCGCTCGGCCATGCCGATCAGCCGCATGCAGTGGTGGATGCGGCCGGGGCCGAGCCGGGCCTGCGCGATGGCGAAGCCCTCCCCCTCACCCGCGATGATGTTCTCGGCGGGCACCCGGACGCGGTCGAAGACGACCTCGCCGTGCCCGCCGTGCGGGCCGTCGGTGTAGCCGAAGACGTGCACACCGCGCTCGACGCGCACGCCGGGAGTGTCGCGCGGTACGAGGATCATCGACTGCTGCCGGTGGCGGGGGCCGTCCGGGTCGGTCTTCCCCATCACGATCAGCAGTTCGCACTCCGGTGCCAGCGCGCCCGACGACCACCACTTGCGGCCGTCGACGACATAGCCGCCGCCGTCGCGTTCGATGCGGGTGGTGATGTTCGCGGCGTCCGAGGAGGCGACCTCCGGCTCGGTCATGCAGAAGGCCGAGCGGATCGCCCCGTCGAGCAGGGGTTTCAGCCAGCGGTCCTGCTGGGCGGGGGTGCCGAACAGGGCGAGGACCTCCATGTTGCCGGTGTCGGGGGCCGCGCAGTTGACGGCCTCCGGCGCGATGAAGGGGCTGCGTCCGGTGATCTCGGCGAGCGGGGCGTACTGGAGGTTGGTCAGTCCCGCGCCGAACCGGTCGTCGGGCAGGAAGAGGTTCCACAGGCCCTGCCGGCGTGCCTCGTCCTTGAGTTCCCGGAGCACCGGGGGGCGGCTCCAGGGGCGGGCGGCGTCGTACTGGGCGTGGAAGACGGGTTCGGCGGGCAGCACGTGCTCGTCCAGGAAGGCGCGCATCCTGGTGCGCAGTTCCTCGGTCCGGGCGTCGTGGGAAAAGTCCATGGGGCAACTCCGTTGCGGGCGGGGCGGGTTCCGGGCGGCCGGGTCAGCCGGCGGTGCGCAGGGCGTCGTGGCCGCGGGCCACCAGCAGCGGTACGGCGTCGGCGAGGTTCGCGGACTCCTCGCCGACGGTGAGGCCCTGAACGGTGCGGCAGTGGATGCCTTCCAGGATCGCGGCGAGCTTGTAGAAGGCGAACGCGACGTACCAGCCGAGGTGTTCCAGACCGGCCGCGCCGTGTGCCGCGTACCGTTCCACCAGCTCGTCGCGGCCGGGCCAGCCGGGCAGGGCGCCGGGGGACGCGACCGGCGGGCGGTCGACGCCGGCGAAGCCGTCCCAGTACACGCAGAGCATGCCGAGGTCGGCCAGCGGGTCGCCGAGCGTGGACATCTCCCAGTCGAGCACCGCGGTGACCCGGCCCGGGTCGGCCCGGTCGAGCAGCACGTTGTCCAGCTTGTAGTCGCCGTGGACGACCGCGACCGCGCCCGACTCCGGACAGGTCGCCGCCAGGCGGTCGTTGAGCCGGTCGGCGCCGTCCACCTCCCGGGTGCGCGAGGCGTCCCACTGGTGGCGCCAGCGCCGCACCTGCCGGGCCATGAAGCCCTGGGGCCGGCCGAAGCCGGCGAGGCCCGCGGGCCCCGGGTCCACGGAGTGCAGCAGGGCCAGGGTGTCGACCAGCGCGTGGGTGGTGCGCCGTGCCGAGCGCGGTCCGAGCGGGGCGAGTTCGTCGTCGCCGCGGTAGGCGATGCCCTCGGCGAAGGCCATGACGTAGAAGGGGGCGCCGAGCACGTCCTCGTCCCGGCACAGCGCGTACGTCCGCGGCACGGGCACACCGGCCGGGCCGAGCGCGCTCAGCACCCGGTACTCGCGCGCCATGTCGTGGGCGGTGGCCAGGACATGCCCCAGCGGCGGCCGGCGCAGCACGAGGGTACGGCCGCTCCAGGAGACGCGGTACGTCAGATTGGACCGGCCGCCGGCCAGGGGGGTCACCGCCTCCAGCGGACCACGGCCCGGCAGCCGGCTCTCCAGCCAGCGCGCGAGCCGCCCGGCGTCGATGCCGTCGAGGGCACCGGGCGCCGTCGTGCCGGTCGGTGTCGTCACGGTGCTCTCCGTTCGCTTGACGGTGGTACGGCGCGGTCCCGGCCGCCCGCGAGGGCGGGGCCGGGACCGCACTGGAGGAAGAGGGAAGAGGGGGCGGACGTCAGCTGTCGGCGATGAGCTTGCCCGCGGCGCCCCAGCTGTCGGCCGGGACCTCCTGGATCCACACCTGGACCGTCTCCGCCGGGATCTTGTAGGCGTCGACGAAGGCGTCCGTGATACGGGCGACCAGGTCACGCTTGAGCTCGACGTCACGCGGACCCTGCTGAACGGTCACGATCGGCATTTCAACCTCCTGGGGCTTTTCTCATCCGGGAATGTCGCGCATTCCGTCGCCGTGCGTTCCGGCGGCGGCCTCCGCATGACCGGAACGCTAGGCCGGGCCCGGGAACGCCTTCAAGGAGAATGACCCCTAGGACGCCGTGCGGTGTCTCGTAGGAAACACCGCTCCGCGGGAGGGGGCGTACGCCGCATAAATTCCCGGACATGACACAGACGACCCCCCAGCGCATCGCCGTGGTGACCGGAGCGGCCCGCGGCATCGGAGCGGCCACCGCCGAGCGTCTCGCCGCCGACGGACTCGCCGTCGCCGTACTCGACCTGGACGGGCCGGGCGCCGCCGCGACCGCCGAACGCGTCATCGGGGGCGGCGGCCGGGCGCTGGCCGTCGCGGCGGACGTCACCGACGAGGCGGAGGTGGCGGCCGCCGTCGCGCGGGTGGCCGGGGAACTCGGGCCGCCCACCGTCCTCGTCAACAACGCGGGTGTGCTCCGCGACAACCTGCTGTTCAAGATGAGCGCCGTGGACTGGGACACCGTCATGGCCGTCCATCTGCGCGGCGCCTTCCTGATGTCCCGCGCGGTGCAGCGGCACATGGTCGACGCCGGCTTCGGCCGGATCGTCAACCTGTCCTCGTCCTCCGCGCTCGGCAACCGCGGCCAGGCCAACTACTCCGCCGCCAAGGCCGGTCTCCAGGGCTTCACCAAGACCCTCGCCCTGGAGCTGGGCAGATTCGGCATCACCGCCAACGCCGTCGCCCCCGGGTTCGTCGCGACCGACATGACCGCCGCGACGGCCGCCCGGCTGGGTCTGACCTTCGAGCAGTTCAAGGAGAGCCGCGCCGCCGAGATCCCGGTACGGCGGGTGGGCGAGCCCGAGGACGTGGCCGAGGCGGTCGCGTTCCTCGCCGGCGAGCGGGCGGGCTTCGTCTCGGGACAGGTGCTGTACGTGGCCGGCGGTCCGCTGGGCTGAATCACCGCGGTCACCGCCGCACGCACCGCACGCGCACAGGGAATGAGCAGGACGGGGCCCGTCCTGCTCATTCCCTGTGCTCTCCTGTCTCCTGTGTTCTTCCCTTGGCGTTCCCGCCCTTCCGCACGGCTTTTCAGGAAGCCGTCGGAACGGGCTCCCGGCGGGTCAGCAGTTCGCGCCGGCTGGCCACGCCCAGTTTGGTGAGCACATTGCTGACGTGGTTCTTGACGGTCTGCCGGGCCAGATGGAGTTCGGCCGCTATCTCGTCGTTGGAGTACCGGCCCAGCAAAAGGCCCAGTATCTGCTGCTCGCGTGCGGTCATCCCGGGCACCTGCGGCTGTGTTCCCGGGACCGGGGCGAGGCCCGCGTGTTCGCGCAGATGCCAGACGGACCGGCCCGCCGCGAGGGTCTCCACGGCCCGGACCAGCCGGTCGGGCGAGGCCGTACGGTGGACGAAACCGTCGGCCCCGCCGACCAGACACGCGGCGACCACCGCGGGATCGTCGGCACCGGTGAACATCAGGACGGTCGGCGGCCGGGCGAGCCCCTTGACCTGCCTGACCAGCTGAACCCCGTCGCCCCGGCCCGCCAGGTCCACCTCGGTGACCAGCATGTCGGCCCGCAGCCTGCGCACCAGGTCGAGTGCGCCCTGCCCGGTCTTCGCCTCCTGTGCCTCGTCGACCGCGCCGGAGCGGCGCAGCAGCGAGGCCACCGCAGCGCGGGAGATCGGGAACGGGTCCGCGATCACGGCGATGTGCCGGGACGAGAGGGTTTTCTCCTCGCTCATGTTCTGTCTCCAGATAGAGAGGCTCCAGGTAGAGAGGGAGGGTGGATGTACGGCTCCTTCCGCCGGGTGGGGGAAACGGGTGGGGGAGACCGAAACTAACCCCCATTGGCCGGAGTCGGCCCGACAGTGCCACCTCAGTGCACGAGAACACTCCGAGAGACTCATTCCGAGGAGTGCCGGGAAACGCCGTACGGGGCAGGGGCGTTGTCACCAAGGAATGACCGGGCCGCCCTTTGGGAAAGGGGCCCTGCCGGACGTGCGACGGGTCTGTCTAGCGTGGGGAGACAGCTCATTTCCGGTGCGCAGAAAAGGAGTTCTCCGTGCGCGAACGCCTGGGCGAACTTGCCGCCCGCCACGCCGAGTCGCTGACCGGGCCCGATCCGGCCGCCACCGGGCGCCAGCACGCCCGGGGCAAGCTCACCGTCCGCGAACGCCTCGGCCTCCTGCTGGACAAGGGCTCGTTCACCGAGGTCGAGGGGTTGCGCCGGCACCGTGCCACCGGCTTCGGCCTGGAGACGAGAAGGCCGGCCGGCGACGGTGTCGTGACCGGCTGGGGCACCGTCGACGGACGGCAGGTGTTCGTCTACGGACACGACTTCCGGATCTTCGGCGGGGCGCTCGGCGAGGCCCACGCCCAGAAGATCCACAAGATCATGGACATGGCCGAGGCCGCCGGGGCACCCCTGGTCGCCCTGAGCGACGGGGCCGGCGCGCGCATCCAGGAGGGGGTGACCGCGCTCGCCGGGTACGGCGGCATCTTCACCCGCAATGTGCGCTGCTCCGGGGTGATCCCGCAGATCAGCGTGGTCCTCGGACCGTGCGCCGGGGGCGCCGCGTACTCGCCGGCCCTCACCGACTTCGTGTTCATGGTGCGCGGCACCGCGCAGATGTACATCACCGGGCCCGATGTCGTGCACGCCGTCACCGGCGAGCGGGTCGGCCACGACGAACTCGGCGGCGCCGATGTCCACTCGGCGCGCTCCGGTGTCTCCACCTTCCTGCACGACGACGAGGAGTCCTGCCTCCAGGACGTGCGCCACCTGCTGTCGATGCTGCCCGCCAACAACCGCGAGCTGCCGCCCGACGCCGTCACCGACGACCCCGTCGACCGCGCCGGCGACGCCCTGCTCGACCTCGTGCCGGCCGACCCGCAGCGGGTCTACGACATCCGCCGGGTCATCGAGGAACTCGTCGACGACGGCGACTGGTTCGAACTGCACGAGCTGTGGGCGCCCAACCTGGTCGTCGCCCTGGCCCGGCTCGGCGGCCAGGTCGTCGGTGTCGTCGCCAACCAGCCGCTGGCGGGCGCCGGCGCCCTGGACATCGCGGCCTCCGAGAAGGGCGCGCGGTTCGTGCAGTTCTGCGACTCCTTCAACATCCCCCTGGTGACCCTGGTCGACGTGCCCGGTTTCCTGCCGGGCACCGGCCAGGAGCACGACGGCATCATCCGGCGCGGCGCCAAACTGCTCTACGCCTACTGCAACGCCACCGTGCCCCGGGTGCAGGTCATCCTGCGCAAGGCCTACGGCGGCGCGTACATCGTCATGGACTCCCGCTCCATCGGCTGCGACCTGTCCTTCGCCTGGCCCACCAACGAGATCGCCGTGATGGGCGCGGAGGGCGCGGCCGACGTCGTCTTCCGCCGGGAGATCGCCGCGGCCGACGACCCGGAACTCGCCCGGGCACGGCGCGTGGCCGAGTACAGGGAGGAACTGATGCATCCGTACTACGCCGCCGAGCGCGGTCTCGTGGACGACGTCATCGATCCCCGCCGCACCCGGGAGGTGCTGATCAGGTCGTTGCGGATGCTGCGCGCGAAACACGCGCGGCTGCCCGAGCGCAAGCACGGGAACCAGCCGGTATGAGCGCCGAGACCCCCTCCCCCACCGTGCGGCTGGTGCGCGGCAGCGCCGACGCCGACGAGATCGCCGCGCTCCTCGCGGTGCTGCACGCCGTGGCCGCGTGCCGCGCCGCCGCCCCGAGCCTCCCGCCCGTCCCGGTCAGGGCGGCCTGGACCCGGCCCGCCCGGCATCCGGTCGCCGGCACCTGGCGGGCCCGGCCGCCGGCTCCGCCGTCCGCCTGGTGACCGTGTCACTTCCGGAGCACTCCCGGCGCACGTGCGCGGCACACGTGTTGAGCCGCGCCGATGCCCGCCCCTAGCGTGCCGGACACCAGCCCGGCGCGTTCGGCCCCGAGGCCGCGCGCCCGCTCACGAAGCACATCCCCGACAGGACTCAGGAGTCAGCCATGCCCGCAGCCGCGCCCGCAGCAGGTCACCCGATGAAAGCCCTGCTGCCCACCGGACGACCCGAGGAGATGGTCGAACTCGGCGAGGCCGAGACGCCGCAGCCGGCGGCGGACGAGGCGCTCGTCGAGGTTCGGGCGTTCTCCGTCAACCGCGGCGAGGTCTTCCAGCTCCACGGGCCGCTGCGCCTGGGCGGCCGGCCCGGCAAGGACGTCGCCGGCGTGGTCGTGCGAGCGGCGGCGGACGGTTCCGGGCCGGCCGTCGGCACCCGGGTCGTGGGCCACCCGCCGGCCAACGGCTGGGCCCGGTACGCCGCCGTACCGACCCGCTCCCTGGCCGTGCTGCCCGACGCCGTCTCCTTCGAGAGCGCGGCGGCGCTGCCCCTCGCCGGCCTCACCGCCCTGCGCCTGCTGCGCGTGGCGGGTTCCTTCGGCGGCCGGCGCGTCCTGCTCACCGGCGCGTCCGGCGGTGTCGGCCACTACGTCACCGAGCTGGCGCTCGGCGCGGGCGCCGAGGTCACCGCGGTCACGGCGACCCCCGAACGGGGCAAGCTGCTGGCCGGGTTCGGCGCCACCGTCGTACAGGACCTCGACGAGGCCACAGGCCCCTTCGACATCGTCCTGGAGTCCGTCGGCGACACCTCCACCCCGCGCGCCCTCGCCCTGCTGCGCGAGCGCGGCCAGCTGATCTGGTTCGGGCAGGCCTCCCGGCAGCCCGCCGAGCTGAGCTTCTTCGCGTTCTTCAAGGGCCCCCGCTCGGCCACCGTGCGCCACTTCCACTACGAGCACTTCGACGAGCCGTTCGGCACCGACCTGGCCGCCCTGGTCCGGCTCGTGGAGAGCGGCCGGCTGCACCCGCAGATCGGCCGTCAGGAGGACTGGCGGCACACCGCGACCGTCCTCGGCGACCTGCGCGACCGCCGGATCACGGCGAACGCCGTGCTCACCGTGTCGTAGCGGCGGCTCGTCGGGCGTGGCGGGGGCCGGGTCGCGGAGCAGGCAGGATGGGGGGCATGACCGACATCCACACCCCCCGTCTCCTGCTGCGCCGCTGGCTGGACGACGACGTGGTGCCCCTGTCCGAGATCCACGCCGATCCCGACGTGATGCGGTGGATCGGCGACGGCACCCCCCGCTCCCTGGACGAGACCGCCCAGGACATCGAGGACTGGGAGGAGGAATGGGACGACGAGGGCTTCGGGGTCTTCGCCGTCGAACTCCTCGGGTCCGGTGAGCTGGCGGGGGCCGTCGGCCTCCACCGCGCGGACTCGCCGGCCGCCGTCGCGGACCGGGTGACGGTCGGCTGGCGGCTCGGGCGTCAGTTCTGGGGCCAGGGGTACGCCTCGGAGGCGGCCCAGGCCACGCTGGAGTTCGCCCTCCAGGACCGTGGCCTCGACCGGGTCCTCGCCGCCTGCCGGACCGGCGACACCGCCTCGGCGAACGTGCTGCGCAAACTCGGCATGCGGCCGACGGGCACGGACCAGGACCCGGACGGGGGCCACGACGTCCGGGTGTACGAGATCGACCTGACGGAGTACGAGGCCTGACGGCACCGGCGTCAGCGCGCCCGGGTGAGGGAGAGTCCGCCCACGGCCGCCGCCGCTGCCACGGACAGGCCCGGCACGCTCACGGCGACCGCGTGCGGCTCGTTTCCGTTGCCCTTCTTGTTCTGACGGGGCAGCCGGTTTTTTTCTGCCAGGCCCTGCACTGTGTGATCGTGCTTCGATAATGTGTATGCGCGGGTGAGTCGCTTCGGCTGCCCGCAGGGGGCGCACGAGCGGGATTCGCTCGGTGACGGGGGGCTTTGGGTCATGGACCGGACGCATTCAGGGCGACCCATGTATCCTTTTTGTCCGCTTTTGCGGCCTTATCCGCCCCTGGAGCGACTCGCCGCCGGCGGCCCCCGCCCCGTGCACGAGCGGGGTGCCCGCCAAGACCGTCAAGGGATATGAGACCGAGCGGTCTGTAGAGGGTTTCCGCACCACGGGCGATCAGATGTCAGCCGCCGAGGCGCGGGGGGCAGCAACGGACGGATGTCGCTGCCTCCCGCATGGGATCACACCGCAGAGAACCGGAGCCGTTCCGGAGGGGGAATCGCTGTGCAGACGCAAGTGGTGGTGGCCTTCTCGTCCGGGTGGACCTCGCTGTAAGCGGCGCCCGGCGCGGCGAAACCCTCTGGGTGTCGACCGGCGCCCGCGCCGCCGAACGCACCGATCTGCTCGACAGCAGCCACCTACGTACCGGCCACACGCTGTACACCGAGGCCGCCACCCTGTGGGCGGTCCCTGCCGTCATCTACCTGTTTGGGGGCCGCTGTGTTTGGGCTTAGACGCGTAGAAATCGCAGCTCACCGGTGCCGCAGGGCTCATGCCCGGTGCAGTCACCGTGAATTCAGGCGGCTCTGGATGATCCCTTGCTCACTGCCCCATCAAGGTTCTTGCTCCGGAGCCAGGTGCGGATGGCCTGGATGTGTTCCGTCTTGCGTTCCAGGGGCAGCCAGTGGCCGGCGGGCAGACGTGTGACCGTGAGGTCCGAGCAGGCCGCACGCATGGGGTCGCCCTGGCGGTTTCCCGTGATGGTGCAGATCGCGTCCCACTCGCCGTTGACGAACAGCACCGGCTGCGACAAGCGGCCACCGTCGGGTGCCTTGCGTGCGTAGGCGATGTTGGCGTCATCGTTCGTGTACCACGCGCAGGGGCCGCGGAAGCCGTGCGCCGTGAACGCCCGGACCAGCGCGTCGAAGTCCGCCGGTGGCCACAGAGCCGGGTCGGCCGGAGTCGGCGCGGCACGGTGCGCGGCGCCGAAGCGGCCGCCGTCGCGCGTGACCGTCGCTGTCGGCGAGACCTCGCCGATCGCGGCGGGGCTGCCAGGCCGGTAGACCGAGGCCAGCGTTGCCGCTCGGTCCGCGTCGAGGTCGGTGATCGCCGCCTCGAAATGTGTCGTGTAGTAGCGGTAGTAGTCCCATTGGCCATCCGGATACCGGTCTGCCGGGTAGAGCGTGCGGTCGACCAGCGGCACGAGGGTGGCCAGGCTGTTGGCGTCGGGAAAATACGCCCACGACGTCAGCACGACGCCACGGCAGCGCGCGGGCTCGTGCGCGGCCAGCGCACCGGCCACGATGCTGCCCCAGTCGTGGCCGACCCAGATCGCGGTCTCGCCGCCGAGGTGGTCGTGGAGTTCCGCCATGTCGGCCACGACTTCGCTGACGGTGTAGGCGTCGGTGGCTTCCGGGGCGGAAGATCCGCCGTAGCCGCGGAGGTCGGGAGCGACACAGTGCCAGCCGTCGGCGGCGAACGCGTCCATCTGGGCGCGCCACAGCAGGCCGATGCCCGGCCAGCCGTGGAGGAAGATCATCAGCGGTCCGTCGGCCGGCCCGCACTCAAGGTAGTGCGTTGTCTGCCGGGGCGTGCTGAAAGTGCGTGATGCCAACGCCGGTGACGCGTCCGGCCGAAGCTCGTCCGCGCCGGCCCGTCGGCTCGCCCGGACGGTCCCGGCGGCCGCCGCGAGCAGAACCAGCGCGACGTCCAGCACCCCGTAGGCGACAGCTGTCGGCTTGAGCCCGAACCGTTCGACGGCGAGCCCGGCCGCGAGCGCCGGCACGCTGAACGCGAGGTAGCTGACGATGTACATCGTCGCGTACACCTGCCCGCGCCGGGCGGCCGGCGCCGCCTCGCCGAGCGCGTTCACGGTGAAGCGGAACGCCGCGCCGAAGCCGAGTCCCGCGACCACCGATCCGGCCACATAGAGCGGCGACGCACTCATCAGCATCGCCGCGATCGTGACCAGCACGCCGACGGTGAGAGCTCCGTGACCGAACCACTCGCGCAGTCGCGGCGGCAGGACCGCCGAGACGACGGTGCCCGCCATCCCCGCGGCGAAGAACACCCCGAGCACGATGCCCACGACGAAATGACTGTGCACGTCGAGGACGGTGCCGAGGATCGACGACCCGAGCGACAGGTACAGGCCGGCGAGCGCCCACGTCGCGCCGATCGACGGAACCAGCGCGAAGAAGGCCGGCCGTGTGGCCTGGGGAAGCCCGGCGCTCGGCAGGAGCGACCGCCAGACCGACGCTCGCGTCGCCGGCTCGGAGCGGGCGCGTTCGGGAACCAGCCATACGAGCGCCGCGAGTACCAGATAGGCGGCGGCGAGGATCCAGAAGACGAGTTGGCGAGGGCGGGGCGCGAACTCCATCAGGGCGCCGGCGAGGATCGCCCCGATCGCTATTCCGAGTGCGGGGACCGCGCTGCTGACGATCGATCCGGACCGCGGGTTCGGCGCGGAGTCCATGATCATGGCGGTAGTGGTGCCGGCGGCGGCGCCCACGGCGAATCCCTGCACGACGCGTGCGGCCATGAGGCCGCCGAAGCCTGTGGCGATCGCGAAGAGCAGCATGCCCAGCGCGAGGAGCACCAGGGCTCCGGAAGCGACCGGCCGTCGGCCTACCCGGTCGGAGAGCGAGCCGACGGTCAGCAAGGCGGCGAGCAACGCGAAGACGTAGACGGCGAAGACGAGCGTCAGCGTGAACGCGGAGAAGCCCCAGAGGCGCTGATAGACCGGATACAGCGGCGACGGCGCGGAGGCGGCCGTCAGCGTCGCGGCGCCTGTGGCCCCGGCGACGAAGAAGGAGACTGGACGGTTGAGCACAAGACCTCCACCATAAAGCAATCTTCTTTGCTTTAACTACCGTAGAGCACGGCCTGGTAAAAGCAAAGGTCTTTGCGTAGAGTGGTGATGTGCCTTCTCACGTAGCTGCGAGTCGCCCCGGAGGGCGGAGCGGACGAGTCCTGGCCGCGATCCACACGTCGGTCGGCGAGCTCATGGGCGAGGGTGCCGACAAGATCACCTTTCCCGTCATCGCGGAGCGGGCCGGGGTCAACCCGACGACGCTGTACCGGCGCTGGGACAACGTCAACGCACTCCTTGAGGAAGTCGCGGTGGCCGCCCTGACGCGAGACGGGGAGTCTGCACCCGACACCGGATCGCTTGAGCAGGACCTGACGGAGTGGGCGGACATCATCGCCCGCGACATCACCCGTCCCGAGCGGGTCCGGTACCTGCGCGCGATGGTGGCGGCCCGCGCCGAGACCGTCTCGAACTGCCCGGTCACGGAGACGCGCCGCGACCAGGCGTCGGAGATGGTGCGCCGCGCCCGCGAACGCGGAGAGACGGCGCCGACGGCCTCGCAGATCCTCGACCACGTCATCGCGCCGCTGTACTACCACGTCGTCTTCGCACTGCAAGTCGATCCCGAGTACGCACGACGGCTGGTCCGCGACGTACTGGCCATGGTCCGCTGAGCCGGTATCGGGAGTTCGTCCGGGACGGCCGCCGTGGCGGACGGCCACCGGGCACCGCTTCGAGCAGTGGCGCGGCCCGGCCACACGGACCGGCAGACCCGCGATCGCCTGCCAGGCCCCGACACCGGATCGGAGCTCCGTGAGCTGTTCGCGAATGTGCGCCGAGCACGGGACGGGAGAGGCGTGACGCGTATTCTGGGGTGGTGTTTGAATTACAGCATGTGACTGTTTTCCTGACCGTGGTGACCGTGCTGATCGCCGTACCCGGGCCGAGCGTCCTGTTCGTGGTGAGCCGAGGTGTGGCGCTGGGCCGGCGGGCCGCCGTGTCGACCGCGGTGGGGAACGAGGCGGGACTCCTCGTCCAGGTGGTGCTGGTCGCGTTCGGGCTGGGGGAGGTGCTCGCCCGGTCCCTGCTGGTGTTCTCGATCCTCAAGTTCGCCGGCGCCCTCTACCTCGTCTACCTCGGTGTGCAGGCCTGGCGGCACCGCAAGCGGCTGATGGTGGAGGAGAAGACCCCCGCGTCGGCCGGGCGCCCGGCCCGCGTCTTCCGGGAGGGCTTCATCGTCGGGGTGAGCAATCCCAAGGGAGTGCTGATCTTCGGCGCGGTGCTGCCACAGTTCGTCAAGCCGTCGGCGGGGAACGCGCAGGTGCAGATATTGCTCCTGGGCCTGATCTGCGTCCTGATCGCACTCGTGTCCGACGCGACCTGGGGGCTCCTCGCCGGGTCGGCCCGCAACTGGCTCGCCCGGTCCCCGCGCCGGCTCTCGGTGATCGGCGGTGCCTCGGGCATCGTGATGGTCGGCCTGGGGATCCGGCTGGCGTTCAGCGGCCGGGAGTGAGCCGCACGGCAGGGCCCCGGCCGACGGCGTCCCGCCGCGTCATCCCGCCCAGTCGGCCCGGGTGACGCCCAGCTCGTAGGCCACGGCGACCGCGCTGGCCCGGTTGCGCAGGCCGAGTTTGACCAGCAGGTTCTGTACGTGCGTCTTGACCGTGCTCTCGCTGACCACCAGCTCCTCGGCGATCTCCGCGTTCCTCATGCCCCGCGCCAGCAGCTTGAGGACCTGCCGTTCACGCAGTGTGAGAAGGTCGAGTGCCGTGTGGTGCGCGGGTTGCCTGCGGGCCGGTGACCGGTCGGGCTCCCCCTGGTCGGACACGCCGATCCGGTACCCGCCGGAGACGAGGCGGATGGCGGCCACCAGGAACTCCGGCTCCTCCCAGGCCAGCACCACACCGCCGGCACCCAGCTTGTCCGCCTCCGCGTGGATGACGCCGTTCGCCTCGTTGGTCACCAGCAGCATGCGCGAGACGGCGGCACCGGAGTAGTGGCCGGCGCGGTGGACCAGGTCCAGGACGTCGATGGACCGGCAGGCGGTGTTGACGAGGAGCACGTCCAGCGAGGAGTCGAGGGTGGCTTCCAGGGCGGCCGGACCGTCCCGGGCGCTGCCGACGAGGGTGAGGTCCGGATACTCCCGGAGCACATGGGAGAGCCCGGCCCGCACCAGACTCGAATCGTCGATGAGGAAGATGCGTAAGGGTTCCGGCCGTGCTTTTCCGGCCACCGTGTCCGGCGCCGGATTCCGGTCGGAGCGAGAGTCGGCCACGATCCCCCTCCCCTGCGCCGCGATGCGCGACAATGGAAAGAATCGAACGGCATCTCATTTTGTCCCGCGGCCATGGCCGGGAGCGCGCTTTTTTCTGCCATATTTGCTTGCCAAGTGCATAGGGCGGGACCTGGTCACTTCGGCCTAGTCTGTTCGAGCGTCCGGCCCGCCACGGTCAACCCGAACTACCGAAGACGCCGCCCGCGGGACACGCCTAGGGTCACGACGCATGACACAGAGCGTGGTGGTCCTGGGCGGCGGCACGGCCGGGTGGATGACCGCTTCCTATCTGCGGGCGGCCTTCGCGGACAGCGTCGACGTCACCGTCGTGGAGTCCCGGCGGATCGGCACCATCGGGGTGGGAGAGGCCACCTTCAGCACGGTGCGTCACTTCTTCGACTATCTCGGCCTCAGCGAGGCCGACTGGATGCCGGAGTGCAACGGCACCTACAAACTGGCGGTGCGCCTGGAGGACTGGCGGGCGCCCGGCACGTATTTCTACCACCCGTTCGAACGGATGCGCGTCGTGGACGGCGTGCCGCTCACCGACTGGTGGCAGAAGGTCGGCGGCACCGGCCGCTTCGACCGCGACTGCTTCCTCATCCCCTGGCTCTGCGACGCGAAGGCGTCCCCCAGGTACCTGGACCACCGGCTTTTCGAGCAGGATTTCGAGGACGACCCCGACCGCCCGCTCTACCGGACCACGCTCGCCGAACAGAACACCCAGTTCCCCTACGCCTACCACTTCGACGCCTCCCTCCTCGCCGACTTCCTGTGCCGTCACGCGGTCGAACGCGGCGTCCGCCGGATCGTCGACGACGTGGTCGACGCGCCCCTCGACGAGCGGGGCTGGATCGACCGCCTGGTCACCCGCGAGCACGGCGACCTGACCGCGGACCTCTACGTCGACTGCTCCGGCTTCCGCAGCCGGCTGCTCGGCGACGCGCTCGCCGAGCCGTTCCGCTCCTTCCAGGACGCCCTGCCCAACGACCGCGCGGTGGCGCTCCGGGTCCCCGTCGACACCGCCGTGCGGGGCATCAGGCCGTGCACCACGGCCACCGCCCAGGACGCCGGATGGATCTGGACGATCCCGCTCTACGACCGGATCGGCACCGGATACGTCTACGCCTCCGACTACTGCGGCCCCGAGGAGGCCGAGCGCGCCCTGCGTGACTTCGTCGGACCCGACGCCGCGGACCTGGAGGCCAATCACATCCGGATGCGCATCGGCCGTTCCGAGCGGGCCTGGGTCAACAACTGCGTGGGCATCGGACTCTCCGCCGGCTTCGTCGAGCCCTTGCAGTCGACCGGCATCTTCCTCATCCAGCACGCGATCGAACAGCTCGTCAGGTACTTCCCCGGCACGGGCCGGGACCCGGTGCTGCGCGGCACCTACAACCTCAGCACGGCCCGGGCCATCGAGGGCGTCCGGGAGTTCCTGATCCTGCACTACCGGGGGGCCGCCCGTACCGACAACGACTACTGGCGCGACGCGAAGCGGCGCGCGGTGCCCGACGACATGGCGGCACGCCTGGAACAGTGGGGAAGCAAGCTGCCCGACAACGACACCACCTACCCCTACTACCACGCCTTCGAGCCCTACAGCTATGTCTGCATGGCCCTCGGCCTCGGCGGCATCCCGCTGCGCCATCCGCCCGCCCTGGACCTGTTCGACGCCCGGCCGGCCCGCGTCGAGCTGGCCCGGGTCCGGGAACAGGCGCGGAAACTGGTCGACACCCTGCCCAGCCAGGCGGAGTACCTGTCGGGGCTGCACCGGTGATGCCCGAGCCGGCGCCGGCGCCGCCCCGGGTGCGGGGAGCCGTCCCGTGACGGGGCCGGACGCGGCTGCCGTGGCCGTCCAGGACACCAGGGCGGCCGCGGGCGACTTCAGGACGCTGATGTCCCTGTTCCCGACCGGCGTCGCGGTGGTCGCCGCGCTGGACGCCGCCGGCCGCCCCTGGGGCATGACGTGTTCGTCCCTGTGCGGCGTCTCGCTGGATCCGCCCGTACTCCTGGTGTGCGTGCGCAGCGGCAGCCCCACCCTGGACGCGCTGGAGGGCAGCGGGGCCTTCAGCGTCAACCTGCTGCACCACCGTGCCCGGAACGTGGCGGAACTCTTCGCCTCCGGTGACCCGGACCGGTTCCGGCGCACGCCCTGGCGGCTTCCGGACGCGGCGGCCGGCCCCCATCTGCCGGACGCCGCGCAGGCCGTGGGCGACTGCCGGGTCCACGAGGCGCGGCGCGTCGGGGACCACACCGTCGTCTTCGGCCGGGTGCTGCGGGTCAGCGTCGGCACCGGATCCGAACGGGCCCCGCTGCTCTACGGGTTGCGCCGGTACGCCGCGTGGCCGACGGGCGATAGCGTGGCCGGGTCCGGCCGGCCCCGGCCGGACCGAGCCGACGAGGAGTGAGATGTCGCAGCCGCCCGCCGAGCCCGACGGCGTCCTGTCACCCGTGGAGGTGCTCCGCGCGTCCGGCGTGCCCTTCACCGTCCTCGACCACGTCCCGATCGTCGGGCGGGAGGACGCCGAGACGAAGCTCGGCCTCGCCACCGGGCAGCTGCTGAAGACCATGGTCTTCCGGACGGCCGACGGCGCCTTCGTGCTGGCGGCGCTGCCCGTCACCGCACGCGTCCACTACGGCCGGCTGGCCCGGGCGGCGGGCGTGTCCCGCGCCAAGCTCCGCCAGGCCGAGCCCGGGGAACTGAGCCTGCTGGGCATGGAACCCGGCGGCGCGAGCCCCGTCTGCGGCCTGCCCGGCGTCGTGACCGTCTTCGACGCGTCGGTGACCGGCATGGGCACCGTGTACTGCGGCAGCGGCCGAGCCGACCGCACCGTACGGATCGAGGCAGCGGACCTGACCGGCCTCGTGCAGCCGAGGATCGAGGAACTCTCCTAGTAGTGCTTTGTTAGGTGTCTTGTCGGGTCGGCAGTCTGGTGCTTCTCTGCGGGTATGAGGGCGGATGAACTCGCTGCGTTTCGTGACCGGTTGGAGGAGTTCGCCGGGGAGATGTTCAAGCCTTTGGCGCGGGCGGATCAGCGGGTGAAGGGCGGCCTGTATCTGCGTGGCTTGCTCCTGGACGGGCGCCGGAAGTCGATGCAGCCGATGGCTGGTCGCCTCGGGGTGGATCACCAGCAGTTGCAGCAGTTCATGACGACGTCGACCTGGCCGGTGGAATCGGTCCGGGCACGGCTGGCCCGCCGGGCGGTGGCAGTGGTGCGACCGCAGGTCTGGGTAGTGGACGACACCGGCTTCCTCAAAGACGGTGTGTCGTCGCCCGGAGTGGCCCGGCAGTACTCCGGCACACTGGGCAAGGTCGGCAACTGCCAGATCGGGGTGAGTGTCCATGCCGCCTCGGACACTGCTTCGTGTCCGCTGTCGTGGCGGCTGTTCCTGCCCCGCTGCTGGGACGGGCCCGATGCGGCCAGCCGTCGGGCCCGATGCCGTATCCCCGACACCGAGCGTCACCGGCCCAAGTGGCAGCTCGCGCTGGAGATGCTCGACGAGCTCGCGGCTCTGCGTCTACGGCCCGCGGTGCTGGTCGCGGACGCCGGCTACGGCGCAAACGCCGAGTTCCGCCATGCTCTGGAGGAACGGGGCCTGGCCTACGCGTTGCAGGTCAAGGGTGAGTTGACCGCGCACTCCGCGTCGGCTGAGCCTTTCCGGCCGCCTTACGGCGGGCTCGGCCCAAGGCCGCTGCCCCGCTACCGCACCCGGGCGGTGAGCCTGCGCGACCACGTCCTGGCCGCCGGGGCCGGCCGGGCCGTGACGGTGACCTGGCGCAAGGGCTCCAAAGCAGCGCTGGCCTCACGTTTCGTGTTCTTACGCGTCAGGCTCGCGGGGCGGCGGCCGAAACCTGCCGCAGACGGTGTCATCGGGCTCGTCCACCTGATCGCGCAGTGGCCCGAGGGCGAGGCCGAGCCGGTGAAATACTGGATCTCGAACCTGCCCGCCGACATCCCCGCCCGCGACCTGGTTCGGCTGGCGAAGTCCCGCTGGCGCATTGAACACGACTACCGGGAACTCAAGGCGGGCCTCGGGCTCGCCCACTTCGAAGGACGCTCGTTCGTCGGCTGGCAGCGGCACGTCACCCTCGTCACCGCCGCCCATCTCTTCCTCACCGAACAGCGGACCTGCCCAAAAGCCCCTGCCAGGGCCTGAGCCTCTACCAGGCCCTGGACCTGCTTCAGCACCTGCTGGCCACCTGGACCGGCACTTGCCCCACCTGCCGACAACCCACCCCATGGCAGCCCTACGACACGACCTAACAAAGCACTACTAGGTCCTGTCGTCAAACTCCCGCCGTTCGCCCGGAGGGCGGGCTTCGCGGCGTCAGGTGCGTGCTCTGGGGGTCCCCCCGGCCGGAGGCTGGGGGGAGTGCCGGGCCCTGATCCTCGTACTGGACGTACTTGGGTCAGGGCCCGGTGCGGCGAGAGTGCGTGCATGGCGTCGCGGAGCTGGGGGCACCTCCCGGCCGGAGGCTGGGGGAGGGAGTTTGACGACAGGGCCTAGCTCCCCTGGCCCTCCCCGCCGTCGAACCGTTCCGGGGTGAACGGCTCGGCGTCGTCCGGGCACCGGCCGGACATCAGGTGCTCCGTGAGCAGCCGGGCCGTGCCGGGGGCCAGGGGCATGCCGTCGATGCCGAATCCGGTGAGCAGCCACAGCCCCGGGGCGCCGGGCGCCGGACCGACGATGGGCAGCCCGTCCGGAGACATCGGGCGCACACCCGACCAGGCGGCGCACACCGGTGTCCGGCCGAGCACCGGGGCGTGCCGGGCCGCCGCAGCGGCGATCAGCGGGACCGCGTCGGCGCCGTCCCGTACGTCGTCGAACTGGAGCGCCGGCCCGCTGCTGGAGCCGAGCACCACTTCGCCGCCGGGCAACGGCTGCAAGGAGAAGACCACTTGGGTGGCCGTGGCGGCGGGGGCGGCGATATCGGCCAGGAGCGGCGGTCCGCCGCGTTTCAGGCCGCCCGGGCCGTGCCAGGTGGACTGCATGAGCGTGTGGCGGAACACCGCGCCCGGGACCGGGGCGGTGCGCAGCAGCCAGCCACGGGCCCCGAACACCGGTACGTCGCTGCCCGCTTGCCGGGCCAGGCTCCGTGACCACGGCCCGGCCGCGAGCACCACCGAGCCGGCGGACAGCGGCCCGGTGTCCGTGACAACACCGGTGACCCGGCCGCCGTCGGCTGTCAGGCCCCGGACCGGGCTGTGCGTGCGGATCTCGGCTCCCGCGTGGGCGGCCCGGCCGGCCATGGCCGCCGCCGCGAGCACCGGGTGGAGGGCGTGGGCGCCCGCCACGGCCACCGCACCGGCCAGGTCGGGGGCGAGCGCGGGTTCCCGCTCCCGCAGTTCACCGGGCCCGATCTCGTGGGCCGGGAACCCGGCCGCGGACAGCGCCCGGCCGTGGCCGCGGGCCCGCTCCATGCCCTCCTCGTCCCCGGCGACCAGCAGATAGCCGTGCGGCCGGAACCGGAAGGGCACCTCGCTCTCCCGGTCGGCCCGCGCGTAGCAGGAGACGGCCTCGGCGAACAGCGCGGCGCACGCGGGCAGCGGGCTCGGCAGCAGACCGCCCTGGTTGCGGCCGGTCGCGCCGCCGGCCAGAGGCCCGCGCTCCAGGAGCAGCACGCTCAGCCCCTGCCCGGCCAGCCGTTCGGCGGCCACACAGCCCGCTATGCCGCCACCGACGACGATCACGTCATGCGCCATGGCATCCGCTTCCTTCCAGTGGGTGCTCGAACGGGCGGGGCGGCGAGGGGTCGCGGGCGGGACCGGTGGGCGGGTCCGTGCCGGGTGGTCCGGGGCCGGAACACCCTACGGAGTCGCGGGCGAGACGGCCGAGGAGCCGGGAGACGGTGTGCTCGATCTCCTCCACCGGCTCCGCCCGCAGCGCGGCCGGTCTCTCGGCCCGGCTGGAGGCTCCCGCCGGATACAGGCCGTTGGCCGCCAGATCCTCCCGTACCGCCCGTACGCGGCGCAGCAGTTGGACGGCGGCCTCCGCGGGCGGGCAGGGCGCGTGCACGGTGAGGAAGTACAGGTCGAACAGCACCGCCCGCACGTCGCGCGGCAGGGCCCGGCCGTCGCCCGCCGCCGCTTGCAGCAGCGAGGGCGCGCCGGGCACCAGCTTCTCGGCGATGCCCTCGTGCACGGTCTCGTTGAGGGCGCACTCGCCGAGCAGGGCGTCGGCGCGGCCGGCCCAGGCGGCGGGGAGCCTGCCCCGCAGCAGGGGGCGTACGGGGGTGTAGTCGCGGGCCCACGCGCCGCTGAACGCGGGATGGTGCAGCGCCATGCTCGGCCGGATGACCCGGTGGTAGACGTCCCGGGTGCAGGAGGCCGTGTACAGCAGCATGGCCGAGTAGCCGCGGACCAGTCGGGCCGCGGCGGCCACCTCGTCCGCTGATGCGGGTGCCGGTGCGGTGGGCTCGGCGGCTTCGGCGGCCCGCCGTGCCAGCTCCTGCCAGAGCAGGAAGGTGACCTGGTGGCCGGTGATCCACCGGAACCAGAACAGCCGTTCCGCGCAGTCGGCGCCACCTGGCGCTCCCGGACCGGCGGCGGGCCCCGTCTCCGGGCCCGGGCCGGTGCCGAGGAGGTCGGCGTACCGCCGGGCCAGGGGGCCGTCGACGCGGTACGGCACCGGGGCGGGCGGCAGCAGCAGGGGTTCCAGCCCGTAGGGCCGGCCGCCGTACCCGGTGCCGTCGGCCTCCAGTTGTCCGGTGGGCGAGGTGCCGTCCAGCGCGCTCACCGCCCCTCGGCCTCCGCCGGTATGTGGGTGAACTCGTACTCCAGCCCGTTGACGTCCAAGGCGTAGAAGCTGCTCACGCCGTCGGCGTCCACGACAACGTCGGTCGGGGGTTCGGGGCGGGCGAAGACGTACCGGCCGGAGGCGAACAGCCGCTGCCAGCGCTCCCGCCAGCTCCGCAGTTCCCCGGCGGTCGCGGCGGTCATGCACACGTGCTGGAACTGGAGGGTGTCCGGGTGCGGGCCGGCGTAGGCGGCGGAGCGGGTGAACAGGTGGAAGCGGGTGCCGGCGGCCACCACTTCGGTCAGCCGGGTGATGCCGGGCAGCCGTTGCCGGGTCAGCTCGGAGAAGGTGTCGAGGCTCCAGGCCGCGGTGCCGCCGAAGAAGTCGGTGTACCACGCGACGCAGTTGTCGAGGTCGGCCGTCTCGACCGCCAGGTGGTGCAGTGCGGCCCGCGGGGCGGGCCCGGGCGGTGCGCTTTCGTCCATGGGGAGAGGCACGGGTGCGGGGTTCCTTTCCGGTGGTTCAGCGGGCGACGGCGTACGCCTGTCCGCCGCGCGGTGACGCGGCGGCGCGCAGCAGGCCGTCGGCCGGTTCGGCACCCACCGCGCACACCTTGCCCAACGACCAGTCCGGGACGGGCACCAGGGCGTGGCCGCGGCGGGTGAGGCCGGCCGCGGTCTCCTCGGAGTGCCGGGCCTCGATCCGTACGGCGAGCGGACGGTGGGTGCGGGGCGTGAACGACGACGGGACGTGCTCGGAGTGGAAGGCGAGGGTCTCGGTGGCGCGTTGCAGGTCGAGGCCGAAGACGGTGTGGGCCAGGAAGAAGCCCAGCGTCCACTGGTCCTGCTGGTCCCCGCCCGGTGTGCCGAACGCCAGCCGGGCCCGGCCGTCCGCCACGACGAGGGTGGGGCTCAGCGTCGTGCGGGGCCGCTTGCCCGGTGCCAGGGAGTTGGGGTGGCCCTCCGCCAGCCAGGCCATCTGGCCCCGGGTGCCCAGCGGGAAACCGAGCCCCGGGACCACCGGGGAACTCTTCAGCCAGCCGCCGCTGGGGGTGGCGGCCACCATGTTGCCGTGCCGGTCGGTGACGGTCAGACAGCAGGTGTCGCCGCGGGCCTCGGTGGCGGCCAGCACCGGGGCGGCCACCGTGGGCAGACCGTCGTACAGCTGCCCCCGCCAGTACGGTCCTTCGGTGGGCGGTGCCGCCTCGTCCAGCGGCGGGATCCAGGGCGTGCGGCCCGCCGGCGCGCCGGGGCGCAGGGTGTCGCTCGCGCGCTCGCCGACCAGCCGCCGCCGTTCGGCGGTGTAGTCGTCGGCCAGCAGCGCGGACAGCGGTACGCCGGTGAAGTCGGGGTCGCCGTACCAGGCCTCCCGGTCCGCGTAGGCCAGCTTGGCGCACTCGACGACGGTATGCAGGTGATCGGCGCTGTCCAGGCCCATGGCCGCGAGGTCGAAGCCCTCCAGCAGGGCGAGCTGCTGGAGGAAGACGGGGCCCTGCGACCAGGGGCCGGGCTTGTGCACCTCCGTGCCCCGGTAGGCGCGGCTGACCGTGTCCTCCGCGGGCGGCTGCCAGCGGGCCAGGTCGTCACCGGTGAGCAGGCCCGGGTGCCGCCGTCCGGTGGCGTCCAGCGCGGCGGTGCGCAGGTGCGCGTCGACGGCCTCGGCGACGAAGCCGCCGTAGAACGCCTCGTGCGCGGCGCGTATCTGGCGCTCACGGCCGGGGCCGGCGGCCTCGGCCTCCTTGAGGATCCGCTGGTAGGTCGCGGCCAGGGCGGGGTTGCGCAGCCGGGACCCGGTGCGGGGCGGCGCGCCCCGCACCAGGTAGGTGCGGCCGGACTCCGTCCACTCCTCGCGGAACAGGTCCGCGAGGACGGCGATGGCCTCGGCGGCCTTCGGCAGGACCGGGTAGCCGTCGGCCGCGTAGCCGATCGCGTACTCCAGGACCTGGGCGAGCCGCAGGGTGCCGTACTCCTCCAGGAGTCTCAGCCAGGCCCCGAACGCGCCGGGGACCGTGGCCGGGAGCAGCCCGGAGCCGGGGATGCGGGACAGTCCCAGCGAGTGGAACGCCGCCGGTGTCGCCGCTCGGGGCATCGGCCCCTGTCCGCAGATCACCCGGGCGCGGCCCGCCGCGGCGTCGAAGAGGAGGACCGGCACGTCGCCGCCGGGCCCGTTCAGGTGGGGTTCGACCACCTGGAGGACGAAGCCGGCCGCCGCCGCGGCGTCGAAGGCGTTGCCGCCGGCCTCCAGGGCCGCCATGCCCGCCGCCGAGGCCAGCCAGTGCGTCGAGGACACCGCGCCGAAGGTGCCCCGCAGTTCGGGGCGCGTCGTCACCGCCGTGCCTCAGGCCGAGGCGGCGGGCGAGGGGAGATCGGTCAGGCTCGCGGCGATCTGCGCGTCCGTGACCGTCGGGTTCTCCAGGGTGCCCGCCAGGAAGGAGTCGAAGGCCGCGAGGTCGAAGATGCCGTGCCCGGAGATGTTGAACAGCACGACCCGCTCCTGCCCGGCCTCCCGGGCGGCGAGCGCCTCGACGAGCGCCGCCTTCAGGCCGTGCGCGGACTCGGGGGCGATGACGAAGCCCTCGCTCCGGGCGAAGCGCACCGCCGCGTCGAAGACCTCGGTCTGCGGGAACGCCCGCGCCTCCACCAGACCGTGTTCCTTCAGCAGGCACAGGCTGGGCGCGTCGCCGTGGTAGCGCAGGCCGCCGGCGTGGATGGCGCCGGGGATGAAGTCGTGCCCCAGGGTGTGCATGTACAGCGGCGGGGTCAGGCCGGTCGTGTCCGGGTAGTCGTAGGCCAGCCGGCCCCGGGTGAGGGTCGGGCAGGCCTCGGGTTCGGCGGCGACGAACCGGGTCCGGGGGTGTTCGCCGCTGAGCCTGTCCCGCAGGAACGGGTAGGCGAGGCCCGCGTAGTTGGAGCCGCCGCCGACGCAGCCGATCACCACGTCGGGGTACTCCCCCATGATCTCCATCTGCTTCCTCGCCTCCAGACCGATCACGCTCTGGTGCAGCAGCACGTTGTTCATGATGGAGCCCAGCGCGAACTTGGTGTCGTCCCGGCTCAGCGCGTCCGCGACGGCCTCGCTGATGGCGATGCCGATGCTGCCGGGCGAGTCCGGGTCCTTGGCCAGGACCTGGCGTCCGGCCTCGGTCCGTTCCGAGGGCGAGGCGTACACCTGGGCCCCCCAACTCCGCATCAGCGACTTGCGGTACGGCTTCTGCTCGAAGGACGCGCGCACCATGTAGACGTTCACCTCCAGCCCGAACAGCGCTCCGGCGAACGACAGGGCCGAGCCCCACTGGCCCGCCCCGGTCTCCGTCGTCAGCCGGCGGACGCCCTCCTCGGCGGCGTAATAGGCCTGGACGACCGCGGTGTTGGGCTTGTGGGAGCCCGAGGGCGACACGCCCTCGAACTTGAAGTAGATGTGCGCCGGGGTGTCGAGCGCGCGCTCCAGGCGTTCGGCCCGCACCAGCGGGGAGGGCCGCCAGATCTTGTAGACGTCCCGTACCCGCTCCGGTATCTCCACCCAGCGGTCCCGCGTGAACTCGTGCTCGATGACCTTCCGCGGGAGCAGGCCGTCCAGGTCCTCGGGACGCAGCGGCGCCATCGTCACCGGGTTGAGCGGGCCGGGCAGGGGCGCGGGCAGGTCGGGAAGGATGTTGTACCAGCGGTCGGGCAGATCGGCCTCGGACAGCAGGACGCGCTTCAGCACCGGTGATTCCTCTCGGGAGCCAGGACGTTCCTGTTTCGACATCGTAGGAGCGGGAATGTGCGGCAGCTTCGCCCTTTCTGCCTGACTGCGCGGGGCCCCGGATCGGCAGTTCTGACTAGTCCGAAATACGCGCGACTGTCCGCCGGCCGTCTGCGCACAGTGGGAGTCCGACGGTTTCCCCGGCGTGGACTGGAGGACGCCCGTGCCCCGCGACCACCCGGACCATGCCGGTGACCTGCGAGTCCTGGAGCAGCGCCGCTTCGACACCCTCGTGCGGCGGGACTTCGGGGGCTTCACCGCGCTCGTCCGCCCGGAACTCACGTACACGCATTCCAGCGGAACTGAGGACACCCTCGAATCGTTCGTCGGGAAATGCGAGAGCGGCCATTACGTCTATCACCGGATCGATCACCACATCGAGACCGTGACGGTGGTCGGTGACACCGCCGTGGTGATCGGTGACACGCGGGCCGACATGACCGCGGGCGGAACACGCATACGCCTGGCCAACCGCTCGATCGGGGTGTGGGTCCGGGCGGACGGCGCGTGGCGGCTCCTGGCCCACCAGGCGACCGCGAAGCGGCAGGGGGCCGGCGAGGAGGGGCCCGGACGGCTCTGACCGGGGGGGAGAGCACCGGCGTGGGCGGCCTTGAGGCGGCTCGCACCGGCTTAGACGTCGTTGAAGTAGGAGCGGGCGTGGAGGATGAACGTGCGTCGTGCTTCGGCGAATTGGCTGACAACCCAGGTGAAGGGCTGCTGTTCATGCTCCGTCACGTAGACCAGCTCGTCCTCGTCGAAGCCCGTGCTGCGTCCTGGAAGCTGAAGCAAGTCTCCGAGATCGGCCAGCCTGGCCGCTGAGTTGATGAGTTGGTCGGGGCCTTCCAACTCCAGCCGTGCCACCGCTTTGACCAGACGCTCATATGCCTCGAAGGCATGATCGAGCGCCTCTTCGTGTCGTTGTCCGGCGCTTTCCCTCTGTTCTCTGGCTCGCTCCGCGCGCCTGGCGTCGTCGCCGCCTTCGTCTTCGTAGATCGTGGTCAGCCACCAGGCCGCGCTGCCGCTGAGGTCACAGGCGCGCTGCAATTCGTCTGCGGCCGCCAGTACCTCGACGCTCGCCGCGTGCTGGGTTGTTTGCCGCGTGTGGTGCAACTGTGCCCGTCCCGTGGCTTCGGCCGACAGTCGGGCTGCGCGAGCCTGCAGATAGACCGCGGGTATACCGACCACGGCGACGGTGGCGGTGACGAGGGAAGTGACGGTCTCTACGAACATGCGTGTGATCGTATCCACGCCCCGTGGAAGAGCGGGCGCGGTGGCCGTGGAGCGCTGTGCGCGTTCCAGCGTATCGGATCGCGCGGCCTACCACAGCGGGCTGATGGCGGCCGACGGGTCTGGGGGCGGGACGGAGATCGCGAGCGGGGACGGCGGCGCTGCCGGCGAGCGCGTTCCCCTCTCGGCGATCGTGCGGGACAGGTGACGGCCGGCATGTCCGGCGTGCTGTTCACCGCCGACCCGGTGACCGGGGACCGCGAGAGCTGTCCGCTGGACGTGCTTCCCGGCGCGGGAAACGCGCTGGTGGGCGGTGAGACCGAGCCGCTCTCCGTCCGGCTCTCGGGTGACGGCGTGCGGACGGTCAGCCGGCCCGGCTGGTGTGACGCCGTGCTGGAGACCCGCGTACTGAGGCCGCTCGCGGAGATCCGGGGCCTGGGCAAGGCCGTCACCGACCACCGGGGGGGCGCCGCGGGACATCGAACTGTGCGTCACCGCCGACAACGCGGTGATCCCGGTGCAGGCGCGGCCGATCACCTCGCTGCCCGCACCGGCGCACCGGGACTTCGCCCTCCGCTTCGTCCCGGTGACGGCGGCCGGCCGGGCCGAACTGGGCGGCCTGACCGGCCTGGAAAAGGTACGACTGCGGCTGATCGCGGAGGACAGCGACCTGGCGGTGGGGCGGGCCCGGGTCGTCCGGTTCGCATCCGCGGACGGGTGGCGGGCCTGCAAGCGATTCGGACAGGGTCCGAGTGTGCCTGGCCGCATAGGTGATCCAGCCCGAACGGCCCTCCTGCCGGGCTGCCGGGGCGGCTCAGCCCGTGGTGTCTCGTTCCGGCGGCAGGGTCAGGGCGGGTTCGAGGACGACGCGGGTGGCGGGCTCGGGCCCGTCCCGCTCCCCCGTCACCGAATGGCGTGCGCCACGCTGCTGACGCCAGTGAGCCTGTGCGACCACCACGGCGACGTACGGGATGCCCACCGCGCCGGCCAGGGCGCCGAACGCGACCACGGGCCAGCGGTTCCAAGTGGCGGCCAGCAAGGCCACACAGGCGGTGCGCACCAGCATGGCCGTCAGATAGCGGCGCTGCCGGCCGCGCAGGTCCCGGGTGAGACCGGGGCGCGCGCCGGTGATGGACTCGGGACGGACGGCGTCCCGGCGCCAGGGTGTGGTGGTCATCGGGCCTCCGTACGCGGTCCGGAGCGAGCGCCGGACGACCGGTTGGGGAGCGGAACCTTGTATGCCGGCCGGGCGGGCCGGGACCCTGTGGCAGCGGTCCGGCGGGCCGGCCGTGGTGGTCGGTACGACCGCGGCGCGGGTGACCGTCCCCTGATCACCCGCGCCGCTCTCACCGGACCGGCGCTCCGCTGTGTGGCCGCCGGGTCAGAGCAGTTCCGAGTCCGGTTCAGGTCCCCGCGCGGGGTGGCGGACGCCGACCTGCAGGTGTCCGCCCGGCGATCCGTGGCCGTCCGTGGTGCCGTGCCCGTCGAGCGGGGCGCGGCCGCCCGCCGGGTGGGAGAGGTGCACCAGGGCCTCGCGCATCTCCTGCGGGCTCGGCTTGGGTATCTGGTTGCCGTACAGCCAGCGGCTGAGCCGGTACCACAGCAGTTGCCCGCGCCGGTTGGGGTTGGGGATGCCGCCGTGTTCCGGTGTGGGCGCCGCCGACGGCGTGCAGTCCTCGCGGGCCAGCAGCGCGTATTCCCGTTCGCGGTCGAGCCGTTCGTGCACCTCCACGAACTCACCGTGCGGCAGCCGCTTGATCCGGCCGGTCTCGCGGCCGTGCAGGAGTGTGTCCCGCTCCCGCCGCTGCAGACCGAGGCAGATCCGCCGGGTGACGACGTACGCCACCGCCGGGACCAGGAAGATGCCGATCCGCACCGCCCAGGTGATCTGGTTCAGCGACAGGTGGAACAGCTCGGCCAGGACGTCGCTGGCGCCGCCGAAGAAGAGCACGAGGTACAGGGCGACGAAGGAGACACCGAACACGGTGCGCGTGGGGTGGTCGCGCGGCCGGTCGAGGAGACGGCGCTCGCCGCGGTCGCCGCTGACCCAGGCCTCCAGGAACGGCCACAGGGCGAACACGGCCATCATCAGCGTGGGCAGGACGGCGGCGGGGATCAGTACGCCGAGGTTGACGGTGTAGCCGCCGGCGGTGAACTCCCAGGCCGGCATGGCCCGCAGGGCGCCTTCGAGGAAGCCCATGTACCAGTCGGGCTGGGAACCCTGGGAGATCTGGTCGGGGCGATAGGGGCCGTAGGTCCACACGGGGTTGACCTGGGCGATGGCCGCCATCGCCGCGAGCACACCGAAGACCATGAAGAAGAAGCCGCCGGCCTTGGCCGTGTAGACCGGCATCAGGGGCTGCCGTACGACGTTGTTCTCGGTCCGGCCGGCGCCGCGGAACTCGGTGTGCTTGTGGTAGAAGACCAGGATCAGGTGGACGGTGACCAGGGCCGCCAGGATGCCCGGGATCAGCAGGATGTGGATGCTGTAGAACCGCGAGACGATGTCGTGGCCCGGGTACTCGCCGCCGAACAGGAACCTCTGCGGGTAGGTGCCGACCAGTGGGATGGCGAGGGTGACGCCCTCGGCGGTGCGCAGACCGGTGCCGGAGAGCAAGTCGTCGGGGAGCGAGTAGCCGACGAAGCCTTCCAGGACGGCCAGGATCAAGGTCACGTAGCCGATCAGCCAGTTCATCCCGCGCGGCTTGCGGAACGAGCCGGTGAGGAAGTGCCGCAGTGTGTGCGCGCAGAGCGCGGCAGACCATGGTGAGAGCCGCCCAGTGGTGCAGCTGGCGGATGAACAGGCCGCCGCGCACCTTGATGCTGAGCTTGAGGGTGGAGGCGTAGGCGTCCGACATCCGCACACCCTGGAGCGGGACGTACGAGCCGTGGTACACGGTCTCGGTCATGTCCGGCCGGAAGAACAGGGTGAGCCAGACTCCGGTGAGGAGCAGGATGACGATGCTGTAGAGCGCGATCTCGCCGAACATGAACGACCAGTGCTCGGGAAAGACCTTGCGGGTCAGCTTGTCCCATTGGTAGATGGCGAGCCGGCCGTCCATCCAGTCGGCTACGCGTTCGCCCCGCGATGCGGTGCCGCGTTCGGACCGTGGCGCTTTTCAGAAGGCGGGGCAGGGTCCCCCGATCGTGCTGCTCGGCGGTGGCTTTCGCGACCACACGGCGTTCGACACGCTCGTGCCGCACCTGGCCGGGCAGCTGCCCGTCTACGCCTACGATCGGCGCGGCCGCGGTCAGAGCGGGGACTCCCCCGCGTACGCGGTGCGGCGGGAGATCGAGGACCTGGAAGCCGTCATCGCGAAGCGGCGGTGACGCCGCGGTGTTCGGCGGATCCAGCGGTGCGATCCTGGCGCTGGAGACGGCCCTCGCCGTGCGCCGATCAGCCGGCTGGCGCTGCTGGAGCCGCCTTACCGGATCCCCGGCTTCCGTGTCCCGCCCCGGGTTCGCCGGGGGCCTCGACGCGCTGCTCGCCGACGGCCGGCGTGGTGAGGCCGTCGAGTACTTTCTGGCCGAGCACGTCGGCTTCCCGCCGCCGGACTGGGTCCGGGAGTGGAAGGACAGCCCGCTGTGGCCGTCCAACGAGGCGCTCTCGTACACCCTTCCCTACGACACCGCAGTCATGGGTGACGGCCGGATACCCGTCGCGCGGATTGCCGCCCTGCGGACGGAGACGTTGGTCGTCAACAGCGACCACACCGGGGAGTGGCTGCTGGATGCCTCGAAGGCGACGGCGGCGGCTGGAGCTGCCCGGGGTGTGGCACCGGGTGCTGCCGGAGGTTCTCGGGCCGGCGCTGGTCGACTTCGTCACGCGGTGACCGTCGTGCCGAAGCCCTGCGGGGACCGGATCGCGGACGGTCCCCGCAGGGCTTCGGCACGTTGCGGACCCGGGTCACCAGGGGACGGTGCCAGTGTCGTCCTGGGAGGTGCCAGTGGGGCCGTCGGCACCGAGCAGCGCCAGTCGTACGGCGGTGACGGCGCCCTGTTCGACCGTCCGGTGGCCGCGGTGGCCGTTCATGTCGGTCGCGGTGAAACCCGGGTTGGCCGTGTTGACCTTGATCGGCGTGTTCCGCAGTTCCCGCGCGTAGGCGACGGTCAGCGCGTTCAGGGCCGCCTTGGAGGACTGGTGGGTCACCAGGTTATAGCTGCCGAAGCCGGCGGACGGGTCCGCGTTGAGGGTCAGCGAGCCGACGGTCGAGGACACGTTGACGATTCGGCCGGCCGGAGAGCGGCGCAGCACGGGCAGCATCGCGTTGGTCACCGTCAACACACCGAAGACATTGGTGTCGTACACCTCCCGCGCCTGCTCGGCGGTAGCGGCACTGGGCGGCTCGAAGAAGGTCCCGGTGATGCCGGCGTTGTTGACGAGGATCGATGACCTCGGCCATGTCGTACGGCCGACTGCCGTCCGCCGGGACCAGGTCCAGCAGCGCCTGCGACCGCCGGGCGGGCGGATCGGCGCACGGCACGCACGGCGGGAACTCCCGGTTGCTCTGCGGGAGGAGCGAGAGGAGGTAGCGCACCTCCGCGATGCAGGTCTCCTCGTCGTCGTACGCGAAGTGGCAGACGCCGGAGGTCTCGGCGTGCACGTCGGCGCCGCCCAGGCCGTTCTGGGTGATCTCCTCGCCGGTGACCGCCTTGACCACGTCGGGGCCGGTGATGAACATCTGCGAGGTCTCGCGGACCATGAACACGAAGTCT
>NZ_JANUGP010000048.1 GCF_024753135.1 Streptomyces pyxinicus | reverse complement strand
ACCCGCACCCGCCCCCGCAGCCACACCCGCCCCACCCCCGCAGCCACACCCCCGCCCCCCTCGCCACCTGATCGCCCCACCAACATCCCGCACCCACCCATTCCTCCCTAACCTGGACGAATGGGTGACGACAACCGGCTGGAAGCAGTCGTGGCGCTCGCGCAGGGCATGGCGGCGGCCCACACCCCGCGGGACTCGTGGCAGGCCGCCGCGCTCGGTGCCTGCCACGCGCTGGACGGCAGCTTCGCCGCGCTGTCGGTGTGGGAGCGGGAGCTGGGCCGGCTGCGGGTCCTGGTGAACGTCGGCACCCGTGCCCCGGACGAGGAGGAGTTCCCGGAGCAGGAGACCTACCCGGTGCACCAGTTCCCGGAGATCACCGAGTTCCTGCACGAGCGCTGGGCCGGCGGCGGCGGCCCCAACGCCTGGGTGGAGACCGCCGAGGGCACCGCCGCCGGCACCCCCGGCTACTTCCACCAGCGCGTCGCCGCCCTGCGCCGCAGGGGCCGCGGCTGCTGCGTCGTCGCGCCGGTCGTCCTGCACGGCCGGGCCTGGGGCGAGCTGTACGTGGCACGGGCCATCGGGCGGCCCGTGTTCAGCCGCCCCGACGCCGACTTCGCCACCGTGCTGGCCGCCGTCGTCGCCGCCGGTCTCGCACAGACGGAGCGGCTGGAGGAGGCCCGCCGGCTCGCCTTCACCGACGCCCTCACCGGCCTCGCCAACCGCCGCGCCGTGGACGTCCGCCTGGAGGAGGCCGTCGAGCAGCACCGCGCCGAGGGGATCGTCGTCAGCCTGGTGGTGTGCGACCTCAACGGGCTCAAGCGGGTCAACGACACCCTCGGGCACGCCGTGGGGGACCGCCTGCTGGAACGTTTCGGCTCGGTGCTCTCGCTGTGCGGCGCGATGATCCCCGGCACCCTGGTGGCCCGGCTCGGCGGCGACGAGTTCTGCCTGGTGGCGGTCGGCCCGTCCGCCGACGACGTGGTGCGGGCCGCCGAGGAGCTGTGCCGCCGGGCCGGCGGGCTGGAGCTGGGGGAGGGGGTCGCGTGCGGCGTGGCCTCCACCGACGATCCGATCGGGCCGGTGCGCGACGCCCGGCGGCTGTTCCGGCTGGCGGACGCCGCCCAGTACCGGGCCAAGGCCCTGCGCGCCGACCGGCCGGTGGTGGCGGGCCGCGAGGGGCCCGACGATCCCGTCGTACGACTGGCCGACCAGCCGCCTGAGCCGCCCCGCGCCCGCGCCGAGCGCCGCCGGTTCCGGGGCCGCCGGCCGTGAGGCGAAGCCCACACCGGACGGTAAGGGTCACCCCCGTACTCCACTAGTGACAGCGGAGCATTCAATGCGTACGCTCCTGAATATGGATATGCACACTGTGGTGGTGGGGACGTCCGGTGTCACGGCGTCCGACGTTCTCGCCGTGGCGCGCGGCGGTGCCCGCATCGAGCTGTCGGCACAGGCGGTGGCGGCCCTCGTGGCCGCCCGGGAGATCGTGGACGCGCTGGCGGCCAAGCCCGACCCGGTCTACGGCGTCTCCACCGGCTTCGGCGCGCTGGCGACCCGGCACATCAGCCCCGAGCTGCGCGCCCAGCTACAGCGCAACATCGTCCGCTCGCACGCCGCCGGCATGGGCCCGCGCGTCGAGCGGGAGGTCGTCCGGGCGCTGATGTTCCTGCGGCTCAAGACCGTCTGCTCCGGGCACACCGGCGTCCGCCCCGAGGTCGCGCAGACCATGGCCGACGTGCTGAACGCCGGCATCACCCCGGTCGTGCACGAGTACGGCTCCCTCGGCTGCTCCGGCGACCTCGCCCCGCTGTCCCACTGCGCCCTGACCCTGATGGGCGAGGGCGACGCCGAGGGCCCCGACGGCGTCGTCCGGCCGGCCGGCGAGCTGCTCGCCGAGCACGGGATCACCCCGGTCGAGCTGCGCGAGAAGGAGGGCCTCGCCCTGCTCAACGGCACCGACGGCATGCTCGGCATGCTGGTCATGGCCCTCGCCGACCTCGACACCCTCTACAAGTCGGCCGACATCACCGCCGCCCTCAGCCTGGAGGCGCTGCTCGGCACCGACAAGGTCCTCGCGCCCGAGCTGCACGCCATCCGCCCACACCCGGGCCAGGGCGCCGCCGCGGCCAACATGCTCGCCGTGCTCCAGGGCTCCCAGCTCACCGGACACCACCAGGACGACGCGCCCCGCGTCCAGGACGCCTACTCGGTGCGCTGCGCCCCGCAGGTCGCCGGCGCCGGCCGGGACACCCTCGCCCACGCCCGCACGGTCGCCGAGCGCGAACTGGCCGCAGCCGTGGACAACCCGGTGGTGCTGTCCGGGGGCACCTCCCAGGCTTTCGGCTCCGGGGAAGGGCGCGTGGAGTCCAACGGCAACTTCCACGGCGCCCCCGTCGCCTACGTGCTCGACTTCCTCGCCATCGCCGCCGCCGACCTCGGCTCCATCGCCGAGCGCCGCACCGACCGGCTGCTCGACAAGAACCGCAGCCACGGCCTGCCGCCGTTCCTCGCCGACGACGCCGGCGTGGACTCCGGGCTGATGATCGCCCAGTACACCCAGGCCGCGCTGGTCAGCGAGCTGAAGCGGCTGGCCGTACCGGCCTCGGCGGACTCCATCCCGTCCTCCGCGATGCAGGAGGACCACGTCTCCATGGGCTGGTCGGCCGCGCGCAAGCTGCGCACCGCCGTGGACAACCTCACCCGGATCATCGCCGTCGAGCTGTACGCGGCCACCCGCGCCGTCGAGCTGCGCGAGGGCCTGACCGCGGCCCCCGCCTCGCGGGCCGTCATCGAGGCCGCCCGCGCCGCCGGCGTGCGGGGCCCGGGACCGGACCGCTTCCTGGCGCCCGACCTGGCCGCCGCCGACGCCTTCGTGCGCGAGGGCGCGCTGGTCAAGGCCGCCGAGACGGTCACCGGCCCGCTCCGCTGAGCAGAGAAGGCCAATAGGCAGGAAAAGCCAGGGGCCCGGTCGGCGTGACCGGGCCCCCGCGCTGTCGTCACGTCACTTCAGCTTGGCCGCCTGGGCCTTGAGCACGGCGGCCGAGACCGCGTACTCCTTCTTGGCCATCATCGCGCCGAGGTTGATCGTGTAGTACGAGGCCACGGTGTTCCCCTGCCGGACGACCTCGCCGTAGACCGTCCCCTTCTCGCCGTCGTCGTCGATGACCAGGCCGAACGCCACCGACTCGTCACCCACGGCCGTGCTCTTCGCCTCGGTCACCCGCGCGACCTTCGCCGTGGCGCCCGCCTGCTTGCCGGTGAAGCCGCCCGCGCACGCCTTGACCGCCGCGCCGACGGCCGCCAGGGCCTTGGCCGCGCCGTCCCCGTCGTACGAGGACAGGTTCACCGTGGTGACGTCCGCGTCCAGGGACTTGTTCATCGCCTTCTCGACATCGCCGTCGGCCATGTCCTGCGGCGAAGTGGCCTTGTCCTTGGGGGCCTTGGGCCGCTTCTCGGTGGCCGTGCGGTCCGTCTGCGCGGCGGCGTCCACCGGCGGGAGCCCGGACAGCACCCGGGTCAGCGGCCGGCACTCGGCGCTGTCGGTCGTGAACGGCTCGGCCCGGGCGGCGGGCACCGGGCCGACGTCGAAGCCGGGCACGTCGCCCTTGGCGATGATCAGCCGCTTCAGCTCGGCGGTGCCGAGCGCCTTCGCGGCCGGCTTGCCGTCCGTCCCCCGGCCGCCGTCGGAGTCCTTCGACCCCCCGTCGGAGGAACAGCCCGTGACAAGGGCGAACGACAGCGCGCTCACGGCGGCGGTGGCGCACAGCCGCACGCCCGATGATCTCTTCATGGGCGCACTATGTGTTCCCTGTCAAAGGACCGTCAAGAAATTTAAAAGCCCAGGCGCTCGCGGCGCACCGAATACACCACGAAACCGGCGCCGACGGCCAGGAAGAGGCTGCCGCCCACGACGTACGGCGTGGTGTCCGGGCTTCCGGTGTCGGCGAGTTCGGCGTCGGCGGCGGACTCCGCGGCTGTCTCGGCGCTCGCGGCACTCTCGGCGCTCTCGTCCGCGACCGCCGAGACGGCCCTGGCCTGCTGGGTGACGTGGGTGGTGGAGAACGGCGCGGTGGACGTCGCCGTCGTCTCTCTCGCCGGGGCGTCCTGCGAGGCCTTCGCGGACGGGACGAACCACAGCGCGCAGAGCAGGGTGCCCGCGGCGGTGGCGGTCAGCAGCGGACGGCGAGCGGATGACACGGAATATCGATCCCCTTGTAGCGCTGGCGAATTGGCCGGGTGAGGCGATGTTAGTGAAAGTCGCGGGTCACGGGAAAGTCACGGGAGGTTTCAGTCGTACGCTCCCCGCATGAGCGATGAAGAGACATCACGTTTTGTACGGCTTCGGGTGGAGCTGGTGCTGGAGGTGCGGGACGAGGACGAGGTGACCAAGGCGGCGCTGCGCCGGCTCGCCGCGGACCCGGACCTGCCGGAGCACGAGCGCGGCCCGGCCGAGACCGCTGTGACGGAAGACACCGCGGAGGCCCTCGCCTACCTCGTGGATCCGTTCGACCTGGTCAGCGAGGTCCCCGGGGTGGAGCTCCAGCAGGCGTCCTGGTCCAGCGAGGAGATCGAGTACGACCCTGATTCGCCGGAGTGGGACCTGGACGAGGATGATGGGGGCGACGACGAGGAAGAGGACGGCATCGGCTGAGCGTCCCGGGGCACCCACGACCCCGGACGGCGACCGCCGTCCGGGGTCTCGTCGTCTCAGGGGGGCGTACGGACGGCTCGCGCACCACCCCGCCTCGGGCGGACGTGGCGTTACCCACACCTGCGAGCTATGTGAAAAGGGACGAATCGTCCGTAGCGTTGAGGATTCTGAACAAAAACTCACGGGGTTTCGCGATTTCGGCAACGATGGAGAAGCGTGTGATGACGGACAGTAAGCGGCGCAAGGGCCTGACGGTCGCGTCCGCACTGCTCGGTAGTGTGCTCGTGCTCACGGGCTGTTCCGGCGGCGGTGACGCCAAGGCGGCCGACGGCGGTGACACCTCGCAGGCCAAGGCCGACGAGGCGGCGGCCAAGAAGTCCTCCGAGGCGCAGATCGCGATCACGCCGAAGGACGGCACGGACAACGCCTCCATCAACAACTCGGCCGCGGTCAAGGTTGCCAAGGGCACCCTCACCAACGTGTCCATGACCACCGGCGACGGCAAGGCCGTGACCGGCGCGCTCTCCGCCGACAGGACGAGTTGGAAGCCCAGCGTCCAGCTGGACCGCTCGACCACCTACAAGGTCGCCGCCGAGGCCAAGGACTCCGCGGGCCGCGTCGCCCACGAGAACGCGTCCTTCACCACGGTCTCCCCGGCCAACAGCTTCATAGGCAACTTCACGCCGGACAACGGGACCACCGTCGGCGTGGGCATGCCGGTGTCGATCAACTTCGACAAGGCGATAGCGAACAAGGCCGCCGTCCAGAAGGGCATATCGGTCACCTCCAGCAGCGGCCAGGAGGTCGTCGGCCACTGGTTCGGCGCCAACCGCATCGACTTCCGGCCGGAGACGTACTGGAAGGAGAACTCCACCGTCACGCTGAAGCTGTCGCTCGACGGTGTCGAGGGCGCGAAGGGCGTCTACGGCGTCCAGCAGAAGACGGTCACCTTCCACATCGGCCGCAACCAGGTCTCCTACGTCGACGCGCAGACCAAGCAGATGAAGGTCACGCAGGACGGCAAGGTCGTCAAGACCCTGCCGATCTCCGCCGGCTCCCCGGAGAACAAGACGTACGAGGGCGTCATGGTGATGTCCGAGAAGTTCAAGCAGACCCGGATGAACGGCGCCACCGTCGGCTTCACCGACGACGACGGCAAGGGCGAGTACGACATCAAGGACGTGCCGCACGCCATCCGCCTCACCGGCTCCGGCACCTTCCTGCACGGCAACTACTGGGGCGCGAAGTCCCTCTTCGGCAACGCCAACACCAGCCACGGCTGCGTGGGTCTGTCCGACACCAAGGGTGCCAACGACCCGAACACACCGGCCGCGTGGGTCTACAACCACTCCCTCATCGGTGACGTGGTCGTCGTCCAGCACACCGGCGACAAGACCGTCTCCCCGGACAACGGCCTCAACGGCTGGAACATGAACTGGGCGCAGTGGAAGGCCGGCTCGGCCGCCTGATCCCGCCCCACGACGTCCCGGTGCCGCCCCTCCGAGGGCGGCACCGGTGTTTCCAGGACCGGCGGACCGTAAACCGCCGGGCGGCCCTTCTCATGCGGCTCTTAGGTCGGACTTAGCGAGTCATCACGGTCCGTCCCTAACTTTCGAGCATGTTCTTCACCTACCTGAGGCGCGAACTGCGCCGCCGCAGAAAAGCGGCCCTCGTCGTCGCCTCCGGACTGGCGCTGGGCATCGCGCTGGTCATCGTGGTCAACTCCGTGTCCAACGGCATGGGGAAGGCCCAGGACAAGGTCCTGCAGTCGCTGTACGGGCTCGGCACGGACATGACGGTCACCAAGGCGGCGTCGGCCTCCACCGGTGCCGCCCAGCGGCCCAACTTCAAGTTCGACGCCAAGGGCAGCGGCGACGACTCCAAGCAGAGCAGTGACCGCGTCATGGTGCAGGGCTTCACCACCCTGGGCTCCTCGACGGTCACCAAGGTCGCCGGCCAGCAGGGCGTGTCGAGCGCGGTCGGCGGGCTGAGCCTGAACGTCGTCAAGGTCAGTGGCCAGTTCACCCGCGGCCAGTTCCAGCAGAACGGCAACGGCGGCGGGGGCGGGTTCCAGCGCGGCGGGGGCAGCGGCGCGCCGCAGGGCGAGGTCAAGGGCGGCGGCGCCAACTTCGACATCAACCAGTACAGCGTCTTCGGCACGGACGTCACCAAGACCGGCCTCGGCCCGCTGACCTCCTCGAAGATCACCAGCGGCCGCGGCTTCAAGACCACCGAGACGAACGCCAAGGTGGCCGTCGTCGACTCGGCGTACGCCAAGGAGAAGAAGTACAAGGTCGGCTCGACCGTCACCGTCAAGGGCACCAAGTACCAGGTGATCGGCATCGCCACCGCGAACAGCGGCGACTCGTCGGCCAACCTGTACATCCCGCTGAAGCAGGCGCAGACGCTCGCCGGCGAGAAGAACAAGGTCACCACGATCTACGTCAAGGCGACCGACTCCCAGAAGATCGACACCGTCAAGAGCGTCATCCAGAAGAACGTCTCCGGTACGACGGTCACCACCTCCTCCGACCTCGCCAAGACGGTCTCCGGCTCGCTGTCCACCGCCTCCTCCCTGGCCACCAAGGTCGGCAAGTGGCTGTCCATCGCGGTGCTGGTGGCCGCGTTCCTGGTGGCCGGCCTGCTCACCTCCTCGGCCGTCTCCCGCCGGGTCCGCGAGTTCGGCACCCTGAAGGCGCTGGGCTGGCGCTCGGGCCGGGTCACCCGGCAGGTGGTCGGTGAGGCCTTCGTCAACGGCCTGGTCGGCGGCGCCCTCGGTATCGCCCTGGGCCTGGCGGGAGCGTACGTCGTGACGGCCATCAGCCCCTCCCTGGAAGCCCAGTTGGGCTCCAGCGCGGGCGGTGGCGGCGGTGGTGGCGGCTTCGGCGGCGGCCCCGGCGGTGGCGGCGGCTTCGGTGGCGGGGGTGGCGCCGGCCGGCAGGCGGCCAAGACCCTGGAGGTGGCCCTCACGGCCCCGGTCAGCGTCACGACGATCACCCTGGCGGTGGGCCTCGCGGTGGCGGGCGGCCTGATCGCGGGCGCGTTCGGCGGCTGGCGGGCGTCCCGGCTCCGCCCGGCGGACGCGCTGCGGCGAGTGGAGTAGCCCGGCCCGCCGGCACCGGGCCCCCGGCCGGCAGCGCAGCGCACACCACCCCCGAACCCACTCAGGAGCCCAGGAGCACCACATGTACGAACTCAGGAACGTCACCAAGCGCTACAGCCGGGGCAAGGAAGCCGTCCACGCCCTCGCCGGCATCGACCTCACCATCCCGGACGGCGACCGACTGGTCATCCAGGGCCCCACCGGCGGCGGCAAGTCCACGCTGCTCCAGATGCTCGGCGGCCTGGACCGGCCCACCTCCGGCGAAGTCGTCCTGGACGGTGTGGATCTGGCCAATCTGAGCGAGGCCCGGCTGACCAGGGTCCGCAGCGAGAGCATCGGCTTCGTCTTCCAGTCCTTCAACCTGATCCCGACGCTCACCGCCCAGGAGAACGTGGAGACGGCCCTCGTCCCGCTCGGCATCAAGGTCAAGGAACGGCGTGAACTGGCCGCCGAGGCACTGAAGTCGGTGGGCCTCGGCGAGCGCCTCGGTCACCTGCCCTCGGAGATGTCCGGCGGCCAGCAGCAGCGCGTCGCCATCGCCCGTGCCCTGGTCAAGCGGCCCAAGGTGCTGCTCGCCGACGAGCCGACCGGCAACCTCGACGAGGGCATGCGGGACGAGATCATGGACGTACTGGAGCGCCTGTGGAAGGAACACGGGCTGACCTTCGTCATGGTCACGCACGACTCCGCGATCGCGCGGAAGGCCCCGCGGCTGGCCACCATCCGCAAGGGCCGGATCACGGTCAAGGAGAACGCCGGCGCGTGACGCCGTAACACGTCCGCCACATCAGACCCTTGACGCCGTCTGATCGCCCCCCGGCATACTTCGTGACCCGGGGGGCTGGCGTGCGTATGTGCGAAGGCACCCCCGGCCGGGTGAACGGGGAATTCACCCGGCACCTATCTCCAGGGGGAGATCTTGCGCAGACAAGTGAAAAGAGCAGCCGCGGCCGGTGTGGCCACCGCCGCGGCTGTCGCCCTCGCAGCGGGAATGACCAGCCCGGCGTCGGCGAGGCCCGCATCCGAGCCGGCCGCCTCCGTCCCGGCCGCGTCCGCCGCGTCAACCGCGTCCGGGACGTCCGCCGGGCAGCACCACGTCACCCTCATCACCGGCGACCGGGTCTCCCTGGACGCCAAGGGCCGGGTGGTCGGTTTCCAGCGGGCCAAGGGGCGCGAGCACATACCCGTCCAGATCCGCAGGTCCGCCGGGCACACCCTGGTGGTGCCCGCCGACGCGGCCCGCCTGCTCGCCTCCGGCACGCTCGACCAGCGCCTGTTCGACGTCACCGAGCTGAACAAGGCGGCCACCCGCAAGGCCCAGCACAACGGCCTGAAGGTCATCGTCGGGTACAGCGGTGCCGCCGCCGCGGCGAAGTCCGACGTCCGCGGCGCCGGTCAACTGCGCCGCAGCCTGGCCGCGTTGAACGCCGACGCCGTGCAGACCCCGGCCCGGGACACCGCCGCGCTGTGGCACGCGGTCACCGACGACGGCCGGACCGCCGAGGGGATCGCGCACATCTGGCTCGACGGCGTCCGCACCGCCTCGCTCGACAAGTCCGTGCCCCAGATCGGCGCCCCGACCGCGTGGAAGGCCGGCTACACCGGCAAGGGCGTGAAGGTCGCCGTCCTGGACACCGGCGTCGACACCAGCCACCCGGACCTGAAGACCCAGGTGCTGGAGTCGAAGAACTTCACCGGCGCGGCCGACGCCCGGGACCACTTCGGGCACGGCACGCACGTCGCGTCCATCGTGGCGGGCACCGGCGCCAAGTCGGGCGGCAAGTACAAGGGCGTCGCACCGGACGCGAAGATCCTCAACGGCAAGGTGCTGGACGACTCCGGCTCCGGTGACGACTCCGGCATCCTCGCCGGCATGGAGTGGGCGGCCGCCCAGGGCGCCTCCGTCGTCAACCTCAGCCTCGGCGGGCCCGACAGCCCCGGGGTCGACCCGCTGGAAGCCGAGGTGAACAAGCTCTCCGCCGAGAAGGGCATCCTGTTCGCGATCGCCGCGGGCAACGACGGCCCCCAGTCGATCGGCTCGCCGGGCAGCGCGGACGCGGCGCTCACCGTCGGCGCCGTCGACGGCAAGGACAAGCTGGCGGACTTCTCCTCCACCGGGCCCCGCACCGGCGACGGCGCCGTCAAGCCGGACGTCACCGCGCCCGGCGTCGACATCACGGCCGCCGCGGCCAAGGGCAGCGTCATCGACCAGGAGGTCGGCGAGAAGCCCGAGGGGTACCTGACCATTTCCGGCACCTCGATGGCCACCCCGCACGTCGCGGGCGCCGCCGCGATCCTGAAGCAGGAGCACCCCGACTGGGGCTCCGCCGAGCTGAAGGGCGCCCTGACCGCCTCCACCAAGGGCGGCAAGTACACCCCGTTCGAGCAGGGTTCGGGCCGCATCCAGGTCGACAAGGCCATCAAGCAGGCCGTCGTCGCCGAACCGGTGTCGGTGAGCTTCCCGGTCCAGCAGTGGCCGCACACCGACGACAAGCCGGTGAGCCGGCAGGTGACCTACCGCAACCTCGGCGACAAGGACGTCACGCTCGCCCTGTCGAGCACGGCGACCGGCCCCAAGGGCGCGGCGGCCCCGGCCGGCTTCTTCAAGCTGGCCGCGACCTCCCTGACCGTCCCGGCGCACGGCAGGGCCTCGGTCGGCCTGATCGTGAACACCAAGCTGGGCGGCACGCTCGACGGCGCCTACTCCGCCTACGTGACGGCGACCGGCGGCGGACAGACCGTGCGCACGGCCGCCGCGGTGCAGCGCGAGGTGGAGTCGTACGACGTCACGCTGAAGTTCATCGGCCGCGACGGCAGGCCGGCCCCGTACTACGGCGCCGACCTCACCGGCGTCGCGGGTCTGGCCAACGGCGTGTCGGCGTCCCCGTACGACAAGTCCGGCACGGTGAAGGTGCGCGCGCCGAAGGGCACGTACATCCTCAACACCGCCGTCTACGTCGACCCGGCCGACGCCGCCAAGGGCCTGGACTGGATCGCGCAGCCGAAGCTGACCGTCGGCAAGAAGCAGACGATCACCGTCGACGCGCGCAAGGCCGAGCCGGTGTCCGTCACCGTCCCCGCCTCGGGCGTGACCTCGCGGTTCGCCTCGCCCGGCTTCGACGTCACGATCGGCGACGGCGAGTACGGCTACGGCTGGTTCCTGGACTCGTACAAGAACTTCCGCACCGCCCACCTCGGCGGCGCCCTGCCCGCCGGGACGCTGCGCCAGCAGTGGGACGCCCACTGGACCAAGGGCGCCGCGGACCAGTACGACGTGGTCTCCGGCGGCCCGGTCACCAAGCTCGCCACCGGCTACACCAAGCACTACAAGGCGAGCGAGCTGAGCACCGTCAAGGGCCGGCTCGGCGCCCCCGCGAGCGGCAAGACCGGCTCGCTCGCCGCCTCCGGCTGGCTGCCCGGCAGCTCCGGCGCCTCCTCCGTCAACGTCCCGCAGAAGCTGCCCGGCATCCGCACCCTGCACCTCTCCACCGGCGGCAAGGTCACCTGGCAGCTGGACTTCGAGCAGGACGGCGGCCTCGACCAGGACGGCTTCCCGGTGGTGGACGCCGCGTACCCGCTCGGCACGTTCACCTTCAAGGCCGGCAAGACCTACACCAAGACGGTCAACACCGCCGTCTTCGGCCCGCACGTCTCCAAGGAACTCGGCCTGTTCCGCGTCGGCGACGAGATCTCCGGCTCGCTGCCGCTCGTCGCGGACTCCGCCCGGCACGCCGGGTACTCGGAGTTCACCTCGGCGCACACCACCCTGTACCGCAACGGCACCAAGGTCGGCTCCAACACCGACCCGCTGTTCGGCGCGGAGACCTTCAAGGTGCCGGCCGGTGACGCCGCCTACCGGCTGACCACCTCGGTCCGGCGCTCGGCTAAGGTCGCCAGGGCCTCCAGCCGGATCGACGCCGCCTGGACCTTCCGGTCCAAGAAGCCGTCCGGCGACGCACTCGTCCAACTCCCGGCGTCGGCACCGCACTTCGGCGCCACCACCGGCCTGGACAGCACGGTCCCCGCCGGCCGGAAGGTCACCTTCCCGGTCACCGTCGAGGGTGCCGCGGCAGGCCGCAACCTGAAGTCGCTGACGGTGTACGTCTCCTACGACGGCAGGACCTTCACGAAGGTCGCCGTCCACGGCGGCAGGATCACGGTGAAGAACCCGGCGAGGGGCAAGTCCGTCTCCTTCCGGGCCGAGATCACCGACAAGAGGGGCAACACCTCGCAGGTCACGATCTACGACGCCTACTTCGGCAAGTAGACCGCCGCTCCGGCGACAGGGGGGCACATCGGGGACCGTCCCGGTGCGCCCCTCAGCCCGTGGCCGCCCGGGTCGCGTCCGCTCCCCAACTCGCCAGCAGGCGCAGGGACTCGGCGGACACGGAGCCCGGCTCGGCGTGGTACGTCAGCAGGGCCTGGTCCGCGTCGTCCGCGAGCCGGAACGACTCGAAGTCCAGGGACAGCTCACCGACCAGCGGATGGTGCAGCCGCTTGACGCCGTGGCTCTTCTCCTTGACGTCGTGCGTGGCCCACAGCCGCCGGAACTCCTCGCTCTTCACCGAGAGTTCCCCCACCAGCGCCGACAGCCGGGGATCGTCCGGCCAGCAGCCCGCGTCCATCCGCAGGGCGCAGACGATGTCGATCGCCTTCTGCTCCCAGTCGACGAACAGCTCCCGGTAATCGGGCCGCAGGAACACCAGCCGCGCCCAGTTGCGCTCCTCGGCCGGCAGCTCCGCCCAGTCCCCGAAGACGGCCGCCGCCATCCGGTTCCAGGCCAGGATCTCCGAGCGCCGCCCCACCACGTACGCCGGTACGCCCTCCAGCCGGTCCAGCAGCCGGCACAGCGAGGGGCGCACCTGCTGCCGGCGGGCGGGCGGCTTCTTCTTGTGCGACGTCGGCTTGGCCAGGTGGGTGAGGTGCGCGTGCTCGGCGTCGGTCAGCCGCAGCGCGCGGGCGATCGCGTCCAGCACCTCCGCCGACACATTGCGTCCGTTGCCCTGTTCCAGCCGGGTGTAGTACGCCACCGACACCCCGGCCAGCTGGGCCAGCTCCTCGCGGCGCAGTCCGGGCACCCGGCGGTGCCGTCCGAAGTCCGGCAGCCCCACGTCCTCCGGCTTCAGCCGGGCCCGCCTGCTGCGCAGGAACTCGCTCAGCTCGGCCCGCCGGTCCAGCGGCCGGCCGGGCGCCGCCACCGCCGACGGCATGTCGTCCCCGCGTTCCATACCTCCAGTATCACGTCCCCGCACACGGTCGTACGCACGGGAGCCTGACCCCGCCAGTGGTACGCACGGCGGTCGTACGAAGAGCGGTGGACTGGGCTGATGCCCGCGACCGGGCGCACGCTGGAGGGGTGCCCGGTCGAAGGCAGCCGGGCGCGAACCACTCTGAGGAGAATCCGGCATGACCACTGTTGCTGCTTACGCCGCGCCCGCACCGAAGGCCCCGCTGGAGCGGACCACCATCGAGCGGCGCGCGGTCGGCGATCACGACGTCCTCATCGACATCAAGTTCGCCGGTATCTGCCACTCCGACATCCACCAGGCCCAGGACGGCTGGCGCCCCGGCATCTTCCCGATGGTCCCGGGCCACGAGATCGCCGGTGTCGTCTCCGAGGTCGGCTCCGAGGTGACGAGGTTCGCCGTCGGCGACCGGGTGGGCGTCGGCTGCATGGTCGACTCCTGCCGCACGTGCGACAACTGCGCGGCCGGCCTGGAGCAGTACTGCCTCAAGGGCGGCCCGACCTGGACCTACAACGACACCGGCAAGGACGGCGAGCCCACCTACGGCGGCTACTCCGAGAAGGTCGTCGTCGACGAGAACTTCGTCGTCCGCGTTCCCGAGGGCCTGTCACTGGACGTGGCCGCGCCGCTGCTGTGCGCGGGTATCACCACGTACTCCCCGCTCAGGCACTGGAACGCCGGCCCCGGCAAGAAGGTCGCCGTCGTCGGCCTGGGCGGCCTCGGCCACATGGGCGTGAAGATCGCGCACGCGCTGGGCGCCGAGGTCACCGTGCTCTCGCAGTCCCTGCGCAAGAAGGACGACGGGCTGCGCCTGGGCGCCGACCACTACCACGCCACCGGCGACCCGGACACCTTCGAGAAGCTGGCCGGCACCTTCGACATCATCCTGAACACGGTGTCCGCGCCGCTGGACTTCGCCGCGTACCTCTCGCTGCTGCGGACCGACGGCACCATGGTGAACGTCGGCCTGCCCGAGGAGCCGGTGCAGATCGTGCTCCAGTCCCTGTTCGGCCACCGGCGCAGCGTCAGCAGCTCCGGGATCGGTGGCATCCCCGAGACCCAGGAGATGCTGGACTTCTGTGCGGAGCACGGGTTGGGCGCGGAGATCGAGCTGATCTCCGCCGAGCAGATCAACGAGGCGTACGAGCGGGTGCAGGCCAGTGACGTGCGGTACCGGTTCGTGATCGACGTCGCCACGATCTGACGATGCCGGGTGCTGATCAGCCCCCGGCACCGCGCAGCAGGGCGACGCCCGCCCGCCGGAAGGATCGCCCCGGTCATCGTCCAGGGCCGGCGGTCCCGCCCGAACAGCCCCGGCACGAGCAGCCGCCGGGCCGGGTCGGGGCGTGCGCTCACCTCGCGCACGTCCCGGGCGGGCGGGGCGTCGTACGAGGAGCTGCTGGCCGAGCATGTGCTGCGGCCCCTGGGCCGCCGCCATCCGCATGAGCAGGGTGCCGGTCAGCACCTTGGTGCAGGAACCGATCTCCACGAAACGGTCCACCGCGTGGCCACCGGTGAGCCGAGGCGGCCCGGAATCGCTCAGCACGCAGGTCGGTACACGGCGCATACGGGAACCCACCCCGGTTCTGGCTGGTCAGGTATAAAGGGTAGGAAACGCCGGGCAGTTGACGCGGGGGAGGGGGTCGGAGCGGTGCCGCGCAAGGTCACGTGCTCCCGCCGGCTGAAGCCGCTGCTCCTGCTGCCGCCCGTGCTGCTGCTGTCCGTCCTGCTGCTGGAGACCGGCAGCCTCTTCACGACCGTGGCCCTGGCCGCGACCGCCGCGGCGAGCTGTGCGCTCGCCCTCTGCGCGGTGCTGGCCGCCCGGTCGGTGCCCGCCGTACCGCCCACCCGGGTCCGTACGGCCCTGCGTGACCGCGCCCGCCGCACCGCCTTCCTGCCCCAGCGCGATCCCGACGCGCCCGGCCGCCGACGCCCCAGGGCACCCGGCCGGAGCCTTCCGGCGACCACCGCGCGGGGCACCTTCCGTACCGTGTGACCCCGCGCGGGTCGTCTGCCGAGATCCCCCTCTCTCTCCCGGCACGACGAGACCCCCGGAGGGCTCACCCATGTCCGTCTTCAGCGTGTTCGCACACCTGGTCGAACACCTCGCCGACCTGCTCACCCCGCTCTGCCACGACTCCGCGACCGCCGCGGCGATCGTCCTGTTCACCGCCCTGGTACGACTCCTCGTCCACCCCCTGTCCCGGGCCGCCGCGCGCGGGCAGCGGGCCCGCGCCGCGCTGCGGCCGAGGATCGCGGAGCTGCGCGGGCGGCACGCGAAGGACCCCGAGCGGCTGCGGCGGGCCGTCCTCGAACTGCACACCGCGGAACGGGTCTCCCCGCTGTCCGGCATCCTGCCGGGCCTGCTCCAACTGCCCGCCTTCTTCCTGCTCTACCACCTGTTCTCGACCAGCGCCGGGTCCGGTCTGCTGGCCCACCGGCTGTTCGCGGCGCCGCTCGGCGGCCGCTGGACGGACGCGCTCGCCGACGGCGGCCCGTTCGGCCCGGCCGGCCTGGTCTACCTCGGCCTCTTCGCCCTCGTCGCGGCCGTCGCCACCTTCACCTACCGGCGCGCGAGGCGACTGGCGGCGGCCGAACCGGTCGTCGCCGGGGGGCTCCCGGGGCTCGGCGCGGTGAACCGCGTCGCGCCGTTCCTGTCCTTCCTCACCCTCGCCACCGTCGCCGCCGTACCGCTCGCGGCGGCCCTCTACATCGTCACCAGCACCACCTGGAGCGCACTCGAACGGGCCGCCCTGTACCGCTGACCACCTGCGGTTACGGTCCAGTACATGAACAAGGTCTTGCGGAGTGGACGGCGGGATTGGAGGATCAGCCAGTCCTCTCGGTGGCCGCACCCATCGGTCGGGCGCCCCGCTATCGAGGGAGACGGTGACATGAAGCTGCTGCGAGTCGGCACGGCGGGTGCGGAGCGGCCCGCGCTGCTGGACGCCGGGGGGACCCTGCGCGACCTGTCGGGCCTCGTGGCCGACATCGACGGAGCGCTCCTCGCCGACGAGGCCGCGCTCGCCCGGGTGCGGGCCGCCGCCGAGGCCGGTGACCTGCCCGCGCTGGACGCGGCCGGGCTCCGGACCGGGCCGCCGGTCGCCCGGATCGGCAAGGTGGTGTGCATCGGGCTCAACTACCACGACCACGCCCGGGAGACCGGTGCCGAGCCGCCCGCCGAGCCGGTCGTCTTCCTCAAGGCGCCGGACACCGTGGTCGGTCCCGACGACACCGTGCTGGTCCCGCGCGACTCGGTGAAGACCGACTGGGAGGTGGAGCTGGCCGTCGTCATCGGGCGTACGGCCCGCTATCTGGAGTCGGCCGAGGAGGGGCTCGCCCATGTCGCCGGGTACGCCGTCGCCCACGACGTCTCCGAGCGGGAATTCCAGATCGAGCGGGGCGGCACCTGGGACAAGGGCAAGAACTGCGAGACGTTCAACCCGCTCGGCCCCTGGCTGGTGACGGCGGACGAGGTGCCCGACCCGCAGGCCCTCGCCCTGCGGCTGTGGGTCAACGGCGAGCTGAAGCAGCACGGCACCACGGCCGACCAGATCTTCCCGGTCGGCGAGGTCGTCCGCTACCTCAGCCGCTTCATGACCCTCCACCCCGGCGACGTCGTCAACACCGGCACCCCGGCCGGCGTCGCCATGGGCCGGCCCGACCCCAAGCCCTACCTGCGCGCCGGAGACGTGGTCGAGCTGGAGGTCGAGGGGCTCGGACGGCAGCGCCAGGAGTTGAAGGACGCGTAACGGAAACCGGCCCCGCTACCCCAGCAGCGCGCCCAGCCTGCGCCACTCCGCGCGGGGCAGGGTGTCTCCCTGGTCCTCCGTGACCACCTGGACGGCCACGTGGTCGGCGCCCGCCGTCAGGAAGGCGTCGACGCGGGCGCGGATCGCGGTGTCCGGGCCCCAGGCGAAGACCGCCTCCACCAGGCGGTCGCTGCCGCCGTCCGCGACGTCGGACTCGGTGAAGCCCAGGCGGAGGAAGTTGTTGGTGTAGTTGGGCAGTTCGAGGTAGCGGGCCAGGTAGGCGCGGGCGATGTCGCGGGCGCGGGCCGGGTCGGGTTCCAGGACCACCTTGAACTCCGGGGCCAGCAGCGGGCCTTCGCCCAGGGTCTCGCGGGCCTCGGCGGTGTGCTCCGGCGTGACCAGGTACGGCACCGCGCCCGCCGCCCGGTCCCGGGCCAGCCGCAGCGTCCTCGGGCCCAGCGCGGCCAGCACCCGCCGGTCGGCCGGCAGGCCCGCCGCGTCCAGGGCGTCCAGGTAGGCGACCAGCGCCGAGTACGGGCGCCGGTACTGGTCGGCCAGCTTGGCGTGGCTGACACCGAGACCGAGCAGGAAGCGGCCCGGGTGGGCGGCGTCCACCTCGGCGAACGCCGCCGCGCTGTCCTCGGCCTCGTACTGCCAGATGCTCTGGATGCTGGTGCCCACCATCAGAGTGCGCGTGGCGTCCAGCAGCGGGACCGCGTGCCGGGCGGCGCTGCTGCCGCCCAGCCACGCGGCACCGAAGCCGAGTTCCTCCAGCTCGGCGGCCGCCTCGCCGATCTCGCCGCGCCGGGCGGGGTCCTCCGAGCGCAGCCCGGCGTTCCAGACGCCGTAGCGGCCGATCCTGTCCTTCAAGGTGCTCATGCGCCGATCCCTCCGGGCGGGGCCGTGATCATCGTGCCTTCAGCCCTTCCCAACCGGCGGGACCCGTCACGTCATCCCCGGCCGCGTCACCCCTTCAGGAACCGCTCCAGGGCCTCGACCACCAGCCGGTGGTCCTGGAGCTGGGGCAGCCCGGACACGGTGACCGCGCCGACCACGCCGACGTCCTCGACGCGCACCGGGAACGAGCCGCCGTGCGCCGCGTAGACGTCCGGGTCCAGGCGGGAGGAGTCCTCGAAGGTGCTGCCCTTGGCCCGGAAGCGGGCGCCGACCAGGTAGGAGGCGGCGCCGTAGCGCTCCACCACCCGGCGCTTGCGGGCGATCCAGGCGTCGTTGTCCGGGGTGGAGCCCGGCAGGGCCGCGTGGAAGAGCTGCTGGCCGGCCCGGTGGATGTCGATCGCGACCGGCGCCCGCCGCTCCCGGGCCAGCTCCACCAGCAGCGAGCCGAGCGCCCAGGCGTCGTCGTGGGTGAACCGGCGGAACACCAGCCGCCGTTCCTGCGCCTCCAGCTCCTCGACGGACGGGACGGATTCGGGAGTGGTCGTGGACATCAGAGGGTCACCGTCACCTTCTCGCGGGCGGACCTGCGGGCCGCTTCCAGTACGTCGAGCGCGGCGGCCGCCTCCAGCGCGGTCACCGGGTTGGGCCCCGCACCGGTCAGGGCGGCGGCGACGGCCGCGTAGTAGGCCGGGTAGTCGCCGGGCAGGGTCGGCACCGGGGTGCCGCCGCCGGACAGCGGGGACTCGCCGGAACCGATCCGCCCCCACAGCGCCTCGTCCTCCACGCCCCACTCGGGGGCGGTGCCGGGGCGCCCGCCCTCGCGCAGAGCCGCCTCCTGCGGGTCCAGGCCGTACTTCACGTAGCCGGCGCGCGAGCCCAGGACCCGGAAGCGCGGGCCGAGCTGCGCGGTGGTCGCGGAGACGTGGAGGTGGGAGCGGACGCCGCTCGCGTGGGTGAGCGCGAGGAAGGTGTCGTCGTCGGCCTCGGCGCCGGTCCGGCGGACGTCCGTCTCCGCGTACACCTCGGTGACCGGGCCGAACAGCACCATGGCCTGGTCGACGACATGGCTGCCGAGGTCGTAGAGCAGGCCGCCGATCTCCGCCGGGTCGCCGGACTCGCGCCAGCCGCCCTTCGGCTCGGGGCGCCAGCGCTCGAAGCGGGACTCGAAGCGCCAGGCGTCGCCCAGCGAGCCGTCCGCGAGCAGCCCGCGCAGGGTCAGGAAGTCGTTGTCCCAGCGGCGGTTCTGGAAGACCGACAGCAGCAGCCCGCGCTCCTCCGCGAGGGCGGCCAGCTCGCGGGCCTCGGCGGCGGTGCCGGCCACCGGCTTGTCCACGACCACCGGCAGGCCCGCCTTGAGGGCGGCCGTGGCGAGCGGCACATGGGTCTTGTTCGGGGAGGCGATGACGACGAGGTCCAACTCGTCCGCGCGGTCGAACAGCTCCTCGGGAGCGTCGGCGAGGCGCACGTCCGGGGACGCGGCGCGGGCCTGCCGCCGCCGGTCCGGGTCGGAGGTGACCACCGTGTCCAGGGCGAGGCCCTCGGTGGCGGCGATCAGCGGGGCGTGGAAGACGGAGCCGGCGAGGCCGTAGCCGACGAGGCCGACGCGGAGCGGGGTACCAGTCATGCGTCCTGTCATGCGTCTACTTTGGCAACGCTGTTGCCAAAGTGCAAGCGACCGGCAGAATGGGGGTGTGATGGGTGGCGTGAACAGGACGAGTGGCGGCGGGCCGACGGGTGCGAACCTCGGCGCCGTCCGCAGCCACAACACCGCGCTGGTGCTGGGGCTGCTGCGCGGTGCCGGGGGCGCGGGCATCAGCCGGCTCGAACTGGCCGAGCGCACCGGGCTGACCCCGCAGGCCGTCAGCAAGATCACCGCACGCCTGCGGGAGGCGGGCCTCGCGGCGGAGGCCGGCCGGCGCGCCTCCACCGGGGGCAAGCCCCGGACCGTACTGCGGCTGGTGCCGGAGGCGGGCCACGCGGTGGGCGTGCACCTGGACCGCGACGAACTGCGGGTGGTCCTCGTCGACCTGGACGGCGCCGTGGTGGTCGAGCGGCGCGGGGAACTGGACCTGGGCGCCGGGGCCGAGGCGGTGCTCGGGGTGGTCGGGGCCGCCGTGCGCGGGCTGGTGGCCGACGCCCTGGGCGGCACCCCGCCCGACGCTCCCACGCTGCTCGGGGTGGGGGTCGCGCTGCCGGGACCGCTGGACCACGCGCGCGGTGTGCTGCACCGGGTCACCGGGTTCCCGCAGTGGGACGGCTTCCCGCTGCGGGACGCGCTCGCCGAGCGGCTGGGCGTGCCGGTGGTGGTGGACAAGGACACGAACGCCGCCGCGCTGGGTCTCGCGGTCGGGGGCGAGCCGGGGCCGGGCGAGCAGCGGGAGAGCGGGCAGGGCGCGGGGGACGGCGCTTTCCCGGGGAGCGGCTCCTTCGCCTACCTCCACCTCGGCACCGGTCTCGGCGCGGGTCTGGTGATCGGCGGGCGGGTGCACCGGGGGGCGCGGACCGGGGCCGGGGAGTTCGGCCACCAGGTGATCCGGCTCGACGGACCGCCGTGCCCGTGCGGCAACCGGGGGTGTGTGGAGGTGCTGTGCCTGGACGCGGTGGCGCGGGGCGAGGTGGCGGAGGCGGCCCGGGTGCTGGGAGTGGCGGCCGGGAACCTGGTGGGGCTGCTGGACATCGACCTCGTCCTGCTGGGCGGGCGGACCGTCGCCGGGTCCCCGGAGCCGTACGTCGCGGGCGTCGCCGAGGTCCTGGCGGCGCGGGCCCGCCGGGAGGGGATGCCCGGCGGCTCGGTACGGGTCGCGCCGCGCGGGGAGCGGGTGGTGGCAGAGGGCGCCGCACAACTGCTGCTGGCGCCGCTGTTCGGGCGGGGGGACGTGTGACGATGACCGGACAGCGAGGGCCGACGATACGACCGTAGGACAATCGGGCGGACTTGCCCCCGCCCCGGAGTGGCGGCGGCCGTCCCCGCACCCGGCCCGGCGTGTCATGGAGCCATGCGACTGTGCCCGCCGCCCCTGTCCCCCCGCCTCGCCGCAGCCGTCGCCACCGCCGCCGTCACCGCCGGCCTCGGGCTCGCCCTGGCCCCCGGAGCCGCCGCCGCGGCCACCGCCTCCTGCGTCGCCGCCGACGCGCGGAGCTTCCCGCTGGCCACCCGCATCCGGGGCGGCCCGGCCCGTTACGAGGCCGGCGGCGGCTTCGGCACCTGGTACCTCGACCTGACCAACACCACGACCGCCACCTGCGCCGGCATCCACCCGGTCGTCGTGCTCACCGACACCGAGCGCGTCCTGCGCCCCGAGCAGCCGCAGCTGGAGTTCTACGACGGCCCCCGCACCCGCGCGGTGCCCTTCGAGGCCACCGACGAACAGGAACTGGTCGGCGTGCTCGACGGCACCGGTTTCGACGGCTTCACCGTGCCGCCCGGCCGTACCGTCAGCGTCCGGCTCAGGCTCGCCCTCACCTCCGACACCGCGTCCGAGCAGGTCACCGTGAACGCCGCCGTCGTCCAGCGCCGGGGCGAGGACGGCGACTGGGTCGGGGAGTCCAACGCCTACCGCTTCGGCATCGACCAGGACGGACCGGGGGAGGAGACCCCCGGCCCCGACGGGACACCCGGGCCGACGGCCGACCCCACCGCAACCCCCGCCCCCTACGGCACCCCGGTCCAGGACGGCACCCCCGTCCCCAGCGCGACGACCGGCACCCCCGCGTCCCCGCCCCCCACCGGCACGGCCACCCCCGACTCCTCCCTCTTCCTCGCCGGGGAGGCGCAAGCGGCCGGCCGGCGCGCCCGCGAGCTGGCCCGCACCGGCCCCGCCCTGGCCCACGGCCTGCTCGCCGCGACCGGCGCCCTGCTCGCCGTAGGAGCCGCCGCCCACCTGCTGGCCCGCCGCCGCCACTGACCACCGCCCCCGCCCCCACCGGCACGGTCACCCCCGCCCGTCTGCGACGATCCCCGCGTGGACTACCCGAACGACCAGGCCCCCGGTGCCCCCGTGCGCTCCGGCATCCCCGAGCACGGCCGTATCCCCAAGTACTACGCGGTGAAGGCACGGATCGCGGCCCTGCTGGAGGAACTGGGGGAGGGGAGCGTCATCCCCACCGAGCGGGACCTCTCCGAGCGGTACGACGTCGCCCGCGAGACCGTGCGCCAGGCGGTGCGCGAACTCGTGCTGGAGGGCCGGCTGCGGCGCCGGGGCCGGGGGACCGTCGTCGCCGGGCCCAAGCTGGCCCAGCCGCTGTCCCTCGCCAGCTACACCGAGGGCGTCCGCAAGCAGGGCCGTACCCCGGGCCGGTCCCTCGTCGGCCTGGACCGCTTCCCGTGCCCGGAGGCCCTCGCGGCGGAGACCGGGCTGAGCCGGGGCGAGCCGGTCTGGCACCTGGAGCGGGTGCTGCTCGCCGACGAGGAGCGGGTCGGCCTGGAGAGCACCTACGTCGCCGTCGCCCGGGTGCCCCGCCTGGACGCCGGTTTCGACCCCGACTCCTCCTTCTACGGCTATCTCCGGAACCAGGGCATCGCCTTCGGCGACGCCGACGAGCGCATCGAGACCGTCCTCGCCACGCCCCGCGAGGCCCTGCTGATCGGCACCCCGCCGGCCTTGCCGATGCTGCTGATCCACCGCGTGTCCCGGGACACCGACGGCCGCCCGCTGGAGCGGGTCCGCTCCCTCTACCGAGGCGACCGGTTCTCCTTCACGGCCCACCTGCGCGGCTGAGAAGCAACCCTTCGGACCGGTCACCGAGCATAACGAAAAGATAACGGGTCTAGCCCAAATGTGATGGGTCGTTCACGCTCTCGTTGTCAGCCGGATGTCTCCGGTCACCGATGCGCGAGGAGCGTTGCCGACGTGGAAGTGACAGTCGTCGGAGCAGGCGTGGTGGGCACCATGCACGCCTGGCAAGCAGTGGAACGCGGCCACCGGGTCGTCCAGATCGAGCGCGAGGCCGAGGCGCGCGGCGCCTCGCTGCGCAACTTCGGGCAGATCTGGGTCAGCGGCCGGGCCGGTGGGGAGGAGCTGGAGACCGCGCTGCGGGCGCGGGAGCTGTGGCAGGAGGTCGGCGCCCGGGTCCCGGCACTCGGCTTCCGGGCCAACGGCTCCCTCACCCCGGTGCGCGGCCCCCTCGAACTGGGCGTCGCCGAGGCCGCCGTGGCCCGGCCCGACGCCGCCGCCCGGGGCTACAAGCTGCTCACCCCGGGCGAGGCCCGCGCCCTCAACCCGGCGCTGCGCGGCGACTTCACCGCCGCGCTGTACTGCGAGCGGGACGCGGCCGTCGAGCCCCGCACCGCCCAGCTCGCCCTGCGCGCCGAACTGCTGAAGCACCCGAACTACACCTTCCTGCCCGGCCGCGAGGTCCGTGAGGTGGTGGGCGCCGGCACCGTCCGCGACGACCACGGCGACGTGCACCAGGCCGACGCCGTGGTCCTGGCCACCGGTGCCTGGCTCGGCGGACTGGTCCGCGAACTGGCCGGACCCGGCCTGCCGGTGCGCCGCGTCCGCCTCCAGATGATGCAGACCGAGCCGCTCGGCGAGCCCCTGACCACCTCGGTCGCGGACGCCGACAGCTTCCGCTACTACCCCGCCTACGCCTCCCCGGCCCTGGACGCGCTGAACGCCCGGCAGCCGCAGCCCGACACCGCCGCCACGCACCGGATGCAACTCCTCATGGTCCAGCGCGCCGACGGCGGACTGACCATCGGCGACACCCACGAGTACGAGCACCCCTTCGCCTTCGACACCGTCGAGGCGCCCTACGAGCACCTCACCGGCGTCGTCGAGTCCCTGCTCGGCCGGCCGCTGCCCCGCGTCCGGCGCCGCTGGGCCGGGGTGTACGCGCAGTGCACCGACCCCGGCCGGGTGGTGTACCGCCGCCAGGTGAGCGACGGGGTGTGGCTGGTCACCGGGCCCGGCGGGCGCGGTATGACCTGCTCCCCCGCGATAGCCGAGACCACCGCGAACGAACTGGGCTGGTGAACACCCCATGACCGACACCCGCACCGACACCGCCGACACCACCGGCATCCGGCTCGTCGTCCTCGACATGGCCGGCACCACCGTCGCCGACGGCGGCCTGGTCGAGCGCGCCTTCGCCGCCGCCGCTGCCGAACTGGGCGTCGAGGAGGGCTCGGCCGAGCACGCCGAGCACCTCGCGTACGTCCGCGCCACCATGGGCGAGTCCAAGATCTCCGTCTTCCGGCACCTGTTCGGCACCGAGGACCGCGCCCGGCGCGCCAACGCCGCCTTCGAGAAGGCGTACGGCGAACTGGTCGACGCCGGTCTCGTCGCGCCCGTCCCCGGCGCCCGCGAGGCGATCGAGGAACTGGCCGGCGGCGGCCGTACCGTCGCCCTGACCACCGGCTTCGCCCGGGTCACCCAGGACGCCGTCCTGGCCGCGCTGGGCTGGACGGACCTGGTGCCGCTCACCCTGTGCCCGGCCGACGCCGCCGGGCGCGGGCGGCCGTACCCGGATTTGGTGCTGGAGGCGTTCCTGCGCACCAAGGCCGCCGAGGACGTCCGGCAGGTGGCCGTCGTCGGCGACACCTCCTACGACGTGCTCAGCGGGGTCCGCGCCGGCGCCGGACTGGTCGCCGGCGTGCGCACCGGGGCCCACGGCGACGAGGAGTTCCGCGCGGCCGGCGCCACCCACGTCCTGGACTCCGTCGCCGCCCTGCCCGCCCTGCTCACGGGAGCCGGGTGAGGTGGGGCACGCGTCACCCGGGCCTGATTAGGCTGGGGGCGTCGGTACGCCGTGGTTCCGGCGCCCCCAGCCTTTCCCGACCGCACGCAGCCAGGAGACGCACAACATGGCAGACCGCAAGCCGATCGAGTCGTGGCTCACCGACATGGACGGCGTCCTGATCCACGAGGGCGTGCCGATCCCGGGCGCCGACTCCTTCCTGAAGAAGCTGCGCGAGTCCGGGCGGCCCTTCCTGGTGCTGACCAACAACTCCATCTACACCGCCCGCGACCTGCACGCCCGGCTGCGCCGCATGGGCCTGGACGTGCCGGTGGACAACATCTGGACCTCGGCGCTGGCCACCGCCCAGTTCCTGAACGACCAGCGGCCCGGCGGCAGCGCCTACGTCATCGGCGAGGCCGGCCTGACCACCGCCCTGCACGACGTCGGCTACATCCTCACCGACCACGAGCCCGACTTCGTGATCCTCGGCGAGACCCGCACCTACTCCTTCGAGGCCATGACCAAGGCCGTCCGGCTGATCAACTCCGGCGCCCGGTTCATCGCCACCAACCCGGACAACGTCGGCCCCTCCACCGAGGGCGCCCTGCCCGCCACCGGCTCCGTCGCCGCCCTGATCACCGCCGCGACCGGCCGCAAGCCCTACTTCGTCGGCAAGCCCAACCCGCTGATGATGCGGGCCGGGCTGAACGCGATCGGCGCCCACTCCGAGACCTCCGCGATGATCGGCGACCGTATGGACACCGACGTCCTCGCCGGTCTGGAGGCCGGGATGCGCACCTTCCTGGTGCTCAGCGGGGTCACCCAGCCCGGCGAGATCGACCGCTACCCGTTCCGGGCGTCCGAGGTCGTGGACTCCATCGCCGACCTGGTCGACCTGGTCTGAGACCCCTCCCGGGGGGGCCGACCGGGGCACCACCCGGCCTCACCCGTTCGGCGCAGCGGGGCGCCTCCCGAGGATGCGGGGGCGCCCCCACCGGGGGAACCTCCTGGTATCTGGAGGTTCACGATGGGCTCACTTCGCCTCACTCTCTGTACCGGAATCCTGGCCGCGGCCGTCTGCACCCCCGCCGCCCACGCGGCGAGCGGCGGCCCGGTCACCGTGACCCCCGCCTCCCCGGCACCCGGCGGCGCCGTCACCGTGCGGGCCGGCGGCTGTACCGGCGCGCGGGCCACGGCGGCCTCGACCGCCTTCGTCGCCGACGCCGTGCTGACCGGCGGCCAGGGCACCGTCTCCGGTGAGACCCAGGTGCGCACCTCCGTCCAGCCGGGCGCCTACGACGTCAAGGTCACCTGCGCCGGCACCGTCACCACCGGCACCCTCACGGTCGGCTCCGGGGGCGGTGGCGGGCTCGGGCAGCTGGAGCAGCTCATCCGCCCCTTCGGTACCGGTGCCTCCGCCGTGGCGCCCTCCGAGACGCCCGTCGCCCCCGTGGACGCCGGCGGCGGTGGCACCGCGCACTTCGCCACGGTCGCCACCAGCGGCTCCGGGCCCGGCAACCTCCAGGCGGTCACCGGGCTCGCGCTGGCCGGGATCGCCGCGGTCGTCGTCGGGCGGCGGGCCCGCCGGAGCCGCGGCACCCGCTGACGCCGCCATGACCGACGACCTGGAGCGCTCGACCGGCACCGGCCGGCTCGTCACCGGCGTGGCCTGGGCGGTGCTGCTGCTCGGCCTGTGGCTGTGGGGGCGTGGCGTGACCGGCGTACCGGACGGGCCGGCCGCCGGTGACGTGTTCGCTGTGGGGGGAGCCGTGGACCCCGCTTCGCTGCCGCCCGCCGCGAAACCCCTCTCCGCCGCCCGGCCCCAGCGCGTCGACATCCCCCAGCTCGGCGTCACCGCACCCGTGACGGCCCGCGGTCTGGACGCCGACGGCGCCGTCGACCCGCCGCCCTACGACCAGGCGAACGTGGTCGGCTGGTACGGCGCCGGCACCGCGCCCGGGGCCGCCGGGGCCGCCCTGCTGGTCGGCCATGTGGACACCCGGACCCGGCCCGCCGTCTTCTACAAGCTCAGCACCCTCGAAACCGGCGAGACCGTGCGCGTGGTCCGCGCGGACGGCAAGGTCGCCCGGTTCACCATCGACGACGTCCGGGTCCTGCCCCGCGAGGACTTCGACGCCCGGCAGGCCTACGCCCCGCACCACCGGGGCCGCGCCGAGCTGCGCCTCATCACCTGCGGCGGCACCTTCGACCGCGCGCGCGGCACCTACACCGCCAACGTCGTCGTCTCCGCCTACCTCACCGGCACCGACGGCTGACCGCCGGTGCCGGACAGCCGCGCCCGGACGTTGCCGAAGTGCTCCCGTATGGCGCGCTCCGCCCGCAGCGCGTCCCCGGAGCGGACCGCGTCCAGGATCTCCCGGTGCTGGCGGCAGGTGACCCGCGGATCCTGCGGCACGTCCACGAGGTCGCGCTGCACCCGGTGGAAGGCGTCCCAGAACGCCTCCAGCACCTCGCACAGCAGGGTGTTGTCCAGCCCCCGGTAGAGGGTGGCGTGAAAGGCGCGGTCGGTCGCGGCGAGCCCGGCCCCCCGTGCCGCCTCCTCGTCCATGCGGTCGACGAGGGCCTCCAGCTCGGCCAGGTCCGCCGCGGGCAGCCGCCCGGCCAGCCGGGACACCAGCCCGGTCTCCACGGCCTCGCGCAGCTCCAGCAACTGGAGCAGCGAGTCCTCGCCCCGGTAGTGCCCGGCGACGGTACGGAAGGCCAGGCCCTCGATCATCGGGGCGAACGACATCGGGCCGACGTACGTCCCGAAGCCGTGCCGGATCTCCACGATGCCCATGGCCTGGAGCGCCTTGAGCGCCTCCCGCACCGAGTTGCGGGAGGCCCCCAGGTACTCCATCAGCTCCGGCTCGGTCGGCAGCGGGGCGCCCGAGGGCAGCCGCCGGTCGACGATCAGCTTCTTGATCCGCTCCTGGAGGTCCCGGGCTGCCATGGCCAGAGCGTATCCGGCCAATCGGCATGCGAAAGGCCCCCCGTGTGAACGAGGGGCCTTCCGGTCGGTGCGCCGCCAGGGACTCGAACCCCGGACCCGCTGATTAAGAGTCAGCTGCTCTAACCAACTGAGCTAGCGGCGCCTGCTGACAGGGAAAACTCTACCCGACGTGCGGGGGTGCTCCCGACCACCCGGGTGCGACCCGGCGGGGGGGCGGGCGGACCGGCGTACATCATTCGGACCGTCAAAATGCGCGTCCCGTGGACGCTTGGGAAACTGATCGACGTGCACACTCGCGGACAGAACCCCCCCGAATGTGAGGCAGCTCGCATGTCCGCTCCGGTGTTCGAGGAATTCGATCCCGCGAGCGACTGCGACTGCCCCGGCTGTGTCCACTGGCGACGGGTGCGTCCCCGCCTGTCGTCCGGCCGCCTCGGCGGCCACCCGGCGGCCTGCGGGGTCGTCGTCATGGCCGCCGCGTCCGCCGTCCTCGGCGGTACCGCCCCGGCCACCGCCGTCACCCCCGGCCACGCCCCGCACCGCGAGGCCGACCCCGGTGACGGCGAGCCCGCCACCCCGCAGGGCGCCAGGTCCCCGCTGCACGGCCGGGTGGGCACCCTGGCCGAGCCCGGCGTCGCGGCGGTCCCCGCCACCACCCGGACCGAGATCGTCAACCGGGCCAAGGCCTGGGTGGCCGCGCGGGTGCCGTACAGCATGACCGCGTACTGGACCGACGGGTACCGGCAGGACTGCTCGGGCTATGTGTCCATGGCCTGGGGCCTGCCGGGCAACGAATGGACGGGCAGTCTCGGCCAGTTCGGCGTGAAGATCACCAAGGCGCAGCTCCAGCCCGGCGACATCCTGCTCTTCCACAACCCGGCCAACCCCGAGAACGGCTCGCACGTGGTGATCTTCGGCGGCTGGACCAACTCCACGCACACCTCCTACACGGCCTACGAGCAGACGCCCCCGCACACCCGCCGGCAGAGCACGCCGTACGCGTACTGGAGCAACTCCGCGAAGTACGTCCCCTACCGCTACAAGGGGGTGGCCGCCGGCACCGCGGGCGCGCCGGCGGCTGGCAGGACCGTGGTGCCGTACCCGGGCGCGGCCTACTTCGGGCCCGGCGCCGACAACACGTACGTCACCCTGCTCGGCCGGATACTGGTCGCGCGGGGCGCCGGCTCCTGCTACGCGACGGGACCCGGACCGGTCTGGGGCGAGGCGGACCGGCGCGCCACCCGGGCGTTCCAGCGCGCCCAGGGCTGGAGCGGCGCGGACGCCGACGGACTGCCCGGCCCGCGCACCTGGGAACTGCTAACCACGGGCAAGGGCCGGAGCAGTACGCCGGACCCGGCGCCGCCCGCCTCGCACGGAGTGCCCGGCTACCCCGGGCGCGCCTTCTTCCGGCCGGGCGCCGCCAACGACCACGTCACCCGGCTGGGCGCCCGGCTGGTGGAGAAGGGCTTCGGCGGGTGCTACGCCCTCGGCCCCGGCCCGCACTGGGGCGAGGCGGACCGGCGTGCCGTGGAGGCGTTCCAGCGGACCCAGGGCTGGCGCGGCGGCGCGGCGGACGGCTACCCGGGCCCGGAGACCTGGCGGCGCCTGTTCGCCTGACCGGCCCGCTCGCCCGAGCCGGAACCCCGATCCTCCCCCCGATCACCCCACCCCTTTCCGAAGTTCATGACGCATCTGGCGCGGAGGCTGGAGGCACGCATGAGTACGACGACCTCATCCATCCCACCCGAATCCGAGGGGCCCTTGGAGGGTGCCGCGACCGCGGTCACCCGCCCGGTCCGGCTGATCCAGAACGAGGCGACCACCGAGATCCCGGTCCACCTGCTCTTCCGGGACGAGCCGGACCCGGTGAAGGTGCCGCTCAAGCCGGCCGTCGTCGGCCGCAGACAGGGCACCGGCGAGCAGCCGCGCCTCGGCCGCCCGGCGCCGGTGCGCGGCCGGCCGCTGCCGCAGGTCGACCCGGAACTGGTGGAGCGCCCGGCGCGGGTGCTGCCCGGCCTCGCCGGGGTGTTCGCCGGGGCCTGCGGGCTCACCGGCTGCCTGGCCACCACCTGGTGGGCCGGGCTGCTCCCGTCGCTCACCGCCGAGGCGCTGCGGCTGCCGGCATACCCGGGCGCGGGCCTGGGTCCCGCGCAGTGGGCGTCGTACGCCGGGGCCGGGGCGCTCGGCGCGTTCGGGTTCGGCGGGCTGACCCGGGGGCGGACCGGGCGGGCCTGGGTGCTCGGCCTGTTCGGCCGGTACCGGGGGACCGTGCGGCGCACCGGGCTGCTGTGGGTGAACCCGCTGGCGCGGCGCCGCCGGGCGGACGTGCGGCTGCGGCACTGGCGCAGCGAGGCGATGCCGGCGGCCGACCCGGACGGGATGGGCCTGCGGGTGGTGGTGCTGGTGGTGTGGCGGGTACGGGACACCGCGCGGGCGCTGCTCGGCATCGAGGACCACGAGGCGTATCTGCGCGAGTGCGTGGAGGCGGCGCTGGCCCGGGTGCCGGTGGAGCCGGCGGGCGGCACCCGGGGCGGGGTGACGGCGGTCGGGGACACGCTGACCCGGCTGGTGGCGCAGGAGGCCGCGGGGGTCGGGGTGGAGGTGTTCCAGGTGCGGCCGGTCCGGGTGGAGTACGCCCCGGAGGTCGCCGCCGCGATGCGGCGGCGCCGGATCACCGCGCTGGACGCCCGGCAGCGGGCCACCATGCTGACCTCGGTGGTGGACTCGGTCGAGGACACGGTGACCCGGCTGACCGTGCGCGGGCTGGTCGCCCTGGACGACTACGAGCGCAAGGTGCTGGTCCGCGACCTGACGGTGGCGTTCTGCTCGGGACGCGGCGAGCCGGTGTGACCGCCCCGTGACCGCCCCGTGCGGGCCCCCGGCGATTGCCTTCAGCGATTGGTATGGACATGTTCAACTCGCACCCATAACCTGAGACTTGGTCTAGACCTGACCCCTGCACAGCTCACTGAACACCCCACGTTCTCCAGGAGCGGCAGCATGCGCACCAAGACCAAGTTGTCCGCAGTCGTGCTGGGTGCGGTGACCGCCGGAGCCTTCGCGCTCTCCACCGGCGGCGCCAGCGGGCACGGCTACACCGACCTCCCCATCAGCAGGCAGAAGCTCTGCCAGAACGGCACCGTGGCGAACTGCGGCTCCATCCAGTGGGAGCCGCAGAGCGTCGAGGGCCCCAAGGGCTTCCCGGCCGCCGGTCCCGCCGACGGCCAGATCTGCAACGGCGGCCTGAGCCAGTTCGCCCAGCTCAGCGCGCCCCAGACACCGTCCGGCGCGGCCTGGCCCACCACCAGGGTGACCGGCGGTCAGTCGTACACGTTCCGCTGGCAGTTCACGGCCATGCACGCCACGACCGACTTCAAGTACTACGTCACCAAGCAGGGCTGGAACCAGAACCACAACCTCGCCCGCTCGGACCTCAACCTCACCCCGTTCCTGACGGTGCCGTACAACGGCCAGCGGCCGCCGGCCACACTCAGCCACAGCGGCACCCTGCCGTCCGGGCTGAGCGGGCACCACGTCATTGTCGCGGTGTGGACCATCGCCGACACCGGCAACGCGTTCTACGCCTGCTCGGACGTCACCTTCTGATCCCCCCTCGGGCAGGGTCCGCGTGCGCCGGCACGACTGCCGGCGCACGCGGATTCCGGGCAGCCGGGCGCGCTCGCGAAGCCTGAGCCTTACTTGAGCGAATCCGGCGCTCCCCGCGGGTAACTTCCTCGCACGCCGCCTCGACCGGTGCGGCGACGTGACCTCGGGGGACCGCGTGTTCGAGATGCTCTTCTACGCCGTGCCGGTACTGATGATCGGCGGCTGCGGCTGGGCCGCCGTCAGGCTGGTGCGCCGCGCCCGGCGGATCAGCAGGACCTGGAGCCGCGGGCTGACCACCCAGGCCCGCTGCCTGCGGACGTACACCACCACTCGCGGGGGCGGCGGGGACACCTCCGTGCGCACGACCCTGCACCACGTCTACGAGTTCACCACCCTGGACGGCCGCACGGTCCGCTTCGAGGAGGGGAACGGCCCCGCCACCGTCCTGGAGGGCGACCTCGTCACCGCCCGCTATCTGCCGGAGCAGCCGGAGCGGGCCACCGCGCTGCCGCCCTCGCCCGGCCGGCTCGCCGCCTCCACCGGCGCCGCCCTGGTCTTCCTCGGGGTGGTCGTCGTCTTCTGCGCCGTCTTCATCGGCATGGCGCACACCGCGTTCGCCGAGGCCGACACCATGTTCCCGTGACGGAACACCGAAGGGCCCCCCGCCGAGGCGAGGGGCCCTTCATCTGTGCGCCGCCAGGGACTCGAACCCCGGACCCGCTGATTAAGAGTCAGCTGCTCTAACCAACTGAGCTAGCGGCGCATGACTCCCGCCGTCCGCTTCCCGCGGCCGGCGACGAAGAAAATACTACCCGGTCCCCGGGGGTGCTCGTGACCACTGCGCCGGTGGTCAGAGCGCCAGGGACAGCAGGACCGGTGCCGCGCCCCGGTTCAGCGCGTCGGCGGCCCGCTTCAGCCGGTGCGCGTGCGCCACCGGGAGCGAGAGCGCGAGGCAGCCCACCGACGCGCCGGCCGTGATCGGGACGGCCGCGCAGACCGTGCCCACCGCGTACTCCTGGAGGTCGAGGACCGGGACCGTCGGCGGCTGCGACTCCAGGCGGGACAGCAGCAGCTTGTCGCTGGTGATGGTGCGGGAGGTGAGCCGGGCCATCTTGTGCCGGGACAGGTGGTCGCGGCGGCCGTTGTGGTCGAGCTGGGTCAGCAGGCTCTTGCCCACGGCCGTCGCGTGCGCCGAGCAGCGGAAGTCCACCCACTCGTTGACCGCCGGGGTGCCGGGCCCGGCGGCGTACTGGGTGACCCGCACCTCGCCGTCCAGGTACCGGCTGATGTAGACGGCGGCGCCGACCGAGTCCCGCAGCCGGTCCAGGGTGTGCTGGAGCTTCTCGCGCAGCGCGCGCTCCCGGTCGTGCGCCGAGGTGAGACGGCGCAGGGTGTCACCGGTGACGTACGCCCCGTCGGCCGTCCGGACGACGTACCCCTCGCGGCGCAGCATGCGCAGCAGGGCGGTCAGCCGCTCGGCGCCGAGGCCGGTACGGCGGGAGAGCCGGACGTCCGTGACGCCCGCGGGGTGGAGCGCCACGGTCTCCAGCACGCGCAGGGCGTCCTGGGCGGAGTGGTACGGGGCGGTCGGCTCGTGCATCAGCGCCACGGTGTCTCCCCTGCGCTCGCTCGGTGGGCCGCGAAGCCGCGAAGCCGCGTGTCCGATCGGCGGATCGGCGGATCGGCGGATCGGCGGATCGCTACCACGATAACCGGCAATGGGCTGCCGAGCAGCGGTTGTTGGCAAGATCGCACCGGTCGCCTCGCGGGTCAGTGGCCGGGAACGTACCCCCGCTGCTTGTCCACCACGTTCGGCAGCGACCTGCCCGCCGCCCAGCGCTCGTACATCTCCACGAACTGGACCGACAGTTCATCCCGCCAGCCGACCGTGTCACCGCTCATGTGCGGGGACACCAGCAGCCCCGGCAGCCCCCACAACGGGCTCTCGGCGGGCAGCGGTTCGGCGGCGAACACGTCCAGCGCGGCGCCGGCGATCCAGCGCCGGGTCAGCGCCGCGGCGAGCGCGTCCTCGTCGACCAGCGGACCGCGCCCGACGTTCACGAAGAACGCCGAGGGCTGCATCACGTCGAAGCGGTGCGCGTCGAACATGCCGTACGTCCGCTCGGTCAGCGGCGCCGCCGCGATCACCCAGTCCGCCCGGGAGAGCAGCCGGTCCAGGTCGGCCGGGCCGTGGATGCCGGCCCGCGGCACCCGCCCGACCAGCGCCGTCGTCACGTCCAGCGCCTTCAGCGTGCGCACGATCGCCCGGCCGACCGGCCCCGAGCCGACCACGCACGCGCGGGTGCCCGCCACCCGCCGGGTCTCCCGGTGCCGCCAGACCCGCTCCCGCTGGTACTCCAGGGTGCGCGGCAGGTCCTTCGCGACGGCCAGCACCAGCGCCGCCACGTACTCCGCGATCGGCCGTTCGAAGATCCCGCGCGCGTTGGTCACCACCGTGTCCGAGGCGGCCAGCTCCGGGCAGAGCAGGTGGTCCACGCCCGCGCTCGCGGTGTGCACCCAGCGCGGCCGGGGCCCGCCGCCCGGCCACGCCTCCCGTACGGCGCCCGAGGTGAAGTCCCACACCAGCAGCACGTCCGCCGCCGGCAGGTGCCCGGCCAGGTGCGCGGCGTCCGTGTGCACGATCCGGGCGCGCCCGGTGAGGCGGCCGAGCCGGGGCGGCGGCTCGGCGTCGAGCACGAGCACGGTGGGCGAGGACGGCGTCATACGGGGCGGCTCCCGGCGTCCGGCGGGCGGGGACCGACCACGCTCGCACCCCGGCCCACCGCCGTCAACACGGTCGGCCGCGCCATCCGACGGGCCGGCGCGCACCGGGCGCTGTCGGCCAACCAGGTCACGCGGAGGGGCGGCACTGCGCCGACTGGGTACCCGACACGTACGGGCCGTGCGCGAACGGCCCGTACCGCCCGAAGAGACCCCAGGAAGGCTGGACATGACCGCACTCGGATTTCTCTGCCCGGGCCACCTCGCCGAGGACGACTATCCACGCATGGAGCAGTTGCTCGGCAGTGACATCCGGCTGGATCTGGTGCGCACCGAGACCGGCGAGGACGCGTCCTTCGGGGTGGCACCGCGCGGGACGGGCTCGGCTGAACGGCTCGGCTCGGCTGAACGGCCCGACTCGGCCGAACGGCTCGCGAAGGGCGTGGAGGGTCTGCGGCTGTCCGGGGCCGAGACCGTGGTCCGGGCCTCCACCAGCGGCGGCTTCGCACACGGCTGGGACGGCGCCCAGGAACAGGTCAGGGAGCTGGCCCGGCTGGCCGGGATGCCGGCCTCCTCGACGTCGTTCGCCTTCGTCCACGCGGCCCGCGAGCTGGGCGTGCGCCGGGTCGCCGTCGGCGCGCCCTACCCCGCGGACGTCACCGCCCTGTTCGCGGACTTCCTGCGGGCCGGCGGCCTGGAGGTGACCGGCGTGCACTCCGCCGGACCCGCCGCCGGAGCGGAGGCCGGCACCTGGGGTGAGGAGGAGGTACTGGCCCTGGCCCGCGCGGCGGACACCCCCGACGCGCAGGCGGTCCTGCTGCCGGACACCGCCCTGCACACCGCCGCGCACGTCTCCCTGCTGGAGAAGACCCTGTCCAAGCCGGTCCTCACCGCCAACCAGGTCACCGTCTGGGAGGCCCTGCGCCTGGCCGACCGCCGGGTGAACGCGCCCACCCTCGGCGCCCTCTTCACCCGGGAACCGCTGGTGCAGGCCTGAGGGGGCGTCCCCGGCCGGAATAAGAGAGGCCGGTCTCCTGTTCGACAAGGGCGCAACCGCCCACGTCACACCAGGAGGCCTCACCGTGTCGGCAGACGAGATCCGGGGCACGACACACGGGACCGCCCCCGTCCCCCTCTCCGTACTGGACCTGGTGACCGTCGGCGCCGGCAGTACCGCCACCGACGCCCTGCGCACGAGCGTCGAGCTGTCCCGGCTGGCCGAGGCCCGCGGCTTCCACCGGTACTGGGTCGCCGAGCACCACTCCATGCCCGGCGTGGCCTCCTCCTCGCCCGCGGTGATCCTGGCCCACCTCGCCGCCCGCACCGAGCGCATCCGGCTCGGCTCGGGCGGCGTCATGCTGCCCAACCACGCCCCGCTGGTGATCGCCGAGCAGTTCGGCACCCTGGAGGCGCTGGCCCCGGGCCGGATCGACCTCGGCCTCGGACGGGCACCGGGCACCGACGGGGCCACGGCCGCCGCGCTGCGCCGTACCGACACCCTGAACGAGGGCGCCGACGACTTCCCGCAGCAGCTCGCCGAGCTGATCCGGTTCCTGGACGACGACTTCCCCGACGGCCACCCCTACCGCAAGATCCACGCCATCCCCGGCCCGGTGCAGGGCAGCGCCCCCGGCGGTGTGCAGTCCCCGCACCGGCCACCGGTCTGGCTGCTCGGCTCCTCCGGGTTCAGTGCCCGGCTGGCCGGCGTACTCGGCCTGCCGTTCGCCTTCGCGCACCACTTCTCCGCGCAGAACACCGTCCCGGCCCTCGACCTGTACCGGCAGTCCTTCCGCCCCTCCGAGGTCCTGGACGAGCCCTACGCGCTCATCGGCGTGTCCGCCCTCGCCACCGACGAGGCGCGGGAGGCCCGCCGGCAGACCCGCGCCATGGCGCTGAACATGCTGCGGCTGCGCACCGGCCGCCCGGGCCTGTTCCCGGACCCGGCGGAGGCCGAGGCCCACGAGTTCGGCCCGATGGAGGAGGAGTTCATCGCCTCCTGGTCGGCCAACGTCGTGCACGGCACCGCCGACGAGGTCATAACCGGACTGGACGACCTCCGGAAGCGCACCGGCGCCGACGAGCTGATGATCACCTCGCACGCCCACCGGGGCGAGCTGCGCCTGCGCTCCTACCGGCTGATCGCCGACGCCTACGGGTTGCCGACCGCGTAGCTCTGCGTCCCCAGCAGCTCGGAGATACGATCCGGCGACACCGGGCGGGAGTACAGCCAGCCCTGTCCGGTGTCGCAGCCGATCCGGCGCAGCCGGGTGGCCTGGGCCGAGGTCTCCACGCACTCCGCCGTCACGGTCAGCCCGAGCCGGTGCGCGAGCTGGATCATCGCCTCCACGATCACCTCGTCCGCGGGATTCGGCGCCAGCGCCTTCTGGTCGCCCTCGTACTGGAAGCCGCGCACGAAGGAGCCGTCCAGCTTCAGCACCTTCACCGGCAGCCGGCTCAGATAGGCGAGGTTGGAATAGCCGGTGCCGAAGTCGTCGATGGCGATGCGCACCCCCATGTCGCTGAGCGCCTGGAGGGCCTGGAGCGGCCGGCCGGCCGAGCCCATCACGGCGGACTCGGTCAGCTCCAGCTGGAGCAGCTGCGGGGCGAGCCCGGTCTCGGCGAGCGTCTCGGCGACATCGGCCACCAGGTCGGAGTCCCACACCTGGCGCACCGCCACGTTGACGCTGACGAAGATGGGCGGCTCCCCGGGGTGGTCCTGCTGCCAGCGCCGGGCCTGCCGGCAGGCGGTGACCAGCGCCCAACGGCCGAGCTGCACGATCGAACCGTCCTCCTCGGCCAGTCCGATGAACCGATTCGGCGACAGCATGCCGAACTGCGGGTGATGCCACCGGATCAGCGCCTCGACCCCGCTCAGCCGCCCGTCCCCCATCCCGACCAGCGGCTGGTACTCCAGGGCGAACTCCCCGCGCTCGATGGCCGGCCGCAGCATCGACGACAGCGCCTGACGGGTCATCCGGTGCGCGTTGCGCTCGGGGTCGAACAGCGTCCAGCGGCCCTTGCCGTCCGCCTTCGCCCAGTACAGCGTCGTGTCCGCCGCCTGCATCAGACCGGTGGCCGTGGTGCCGGCCGCCTGGCGCTCCACCACCCCGATGGACGCGGTCAGCGACAGCCGCTGGCCGGCCAGGTCGAAGGGCTCCTCCAGCGCCTTCAGCGCCGACTCGGCGAGGTCGGCGAGCTGTTCGGTGCCGGTGGAGTCCTCCACGAGCAGCGCGAACTCGTCACCGCCGAGCCGGGCCACCAGCGGGGTCGCGGCCCGGGCGTACCCGGCCTCGTCGGCGACCCGGGTCAGCCGCTCGGCCACGGCCGCGAGCAGCCGGTCGCCGACGCGGTGGCCGAGGGTGTCGTTGACCGCCTTGAAGCCGTCCACGTCCAGGTAGCACAGCCCGATCCGGCCGGTGCCGCTGCGCTCGTACGCCTCCGCCTCCAGGGCGGCCGTCAGGCGCTCGAAGAACAGGGTGCGGTTGGGCAGCCGGGTGACCGGATCGTGCATCTGCAAGTGCCGTAGCCGCGCCTGGAGTTCCCGGCGGCCGCTGACGTCGGTGAGGGACAGCAGCGCCCCCGGCCGGCCGCCGCCCAGCGGGGCGACGGTCACCTGCACCCAGACCGAGTGTCCCTCGGGGTGCTTGAGCCGGCGCGTGCAGCGCAGCCGCGCCTGCCGGCCGCCGAGCACCTCCCGGTAGGCGTGCCGGCTCCGGGCGTCCGTGGAGAGGCCCACCAGGTCGGCGGCGGGCCGCCCGGTCAGTGTCTCCGGGTCCGTGCCGAGCAGCGCGCCGAAGGCGGTGTTGGCGCTGACGACGCTGCCGTCCGGGTCCACGACCGCCATGGACAGCGGGGCGGTCGCGAAGACACGGTGATAGATGGTGTAGTCACTGTCAGTTACGGCCGACCGGTCGAGGTCTGCCGCGGGCGTCGGCCCTTCGGACGTTCCGCTCACCGCTTGCTCCCGCAGTGCACTCGATCTGTGTCCGTGCCGGAAAGTGTGCCGATCATAGAGGCTGGCCCCGGGCCCTTCCAGCCACTCTCCAGTCTCCCGGACGGAGTACAGGTTCTGACAGATCGTTTCTGCCCGCACCTGGACGGCTTCTTCGGCCCTTCGACCAGTTGTGACGTTCCGTGAGTGATTCGGGGTGTTGAGCGCCGTGGTGCGCTCCGGCGCAGTACAGGCGCACTCACCCTTCTGGTGCAGGTGAACAGGGCATAACCGTACAAAGCGCAGCAGTGTGGGTGCTGGTCCCCTGAACCGCACCCGGAGGTCATGTCCGTGCCCAAGCTGCGCAGCACCGCCGCCGTGTGCACCACGCTGTCGGCGCTCGCCGCGACCTCGATCCTCACCGGCCCCTCGGTGGCCGAGCCCTTCTCGACGGCCCCCTGCGCCCTGCACCGCACCGAGGCCCACCACTCCGAGGGCGTCGACACCTGGAACACCGACTACGCCCGCCCCACCGGCACGGTCGACGCGGTCATGATCTTCCTGTCCTTCCCGGACGCCACCCCCCGCACCACCCCGGCCGAACTGACCGCCGACCACTTCCCGGCCACCAGCCGCTTCTACGAGCAGGCCTCCTACGGCAAGTTCACCCTGCGCCCGCACCCGCTGCCGCACTGGCTGCGGATGCCGCGCCCGTCGTCGTCGTACGCCATAAGGCGGGACTGGAGCGCCCAGGACCGGGCCGCCTATCTGCGGGACGCGTTCGCGGTGGCCGACAAGCAGGTCGACTTCTCGCGCTACCCGGTCGTGTACTTCGTCGCCGACCCGGACGCGCCCGGTGTGGACTCGGACGCCACGAAGGTCGTCAACCTCGACACGCCCCTGCGGGTGGACGGTACGGACGTCCGGCGGGTCGTCACGGTGTTCGAGAGACATCCGCCGGACCGGCTGGTCCTCGCCCACGAGACCGGCCACGTCTTCGACCTGCCCGACCTCTACCACCGCCCGGTCGACGGCAAGGGCGACTGGGACACCTTCGTCGGCGACTGGGACCTGATGGGCAGCCAGTTCGGCCTGTCCCCTGACCTGTTCGCCTGGCACAAGTGGAAACTCGGCTGGCTCGACCCCCGCCAGGTCGCCTGCGTACGCGGCACCGGCTCGACCCGCCTCACCCTGGAGCCCCTCGCGGCCGGCCCGGGCGTCCCGGTACGGGGCACCGCCGGCGCCCCCGCCTTCGGCCTCGGCAACGGCGTGAAACTCGCGGTCGTCCGCACCGGCCCGGACAGCGCCCTCGCCTTCGAGGCCCGGAGCCCGGCGGGCAACGACCGCGCGACCTGCCGCCAGGGCGTACTGGCCTACCGCGTCCACGGCAGCGCCGAGTCCGGCGGCGGCCCGGTCGAGGTCATCGACGCCCACCCCCACACCGAGGCCTGCTGGGAGAACTCGGTCTATCCACCCCTGGCCGACGCCCCGGTGGCCCTGGGGGAGTCCTTCACCGTCCCCGGCGAGGACGTGAAGGTGGAGGTGGAGAACCGCACGGCTTCGGGGGCGTGGAACGTGAAGATCACGGCGGGGGTGGGGGGGGTGGCGGGGGGGGGGGGGGTTGCGACGGGGGGGCCGGGGGCTGTCGGGCCGCGGCCGGGGGG
>NZ_JANUGP010000047.1 GCF_024753135.1 Streptomyces pyxinicus | reverse complement strand
GGGGATTGGTGTGCTGGGGCCGGTGAGTGGGGTCCGGTGAGTGGGCGGACTTCGACGGGGCACGGCTGGCGGGCGTGCTACGGCGGAGGCGGCCGGTGGGCAGCCCTCGGCGGAGCGCGGCCCGTGGGCGGGCTACGGCAGGCCCGGCCGGTCGACGGGCGTCAGCGAGTCCGGCCGATGGAGAGGCCCCGGCGGGACCGGACTCGGCGGGCGAGGCCGGTGAGCCGGCCTCACCGGCCACGGCGAGTGGGCAGGCCTCGGCGAGTACAGCCGGTAGGCAAGCCACGGCAGACCAGCCGACAGGCAAGCAAGCCCCGGCCGACCGGCCGATGACCGGGCTCCGGCGGCCCATCCGTCAGCCAAGCCACTGCAGCCACGACCGGCAGGCGGCACGCGTCCGGGCGCGGCCGGTGGACGAGTTACGACGGGCGCGGCCAGCAGATAGGTTCCGGCGGCGCTGGCCGATGACCGGGCTCTGGCAGACCCGGCCGACAGGCGAGAAACGGGGGCACGGCCGGTGAGCGGCGCTCAGCGAGCGCGGCTGGTGAGCGAGCGACGGCGGACACGACCGGCAGACAGGCCCCGGCAAGCCGAGCCGATCACCCGCCTCCGGCAGACCCCGCCGACAAGCAAGACACGACCGGCACGGCCAGTAAGCAGCGCTCAGCGGGCGCAACTGGTGAGCGAGCTACGACGGGCGCGGCCAGCAGATAGGTTCCGGCGGTGCTGGCCGATGACCGGCCTCCGGCAAACCCGGCCGGCAGGCAAGGCACAACCGGCACGGCCGGTAAGCGGCGCTCAGCGGGCGCGGCCGAAGGGCGAGCTACGGCGGACACGGCGGGTGGGCAGAGCCCGGCAGGTGCGACCGGCAGGCAAGGCACGGCGGGGACGGCCGTAAGCGGCGTTTCAGCAGGCGCAGCTGGTGAGCGAGCCACAGCGGACACGACCGGCAGACAAGCTCCGGCAGTCCCAGCCGATCACCCGCCTCCGGCAAACCCGGCCGACAGGCGAGGCACGGCCGGTGAGCGGCGCTCAGCGGGCGCGGCCGAAGGGCGAGCCACGGCGGACACGGCGGGTGGGCAGGCGGGCAGACCCCGGCAGGTGCGACCGGTAGGCAAACCCCGGCGGCACCAGCCGATCACCGGCCTCCGGCAGACCCCGCCGACAGGCAAGACACGACCGGCACGGCCGGTAAGCGGCGCTCAGCGCGCGCGGCCGAGGGGCTCGGGCTCTCAGTGGCCGGCCACGGTCCTCAGCGACTGACCACAACCCCTGGCTCGCCGGCCACGGCCCTCAGCCACTGACCACAACCCTCGGCCACTGGCCACGGTCCTCAGCCGCCGCCTCCCTCAGCCGCTGACCACGCCCTTGGCCTCGCCCGTCGCCGTGCCCTTGGTGGCGGACTTGGGGATCGGGCGGTCGTTCTTCAGGGCGTTCCAGATCTGCTGGGCTTTGGACTTTTCCAGCAGGACGCGGTTGGGGTTGGCCGGGTCGTACTGGACCGGCATCGTGACCATCTTCATGTGGGAGGAGCCGATGCCCTTGAGGCCGCTCGCGAAGTCCGTCAGGGAGTTCACCGAGCCGAGGTCGGAGTCGGTGGTGACGGCCTTGGTGGCGGTGTCGGCGAGGTCGTACAGCCGCTTCGGGTCGGAGAAGACGCCGACGTGCTTGACCTGGTCGATGAGGGCCTTGACGAACGCCTGCTGGAGCTGGATGCGGCCGAGGTCGGAGCCGTCGCCGACGCCGTGCCGGGTGCGGACCAGGCCGAGGGCCTGCTGTCCGTCCAGGGTGTGGGTGCCGGCCTTCAGGTTGAGGTGACTCTGCGGGTCGGCGATGGCCTTGGTGGTGGTCAGTCTGACGCCGCCGAGGTCGTCGATGAGCTGCTGGAAGCCCTCGAAGTCGACCTCCAGGTAGTGGTCCATGCGGATACCGGTGATGGACTCGACGGTCTTGACCGCGCAGGCGGCGCCACCGGTGGAGTACGCCTCGTTGAACATCACGCCGGACGCGGCCGGATGCGCGGTGCCCTTGGTGTCGGTGCACCGCGGGCGGTCCACCAGGGTGTCCCGGGGGATGGAGACGACGCCGGCCTTCTTGTGCCCCTTGTACACGTGGACGATCATCGCCGTGTCGGAGCGGGCGCTCCCGTCGTCGGTGCCGCCGCCGAGCTTCTTGTTCTTGCCGGTGCGCGTGTCCGAGCCGAGGACCAGGATGTTCTGCGAGCCGTTGTCGACCTTCGCGGGCCGGTCGCCGCCGAGCGCCTGGTTGATGTCGACGCTGCGCAGGTTGCCGTTGAGCTTGAAGTAGACGTACCCGGCCCCGGTGCCGCCGAGCACGATCACGCCCGCGGCCGTCCAGGCCGTGACCAGCAGCGCCTTGCGGCTCCCGCTGCGCGGCTTGCGGCGGCGGCCCCGGCCGCCTCGCCGGGGGCCGGTGGTGGCCGGCCCGGATATGCCGGGGCCCGGTGTGCTCTCGGCGGACACGTCGCTCCTAGGTCTCGTCGGTGGGATACCCCCTGCTGTCAGGGTCGGGCGCGGTCGTCACCGCTCCATCGTCGCCCCGCCAGGACAGACGGGGAAACTCGGGAAAGGGTTGCACAACGCAAAGTGCCCACCGCGTGCGGCGATGGGCACTCTGCGTCACCGGTGCGACGAGGACACGCCTCGCTCACCTGCTCTTTTGCCCGAAACGGGCGCACCGCTGGAAACGGTGCCGAAGGAGACCGTTGTGGCACAGATCTCCGGGGGCAACGGTCAGTCGCCGTTGCCCGGGGTCGGCGTCGTCTTCTGGATCTGCATCAGGAACTCGCCGTTCGACTTGGTCTGCTTCATCTTGTCGAGGAGCAGCTCGATGGCCTGCTGCTGGTCGAGCGCGTGCAGCACCCGGCGCAGCTTCCAGACGACCGCCAGCTCCTCGTTGCCGAGCAGGATCTCCTCCTTGCGGGTGCCGGACGCGTCCACGTCCACCGCCGGGAAGATGCGCTTGTCGGCGAGCTTCCGGTCGAGCTTGAGCTCCATGTTGCCGGTGCCCTTGAACTCCTCGAAGATCACCTCGTCCATGCGGGACCCGGTGTCCACCAGGGCGGTGGCGAGGATGGTCAGCGAGCCGCCGTCCTCGATGTTGCGGGCCGCGCCGAAGAAGCGCTTCGGCGGGTAGAGGGCCGTCGAGTCGACACCACCGGACAGGATGCGGCCGGAGGCGGGCGCGGCCAGGTTGTAGGCACGGCCCAGACGCGTGATGGAGTCGAGCAGTACGACGACGTCGTGGCCCAGCTCCACCAGGCGCTTGGCGCGCTCGATGGCCAGCTCCGCGACCGTGGTGTGGTCCTCGGCCGGGCGGTCGAAGGTCGAGGAGATGACCTCGCCCTTGACCGAGCGCTGCATGTCGGTGACCTCTTCCGGACGCTCGTCGACCAGGACGACCATCAGGTGGCACTCGGGGTTGTTGTGCGTGATCGCGTTGGCGACCGCCTGCATGATCATGGTCTTGCCGGTCTTCGGCGGGGCCACGATCAGACCGCGCTGGCCCTTACCGATCGGCGACACGAGGTCGATGATGCGGGTGGTGAGCACGCCCGGGTCCGTCTCCAGACGGAGCCGGTCCTGCGGGTAGAGCGGGGTCAGCTTGTTGAACTCCGGCCGCCCGCGGCCGTGTTCGGGTGCCATGCCGTTGACGGAGTCGAGGCGGACCAGCGCGTTGAACTTCTCGCGGCGCTCGCCCTCCTTGGGCTGGCGGACCGCACCGGTGAGGTGGTCGCCCTTGCGCAGGCCGTTCTTGCGGACCTGGGCGAGGGAGACGTACACGTCGTTCGGGCCCGGCAGGTAGCCGGAGGTGCGGATGAACGCGTAGTTGTCGAGGATGTCCAGGATGCCCGCGACGGGGATCAGGACGTCGTCCTCGGCGACCTGCGGCTCGGCGATCTCGTCGCGGCCGCGACGGCCCCGGCGGTCGCGGTAGCGCCCGCGACGGCCCCGGCGGCCGCCCTCGAAGTCGTCGTCGTCCTGCTGCTGCTGGCGGTCCTGCCGGCCGCCGCCGCCCTGCTGCGGCTGCTGCTGACGCTGCTGGCCGCCGCCCTGCTGGTCGTCGCCCTTGCCGCGGCGGTCACGGTCCCGACCCTCGCGGTCCCGGCCATCGCGGTCCCGGCCGTCACGGTCGCGCCCGCGCTCACGGCGGTCCCGGCGGCCACGGCCCTCGCCGTCACCGGCGTCGCCCTTGGCGTCGCCGCCCTGCTGCGACTGCTGCGGGGCCTGGGCGTCGGCCTTGGGCTCGCTCTTCGTCTCGGCGGCGGTCTCGGCGGGGCTGCCGGCGTCCGCGGTGGCGCGCCGGCGACGGCGCTCGCCCGGGGCGTCCTCCGCACCGCGCTCACCCTCGCGGGTGCCGCCCGCGGGCTGGCCGGGGATCTCGATCTGCTGCTGGGCCACGGCCTTGTCGGCGGGGCCGTCGTTCTTGGCCTCGGCCTTCTTGTCGGCGGCGTCCTCGCCCGTGCGCGCCTTGGAGGTGGCGCGACGCTTGGGCTTGGTCTCGGCGGCGTCCGAGGCGGGCGCGGCCTTGGGGGCACCGCCCCCGGCCTGCGCCTCCTTGATGACCTCGATCAGCTGGCTCTTGCGCATCCGCGCGGTGCCCCTGATGCCGAGGCCCGAGGCGACCTGCTGCAGCTCGGCCAGCACCATGCCCTCAAGGCCGGTGCCGCGGCGCCGCCGGGAGCCGGCACCGGTGGCAGGCGCGGAGGCGTCCGTGGCGGGCGCGGCAGCGGTCTCCTCGACACGTGCGCCCATCAGATCGGTGGTGTCGCTCACGAAGGGTCCTTCCCTGGAGCGGACGTCGGCCTTCTGGCTCGGCGACCGGTTGTGCTGTCCGACTACGGTCCTGTCTTCCGTGAACCGTGCCGGGGCGGTGGTCCGCCAAAGCGGCGGAAAGAGATGTGCTGGTGATGGCGCTTCCGCGAGCCGTGGCACCCAGTGTCACGTGGCGTGGTAGCACCGATTCCGGAGCGTGCCCGGCGGTCCGCTCAATGCCCGCATACGACGCACTGCCCAGGTACGGCGCAAGGGACACGGAGTGGCGTGGGAGGCTCCCGGAAGAATGTCTGTCCCGGACGGGGACACGAGGCACCTCGCCATGGTGGGGTCGGGTGCAGACTTGAGATTAACACTACCGGATCCAACAAACATTCCCCCTCTCCAAATCCGGCAACCGTGTCTCAGGCGGCAAGCGGCAGCACGCTCGCCCCCCGCTGGTCCAGGCTCAGCCGGTTGGCGGCCCAGTCGGTGCCGGCCAGCGCCTCGACCTTGTCGGCGGTGCCGGGGTCGGCGAGGGCCATGACGGTGGGCCCGGCGCCCGAGATCACGGCCGGGATGCCGTCGGCCCGCAGCCGCTCCACCAGTGCCGCGCTCTCCGGCATGGCCGGGGCGCGGTACTCCTGGTGCAGCCGGTCCTCGGTGGCCGGCAGCAGCAGCTCGGGGCGCCGGGTGAGGGCCTCGACGAGCAGCGCGGCGCGGCCCGCGTTGGCGGCGGCGTCGACGTGCGGCACGGTGCGCGGGAGCAGCCCGCGGGCGGTCTCGGTCAACACCGGTTTCCCGGGCACGAAAACCACCGGAACGATGGAATCGCAGGGGTCCATCCTGATCGCGCGGGCGGCGCCGGCCTCCATCCAGGACAGCGTGAAACCGCCGAGCAGACACGCCGCCACGTTGTCCGGATGGCCCTCGATCTCGGTGGCCAGTTCCAGCAGCGCGGTGTCGTCCAGACGGGTCTCGCCGCCTATGGTCACCGCGCGGGCGGCGACGATGCCGGCGCAGATCGCGGCGGAGGAGGAGCCGAGGCCGCGGCCGTGCGGGATGCGGTTGGCGCACACGATCTCCAGCCCGCGGGGCTGTCCGCCCAGCAGGTCGAAGGTGGTGCGCAGGGAGCGGACGAGCAGATGCGCCTCGTCTCGGGGCAGGGTCTCGCTGCCCTCCCCCGCGATGTCGATGTGCAGCCCGGAGTCGGCCACCCGGACGACGACGTCGTCGTAGAGCCCCAGCGCGAGGCCCAGGGCGTCGAAGCCCGGACCGATGTTGGCGCTGGTGGCGGGTACGCGCACCCGGACGGCGGCGGCGCGGAACGCTGGACCGGCCATCGCTCGTTGACTCTCCTTGAGCTGCGTGACGGGAGACCGTCGTCCGTGGTCCCGAACGGCGGTCGGTGGATCCGGCGGACGTCCGAGCGGACGTCCGATGGCGTACGAGGCCCTCGGGGCGCGGAGACGACGCGGCCCCGTGCCCACACGCGGGGCATATGCGGTAGGCGGGTTCACCCCAGCCTATCGAAGGAAGGTTCTGTGGCGACACAGGGCGCACAGGAGGCGCACGATGCGTGTCGGAGGCCCCCTGTGCATCCCGGCAGGGGCCCCTGCGCATCCCGGCAGGAATCGCGGCGCATCCCGACAGGGATCACGCTCGCCACCCTGCCGGGATCGCGCCCGCCACCCCTGCCGGGATCGCGCCCGCCACCCCTGCCGGGATCGCGCTCACCACCCCTGCCGGGGCGGGTCAGGCGAGGCCGAGGCGCTCGGCGGCGGTGGCGGCGTCGACCGGGACGGTGACCGGCTGCGGGGCGCCGGCCACGGCCCAGTCGGGGTCCTTCAGGCCGTTACCGGTGACGGTGCAGACGATGCGCTGGCCCGGGTCCACCTTGCCCTGCTCGGCGGCCTTGAGCAGACCGGCCACCGAGGCGGCCGAGGCGGGCTCCACGAAGACGCCCTCCTGCGCGGCCAACAGCCGGTAGGCGCGCAGGATCTCACGGTCCGTCACCTCGTCGATGGCGCCGCCGGATTCGTCGCGGGCGGCGAGGGCGAGGCTCCAGGAGGCCGGGTTGCCGATGCGGATGGCGGTGGCGATGGTCGAGGGGTCCTTGACCACCTCGCCGCGCACGATCGGGGCGCTGCCGGAGGCCTGGAAGCCCCACATGCGCGGGGTGCGGGTGGCGATGCCGTCGCCCGCGTACTCCCGGTAGCCCTTCCAGTAGGCGGTGATGTTGCCCGCGTTGCCGACCGGCAGGACGTGGATGTCGGGGGCGTCGCCCAGCATGTCCACGATCTCGAAGGCGGCCGTCTTCTGCCCCTCGATCCGCACCGGGTTGACCGAATTCACCAGCGCCACGGGGTAGTTCTCGCTCAGTTCCCGGGCGAGGGTCAGACAGTCGTCGAAGTTGCCGTCGACCTGGAGGATCTTCGCGCCGTGCACGAGGGCCTGGCCCATCTTGCCGAGGGCGATCTTGCCCTGCGGCACGAGCACAGCGGAGACCATCCCGGCGCGTACGCCGTAGGCGGCGGCGGAGGCGGACGTGTTGCCCGTGGAGGCGCAGATGACGGCCTTGGCCCCCTCCTCCTTCGCCTTGGAGATGGCCATGGTCATGCCCCGGTCCTTGAAGGAGCCGGTGGGGTTCGCGCCCTCCACCTTCAGGTGGACCTCGCAGCCCGTGCGCTCGGAGAGCACCTGCGCGGGCACGAGGGGCGTGCCGCCCTCGCGGAGCGTCACGACCGGCGTGGTGTCGGATACCGGCAGCCGGTCCCGGTACTCCTCGATGATTCCGCGCCACTGGTGGGTCATTGCTGGTTACTCTCCTTCAACCCGCATGATGCTGGCGACACCCCGCACGGTGTCGAGCTTGCGCAGCGCCTCGACGGTCCCGGTGAGGGCGGCGTCGGAGGCCCGGTGGGTGACGACGACGAGAGAGGCCTCGCCGTCCTTGCCCTGCTGCCGGACGGTGTCGATGGAGACCCCGTGCTCGGCGAAGACGGTGGCGACCTGGGCGAGCACGCCCGGCTTGTCGGCCACGTCGAGGCTGATGTGGTACCGGGTGACGACGTCGCCCATCGGGGAGACGGTCAGGTCGGCGTACGCCGACTCGCCGGGCCCGGTGGCGCCGTTGAGCCGGTTGCGGCAGACGGCGACGAGGTCACCGAGCACGGCGGAGGCGGTCGGGGAACCGCCGGCGCCGGGGCCGTAGAACATGAGCTGGCCGGCCGCGTCGCTCTCCACGAAGACGGCGTTGTACGCGCCGCGCACGGAGGCGAGCGGGTGGGTCAGCGGAATCATCGCCGGGTGCACCCGGGCGGTGACGGACGCCCCGTCCCCGGACCGCTCGCAGATGGCGAGCAGTTTGATGGTGCAGCCCATCTCCCGGGCCGAGCGGAAGTCGGCGGCGGTGACCTCGGTCATGCCCTCGCGGTAGACGTCGTCGAGCCGTACCCGGGTGTGGAAGGCGATCCCGGCGAGGATGGCGGCCTTGGCAGCGGCGTCGAAGCCCTCGACGTCGGCGGTGGGGTCGGCCTCGGCGTACCCGAGCGCGGTGGCCTCGTCCAGGGCCTCCTGGTAGCCGGCGCCCGTGGAGTCCATCTTGTCGAGGATGAAGTTGGTGGTGCCGTTCACGATGCCCAGCACCCGGTTGACCTTGTCGCCGGCGAGGGACTCGCGCAGCGGGCGGATCAGCGGAATGGCTCCGGCGACGGCGGCCTCGTAGTACAGGTCCTTGCCGTGCTGCTGGGCGGTGGCGTGCAGCGCGGCGCCGTCCTGGGCGAGCAGCGCCTTGTTGGCGGAGACCACGGAGGCGCCGTGCTCGAAGGCGGTGGTGATCAGCGCCCGGGCGGGCTCGATCCCCCCGATCACCTCCACCACCACGTCGATGTCGCCGCGTTTGACGAGGGCGGTGGCGTCGGTGGTGACGAGGGCCGGGTCGATGCCCGCGCGCACCTTGCCGGGCCGGCGGACCGCCACACCCGCGAGCTCCACCGGGGCGCCGATCCGGGCGGCGAGGTCGTCGGCGTGCGTCGTCATGATGCGCGCCACCTCTGAGCCGACCACTCCACAGCCCAGCAGCGCCACCTTCAGCGGACGCGTACGCATCATCCGACCTCGTTTCCTCATACCGTCGACGGTTGCACCAGTCTCACTCACCGGACGGGAGTTTCCCCCCTTGGTCCGGATCGTGAGACATTCATTTCATTTCCGGGCCCGTTCGAACCGCAGATCTTCCACCCGCACTGCGCGGGATCGCGGGCTCACCCGACATCGAGCCGCAGCAGATCCTCCTCCGTCTCCCGCCGGACGATGACCCGGGCCTCGCCATCCTGCACGGCGACCACGGGCGGCCGCAGCACATGGTTGTAGTTGCTGGCCATGGACCGGCAGTACGCGCCCGTCGCCGGTACGGCGATCAGGTCGCCCGGCGCCAGGTCGGCCGGCAGGAAGGTGTCCCGGACCACGATGTCACCGCTCTCGCAGTGCTTGCCGACCACCCGGGCGAGCATCGGCTCGGCGTCGGAGACCCGGGAGACCAGGGCGACGCTGTACTCCGCGTCGTAGAGCGCGGTGCGGATGTTGTCGGACATGCCGCCGTCGACGGAGACGTAGGTCCGCAGCCCTTCGAGGGGCTTGATGGTGCCCACCTCGTACAGCGTGAACGCGGTCGGGCCGACGATGGCCCGGCCGGGCTCGACGGAGATGCGGGGCGTGCGCAGCCGGGCCGCCTCGCACTCGCGGCCGACGATCTCGGTGAGCGCCTTGGCGATCTCGTGCGGCTCGCGCGGGTCGTCGTCACTGGTGTAGGCGATCCCGAGCCCGCCGCCGAGGTCGATCTCCGGCAGCTCGACGCCGTGCTCGTCGCGGATGTCCTTCAGCAGCCCCACCACGCGGTGGGCGGCGACCTCGAACCCGGACATGTCGAAGATCTGCGACCCGATGTGCGAGTGGATGCCGATCAGCTCCAGGCCGTCGAGCTGGAGCGCCCGCCGCACCGCCTCGGCCGCCTGGCCGCCGGCGAGCGGGATGCCGAACTTCTGGTCCTCGTGCGCGGTGGCGATGAACTCGTGGGTGTGCGCCTCCACGCCCACGGTGATCCGGATCTGCACCTTCTGCCGCGTGCCGAGGGACTGCGCGACGTGCGCGACCCGCGCGATCTCCTGGAAGGAGTCGAGCACGATCCGCCCGACGCCCGCCTCGACGGCGCGGGTGATCTCCGCGACGGACTTGTTGTTGCCGTGGAAGGCGATGCGCTCGGCGGGCATGCCCCCGGACAACGCGGTGGCCAGCTCGCCCCCGGAGCACACGTCCAGGTTCAGCCCCTCCTCCGCCAGCCACCGCACGACGGCCCGCGACAGGAAGGCCTTCCCCGCGTAGAAGACGTCGGCGTCCTCCCCGAAGGCGGTACGCCAGGCCCGCGCCCGGGCCCGGAAGTCGGCCTCGTCCAGCACGTAGGCGGGCGTCCCGAACTCCTCGGCGATCCGCCCGACGCCGACGCCGCCGACGCTGACGACACCGTCGTCATCCCGCGTGACGGTCTGCGCCCACACCTTCCGGTCGAGCGCGTTGAGGTCCGTGGGCGGCGCGGAGTAGTGCCCCTCGGGCAGGACGTCGGCGTGACGGGGCCCGGCGGGATGCGCGGAACGGCTCATGACGTGACTCTCAGACTCTCTGTGTCTCTCCGGGGCCCATGACGTCTGCGGCCCTCAGAGGTGTTCGGGTGCGTCGATGCCGAGCAGGGACAGGCCACCGGCCAGCACCGTCCCGGCGGCTTCGGCGAGCGCCAGCCGGGCCCGGTGGGCGGCCGAGGGTTTCTCCTCCCCGACGGGCAGCACACAGACCGCGAACGGCAACAGCGCATCGGCTACGGCGACGAGATGCCGCGCCAGCCGGTCGGGGGCCCGGTGAGTGGCGGCGGCGGTGAGGATGCGGGGGTGGGCGGTGAGGGGGGTGGTCAGGGGAGTGAGGAGGGAGTGGGGGGCCAGGGGACCCGGCTCGGCGGCGAACCCGAGACGGCCGGCGTTGCGGCTGAGGGAGCGGACGCGGGCGTGCGCGTACCGGACACGGAAGAGCGGGTTGCTCTCGCGCTGCACGAGGTGATCGGCGGTGATCCGGGGCCGGTCGTGCGGGGCGGGATGGAGCAGGGCCCACCGGGCGGCGTCGGCCCCGAGCGGAGCGGGGTCCTCCGGAGCGGGAACCGGACGCACGTTCACCGGCTCACCATGCTCGACGACGGCCCGCCCGCCCTGCGTGGCGACGATCCGCGCCACGGCGTCCGCGACGACCTCGGCCCGCACCTCGTACGGCACCCGCAGGACGACGACCTGCCCGGCGAGGGCGTCACCGTGCCCGTACGCACTCCCCTGCCGCAGGATGTCGCCCACGAGGTCGGCGACAAGGTCACCCTGGCGTCGCAGACAGAGGTTGAGGAACCCGGGCCCGGTGACGACGACGTCCCGGATGCCACCGGTGCCGACGAGCCGGGGCCGCAGAATCTCGGCGACCCTGAGCGGAGGCTGCCCGGCCGGCCGGGCGAGCTGGAGGGCGACGTTGGTGGCGTAGTCCCCGCACCCCCCGGGCCCCGGCTCGGTCACCACGACCCGCTCGGGCACGGCCACGCTCAGTTCCCCGTCCTCGACAGCACGACGCACCGCGCCCAGCACGGTACGGGAGAGCTCGACGGGGGTCACGGGACAAGCGTAGGGGAGGAAGGGGGTGGGGCGGGGAGGTGGCTCAGGTTGTGGACCGGGTAGGGGGCAGCGGCGAGACGAAGGCGTACGAACCGCAAGGTCACGCGCCCGCCCGCCACAAGAGTCCCGCCTACCCCCCGAAGGAGATCCCCCCGGTCACCCCGTCGGCGACCCCGTCATCGTCGCCTTCTCCGTCGTCACCGGAGCCGGAGCCGGAGCCGGCGTCGGAACCGCTGGGACTCACACCGGCACCACCACCGGAACCACCCCCCGCACGCCCCTCTCCCTCACGCCCGCCCGGCCGCTCCAGCAACTGCTTCACCAGCCGGACGAGTTCACCGGGTTCGAAGGGCTTGGCGAGAAAGGCGTCCACGCCGACATCGAGCCCGGCCTCGACCTCGTACTGCGTACACGCGCTGATGATGGCGAGGGGAAGGTGACGCGTACGGGGATCGGCACGCAGCAGGGCAGCGGTCCGCAGGCCGTCCAGCCTCGGCATGACGATGTCGAGCGTCACGACATCGGGCCGCACCTCGTGCACCACGTCCAGACACTCGGCACCATCGGCCGCGGTCACGACCTCGAGCCCTTCAAGTTCGAGGTTGACCCTGATCAACTGCCGGATCACCTTGTTGTCGTCCACAACAAGCACCCGGCCCGAGGCGCCTGACACAACTCGAGAGTAGGTCCGGACCGACCACCGCGTCCGGGTTTTCCCCACTTCCACCCCGTACAGGGGAACTTCCCGTCCGGGGTCCCCCACAGATCCCACACCCACCACTCCGCCCTCCAAGGCCTCGCCGGGTGAGGCTGGCGGGGCCACGACACCCCACCGGAGCCCCCGCACCCGTCCTCCGCCCGCCCCGGCGAAACGGGTTCCTGATCACCCCGCCGGACCTGCTAGTGTTCTACCCGTCGCCGCAAGCGAAAAGCTCCGCAGCCGACACGCCCCCGTAGCTCAGGGGATAGAGCAACGGCCTCCGGAGCCGTGTGCGCAGGTTCGAATCCTGCCGGGGGCACTCCTTACAAGGTGCCCAAGACCCCGTCACCAGCGGAAACGCTGAGGCCGGGGTCTTCGCGTTTATACAGGCAGGTGCGGAGCGGAGCGGGCGTATTTCGGGGTCTGGGGACGAGGCCGCAGCGGAGAAATCAGGCTGGTGACGCGAGCTGTCGAAGCCGCCATCAGTCGCCGGCTCCCGACATACGAACAGGCGAACTGGGGACTCATGGATGTATCCGCTGTGGCCGTTGGGCTGATCACCGCTGGTGCAACTCTGGGTGGGGGGATGTTCAACGAGTTCGCCAGCCAGAAGCGCGAAAAGCGCGCCGATCAACAACGCGTGCAGGAGCGCGACGAGAGGACGCAGCAAGCAAGACGTGATCTCTATGCTCGCCTGAACGCCACCGCTCGTGCTTATCGGGTTGCTGCCCGAGATGCGGTCCGGGCTACCGAGCGAGGTGAAGACGTCGAGTCAGCGGTCCTCGACGCCGCCATAGAAGCCTGGGCGGAGGAATACTCCCAGGCGCGGATGGCGCTGTCGAAGAACGTCCTGGATGTGGCCTCGACCCTGAACAGCGCTCTCGGCGTCGGATACACCGTTGTGAAGCAGTTGCCGAGCAGCCTCAGCCCGGATGCCGCATACAGCCGAGCAAAGGCATGGTTCAGGGGTCCACTGTCCGATGGCGTGCATCTACTGCGGGTCACCCTGCGACATGACCTCGGCGTCGAGGTGAGGCCTGACTTCGAATACTCCCTCATGCGGGGTGTTGCCGCCCTTGACAGTGAGCGAAGAAGTCTTGAACGCCAACTCGACTCAGAGCACACTCAAGCCAGCCAGTCCTCATGACGCACGGATGAGCACTGGCCCGGGGGGAACGGATCTAGCGCCCGACTTCCGCGCGGCGTGCTGATGCTCCACTCATCTTGACTACCGGATTTCCGTAGAGCTCGGGTCGAGGAAGAAAAGGCACTGGTCCGCTTTGAATTCGCCCACCTCAGCGACGAAGCGGAACTTGTCGCCTGCTCCGACGGTGACGGGGATTTTCTTGCCGGTCAGATTCAGGTCAGAGATGTTGACGTCCTCGTACTTGAAGGCCGGGCCGACCGCCGTGTTCGGTCCCTTGTCGCCTGGGCCCAGGAGGAAGTCGTAGCGGGTGTCGTAGTCACCGTGGGGCGCCATGTTCACGATCGAGCCGTTGAACGCGACCGTCTCGCCCTGGTGCCTGGTCGCGAAGTCCAGGTTCGCGTCGTCGCACGGGCCCGCCTTCAGCAGCGCCGCGAACTCCGGGTTGTTCTGAGCCGTGATCACCTTAGCGGCGGCCGGCTCGGCCGCGGTAGGAGTCGGCAAAGCGGAAGGCTTTTCGCTCGCAGCGGCCGTCGACTTGTCTGCCTCGTCCTTCTTCTCCCCTCCGTCGCCGAGTGCAGAGGCAACGCCGATAACGATCGCCAGGATCACGAGGACGGTGGTCCCCGTGCCGATCACCAGCCACGGCAGCGGCTTCTTCGGCCGACGGAAGTTGAGGGTGGAGCGAAGCGCGCCCTGGGTGTGCTCCACAAGCTCCCAGCCATCCTTCTGCATCTTCGAGATCACCAAGCCGTCGGTGCCGCGAACTGTCCGCACGGTCTTGTACTCGTACCTGATCTCGTCGACCATGCGACTCTCCCCTGAAGAAAGACGGACTGTTCATACCAGCAGCCCTCGCGAGCGTAGGCGACGCAGCTTGGGAACTCGGCATCTCCGACGTCACCCTCCGCCTCACCGACACGGCGACGACCGAGGCCGCCGCGGTGGTCGCGCGTCCGGCGCCGTGCGGGCGCAGAAGCCACGGAAACACATGACCGGCCCCCGACAGCACGTTGGGTGGCCCCGTGCTCACACCACCAGTTGGAGCACCGCCCCTAGAGGTTGACTACCGGTAGAAGAGGTTGGCTACCGGTAGAAGACGGGCTGGCGAAGGTTGTTCTGCGCGACCGCGCGGTCACCGGCTGGCTCGCCCTGGCCCGCGCCGACGACCACCGAGTGATCACCTCGGCGGCCACCCTCGTCGAAGTGGTCCACCCCCGGATCAACCGCCCGGCCCTGGAATGGACGCTCTCCCGCTTGGTCATCGAACCGATCACCGAGCCGATCGCCCGCCACGCCGCCGCCCTCCTCGCCGACGCCGGCCTCCACGGCCACAAGTACGCCATCGACACCATGCTCATCGCCACCGCCCTGGCCGCGCCAGGCCCGGTCACCGTCCTCACCTCCGATCCGGAGGACCTGACTGCCCTCTGCGGCGGACGCGCGACCGTGATCAAGATCTGACCTCCCATTCTTGCAAGGGCGGCCGGTCAGAACCACGCACTATGTGTTGCAGCCCATGCTGGTCGCCCCGTAGTCGGGGTCGTACGACCCCGTGCAGGGTTCCCGGCATGTCGATCGCGGGAAGCTGTGAGTACCCGTGCTCCGTCTTGCTGCTGTGGGACCACGCCTTCGGGAAGACTTGCCGGGTGTTCACGTACTGCCCGATCAGGAACTGCTCGTCGATCGCGCCGTTCTGGCTCACAAGCCATGCTCGTCCAGCAGTCGCATCAAGTTCCGCTTGCGCTTCTGGGCGGCGCGCAGGTCGGTGACGTAGACGGTGAAGTCGTCCGGTGTGCCGAGCCGGTGGTGGCAGTCGCGGATGCTGAGGAGCAGGCTGACGAGCTGTTCGTAGGCGTGGCTTCCGGTCTGGCCGGCGAGGTGGGTGGCCAGGCGGAGATAGACGGCCAAGGCGTCCGCGGGGCGGGACGGGCGGAACCGGTCGGCGAGGGTGAGCCATTGGCCGTCGTGGGCCCCGTACTCGTCGGCTGCCCGCCAGGCGGCGTCGGCGTCCTCGTCGTCCAGCAGGACGTCGACGAGGACCCGGCCACCGCACGGGTCCGCCTCGGCATCGGCGCGGAGAAGCGCCAGCGCCTTCTCGCGTTCGGTCTGCCAGCACGCGGCGGTCCCGGCTGCGGCGCGCAGTTGCCGGTAGGTGAGCGGGGTGCGGCGGGCGGTGAAGTGGTCACGGCGCAGGGTGACGGCGTCGGCGGGCCGGCCGATCCGGGTGTAGTGGTCGGCGAGGTGGTCGACCAGAACGGTGTCTACGGTGGCGAGATCCTGGGTCTCGCGGATGCCGCGCTCGGCCCATTCCAGGGCTTCGGCGGTACGGCCGTCGGTGTCGAGTTCGCGGGCGATGAGCAGGTGGGTGTGGCCGTTCGGCGCGAGGTCGGCGTCGTACACGGCGATCACCGTGTCGATGTCCCGCCCCGACTTCGCGAGGCGCTGCACCAGGTGCTTCTCGGCCCAGCCGGTGCGGTTCGCCCGCCAAGCGTCGACCGCGTGGCGGCGCAGGGCGGCCATCCCTCGCTCGCCGAGCAGATCCTCGTAGTCGAGCGGGTCGATGTCCGTCAGGTCGGCCGCTGCGCCGAGCGTGTGTGCCACCAGCCAGTGCGCGAGTTCGTCCGGGTCGGGCCGGGCCGCTCGGCAGGCGTCGTGGTGAGCGTCGGCGAGGCCGCCGCCGATCTGTCCCAGCCGGCCGTCGGAGTCGTCGATGTTCTCGACCACCCCGCCCAGCAGGCCGATCGCCTCCTGGGCCAGAGCCACCGCGTCGGCTGCCCGGCCAGAGGACGTCAGTGACCGGATCGCGGTGACCGACTGCGTGGCCTGGTCCGCATAGGCACGGACATCGGCGTACTCGACATGGCCATACTGCGCGAACGGACGGATGTCCAGCAGCTCACGGACGCGAGACCTGGCCCCGGACACGTCGCCGCGGGCGCTCACCGCCCGCAGTTCCAGACGCCTCCGCAGGTTCCGGTCCTCAGCCGTCTCCTCCCGCAAGAGGGCGAGCAGGTCGTCCCGTGACAGGCCGGTCAGCCAGGCGTCGAGGCCGCAGGCCCGGTCCCGGGCCGCCTTCCGCAGGCGAGGCAGGTCGGCCGCCTGGGCGATCACCGTCAGACCGAGCGCGACCAGGTGCTTGCAGAAGTTGCCCTCCTGGCCGTACGGGCAGTCGCACGTGCCCGTCGGCTTTCTGCGCCCGCCCGGGAGCAGCTCCACCTCGTACCGCTCCGTGCCACGCACCGATGCCCTGATCCAGCCGTCACCGAACTCGACCCCGGACACCTCGTCGACGTAATCACGTCCACGCTCGAACGAACGCTCCCCCGCCAGCGCCCTCAATTCCGCCTCTGTGAGACCGCCCATGGTTCCCCGCACTCCGATCCGGCTCTGGCTCCCCCAACGACCCTCACGCTAACGGCCGCCGGATCGAACAACGTCCGCCCGGGTCAGCTCCCGCAGGCTCAAGGCCCTGAACGGCGTGGTTGTCACGGATCAGCCCACCGACGGCTCCGCCTTGGACGGTGCCCGGCGAGGTGTCGCGCGGTCCAGGTGGGCCACCACCGTGGAGTAGAAGCGGTGCACCGCGTCGTCGACGCTGCGGATGAAGCCCGACTCGGCGTTGCCGCGGGTGCTTCCCATGCTTTTGATCAGGGACAGACGGAAGCCGGTGATGGTGGAGCCGGTGCCCTTCGGGAGCATGTCCGCCGGTTCGGGGCGGAGCCGTTCCAGGGTGCTGCGGGGGCCGCCCTGTTCGCCTTCGACGAGGGTTTCGATGTGGAGAGCCGCCGGTGCCTCCGCCAGGGTGCGGACGAGCCGCTTCGCCCAGGACAGGGGGTAGCCCTGTGCCGGGGCGGGGATCTCGATGGAGGTGCGCAGTCTGCCCGTGCGCAGGTCCGCGCTCACCGCGAGGATGCCGGGGGTTCCCTCGATGCGCAGCTCCGCCTGGAGGTTTCCGTCGCGGCAGAGGTGATCCGCGAGGAGGCTTCTGCGCGCTCCCGGGTCCGATCCCCGCCTGGCGCGCTGCACGGGCAGTACCTTCTGGCCCAGTTCGCCGCCGAGTCCGAGGCATACCTGGCGGATGAGCCTCTCCCAGCTCTCGACGACCTCCAGTGCGCGCGAGTCTCCCTGGCACAGGGTCTCGTCGTCGATTCCGTTCCGTACGGGGACCCAGGCCGGCCCCATGTTCTGGAAGCCGTGGCAGCCGGAGTTGTCGTGCTGGAGGTAGGCCAGCAGTTCCTGGAGCAGCCAGGCGTGCGCCGCGTTGCCGACACCCTCGTGGCGGATCAGCAGTTGCGCCTGATGCGTGACTTCCGCCCAGGAGAGGTGCCACAGGGCGACCTTGTGCTTGCGCCGGCCGTCGATCTTGACCTCGACGAGCGGACTGCCCTCCAGCGCCACGTCGTTCGACAGTGTGATCACGGCCTCGTAGCCTCGGCGCGCGGCGATGTCCATGTACGCCTGCACCTGATCGGCCTTGAGGGCGTTGCCGTTGGTCTTCGTCTCGACCAGGGCCGTCCACAGCTTGCCGGCCCGCTCGACGCGGATCACCCCGTCGGGGCGCCGCGGTGTCTCGCCGTGCGGCAGGGTGACCTCGGTGAAGGTCTCCATGCGGCCGGCCGGCGCGCCGAAGGCCGCGGTCAGTCTCCTGCCGAACTCGGGTACCTGCGCCATCACCGACAGCAGCACCGAGGTGGCCCGCGTTTCGCGGTCCCGGTCGCTCTTCAGCGCCGACGCCGGGAAGAGCCGGGCCTCTCTCCAGGACTCGTTCTCCGCCAAGCCCTTCCTGGCCACCTTGGGCAGGGTGATCTTCTTCTTCGCGGTACGAGGGCGCGCGGTCCGCTTCCGCGGCTCGCCGTCGTCTTCCGGCGGGCGAGGAGACGGGATCGCCTCCGACGTTCGCCGTGCACTCGGGTCGTCGGCCGGGGTCGGGGGCGGGACCGTCGTGTCTTCCTGGTCTTCGGCCGCAGCGTTTTCTTGTGCTTCTATCGCTTCCGCGTCGTCCTCGATGTCGACGCCGAAGTCCATCGCCAGACCGGCTAGACCGGTGTCGTAGCCTTGGCCGACAGCGCGGAACTTCCACTCCTCCTGGCGCCGGTACAGCTCGCCGAAGATGATCGCGCTCATCGAGTCGACATTGTCGACGGCAAAGCGGAGAAGGTTTTCACCGGCTCCATCGGCCAGTGACAGCCGTACGTCGTCCAGTTCGCCGAAGCGCGCGCCGTTGTACCGGCTGGCTGCCACGACTATGCGGTCGACGTGGGCCGGGATCGCCGTCAGGTCGAAGCTGATCCGGTCCTCGTTTCCGTCCGCCGTCGGCGTCTTGCCGAGGAGCTGCACGCTTCCGTCGGGCGCGACCGGGTTGTTGTAGAAGTAGAAGTCGGTGTCGCTATGGACTTTTCCGTTCGCATCCAGCAGCAGGACCGAGACGTCCGCGTCGCCTTCGCCGGTCGGGCTTCCCCAGCCCAGGCTGATGATCACCGAAGCGACGTTCTCACTCAAGACTGACAGAGCCACATTCGAGCCCTTGAGCATTTCCCGCATAACCCCCCCAACCAACTCAAGCCGGGCACAGAAGTGTTCCTGTCCCAGCCCTCTGTCGAGCAACGCAGCGTGACGCGCCGCACACAGGTGACTGTAGTGCCCTCCGAAGGAATTCCGCGCGGGTGGGTGTGGCGATTACCCGGTAGGCACGCACTCGGAGACGTACGTGCCCGACCGCGGGCGCCGGGTGGACACCTCATGGGATCGATCGGGAGCACCGGGGGTACGGACGATGACCACCGAGACCAATCGCGGCGCCTCCGCGCCCTCACCGCCCACACCAGCCGTGCCGCATCGGCTGGTGCTGCCGACCGTGCTGGCCGGCGCCTTCTGGACGAGGCCACGGGCGAGCTGCTCGACCGCCTGTACGGCGTCGTCCCCGCCGGTCCGGATCGGGCGGGGGCGGTGTAGGACGCCGTACCGGTACCGGTACCGGTACCGGTATGGGCGGGGGCGGGCTTGTCGTCGCCCGGGGGTCGACGCCGTGTCCGTCAGGCCGAGCGTTTGCGCGAGGCGGACTTCTTCGCCGTCGACTTCACCGCCGAATTCTCCGACTTCCCCGCCGACTTCGCGGGCGTCTTCTTCGCCGCGGACGTCTTCTTCGCCGCCGTCGGCTTCTTCGTGCCCTCCGTCGCCTTCGACGTGGACTTGCGTGCCGCCGCCGTCTTCTTCGCGGGGGCCGCCTTCGTGGTCTTCTTGCCGCCCGTCTCCTTGGGGGTGGACCCGCGTCGGGGCAGGGATCTGACCTCGGCCTCGGCTCCGTCGCCGGCGGGCTCCTCGCCGCGGGACTCGCGGGCCGCGCGCACGCTGCCCTCCAGGGCCGCCATCAGGTCAAGGACCTTGCCGCCGGTGGCCGGTTCGGGTGTCTCCGGTGGTGCCTCGCCGGAGGCCTTCGCGGCGATGAGCTCCTCCAGCGCCTCCCGGTACTCGTCGTGCAGGTCCTCCAGGTCGACCTCGCCGAGGGTGTCCATCAGGGCGTCCGCGAGGTCGAGTTCCTTGTCGCGGACGGTGACGTCGGTGTCGGGCGCGACGCCCTCCGGGGCGCGGACCTCGTCGGGCCAGAGCAGGCCGTGCATGGCGATGGCCTCGCCGACCACCCGCAGCATGCCGAGCCGCTCCCGGCCGCGCAGCGCGAACTTGGCGATGGCGACCTTGTTGCTGCGCTTAAGGGCCTCACGCAGCAGGACGTACGGCTTGGCGGCGGGCGCGCCGCTCGCGGCGAGGTAGTAGGCCGAGCCCATCTGGAGCGGGTCGATGCGGTCACCCGGCACGAAGGCGACGATCTCGATGGTGCGGGCGGTGGGGATCGGGAGGTGGGAGAGGTCGTCGTCGGTGATCGGGATCACCGAGCCGTCGGCGTCCTCGTAGGCCTTGCCGATCTCGGCCTGCCTGACCTCGCGCTCCTCCAGTTCGCAGACCTTGCGGTAGCGGATGCGGCCGTTGTCCTCGGTGTGGATCTGGCGGAAGGAGATCGCGTGGCTCTCGGTCGCGTTGACCAGCTTGATCGGGATGCTGACGAGCCCGAAGGAGATGGCGCCGTTCCATATCGACCGCACGTGCCGCACCCGCCCTTTCCCGTTTTCACCGGTTCGTCTGGGATTGTCATCCTATGACGCCTATCACTGAGGTGGAGGGGCGGCGGGTCGCGCTCAGCAACCTGGAGAAGGTGCTGTATCCGGAGTCCGGCTTCACCAAGGCGGAGCTGGTGCACTACTACGCGACCACCGCCGGCGCCCTGTTGCCGCATCTGCGCGGCCGCGCGGTCTCCTTCCTGCGCTATCCGGACGGGCCGGACGGGCAGCGGTTCTTCACCAAGAACGTGCCGCCCGGTACGCCCGAGTGGGTCACGACCGCCGAGGTGCCGCGCTCCGCCACGGAGGGGCCGGGCCGGATGGTGCTGGTGCAGGACCTGCCGAGCCTGGTCTGGGCGGCGAACCTGGTCGCCGAGTTCCACACCCACCAGTGGCTGGTGGAGAGCCCGCGGGAGGCCGACCGGCTGGTCTTCGACCTGGACCCGGGGGCACCGGCGACGGTCGTGCACTGCTGCGAGGTCGCCCTGTGGCTACGGGAGCGGCTGGCGGCAGACGGGATCACGGCGTACCCGAAGACGGCCGGGTCGAAGGGGCTGCATCTGCTGGCGGCGGTCCGCGGGAGTTCCTCCGAGCGGACGAGCGCGTACGCGAAGGGGCTGGCCGTGGAGGCCGAGCGGGCGCTGCCCCGGCTCGTGGTGCACCGGATGACGAAGAGCCTGCGGCCGGGCAAGGTCTTCGTGGACTGGAGTCAGAACGCGGCCCGCAAGACCACGGCCACCCCCTACACGCTGCGCGCCCGCCAGGACCCGCTGGTGTCGGCGCCGGTGACCTGGGAGGAGGTCGAGGGCTGCGGGGACGCCGGGGGCCTGGAGTTCCGGGCCGGTGACATCGCGCGTCGGCTCCGGGAGCTGGGGGACCTCATGGCTCCGCTGCTGGATGCCACCATCGCTACGGCCCTTCCCTAGACCCTGCTCCACGTCCTCCGGTCCCTGGCCATCGCGTGCAGGGCCTCCACGTCCGCCGGTTTCAGCACGCCGCCGAGCCGGGCCAGGGCCGGCAGGTCCGTGTCCCGCAGGACGCGCACGCGGTGGGGCTCGGCCGTGGTGGTCAGGTGGGACGGGGCGACGAGGACGAGGACGGGGTGGACCTCGGCGGTGAGGGCGTGGGTGGCGCGGTCGGCGTCGGCGCGCAGGCGGCGCAGCAGCGGCTCGGGGTCGCGGTGGCCCGCGGTGACCATCGGGTCGGCGATCAGGACCCGGGACCTGTGGGCGTACAGGGCGTGTACGGCGAACAGGCCGCCGGGGCCGATCAGCAGGTGGTGGACGCGGTCGCCGCCGGGCAGCGGCACCGAGTGCAGGGTGTGCCAGCCGGCGCCCTCCAGCCGGTCCAGCGCCCCGCCGACGGTCCGCTCGGCGGTCAGGGCGCGCCGGCGCGGGTCGGCGCGCAGCCGGTGGGCGGGTCCCGGGTCGCGGTCGAGGGCGACGAGCAGGGCCTCGCCGGGGCGGTTGGGTGCCAGGTCGTCGTCGGGGTGGAGGGTGAGTCGGGCCAGTTCCGCCGGGGTGGGCACGGGTGGCGGGCCGACGGTGACGGGGCCGGTCAGGAACGGTTTCAGGGCGGCGAGGACTTCGTCCCTGACGTCCTCGCCGAGCAGGTTGACCCGGCCGGCCTCACGGTCGTACCAGGCGGCCGTACCGCCGTCCGGGCGGCAGACGTACAGCCGCTCCCGGCCGTGCCGGAAGGCCGGCACCACGCGCAGTCCGCTCATGCGCCATCACCCCTCGACCATGGGAACAGGCGGGCGCGCCCGGGGCAAGACCGGTTACCGTGGATGACGGCCCTGCGAGGGGGAGTTGGGGAGGCGCCGTTGCGGATCCGCGGAAGGCAGCCCGACGTACCGGCTCCGGAGCGCCCGTGGAGCGAGATCGTGCCCGGCCTGTGGATGGGCGGGCACGAGTTCCGGGACCGTTCGGGGCGGGTGGAGCTCGCCGTCGTACGCGACGAGTTCGACGTGGTGCAGTCGCTGCTGCGGCTGCCGGGGTACGGGCCCGATCCGGGCGTGGAGCACCATGTGTGGCCGATCCCGGACGGGCCGCTGGACGGGACGCAGCTGGCCGGGGTGATGCGGCTGGCCCGCGCGGTCAACGAGACGCTGGACGCCGGCCGCCGGGTGCTCGTGCGCTGCTATCACGGGTACAACCGCTCGGGGCTGGTCGTCGGGCACGCGCTGGCCCAGCGGGGGCACGCGCCGGACGAGGCGATCCGGCTGATCCGGGCCCGGCGCTCGCCGTGGGCGCTGCACAACCAGTTGTTCGTGGAGTACCTGCGGGCCGGGCTGTCCACCGTGCGGCTGCTGGAGGAGCTCACCGAGTAGCCCGGGGGCGTGCGCGTCGGGACCGCACCGGGTACGCAAAAGGGGAGGTCCCGGACCATCGGGGAACACTTCCCTGCGAAAGCACCACTTAAGGTGGACGGGGTTCCGCCGATCCCGAAGCCCAGGAGCACCGTGCCAGCCCGTCGCCGCTCGCGTACCGCCCTCGCCGCGGCCGCCGTCGCCCTGCTGTCGGCGACCACGGCCGCCTGCGGCGACACCGGCGGGCTGCAGGGCGCCGGTGCCACCCCGACCGCCGCGAGCCCGGCCCGGCTCTGGCCGGATCTGCGGCCGGCGTCCAGCCCGGCGTACCCGTACGACGTGGCGACCCGGGCCGTCGTGAAGGGCGTGACCGTGCCCGGCGACGACATCCGGAAGGTCGATCCGGTGGACGTCGTCGAGGCGGAGATCAAGGCGCACCCGGACGACTACGGGCCGAAGGGCGCCTACCACGGCACCGCCGACCGGATGACGGAGTGCGGCGAGGGCGGGGACGCGGCGCGCTGCCCGCTGCTGAAGCCGTACTACCGCGACCTCACCGGTGACGGCCGGGCGGACCTCACGCTCGGCTTCCGGCTGTACCCGACCAACCAGACGGCGGTGCGCGTCTACACCGTCGAGAAGCACCGCCTGGTGCAGGTGCTCGCCGACAACGACGCGATCGTGGGGGTGGAGCTGGCCGGGCGGGCGCTGATCGAGCGGTCCCCGGCGGACATCTCCGGGTACGAGTACCGCACCACCTGGGTGTGGGACCCCGAGCAGCGGGCGATGGCGTTCTCCCGCGACGAGTACCTGCACACCGGCGAGGGCCGGCGCGGCAAGCAGCCGTCGGCCTCGCCCGGCCCCACCACGAGCGCGCCGTGAGACGGGCGCTGCCCCGGTGGGCGGGGACGCTCGCCGTGAAGGCGGCGGCGTTCATCACGGTGATGTGCTGTGCGCTGGCCGCGCTGCTCGGTGTGCTGGTGCACGTCTCGGTGACCAACCAGACCGTCGGCCAGGCCCGCGACCTCGCGCTGTCCCGGCTGGCGGACGCGACCCGGGCGTACGAGGCGGGCGACACGATGCCGCCGGGCGCCGGGGTGGATCCCGGGGGGCTGCCGAGGCCGCTGCGGGAGCTGGCGGTGGCCGGGCGGCGCGGCACGATGGTCTCCTCCCACCGGGGGCGTCCGACGATGTGGGCGGCGGGTCCGGTGGCCGGGCGCCGGGCGCTCGCCGTGGCGGTGGACTACTCGCAGCAGTCCCGCACCATCGCCGGGCTCGACCAGTCGATCCTGTGGTCGTCCGGGCTCGCGATCGGGGCGACGGTGCTGGTCGGCGCCTTCGCGGTGACGCGGGTGACCCGGCGGCTGCACGGCACGGCGCGGGTGGCCCGGCGGATCAGCGGCGGTGACCTGGACGCCCGGGTGAACGATCCCCGTACGAGGGATCCGAGCCGGCCGCAGGACGAGGTGGCGGCGGTCGCGGCGGCCCTGGACACGATGGCCGCCACCCTGCAGGGCAAGCTGCTGAGCGAGCAGCGGTTCACGGCGGACGTGGCGCACGAGCTGCGCACCCCGCTGACCGGGCTGCACGCGGCGGCCGAGCTGTTGCCGCCGGGCCGGCCGACCGAGCTGGTCCGGGACCGGGTGGCGGCGCTGCGCACGCTCACCGAGGACCTGCTGGAGATCTCCCGCCTGGACACCGGCCGGGAGCGGCTGGACGTCGACTCCGAGGAGCTGGGCGCGCTGGCCGGGCGGGTGGTGCGGGCGTCCGGCACGGACACCGAGGTCCGGGTCGTCCGGGACGCGCGGGTGGAGACCGACCGGCGGCGCCTGGAGCGGGTGCTGGGCAACCTGGTGGCGAACGCGCACAAGCACGGGGCGCCGCCGGTGGTGCTGACCGTGGACGGGCCCGTGGTGACGGTGCGGGACCACGGGGGCGGGTTCCCGGAGTACCTGGTGGCCCACGGCCCGCAGCGGTTCCGCACGGAGGGCGGCGCCAAGGGCCACGGCCTCGGCCTGACCATCGCCCTGGGGCAGGCGGAGGTGCTGGGCGCCCGGCTGACCTTCGCCAACACGGCGGACGGCGGGGCGGTGGCCACGCTGACCCTGCCGGCGGAGCGGGGAGACCGGCCGGCGGAGCAGCGGGGAGACCGGCTCGCGGAGTAGCGGGGCCGGCCGGGCCGGCCGGTCGAGTGGCGGGACCCGTGAGAGCCCCCGTCGGCGCGGCCGGTCCGGCGCGCCACGCTGAGGCCGGCTGACGCAGCACACAAGTCGGGCTGTTTCGGTAGGTTCCGGGCATGACCAAGGCCGGAACCACCCTCGCGGCCCCCCGGGCTCCCGCACCCGCCGCCCGGCTCCCCCGGCGCCGGGGTGTGGAGCTGGCGCTGCTCGTGCTGGCCGTCCTGCTGTCGGTGTACGGGTACTGCGCGGTCGGCGTCGCCCGGACCGGCACCGTGCCGCCCGGTGCCGTCGGGTACGGCGCGGGGCTCGGGGTGCTCGCCCTGTGCGCGCACGTCGCGGTCCGGATCCGGGCGCCGTACGCCGATCCGCTGCCGCTGCCGATCGCGGTACTGCTCAACGGGCTCGGTCTGGTGCTGATCTACCGGCTGGACCTGGAGACCCCGGGCGACCGGGCGGCCCCGGCGCAGCTGGTGTGGTCGACGCTCGGGGTGGCGCTGTTCATCGCCGTGGTGCTGATGCTGCGCGATCACCGGGTGCTCCAGCGCTACTCGTACGTGTGCGTCGTCGCGGCCCTCGTCCTGCTCCTGCTGCCGATCCTCTTCCCGGCGGTCAACGGCGCCCGGATCTGGGTGCGGATCGCCGGGTTCTCCATCCAGCCCGGCGAGTTCGCGAAGGTGCTGCTCGCGGTGTTCTTCGCCGCCTACCTGGCCGCGAACCGCAACGCGCTGGCGTACACCGGCCGCCGGGTGTGGCGGCTGCAGTTCCCGACCGGGCGGGTGCTCGGGCCGATCGTGACGATCTGGCTGCTGAGCGTCGGGGTGCTGGTGCTGGAGCGGGACCTCGGGACCTCGCTGCTGTTCTTCGGGCTGTTCGTGGTGCTGCTGTACGTCGCCACCGGGCGCACCGGCTGGATCGCGGTGGGGCTGCTGCTCGCGGTGCTCGGCGCGGTCGCCGTCGGCCGGCTGGAGCCGCACGTCAACGGCCGGATCGAGGACTGGCTGCACCCCTTCGCCACGATCGACGCCGGGCAGGGCCCCAACCAGCTCGCCCAGTCGCTGTTCGCGTTCGCGGCGGGCGGCTTCCTCGGCACCGGGCTCGGGCTCGGCCACTCGGTCCTGATCGGCTTCGCCGTGAAGTCCGACTTCATCCTGGCCACGGCCGGCGAGGAACTGGGCCTCGCCGGGCTCGCGGCGATCATCCTGCTGTACGCGCTGCTGGTGGAGCGCGGTTACCGGGCGGGCCTCGCGCTGCGCGAACCGTTCGGGCGGCTGCTCGCGGTGGGGCTGGCCTCGATCGTCGCGCTCCAGGTGTTCGTGATCGCGGGCGGGGTGACCGGGCTGATCCCGCTGACCGGCATGGCGATGCCGTTCCTCGCCCAGGGCGGCTCCTCGGTGGTGACCAACTGGGCGATCGTGGCGCTGCTGATCCGGGTCAGCGACTCGGCGCGCAGCCAGTACGACGGGAAGGCGGCGCCGTGAGCGAGTACGGCGGCGGGCGGCCGATGGCCCGCTACATCCGGCACGCCTGCGTGTTCTGCGCGCTGCTGCTCGCGGCCCTGCTGGTCAACGCGGCCCGGGTGCAACTGGTGCAGGCCGGCGGCTACGACGGCAACCCGGCGAACCGGCGGCCCGCGATCGCCCGGTACCAGCAGCCGCGCGGGGACATCCTGGTCGGCGGCGAGCCGGTCACCTCCTCCGTGGACACCGGGGAGCAACTGCGCTTCGAGCGCGGCTACCGGGACGGCCCGCTGTACGCGCCGGTCACCGGGTTCGCCTCGCAGACGTACGGCACCACGTTCCTGGAGCACGCCGAGGACCCGGTGCTGTCCGGCACCGACCCGGCGCTGTCCCCGCTGCCGCTGTGGAACGACGTGACGCGGCGGCGCAGTCCGGGCGGCGACGTGGTCACGACCCTGAACCGGACGGCCCAGCGGGCGGCGTACCGGGGGCTGGCCGGGCGCAAGGGCGCGGTGGCGGCGATCGAGCCGGCCACGGGCCGGGTGCTGGCGCTGGTGACGAGTCCGTCGTACGACCCGGCGGCGCTGTCCGGCAACGGCGAGGCGGTGGCCTCGGCGTGGGCCCGGCTCAACAACGACCCGGAGAAGCCCATGCTCAACCGGGCGGTGCGGCAGACCTATCCGCCGGGTTCGACGTTCAAGGTGGTGACGGCCGCGGCGGCGCTGGACGCGGGCGTGGTCACCGACCTGGACGCGCGGACCCGCTCCCCCGACCCGTACCGGCTGCCGGGCACCACGACCCGGCTGACGAACGAGGCCGACGGCTGCCGGGACGCGTCGCTGCGGTCCGCCTTCGAGTGGTCGTGCAACACGGTGTTCGCCAAGCTCGGGGTGGACACCGGGGTCACGGACATGGGGGCGACGGCGCAGGCGTTCGGGTTCAACGACAAGGGGCTGCGCATCCCGTTCTCGGTCTCGCCCAGCACCTTCGACCAGCACGTGGACAAGGCGCAGTTGGCGCTGTCGTCCATCGGGCAGTACAACACCCGGGCCACGCCCTTGCAGATGGCGATGGTCGCGGCGGCGGTCGCGGACGGCGGGCAGGTGCGCCCGCCGTACCTGGTGGAGCGGACCACCCGGAACGGCGGCGAGACGGTCGCCGGGGCCGGGGCGCGGCCGGTGCGGCAGGTGATGCGGCCGTCCACGGCGGCCCGGCTGAAGGAGCTGATGACCGACGTGGTGGAGGAGGGCACCGGCACCCGGGCTGCCATCCCGGGCGCGATCGTCGGCGGCAAGACCGGCACCGCCCAGCACGGCGTGGACAACTCCGGTGTGCCGTACGCCTGGTTCGTCTCCTGGGCCCAGGCCGAGGACAAGGCGGAGCCGGGGGTCGCGGTCGCGGTGGTGGTGGAGGACGCCTCGGCCGACCGAGGCGAGATCAGCGGCGGCGGTGACGCGGCGCCGATCGCCCGGGAGGTGATGCGGGCGGTCCTCGGGCGGTGAGGCCGTGTCCGAGGGCGCCGCACCCGCCGGCGAGGGCGGCGGATGCGGCGAACTCATCCAGAGCGGGGGTCAGTCGATCGGCTTGACCGTCTCCGCGCGGATCTTGAGGGTCTTCCGCGCGAAGGCCTCCAGGTCGACGGCCGAGGGGTCCTGGGAGACGCCGGCCGTGGTGACCTCGGCGATGGTGGCGCCGGTGTTGCCGTCGGCCCAGGCGCACATCGGCACGGTGACCTTGGTGCCGAGCTGTTCCTGGGTCAGCACCTCGCAGGTGATGGTGACGTCGAGGTGGAAGTCCTTGGCCGGTACGGCGACCTTCGCGCCCTCGCCCTCGGCGGCGCCCTTCATCATGTTGCGGCGGGCCGCGTCGGCGTTCTTGAACCGGCCGTACATGCCCGACACCACCAGGGTGCCCTTGGTCTGGTCACCGCCGGGGGTGTAGCTGCCGACCACGCCGTGGGTGTCCTTGGCGTCCCAGGCGCCGTCGGCCTCGTCCTGGATCTTTTTGCCCTCGGAGCCGGAGAGGTCCTGGCCGAGTTCGTACTGCCCGCCGAGCAGCGTCCTGGGCAGCGTGAGCTTGTTCTTCGCCTCGGGGAAGCCGCTCGTGGCCAGCAGCGCGATCGCCACGATCACCGCGACGACGAGCACGACCACACCGCCGACGATGCCGAGCACCAGACCGAGGCGGCGCTTCTTCGGCGGCGGGGCCATGGGCGGGACACCCCAGCCGGGGTAGGGCTGGCCGGGCTGCGGCGGCTGCCCGGGGTACGGGCCCGGCTGCCCGTAGGGACCCTGCTGCGGGTGGGGGCCCGGCTGCGGGGGCGGAGAGCCGTACGGGCCGGGGGCGGGCTGCTGGCCGTAGGGCCCCTGGGGCTGGGCCGGATACGGCGGCTGCTGGGGCTGGTTCGGGTACGGCGGCTGTTGCGGAGGCTGCGGAGGCATGGACACGCCAGCACGCTACTGCACCCGGGGGAACCGGCAGGAATCCGTCATCGTCTCGATCGGATCACGTCCGCCGCGCCCGCCCGCGCCCGGAACGAGCCGTCCGCCCCCGGCAACAAGTCGTGCGCGAGGGATTGACGCCCTTGCTGACAGGCAGTCTCATAAGAGGCGGACGACGTACCCCCCGGTAACGAGGTGAGGGAGCCATGACGACCCTGACGGAAGCGGACGCGCTGGACGGCCTGCGCGACGCGCTCGGCCTGCTCAAGGACCGGGAGCAGGTGGCCGAACGGCTGCTGGCCTCCTCCGCCAAGCACTCCTTCGACCCCGACAAGGAGCTGGACTGGGAGGCCCCCTTCGAGGAGGGCAAGTGGTTCTGGCCGCCGGAGCTGGTGTCGCTGTACGGCACGCCGATGTGGCAGCGGATGAGCGAGGAGCAGCGCATCCTGCTCTCCCAGCACGAGGCGGCGGCGCTGGCCTCGCTCGGCATCTGGTTCGAGCTGATCCTCATGCAGCTGCTGGTCCGGCACGTCTACGACAAGGCGGCGACGAGCGCGCACGTGCGGTACGCGCTCACCGAGATCGAGGACGAGTGCCGGCACTCCAAGATGTTCGCGCGGCTCATCTCGCGCGGTGACACGCCCTGGTACCCGGTGAGCCGCGCCCACCAGAACCTGGGCCGGCTGTTCAAGACGATCTCCACGACCCCGGGTTCGTTCACGGCCACGCTGCTCGGCGAGGAGGTGCTCGACTGGATGCAGCGCCTGACCTTCCCGGACGAGCGGGTCCAGCCCCTGGTCCGGGGCGTCACCCGGATCCACGTGGTGGAGGAGGCCCGGCATGTGCGCTACGCCCGCGAGGAGCTGCGCCGCCAGATGGTGACGGCCCCCAAGTGGTCCCAGGAGTTCACCCGGGTCACCTCCGGCGAGTTCGCCCGCGTCTTCTCGGTCGCCTTCGTCAACCCCGACGTGTACACCAACGTGGGCCTCGACAGGCGGGAGGCGATGGCGCAGGTCAAGGCCAGCGGCCACCGCCGGGAGATCATGCAGACCGGCGCGAAGCGGCTGACCGACTTCCTGGACGACATCGGCGTGCTGCGGGGCGCGGGCCGCCGGCTGTGGCGGTCCTCGGGTCTGCTGGCGTAGCACGGGCAGCCGGGGCGGGCGGTCCCGCGGGCGCCGGGGCCGGGCGGCGGTGCGGCGATTAGGCTGCTGGACATGACCCCGGCCGCCACGCCCGCCTACCGCCGCCTGAGTGTCGAGGAGCGGCGCAGTCAGCTCCTCGCCTCGGCCCTGTCGCTGTTCGCGCACCGCGCCCCCGAGGACGTGTCGCTGGACGACGTGGCGGAGGCCGCCGGGGTGTCCCGGCCGCTGGTGTACCGGTACTTCCCGGGCGGCAAGCAGCAGCTCTACGAGGCCGCGCTGCGGTCCGCCGCCGAGGAGCTGCGGCACTGCTTCGACGAGCCGCGCGAGGGCCCGCTGCTGGCCCGGCTGTCCCGGGCGCTCGACCGGTACCTGGCCTTCGTCGACCAGCACGACACCGGCTTCAGCGCGTTGTTGCAGGGCGGCAGCGTGGTGGAGACGTCCCGGACCACGGCCACCGTGGACGGGGTGCGCCGGGCGGCCGCCGACCACATCTACCGCCACCTCGGCGTCACCGGTCCTGGGCCGCGGCTGCGGATGACCGTGCGCATGTGGATCACCGCCGTCGAGGCCGCCTCGCTGATCTGGCTGGACGAGGGCAAGGAGCCCCCGGTGGAGGAGCTGCGCGCCTGGCTGGTGGAGCAGTTCGTGGCCGTCCTCACGGTCACCGCGGGCCGCGACCCCGAGACCGCCGAGCTGGTGGGCACGCTCACCGCGGAAGCCTGAGACTGGGACCGTGAAGAGTCAGGACACCCCCTTCGAGGGCGGCCCGATGGACGGCCGGGTGCTGCCGGTGCTGGTCGGCGCCACCGGGCACCCGCCGAAGACGTACCGCATCCCGGTCCCCGGCGCGGACGGCGGCCCGCCCACCGTGCTCGTCTACCACCGCGTCCCGCGCGGGCACAGCAGACGGCTCGGTCTGATCACCGGCTGGAAGTACCAGTACGCACCGCACGACACCACCGGCGGCAGGCTCCGCTGGCCCTGGTCCAAGCCCCCGGTCGCGCCGCCCGGCAACCCGGGTGACCCGGACGACTGAATCGGCGGGGCCGAACGGCCCAGAGATATACCGTTGATCACTTCCGCACGTCCGATTATCACCTTTGCGACGTTCGTGGGGGACGGCGGAGAGCCCGCCCGTCCCGCCACGCCGGAGGTGACGAGGTGTCAGGAGTGTTTCTGCGGCTGGCCTGTACGGCGGCGCTGGCGGCCCAGACCGCCCTCGCGCCGGTGCCCGCGCTGGCCGCGCCGGGCGACCCCGAGCGGCCCCTGTCCCAGCTGCTGACAGACCTTCAGCGGCTGTACCGCGGGACCGAGCAGGCCACCGAGACGTACAACGCGACCGCGGAGAAGCTGGCGCGGCAGCGTGCCGAGGTGGCCCGCCTGGACGACGAACTGGCCCGCGCCCGGCTCTCCCTGCGCGACAGCCGCACCGACGCCGGGCGGCTGGCCCGGCAGCAGTACCAGAACAGCGGCGGGCTCGGCCCCTACGTCCGGGTCCTGCTCGCCCGCGACCCGCAGCACGCGCTGGACGAGGGCCACGTCATCGGCGAGCTGACCCGCGAGCGCGCCCGGACCGTGGCCCGCCTGGACGAGGCCGAACAGCGCAAGGACAGCCTCGCGCGGGCCGCCCGCAAGGCCCTGGACGCCCAACTGAGCCTCGCCGGGCGGCAGAAGAAGCAGCGCGACGACGTACGGACCCGGCTCGGTGACGTGGAACGCCTGCTGGCCTCCCTCACCCCGGACCAGCTCGCCGCCGTCGCCCGGCTGGAACAGCAGGGCGTCACCGAGGCACAGGAGCGACTCGGCAGCGCCGGGTCGCTGCCCGACGACGGCCGCCCCGCCACCCCCGCGGGCGACCGGGCGGTCCGCTTCGCCCTGGACCAGGTGGGCAAGCCGTACCAGTGGGGCTCGGCGGGCCCGGTCGCCTACGACTGCTCGGGCCTGACCTCCCGGGCCTGGTCCGACGCCGGCACCCCGATCCCGCGCACCAGCCAGGAGCAGTGGCGCCTGCTGCCGAAGGTCCCGCTGAAGGAGCTGCGCCCCGGAGACCTCGTCGTCTACTTCCCCGAGGCCACCCACGTCGCGATGTACGTGGGCGGCGGCAACGTCGTCCAGGCCCCGAGACCCGGCGAGCAGATCAAGGTCTCGCCGCTCGCGTCCTACCCGATCCTCGGAGCCGTCCGCCCGGACCCGGCTCAGGCTCCGGCGACCGAGGCCAGGTAGCCCTCGATCCTTCCAGGCCGACGCGGAACCCTGCCACCATACTTCTCATGGACGCATCGGTACTGGACGCGTTGATCGGTCTGATAGGTGTTGCCGCAGGCGGCGGCGCCGCCTGCGGCGGAGTCGTCTACCAGCAGCGCCACGGGACCCGGGCAGCGGATACCGCCAGACGACGAGGCGAAGCAGTCGCGGCGGCTGAGCGCATACTCGCCGAGTTACTGACCACGCAGCAGCATCTACGGCAGGGTTTCCATGACGTCGCGGAAGACGAGCGACAAGAATACTTCCGCGTCCTCCGTCGCCATCACGCCACTGTCCAGCTGTACGCACAATGGCTGCCCGACGCACAACTGAGAGACCGGCTGTCCACGAACGCCCTGTACGTCCAGATCGGTCCATTGGGTGACCAGCGGAGCGACGCCCAACGACGTGTGGAGGGGATGGCCCTCTGCACGGACAGCATCTCCTGCCTCGGCTCCTACCTGCGTTCGGAGGCCGTTCCCCATCGAGACAACTCCACGTCTGAGTTACTCGCTCGCTGGCCTGAGGGACGAGAATTCCATACGTTCATCTTTGCGGAACGCCAATCGGAAGGCGACTTGCATGGCAGCTCGCTGGACTAGTGGCGAAGTGGAGCCGCCACTGTCCGGCTCCACGGTGAGGCTCCGAGTTCGACGCTGTGTTCCGTGCGCGCCCGAGTAGCCGAGCCGTCAGACCCCGGCGACCGAGGCCAGGTAGGCGGCCGTCTTCTCCGGTTCGTAGAAGAAGTTCTCGAAGTCGGCGGGGTCGTCGAAGGCGTTGGCGAAGCGGTCGGCGACCGGCTGGAGGGCGCCGGCCGCGCCGATGAGGTCGAGCACGTGCGCCGGGGGCGGGGCCAGCATGGCGTTGGTCCACTTGGTGACGTGCCGGGCGGTGGTCCAGTAGCGGTCGAAGGTGGCCCGCATCCACTCCTCGTCGAACGGCTTGTCGCCGCGTTCGAGGATCGAGTCGAGGTAGGCGGCGGCGCACTTGGCGGCGGAGTTGGAGCCCTGGCCGGTGATCGGGTCGTTGGCGACGACCACGTCGGCGACACCGAGGACCAGGCCGCCCGAGGGGAGCCGGCCGATCGGGTTGCGGACGGTCGGGGCGTAGCGGCCGGCCAGCGTGCCGCCCGCGTCGGTCAGTTCGACCCTGGTCGCCCGCGCGTACTCCCAGGGCGTGAACTTCTCCATCAGCTCCAGGGTCAGGGAGAGGTGCTCGGCCGGGTCCTTGACGCCGGTGAAGGCGTCGAGCGGGCCGCCGGGCACACCCTCCCAGAACAGGATGTCGGCACGCCCCGACGTGGTGAACGTCGGCATGATGAACAGCTCGCCGACGCCGGGCACCAGGTTGCAGCGGACCGCGTCGAACTCCGGGTGCTCCGGGCGCGGGCCGAGTCCGTGCACGTAGGCGACCGCCAGCGCGCGCTGCGGCTCGCCGTACGGGGAGCGCTCCGGGTCGCGGGCGAACATCGAGACCAGCTCGCCCTTGCCGGCCGCGACCAGGACGAGGTCGTAGGTGCGGGAGAAGTAGTCGAGGTCGCCGACCGCCGCGCCGTGGATGACGAGCTGGCCGCCGCGCTGGGCGAAGGTCTCCATCCAGCCGGCCATCTTCACCCGCTGGTCGACGGACTGCGCGTAGCCGTCCAGCCTGCCGACCCAGTCGACGGCCCGCTGCGTGGGGCCCGGGTCGTGCGAGCCGGGGGCCGCGACCGAGACGCCGAGCCCCTCGATCCTCGGGGCCTGGGACTCCCAGAAGTTCAGCTTCAGGTCGCGCTCGTGCCCCAACGCCGTGTGGAACATGCACTGCGTCGACATGACCCGGCCGGAGCGGATCTCGTCCGCGGTCCGGTTGGACATCAGGGTGACCTCGTAGCCGTGTGACTGGAGGCCGAGGGCGAGCTGGAGGCCGGACTGGCCGGCTCCGACGACGAGTATCTTCCGCATGCGGGTGGTTCTCCTACCGGGTGAGGACTACTCGGGGGTTTCGTCCAGCGCGTGGGCCACCAGGGCCAGGAGGGTCTCGACGACCGGGATCCGCCGCCGCGCGTCCATGATCATGACAGGGATGTGCGCCGGTACGGTGAGCGCCTCCCGTACGTCCTCCGGCTCGAACCGCTCACTGCCGTCGAAGTGGTTCACGGCCACGACGTACGGCAGTCCGCAGCTCTCGAAGTAGTCCAGCGCCGGGAAGCAGTCCTTCAGCCGGCGGGTGTCGGCCAGCACGACGGCGCCGATCGCGCCGCGCACCAGGTCGTCCCACATGAACCAGAACCGCTGCTGGCCCGGCGTGCCGAACAGGTAGAGCACCAGGTCGTCGTCGAGCGTGATGCGGCCGAAGTCCATCGCCACGGTGGTGGTGAGCTTGGCCGGGGTGGCGGACAGGTCGTCGGTGTCCTCGCTCGCCTCGGTCATCAGCGCCTCGGTCTGCAGGGGCGTGATCTCCGAGACGGCGGTGACCAGCGTGGTCTTGCCGACTCCGAAGCCGCCGGCCACCACGATCTTGGTGGCGACCGGGGCCCGGGTCCGGTCCGTCTGCCAGGACTTCAGGTCCTCGTCGGGCTCGGTGACGAGGGGGGCGACGCCGGTGGCGTCAGAGACGGCGGAGTCCACTCAGCACCCTTTCCAGCAGAGCGCGGTCCGGGCGGCCGGTGCCGTGACCGGTTCCGGTGCCGTACACACGGATCTTTCCCTGGTCCGCGAGGTCGCTGAGGAGGACGCGGACCACGCCGAGCGGCATCTTCAGCAGCGCGGCGATCTCGGCCACCGTGCGCATACGGCGGCAGAGTTCGACGATGGCCCGCAGCTCCGGCATGACCCGGGTGGTGAGCGAGCCCTTCGTCAGTTCCCTGCGCTCCTCGGGGGCCTCCAGCGCGGCCACGAACGTCTCCACGAGGAGGACGTGACCGAAGCGGGTACGGCCGCCGGTGAGCGAGTAGGGGCGGACGCGGGCGGGTTTGCGGTCGCCGCCGCGCACCGGGAGCCGGGGGGTGCCGCTCATCGGGCGCTCCCGGTCGGCTCGGACTCCAGCGACTGCCGTAGCTCGGAGCGGAGTTCGGGGGTCAGGACATGGCCGGCCCGGCCCACGAACAGGGCCATGTGGTACGCCACCACGCTCATGTCGCACTCGGCGCCGCCGTGGACACCGAGCAGCGAGCCGTCGCTGATCGACATCACGAACAGGCTGCCCTGCTCCATGGCGACCATGGTGTGCTTGACCCGCCCGAAGTCCATCAGCTTCGCCGCGCCGACGGTGAGGCTGCCGATGCCGGAGACGACGGTGGCCAGGTCGGCGGAGGAGCCCTTGGGGCCGGTGGGCCTCGCCTCGCGGGAGGCGCGGGCCTCCTCGGTGTGGTCCGGGTCGGACGAGAGCAGGAGCAGGCCGTCGGAGGAGACCACGGCGACGGACTGGATGCCGGGTACGTCCTCGACCAGGTTGGTCAGCAGCCAGTGCAGGTTGCGGGCTTCACTGCTCAGTCCATAGGTACTGGGCGCGGTCAACTGCTTGCCTCCTCGGCTGTGCCCCCCGTGGCTTCTTCGGCGTGCGCGTGGTCGGCCGCCGTGGTCTGGTACGTGGTCGGACGCTGGTTGGTGCCGGTCTGCTCGATCTCCGCCTCCACGTCGCGGTAGCCGGCCTCGGCGCCGCGGCGGAAGCCGCCGAGCCTGCGGCGCAGGGCGTCGGCGTCGACGGTGCCGCCGCGCTGGCGGGGCGGGGCGGGGGTGGTGATTTTGGGGGTGCGCTTGGGGAGACCCTTGCTGGTGAGCCGGTCCTCGTCCGCCTCGGCTTCGCCATCGGCGGGATTCGTGTTCCCACCCGCACCACCTGTGCGGCTTTCGTCGCCGGCCGCGGGTGGCCCCTGCGGTGCGTGCCCGCCGTCGGCGGTCTGCGGCGCCGTGCGCGGTGCGTCGTGGGGCAGCGCCGGGGCCGGGTGCGGCCTCTCGCGCGGCAGCGGTCCCGCCGCGTCGGCGTGCGGTGCCTCCGGCGGCAGTGGCCGGGCCGGTTCCGGGGGCGGCTCCGGGAGGAAGAGTTCCATCGTCGTCTCGGCGAGGGTCTCCAGGGGGGCCTTCGGGCGGGTCTCCGCGGGCTCGTCGTCCTGGTCGCCGGCCTGGGCGTGGACCTCGCGGTCCGTGCCGCCCGTGACGTCCGTCGCGCCCGTGGCATCCGTGCCGTCCGCCTCGTCCGCCGACGTGTCGAACGCGTCCCGCACGGCCCGGTCGGCCCAGTCGGCGTCGGAGGCGTCCTGGACCGCCTTCTCCGCCAGGGTCACCAGCGGGTCGGCGTCGGCGTCCTTGGCGCGGCCGGGCAGGACGTTGGAGTTGGCCTCCGCGTCGGCGCCGGGCAGCGAGACGGGGGACGTGCCGGGGGACGTGGTCGCGGGCGGGACCGCGGCCGGCGGGGCGTCGGAGAGCAGCGTGGCCGGCAGGACCACCACCGCCGCGACGCCGCCCTGCTTCTGCTCGCGCAGCCGGGCCCGGATGCCGTGCCGGTGGGCGAGGCGGGCGACGACGTAGAGGCCGAGCCCGAGACCGTCCTCGGCCTCCTGGTCGTAGGGGGACTCCGGGTCGAACGCGGAGAGGCGGGCGTTGAGGCGCTCCAGGCGCTCCGGCGCCATGCCGATGCCCTCGTCCTGGACGGAGAGCATGACCTCGCCGGATTCCAGCAGCCAGCCGGAGACCTCGACGGGCAGCTCCGGCGGGGAGAACGAGGTGGCGTTCTCCAGCAGTTCGGCGAGCAGGTGGGAGAGGTCGTCCGCGGCGAAGCCGGCCACGTGGGCGTGCGGGGGCAGGGCCGCGATACGGACCCGCTCGTAGCGCTCGATCTCGCTGACCGCCGCGCGCACCACGTCGACCAGCGGCACCGGTCCGGGGTGCTGCTGGACGTGCTCGGTGCCGGCGAGGACGAGCAGGTTCTCGCTGTGCCGGCGCATGACGGTGGCGAAGTGGTCGAGCTTGAAGAGGGTGGCGAGGCGGTCGGGGTCCTGCTCGCGCGCCTCCAGCCCCTCGATGACCCCGAGCTGGCGCTCCACCAGGCCGAGGGTGCGCAGCGCGAGGTTGACGAAGGTGGAGCCGATGCTGGTGCGCAGCCGCTCCAGCTGGGCGGCGGAGTCGGCGAGTTCGGCGCGCAGTTCCTCGCGGGCGTCGGCCATCTTCTGCCGCTGTCCGACCAGGTGCTTGCGGTCGGTCTCCAGGGTGCCCACCCGCTCGTGCAGGGCGGCGGCGTGCGTGTGCAGGGCGTTGACCGAGCGGACCACCTGGGCGAACTCGTCGTTGCGGCCGGTGAAGGTGATCGGTTCCTGGGCCGCCGGGTCCTCGGCCTCCGCGAGCCGGGCCGAGCCGCGCCGCAGGACGGACAGCGGGCGGGTGAGGGTGCGGGCCATGGCGGTGGCGAGGCCGATCGCGACCAGCATCAGGGCACCGAGGACGGCGACGCGGATCTCCAGGGCGGTGACGTCGTCGTCCCGGAGCTGTTCGAGGTCCTTGGTGCGGTGGTCGTAGAGCGAGGACTCGGCGCCGCGCATCAGGTCGACGCGGGCGGACAGAGCCGCGTCCAGCTTCTTGGTGCCGGTGGTCAGCTCGCTGTCGGCCAGGGTCGGCTGGTCGGTGAGCGTGGCGAGGTACTTCTCCGCCGAGTTGACCTCGGGTCCGGTGACCGTGGAGTCGTAGGAGTCCCGCGCGGCCTTGGGCGCGGTCTCGCGGAAGCCGGCGAGTGCCGCGTCGGCGCGCAGCCGGGCCTGCTGGGCGGCGGCGGTGAGCGCGTCGCGCTGCTTGCGGTCCGCGTCTGTGCCCGTGGTGGTGGTGCTGGGCAGGCCGGTGACGGGGTCGATGACCGTGTGGCGGCCCGACGGCACGTTCAGCGCGGCCAGCAGCAGCCCGCGAGCGGCGGCGGACTGCTGGACGGCGGAGTCCAGTTCGGCGAGCGCGTGGTCGCCGGAGCCGGCCCGCGGCGGCGTCCGCTCGGCCAGCTGTTCGGCGAGCCGGTGCAGTTCGGTGATGGTCGCCGAGTAGGCGCGGTGGGCCTCCAGGGCACTGCTCTTGCCGGTGAGGGCGGAGCGCCGGACGCCGGCGACGGCGTCCAGGTCGTCACGCAGGTCCGCCGGGGTGTCGGTGTCGGCGCGCAGCTCCTCCACCTGCCGGTCCACCCGGACGCTGCGGTCCTCGGCCGGGGCCTTGGTCCTGGGCCGGCCGGCCGCGATGTAGGAGGTGACCTCGTCGCGTTCGTCGGCGAGCGCGTGCGCGAGGGCGAGGGCGTCCTGGGTGCGGGCGGCCAGCGTCACCAGGTTCTGGGAGTCGTTGACGTCCTGGGAGGCGGTGAGCAGCGAGGGCGCGCCGGCTCCCGCGACGGCGGCGGCCACCACCGCGACGGCGACGATCAGCCGGGTGCGCACATGAGTGGGTCGGCCGGTGCCCACGGACGTCTGCGGGGCGGTCCCCGTGGGGGCCGACTGCCTGTCTGTGCGCCGAGGCCGCTTCTTCTGCACCGGTGCTCGCATTCCTGAACTCGTCTATCCAGGGGCCCGGGTGGCGCCCCGTCATCTCGGTGCCAAGTGGTGCGTACACCCGGTACGTACGGTTCCCGACCCTCCCAGCGCCGGTGGGCAGTGGTCGCGCATCACCTGACCCGCCACCTGAAGGAGTGAACATCGGTGAGGAGTTGACGGGCAAGTTCCCGTGGCGCGTGCGACGGCCTTGCGCGGCGGGCCGGTTGGACGCGTGCGGCCCGGCTTTGGCAGTATTCGCCACCGCGCCTTCCCGGAGTGCCCCATTCTCCCCCAAACCAGGCGCCTGACCTGCGGGGTCGTGCCCGGCTCGGGATCGCGACCGGCCATCGACGGGGCGGGTGCGGAGCTGGTGCAGACTGGCCGGATGCGAACCGATCTCGTCTCGGAACCCGGCACCGCCGACCGCCCCAACGAGGACTTCGCCGGTGTCGGACTACCCGCCTGCGGACAGGGCGGTTGTGTGATCGTCCTGGACGGTGTGACGCCGCCCGGCGGTGCCACGGGCTGTCTGCATTCCGTCCCCTGGTTCACCGCGCGGCTCGGCGGTGCGCTGACCGAACTGACCGTTTCCGGGCGAGATCTGACGCTGACGGAGATTCTCGCGAGGGCGATCGCGCGCACCGCGGAGGCCCACGCGGAGACCTGTGACCTTTCTCACCCGCGAACTCCGCAGGCAACCGTCGTCCTCGTGCGGTGGTCCAGCGACTCGGTGGAGTACCTCGTGCTGTCCGACTCGGTGCTGCTGCTGCGCGGCGCCGACGGCACGGTGCTGCCGGTGCTGGACGACCGGCTCGCCCGGCTCCCCCGCTCGGCGCTCGCCACCGACGCCCTGGTGGACGCGAACCTGCGCAACCGGGAGGGCGGCTTCTTCACGGCCGCCGCCGACCCCTCGGTGGCCGCCCGCGCCGTCATCGGCACGCTGCCGCGCGGCGAGGTCCGGGCGCTGGCCGCGCTGACGGACGGGGCGAGCCGCTGGACGGAGACGTTCGGCGAGGGCGACTGGACGGACCTGCTCGACGTGATCGCCAAGGAGGGCGCGGGCGCCCTGGTGGAGCGGGTACGGCGACTGGAGGCGGCGGACCGCGAGGAGCGGGCGTTCCTGCGGCGGAGCAAGACGCACGACGACGCGACGGTGGTCTACGCGGAGCTGTGAGCCGGTTCCGCCCGCCCGGTCACCTTTCCATGACCCCGTTCAACTGGTGCAGCAACCGGGCCAGTTCGGCGACCTCGTGGCGGTCCCAGTGGGCGAGCTGGCTGACGTACCGCGCGCGGCGGGCCTCGCGGACCTTGCCGACCCGGCCGCGGCCCTCGTCGGTGAGGGTGACCAGCCAGGCCCGGCCGTCGGCGGGGTCGGGCTGGCGGGTGATCAGGCCCAACTCCTCCAGGGCACGCAGCTGGCGGGACATGGTGGCCTTGCCGACGCCGATGTAGCCGGCCAGTGCCGTGGCCCGCTGGCCGCCCAGCTCGTCCAGCCGGATCAGCAGCCCGTACGCGGAGGACTCCAGGTCGGGGTGGACCTCGCGGGCCATCTCGCCCTGGTTGGAGCGGGCGCGCCGCAGCAGCACGGTCAGCTCGCGTTCCAGGGCCAGGAACTCCTGGTCCGCACCGCTCGGTGACCCCTGGCCGGCGACCCGGTGCGTGTCGCCGTTTCCGTCCTCGTGCACGTCAGCACCCCTGCTCGGTTTCGCGTTCCTGAAAGTTTCCGTCATCCGGCGTCGTCGCCGCAGCTCCGTAAGTATTTCGCAGGCGTAGACCAACGGCGGTTCCCGCGGCCCTTCCCACGTCCTGTCTACGTGCGTAGCTTCTTTATCAGGCAATCAATGGCATGCCCACGTCCAGTGGAGCGGCCCGCCCCGCGACGGTCACTGCCACGGTCCCCCCACCCCCCTTTCCGGAGGCACGTCATGCCCGCGCACAGACCCGGCCCCATCCGCCCCCGCCCCC
>NZ_JANUGP010000046.1 GCF_024753135.1 Streptomyces pyxinicus | reverse complement strand
CCGGAAAAGGTCCCCCGGCCGCCCGGGGCGGGGGCTGGGTCTTTTGTGGAAAAAGGCGGGGGCCCGGGGGGGGGGGTTCCCCGCCCCGCCGGTTCAGTTGTGAAGGTTCAGTGCTGCTGTGCCTTCTGCGGCGTCACCTCGCTCGGCCGCACCACGACGAACCCCTCGCCCTGGAGCATGAGTTGCACCGCCTCACCCGAACCGCCGCGCAGCATCGAGCCGATGGACTGCGAGCGGTGCAGCGAGGTCTCCAGGTGCGCGGACCAGCCCACCACGGCGTCGGTGTCGACGTACACCGGCGCCTGCGGCGAGACGGGAATCACCAGCGGATTGCCCTCGCAGACCAGTCCGAGCTCGCCGTGCCCGCTGAACACGCTGTTGAACAGGCCGCCGCCCGCGATGCCCGAGCCCTTCACCGTCTTGATCTCGTACGACAGCGAGGCGTCGAAACACAGGACGTTGCGGCCGTTGACGGTGAACCGGTCGCCGGGCTCCACCTCGACGATGAAGCAGTTCTGCGCCTCGTGCGCGAACCAGGCCTCGCCCTGCCCGCGCACGGCCATCAACGGCAGCCCCTCGCCCGTGACGGCGCGCTTGAGCATGCCGCCCACGCCCTGTCCCTTGCGCTCGAAGGCGAGGCCGCCGCGGTAGGCGATCATCGCGCCCTGCCGCGCGTACATCTCCCCGTTCACCGCGTACCGCAGGCACTTGGCGTTCTCGACGGACATGCCCGGCGCCACGGCCGGCTGCACCACGTGCTGACTGGAGAAAAGATCACCCTTCATGTGGTGCATGGTGGCCCGGAGCCTCCCGTTCCGCCAAGGTCAGGTGCGCGGCGGGACGCCCCGCGCCTTCCGCGGCGCGCCGCAGAACGCGGAATCCAGCGTCCCCGCCAGCGTGTCCAGCACCTTGCCGTTGTTGGACGTGTTGGCCACGGCGGTCAGGGCACGGCCGCCGTCCTTGGTCGCGAAGGCGTACGTGTAGTACCCCTGCACCGCGCCCGTGTGGCCGTACACCGAGATCCCGCAGGACAGGTCCCGGCGGCGCAGCCCGAGCCCGTAGGCGGTGGTGCTGTTGACCCGCTGGAAGCGCTCCATCTCGGCGAGCCGGGCCGGCGACATCAGCTTGCCGCCGAGCAGCGCCGCGTAGAAGGTGTCCAGGTCCCGGGCGCTGGAGATGACAGCCCCCGCGCTCTGCGCCCAGGACACCGTCTGCGCCGTCGCGTCGACCAGCTTGCCGCCCGCCGTGTCCGGGGTGAGGTATCCGCGCGCGTACCGGCCGGGGATCGCGGTGTCCGGGTGCACATAGAAGGTGTCGCGCAGCTTCAGCGGCTCGAAGACCCGCTTTTCGTAGGCGTCCTTGACCGGTTTCCCGGTGAGCTTCTCGATGAGCAGCCCGGCGACGACGAAGTTGGTGTTGGAGTACGCGTAGGCGGCGCCCGGCGCGTTGGTGCGCGGCTTCTTCAGGGACAGCGCGACGAGCCGGCGGTAGGTGAACACCTTGTCGCGGACCGCCTCGAAGCCGGAGACGCTGCTCGCGAACAGGTCGTTGCTGTAGTCGTACAGCCCGCTGCGGTGGCCGAGCACGTGGCGGACCGTGATCCGGTCGTCTGGCAGCAGCCCGGGCAGGTAGCGGTTGACCGGCGCGTCGAGCGACAGCTTGTGCTCGTCGACGAGTTGCATCAGGACCACCGCCGAGAACGTCTTCGTGACACTCCCGACGCGGAACCGGTCCCCGGTGGCGATGGCCCGCCCCGTGCCCCGGTCGGCGACCCCCCGGGTGACCCGGTAGGTGCTGCCGTGGTCGTCGATCCGGGCCAGCGCCCCGGGCGCGCCCTGGTCGACGGCCCTGCGCAACACCGCGGCCAGGCCCGTGGTGTCGGGCGCCGGCAGTGCCGGGGCCGCACGCCCCGCGGGCTCCGGCCGCCTGGTCGCCGCCTGCGCCGGAACCGCGAGGAGCGACAGCGCCACCACCCCGAGAACCGCGCCCCGCCCCACCGTTGCTGAGACCATCCGGCATCCCTCCATCCCCGCACCGACCTGATGCGATATCGGTCACATTCCGGCCTCGGAACCTAGAGGGTCAGGGCAACATCTCCACAGTCGACACACAGAGGTCGACTGGTGATCACTCTCTGGCGTCCATTTGTAAAGGATTGCCATAGAAGTTCGCGAAACCGATCATTCCGGCTTTACGCGTACATGACTGATCCGTAAGGGTGGACCCCGGGGCCCGACCAGCCCCCGTGGCGCGAACCGCGCCATGCGCAAAGGCGGTTCGGGACACCGGCCGCCTTCGAACGAAGGAACCCTGATCAGATTGCGTAGACCGCACATACGCACCGTGGCGGTCGCCGTCGCGGTGGCGACGGCTGCCACAGGCCTGGCCGGCACGGCCTTCGCGGGTCCCTCCACGGCGGGGGTGGAGCGATCCGCCACGGCCACCGGCCCCACGGCCGTCGTGAAGGCGGCGCAGGCCGCGGCCTTCGCCCACGCCTCGGCCACCGGCGTCTCCCAGGGCGACGAACTCCAGCCCCAGGACGTCCTGATCGACCCCGAGGGCGCCCGGCACGTCCGCTTCGAGCGCACCCACGGCGGCCTGCCGGTCCTCGGCGGCGACCTCGTCGTCCACCTGGACCACAAGCTCGCCTACACCGGGGTGACCCGCGCCGCGGACCACGCCGTCAAGGCGGCCACCGGCACGGCCAAGCTGACCGAGAAGCAGGCCGCCGCCAAGGCCGCCCAGGCGGCCAAGGGCGACGCGGGCAGCGTCCAACTGGTCGTCGACGCCCGCGAGGGTGCCTCGGCCCTCGCCTACCAGGTGAAGGTGACCGACCAGGGCACCTCCCACACGGTCGTCGTCGACGCCGTCACCGGCAAGGTGCGCAGCAACACCCCCGACAGCGACGAGTTCCTGTCCCCGAAGCTGCTCGACACCCTGCAGGAGCGCGGCGAGAGCGCCGACCCGGCCACCGGCACGCCCGCCTCGGGCCTGCTCGGCGCGGGCGCCTCCGGCGCGGCGGCCTACCCGTCGTCCGCCAAGGGCACCGGCAAGACCCTCTTCGTGGGCAACGTCGGCCTCACCACCACCCAGACCTCGCGCGGCCACTACCAGCTCAAGGACCCGAGCCGGTACGGCACCGAGGTGCGCGACGCCAAGGGTTCGCAGACGGAGAAGTTCAGCTCCGGCAGCAAGCTCACCAACACGAACAACGTGTGGGGCAACGGCAAGACCACCAGCCGGGCCAGCGCCGCCGCCGACGCCCAGTACGGCATCACGAAGACGCTCGACTTCTACAAGAGCACCTTCCAGCGCAAGGGCATCGCGAACAACAGCAAGCCCGCACAGGGCATGGTGCACTGGGGCAAGAAGGTCGCCAACGCCTTCTGGGACCCCACCTGCAACTGCATGCTGTACGGCGACGGCGACGGCGACATGTTCAAGAAGCCGCTCGTCGTCCTCGACGTCACCGGTCACGAGCTGACCCACGGCGTGGTCGAGGCGACCGCCGACCTGCAGCCGACCTTCGTCGACGAGGACGGCAACCAGTACGGCGAGCCCGGCGCGCTCAACGAGTCGCTCGCGGACATCTTCGGCTCGAACGTCGAGTTCTACGCCAAGAACACCAAGGACACGCCGGACTACCTGATCGGCGAGAAGCTGGGCCTCGCCCAGAAGTTCCTGCGCCGCCTCGACCACCCGTCGCTGGACAAGCTCGAAGGCACCATCGACTACTGGTCCTCGGACACGTACTACACCGAGGTGCACGCCGGTTCCGGTGTCTCCTCGCACGCCTACTACCTCCTGGCGGAGGGCAGTGGCAAGAAGACCATCGGCGGCGTCGCCTACAACTCGCCGACGTACCAGAACATCGCGGTCAAGGGCATCGGCCGGACCAAGGCCACCGCCATCTTCTACCGCGCGCTCACCCGCTACATGGTCTCCACGACCGACTTCCACCAGGCGCGCACCGCGACCCTGAAGGCGGCCAAGGACCTGTACGGCGCGAGCAGCACCGAGTACAAGACGGTCGACAAGGCCTGGTCCGCGGTCAACGTCACCGCGGCCAACACCCCGAGCGCCCGTCACTGACACCGGACGCACGACACCGCAGCACCGGATGCCCCGCCCCGCGCGGGGCATCCGCCTGTCCGGGCCGCTCCGCTCCCGCCGGGGTGCGCGGCCGTGGCATCGGCGGGACCATGTCGAGCGTGGGACACGCAAGGCATGTCCCGGAGGGTCCGGCCCCGGCCCGGCGGATCCGCGACGATCCGGGACCCCGCCCGGTGAGCGGCCGTCCGGCCCGCGTGTGCCGCCTCGCCGCCGCCCTGCTCGCCGCCACCGCCTGTCAGACCGGGCCCGCACGGGCCGGCGAGGCGCCGGCCGGCCTCACCTCGCGGGTCACCGGCGTGGTCACCTGGGCGGCGAGCGCCGACCGCCTCGGTGCGGGCACACCCGGCCGGGACTACCGGCTCATCGTCCGCACCAGCGTCGGCGGCACCGGCCTCCGGGTCCGCTTCACCAACGCCTTCGGCGACCGGCCGCTCACCCTGGACGCCGTCTACGCCGGGGTACGGCAGCGGGAAGCGCGGCTACGCCCCGGCAGCAACCGACGGCTGACCTTCGGCGGGGCACGCACCGTCACCGTGCCCGCCGGGTCGGCCGCCTGGAGCGACCCGCTGCCCGGCCGGCTGCCCGCCGGCACCGACCTCGCCGTCAGCCTGCGCACCCCGGACGCCGCCGGCCCGGCCACCGGCCACCCGGAGGCCCGGCAGACCTCCTACACCGGCCAGGGCGCGGACACCGCCCAGGAGAGCGGCGCCGGCTGGACGGGGACCACCGGCTCCTGGTGGTACGCGGACGCCGCCTCCGTACGGCCCGACGACGAGGGCACCGGCGCGGTGGCCGTGCTCGGCGACTCCCTCACCGACGGCAGGGAGTCCACCAGCGGCCTCGACCGGCGCTGGCCCGACTACCTCGCCCGGCGCCTCGCGAGTGCCGGCACACGGCTCAGGGGCGTGGCCAACGAGGGCATCTCCAGCAACCGGCTGCTCGCCGACGGCGCCGGACAGGCCGCCGTGCACCGGCTGGAGCGGGACGTGCTGTCCCAGCCCGGGGTGCGCACGGTCTTCCTGTTCGAGGGCGTCAACGACATCAGGGCGCACACCGGTGTCACGGCGGCCGGCCTGATCGCCGGCTACCGGGACATCGCCCGGCGGGCGCACACGGCCGGTGTCTGCGTGGTCGCCGCCACCGTGGGCCCGTTCAGGGACGCGCCGGAATGGGACCCGGCCGCCGAGGCGGTACGCCAGGACGTCAACCGGTACCTGCGCACCAGCGGGGACTTCGACCGCGTCACCGACTTCGACCGTGCCCTGCGGGACCCGCACGACCCCGAGCGGATCGCCCCCCTCCTCGACGGCGGCGACCATCTGCACCCCGACGACCGGGGCATGCGGGCGCTGGCCGACGCCGTGGACCTCGGCGGCCTGGACTGCCGTCGCTGACCGGCACCGGCCGGTGCGCGTCTCAGTGCAGGGTGCGCGCCCAGTCGGCCGGGACCCGCCCGGCAGGGCCCGGCACCGGCTGGTTGGCGGGATGCTCGGCGGGCGGGGCCAGTTCGGGACCGGAGGTGAACAGTTCCTCGGCCGCGAAGTCCCAGAACCAGGCCTCACCCGGCTCGAAACTGCGCATCACCGGATGCCCCGTCTCCCGGTAGTGGGCGGTGGCGTGCTTGCCGGGGGAGTCGTCGCAGCAGCCGATGTGCCCGCACTGCGCGCAGCGCCGCAGGTGGAACCACCAGCCGCCGCTCTCCTCGCACTCCACGCAACCGGACCCGGTCGGGGCCGCGTTCGGATCGATGCCTTCGGGCATGCTCATGCGATTGCCTCCGGTTCCTCCGCCGCGGGTTCGGCGGTCAGCGGGAGCAGCACCTGGAAACGGGTGTCGCCGGGCACCGACTCCACCCGCAGGGTGCCGTGATGCTTGTTCACCACGATCCGCCAGGAGATGTCCAGGCCCAGGCCCGTGCCCTCGCCGACCGGTTTGGTGGTGAAGAACGGGTCGAAGATACGGCCCTTGATCTCCGGCGGGATCCCCGGCCCGGTGTCGCGGAACTCCACCAGCAGCCGCTCGTGGTCGAGCGCGGTCCGCACGGTCAGCGTGCCCGTGCCGCTCGCGCCGCCCATGGCCGACACCGCGTTGTCGATCAGGTTCGTCCACACCTGGTTCAGCTCGGCCGGGTAGCCGGGCACCGGCGGGACGGAACGGTCGTACTCCTTGATGACCTTGAGGCCGGGGCCGCGCTTGCCGGAGAGCATCAGCAGGGTGCTGTCGAGGAGTTCGTGCACGTCCACCACCCGGTAGGGCGCCCGGTCCAGCTGCGCGTACTGCTTGGCCGCGTCCACGAGATGCGAGATCCGGGTGGTGGAGTCCTCGATCTCGGTCATCAACAGCTCGGTCTCGACGGTGTAGTTGAGCCAGCCGACCGCGCCGGGCAGGATCTCCTCGCCCACCGTCGCGGCGACCCGCTCCAGCCAGTCCACGTCGAGCCCGGCCTGCACGAAGGTGGGCGACAGCTGCCAGCCGTGGTCGATGCCGTGGTCCTCCAGCCAGTCGGTCAGCAGGTCCTCCCGGTCGGCGGCCTCCAGCGGACTGAGTACCGGGGCCTTCGCGACCCGCTCCGCCGTGCGCTCCTGGATCTCGATCAGACTCGCCAGCGCGTCCCGGGAGAACGGCCCCTCGGCGATCACACCCAGCTTGTGCCGCATCTTCGCGACCCGCTCCCGCAGCGTCGCGGTGGCCCGCACCGCCGCCGCGGCCGGGTTGTTCAGCTCGTGCGTGAGCCCGGCCGACAACGAGCCCAGCGCCAGCAGCCGTTCGCGCTGCCCGATCGCCGCCTGGGTGTTCTTCGAACCGAAGAACAGGCCCTCCAGCAGGTGCACGGCCATCGGGAACCACTCGCGCATGACGTCCGCGAAGATGTCGGCGGGCAGCACGAAGAACCGGGTCGGCTCGGTGACCCGCATCGAGTTGTTGTAGACCTGCCGCACCCGGTCGCCGAGGTAGGCCTGCATCGCCCCCGCGTACACGCCCGGCTGCGCGGTCCGGGTGACCTCCACGTCGTCGCCGCCGACCCGGCGGGAGAGCACCACCGTGCCCTCGACCATCACGAAGAAGCAGGTCGCCGGGTCGCCCTCGGTGTAGACCGGGCCCGGCTCGAACAGCTCCACCCGCCCCTCGCCGCACAGCCGCCCCAACTGCTCGGGGGCGAGCCGCTCGAACAGGAACAGTGCGGCGATCTCCCGCGGGTCGCACGGCATGACCCGCCCGCTCATGACTGCTCCAGGTACCGGTGGACGAGCATCACGGCCATGGCTCCTTCTCCGACGGCGGACGCGACGCGCTTGGCGGACTCGGCGCGCGCGTCGCCCGCCACGAACACGCCGGGAACGCTGGTCTCCAGGTGGTACGGCGGCCGGTCGAGATCCCAGCCGTCCGGTGGCCGCCCGTCGGCGGTCAGGTCGGGCCCGGCCAGGATGAAGCCCCGCCCGTCGCGCAGCACCGTCTCGCCGAGCCAGTCGGTGAGCGGGGCGGCGCCGATGAACACGAACAGCCACTGCGCGTCGACCTGTTCGCTCTCCCCGGTCACCGTGTGCCGCAGCGTCAGCCGCTCCAGGTGGTCCGAGCCGTGCGCCGCGTCCACGGTCGTGTGCGGGCGCACCGAGATGTTCGGCGCCTCCTCGATCTGCTGGATCAGGTAGTGCGACATCGACGCCGACAGGTCGGGGCCGCGCACCAGCAGTGTCACGGACTTCGCGCCCCGCGCCAGGTACATCGCCGCCTGGCCCGCCGAATTGGCGCCGCCGACGATGTGGATGTCCTGCCCCTGGCAGGCGGCGGCCTCGGTCAGCGCCGAGCCGTAGAACACCCCGCAGCCGGTGAGGTCGAGGCAGCCCTCCGCCTCCAGCTGCCGGTACTGCACCCCGGTCGCCAGGATCACGCTGTGCGCGGCGACCGCCGAGCCGTCCGTGAAGCGGACGACCCGGGCGGCGCCGTTCACCTCCAGACCGCTCACCTCGCGCGCGGTGAGGATCTCGGCGCCGAACCGGGCGGCCTGCCGCCGGGCCCGGTCGGTGAGCTGCGCGCCGGAGACGCCGTCGGGAAAGCCGAGGTAGTTCTCGATCCGGGAGCTCTGCCCGGCCTGTCCGCCGGTCGCCGACCGCTCCACCAGCACGGTCCGCAGCCCCTCGGAGGCCCCGTACACCGCGGCGCCGAGCCCGGCCGGCCCGCCGCCGATCACCACCAGGTCGTAGAAGTCGGCGGTGGGCGTGGTGGCGAGCCCGACCCGGGCCGCGAGTTCCGGCGCCTCCGGCTCGACCAGCACCCCACCGTCCGGCGTGATCACCACCGGCAGCCGCTGCCCGTCCGCTCCGGCCGCCCCCAGCAGCCGCCGCCCCTCCGGCTCCTCCACCGAGTACCAGCGGTACGGCACCTGGTTGCGGGCCAGGAACTCACGCACGTCCGAGGAGCGCGCCGACCAGCGGTGCCCGACCACCTTGGTGCTCGGCACCGGCTTGGAGCCGCTGCTCCGCCACGCCTCCAGCAGGTCGTCCAGCACCGGATAGAGCTTCTCCTCCGGCGGGTCCCAGGGCTTGAGCAGGTAGTGGTCGAGGTCGACGACGTTGATCGCGTCGATCGCCGCGTTGGTGTCCGCGTACGCCGTCAGCAGCACCCGCCGGGCCGCCGGGTACACGTCCAGGGCCTGTTCGAGGAACTCGATGCCGTTCATCCGCGGCATCCGGTAGTCGGCCAGGATCACCGCCACCAGATCACCGCGCAGCTTCAGCTCGCGCAGCGCCTCCAGCGCGGAGGCGCCCGACTCGGCGCGCACGATCCGGTACGACTCGCCGTAACGCCGTCTGAGGTCCCGGGCGACGGCACGGGAGACCCCCGGGTCGTCGTCCACGGTCAGGATGACGGTCCGCGCTGCGTCGGCGGCCTGTGCCATGCGTCTCCCACCCGGAGCGTCGGTCCGCCCGGCCCGGTGCCGCGGGACCACCGCGCCGCTCCACCGTTCATCGTAGGTGCGGGCTCCCGCCGCCGCCCCGGTACCTGGTCGCGGCCTTGATCAGCCCCCGGGACGCTGCCCGAGGACACAGAACTCGTTGCCCTCGGGATCTACCAGCGTCACCCACGACTGCTCGCCCTGCCCGATGTCGGTGTGCCGGGCGCCGAGCGCCAGCAGCCGGGTCACCTCGGCCGCCTGGTCCACGGGGCGGAAGTCGAGGTGCAGCCGGTTCTTGACCGACTTGGCCTCGGGCACCCGCACGAACAGCAGCCCCGGCAGCCGGTCCGGCGTGGGCCGGATCTCGAACTCGTCGGCGCTGTCGTCCACCACGGCCCAGCCGAGCGCCTCGGCCCACCAGCGGCCCAGCGCCGCCGGGTCGGCCGCGTCCACGATCACCTGTTCCCATTCCAAGGTCATGGCGGCAGCGTAATCATGGAAGGGCCCGGCGTCTCGTTGTTTTTCCCGGGCACCCCGGCACCCCGGGCGACCGGCCGCCGGCGCGTGGCGAGATGATCACGGTGGCGCTCGCGGACGCCCGACAGTGGGTGCCGTGTCCGCCGGCAGGTGGCGACGACGAGGAGGCCCGCGCATGACACGCCCGATCACGGCAGGGGTGGACGGTACCGAGGAGAGTCTGGCCGCGCTGGACTGGGCGGCCCGGGAGGCCGTGCGCCGGCGCCTGCCGCTCCGTGTGGTGCACGCCTGGCGCTACGCCGAGGCGCTCGCCGCGGCCGACCGGGACACCCAGCACGGCTGGGTCACCGACGGCGTGGACCAGGCCGTGCGCACCGTCTCCGAGCGGCATCCGGAACTGGAGGTGGGCGTCGACGTCGTCGAGGGTGACGCCCCGCACGCGCTGGCCACGGCCGCGGCAGGGGCCGAGATGCTGGTGCTGGGCTCACGCGGGCACGGCCCGGTCGTCGGGTTCCTCCTGGGCTCCGTCGGCCAACAGGTGATCGCGGGCGCGGACCGGCCCGTGGTCCTGGTCCGGGCCGGCGACTTGGCCGCCGCGGAGGCCGCCGGGCGGGAGGTCGTGGTCGGCCAGCACGGCAGCCCCGAGGACAGCGCCGCGGCCCTGCGCTTCGCCTTCGAGACGGCGGCGGCCCGCGGTGCTTCCGTCCGCGCCGTCCGCGCCTGGACCCTGCCGCCGGTCTTCGCCTACAGCCCCGGCTCGCTGAAGCTGCTGGACGACGCGGGCGGCCTGGAGCCGTACGAGAGGCAGGCGCTCGCCGAGGCGCTCAAGCCGTGGCGGGAGCGGTTCCCGGACGTCCCCGTCGCCGAGCACATCGAGATGGGCAGCGCCGGCCAGGTCCTGCTGTCCGTCTCCGGCCGGGCCCAGCTGATGGTCGTCGGCCGCCGCGCCCACCGCACGGCCGTCGGCGCCCGCATCGGCTCGGTCGCCCACGGCGTCCTGCACCACGCGGACTGCCCGGTCGCGGTGGTCCCGCACGACTGAGCTAGCCGGCGTCCGTCCGCTCCGGGTCCGTCGGCCGCAAGGTGCCCCGGGCGCGGGGCAGGACGCGCGCGATGTAGTCCGCGACGGCCGTGTCCAGGCCGAGGTCGTGCTCGGCGCGCTCGGAGAGGTACCAGCGGTGTTCCAGCAGCTCGTGGTAGATCTCCGCCGGGTCCATCGAGCCGCGCAGTTCCGGTGGCACCGCCCGCACGGTGGGCCGGAACACGTCCCGCACCCACCGGTGGGCGAGTACCTCGGGGCGGGCGGCGAGGGGGTCGCCCGGGGCGTGGTCGTCCTGGGTGGCCATCCAGCTCTCCAGGTCGTTCAGCAGCCGCCGCGCCTGGTTCTCCTCGGCGTCCAGGCCGGTCAGGCGCAGCAGTTGGCGCTGGTGGTGGCCGGCGTCCACGACCTTGGGCACGAAGGTGACCGAGTCGCCGTCGAGGGAGTGCTCGATCTGCATCTCGGCCACGTCGAAGCCGAGGTCGTTCAGCCGCCGGATGCGGCGCTCGATGTAGTGGTACTTGCCCGCCGGGTACACCGAGGTGCGGGTCAGCTCCCGCCACAGCCCGTCGTACCGGCCGCGGATCTCGTGGCCGAACTCGACCGGGTCGACGGACGGGTGCAGCGCCCCCGACGCCTCCAGGTCCAGCAGTTCGCCGCTGATGTTCACCCGGGCGAGGTCGAGGTCGTACGCGCGCTGCCCGGGGCTCAGCCGCGGCCGCAGCTCACCGGTCTCGGCGTCGACCAGATAGGCGGCGTAGGCGCCGGCGTCCCGCCGGAACAGGGTGTTGGACAGCGAGCAGTCGCCCCAGGCGAACCCGGCCAGGTGCAGCCGCACCAGCAGCACGGCCAGCGCGTCCATCAGCCGGTGCATGGTCGCCGGGCGCATGGTCGTCTCGAACATCGACCGGTACGGCATCGAGCCGCGCAGGTGCCGGGTGACCAGCACCGGTTCCAGCGGCTGCCCGGAGCCGTCGGTGCGGCCGGTGACCACGGCGAGCGGGTCGACGGCCGGGATGCCGAGCCGGTCCAGGTCGCGCAGCAGCCCGTACTCGCGCAGCGCGGGCCGCTCGGCCAGCTCCTTGACGGCGATCACCTCCTCGCCGGCGCGCGCGTAGCGGACGACGTGCCGGGAGATGCCGCGGGGGAGCGGCACGAGGTACTCCTCGGGCCACTCCTCCAGGGGCACGTCCCAGGGCAGGGCGAGCAGCAGCGCGGGGTGCTCCGGGTTGGTCGCGTTGATCTGCAGGGCCATGGCAGGAACCCTACGGCCCCGCGCGGGCTCGCTAGGAGGCCCGTTCCCGGGCCTGTTCGGCCGCCGCGCGGACCGCGCCCCGGTGCACCGGCCCGTGTCCGGGCAGCAGGGTGTCGCCGTCGAGCGCCGCGATCACGTCCAGGGACGCCACGACCCGCGCCCGCTCGTGGTGGAAGAAGTCGGGCAAGATCTGCGGGCCCTTGACCCGGGAGGTGGCGTGCCCGCTGACCAGGGCGTCCCCGGAGATCACGATGCCCTGTCCGGGCAGGTGGTAGGCGCAGTGGCCGTCGGTGTGGCCGGGGGTGTGCACGGGCACGGGCCGGCCGGGCAGGTCGAGCGCGCCGGTGCCCGGGAACGGCTCGGGCGCGGTGACCGGGTGCTGTTCGATGCCGCCCACCCGGATCGCGTGCACCGCCCAGGGCAGCACGCCGGGCCGCCAGGCGTTGCGCACCACGTCGCCGATGGTCGCCTGCTGGAGGAACTCCCGCCGGGCGTGCGGGACTTCGGCGGGGTGCAGATAGACCGGCGTGCCGTGGGCGGCGCGCAGGTACTCGGCCGAGCCGAGGTGGTCGTTGTGCGCGTGGGTGATCAGCACCGCGGTGACCGCCTCCGGTGAACTGCCCACCGCCGCGAGGGACTCCAGCAGCCCCTGCCGGTCCCCGGGATACCCGGTGTCCACCAGCGTGACGGCGTCCCCGTCCTTGAGGATGACCCAGTTGGTCTCGTGCCCGTGCACCAGATAGGTGTGGTCGGCGACTTGGCGTACGTCGGCGGTCATGATCTCCCCGGGGGCCTTGATCGACAGAGCGTCGGGACCAGCCAAGCAGACCGGCCGCCGCCCCGCGCGACCGGGTGGCGGGCACCGAGCCGTCCGGCGGTGTCAGCGCACCGCGTGCGGCCGGAACTGGATGCTGACGCGCGGGCCGGCCGCCCGCCCGGTCTTGGGCACGCAGTGCTCCCAGGTGCGCTGGCAGGAGCCACCCATCACGATGAGGTCGCCGTGGCCCAGCGGCCGGCGCACCGTGGCGCCGCCCCCGCCGACCGGACGCAGCAGCAGGTCGCGGGGCGCGCCGACGGAGAGGATCGCGACCATCGTGTCCTCGCGGGCGCCGCGCCCGATCCGGTCCCCGTGCCAGGCCACGCTGTCCCGGCCGTCCCGGTAGAGGCAGAGCCCGGCCGTCGTGAACGGCTCGCCCAGCTCCTCGGCGTAGTGCCGGGACAGAGCCGTCCGCGCCTCGTCCAGCACCGGGTGCGGCAGCGGGTCGGCCGCCTGGTAGAAGGCGAGCAGCCGGGGTACGGCCACCACGTGGTCGTACATCTTCCGCTGCTCGGCCCGCCACGGGACCTCCGCCGCGAGCCGTTCGAACAAGGCGTCGGCACCGCTCAGCCAGCCCGGCAGTGCGTCGATCCAGGCGCCGGAACCCAGCTCGGTGCGGCGCAGCCCGTCGAGGGGGCCGAGCCGCGTCTCGTCGGCCTGGTCGAACAGGGAGCCCTGGAGGCCCGGGAGGTGCGTGGCCATGCGTCCAGCGTACTCCGTAATCGAAAATCTGTTCCCATGTGATCGACAGGGGGTCCGATGGGTGAAGCCGGGGGCTTTCGATACATGGGTGTATCGGATACGTTCCTGTATCGAACAGGTCGGGAGAGGAGCGGCGCCCATGGACGACACCGTCAAGCGCGTCACCCGGCGCCGGGGCCGGACCCGGGCCCGGCTGCTCGACGCCGCGTTCGAGGTGTTCGCCGCCAAGGGCTTCGGGCGGGTCTCCATCGAGGAGGTCTGCGAGGCGGCCGGGTACAGCCGGGGCGCCTTCTACTCGAACTTCGCCACCCTGGACGAACTGTTCTTCGCGCTCTACGGCGAGCGCGCCGACCTCATCGCCGCCCAGGTGGCCGACGCCCTCGCCCACGACGGGCCCGACCTGGACGTGCCGGCCTCCGTGGACCGGGTCACCGAGGTGCTGCTGCTCGACGTCGACTGGCTGCTCGTCAAGACCGACTTCCTGGTGCACGCCACCCGCGACCCGGCCGTGGCCCGTGCCCTGCTCGACCACCGCGCCCGGCTCCGGGAGGCGATCGCCGACCGCCTCTCCCGGGCCCGGGGCCACACCGAGCTGCCCGCCGTACTCGGCGACGTGGACGGCGCCGCGCACGCCGTCGTCGCCGCCTACGACGGCGTGACCACCCAACTCCTGCTGGACCGGGACGTCGAGGCGGCCCGGGCCTGGCTGAAGCGACTCCTCACCGCGCTGCTCACGGACGGCGGCGGCGCCCCCCGACACACCACCACGCACTGAGGAAGGAACCCCACGCCATGGACGCGGACGTCATCGTCGTCGGAGCGGGCCTCGCCGGTCTGGTCGCGGCGCACGAACTCACCAGCCGGGGCCGCCGGGTCGCCCTGGTCGACCAGGAGAACGCCGCCAACCTCGGCGGCCAGGCGTTCTGGTCCTTCGGCGGGCTCTTCCTGGTCGACTCCCCGGAGCAGCGTCGCCTCGGCATCAAGGACTCCTTCGACCTGGCCTGGAACGACTGGCGGGGCAGCGCGCGGTTCGACCGGCCGGCCGACGAGGACTCCTGGGCGGTGCGCTGGGCCCGCGCCTACGTCGCGTTCGCGGCCGGCGAGAAGCGGTCCTGGCTCCAGGGCCACGGCATCGAACTGCTGCCCACCGTCGGCTGGGCCGAGCGCGGCGACCTCCGGGCGGACGGCCACGGCAACTCCGTCCCCCGCTTCCACATCGCCTGGGGCACCGGCACCGGCGTGGTCGAACCCTTCGTCGGCTACGCCCGGCAGGCCGCCCGGGACGGACTGCTCACCTTCCACCACCGCCACCGCGTGGACGAGCTGGTGGTCGAGGACGGCACCGCCCGCGGCGTACGCGGCACCGTCCTCGCCCCCGACGACTCGCCCCGCGGCGTCGCCTCCGGCCGCGACCGCGTCGGCGACTTCGCCCTCACCGCCCAGGCCGTGATCGTCACCACCGGCGGCATCGGCGCCAACCACGACATCGTCCGCCGCTACTGGCCCGAGCGCCTCGGCACGCCCCCCGCCGACATGGTCACCGGCGTCCCGGCCTACGTCGACGGCCGGATGCTGGACATCAGCGCCGAGGCCAGCGTCCGGCTCGTCAACCGGGACCGCATGTGGCACTACACCGAGGGTCTGCAGAACTGGGACCCGGTCTGGCCCGGCCACGGCATCCGCATCCTGCCCGGCCCGTCCTCCGTCTGGCTCGACGCGCTCGGCCGCCGGCTCCCCGACCCCTGCCTGCCGGGCTACGACACCCTCAGCACCCTGGAGTACCTGCGCACCACCGAGGACATCGCCGGGTACGACCACTCGTGGTTCATCCTCACCCGGAAGATCATCGAGAAGGAGTTCGCGCTCTCCGGCTCCGAGCAGAACCCGGACATCACCGCCAAGGACCGCAAGGCGGTGCTGCGCGACCGGCTGCTCGGCAAGGGGGCGCCCGGACCGGTGCGGGCCTTCCTCGACAACGGCGCGGACTTCGTCACCGCCGGCACGCTGGAGCAACTGGTCGGCAAGATGAACGCCCTCACCGACAAGCCGCTGCTCGACGCGGCCGAGGTGCGCCGCCAGATCGAGGCCCGCGACCTCCAGATCGCCAACCCCTACAGCAAGGACGCCCAGGTCCAGGGCATCCGCAACGCCCGCCGCTACATCGGCGACCGGCTGGGCCGGGTGGCCGCCCCGCACCGCCTCCTCGACCCCGCTGCGGGCCCGCTGATCGGCGTACGGCTGCGCGTGCTCACCCGCAAGACCCTCGGCGGCATCCAGACCGACCTCGACTCCCGCGCCCTCGGCACCGACGGCTCGCCCATCGAGGGCCTGTACGCGGCCGGCGAGGTGGCCGGCTTCGGCGGCGGCGGCGTCCACGGCTACAACGCCCTGGAGGGCACCTTCCTCGGCGGCTGCCTCTTCTCGGGCCGGGCGGCGGGCCGGGCGGCGGCGCGGGACGCCGGCTGACGGGGCGTGGGCGCGGGGCGCCGCCTTGACGCCGCGGGCGGGGAGTGAGGGGAGCCGCGCCGGGGCGGGGGACTTCCGTGCGCGGCGGACGACTTCACGGCCTGCGTCCCGGGCTGACGGGCCGCCCTGAGGCGGCGGCCATGCGGACGACGGCACGTGAAGGAACGCCACGGAACCAGCCGTCGGCCGGACCGGGCGGTTCGCGGATCCGGCCGCACGTGAGGGAAGTACGCGCGGATTCCGAAAGCGTGCCGACAGCCTGAGAACGCCTACCCGGCCCATCAGCCCCGGAGGCCGGCGAGCCAGTCGGTCAGCAGGCGGTTGACCTCGTCGGGGCGCTCCTGCTGGACCCAGTGGCCGCAGCCGTCCAGGAGGTGGGAGGCCGACAGGCCGGGGAGGGTGGCGGGGTAGGCGTCGATGGCGTCGGACATCCAGGTGGTGGAGGCGTCCAGGGTGCCGCCGATGAACAGGGACGGCTGCCTGATCGGGGCTCCGCGGTGCGGTGCGAGGTCTTCCCAGTCCCGGTCCATGCTGCGGTAGCGGTTGAGCGCGCCGGTGATCCCCGTGCGCTCGAACTCCCCGGCGTAGACGTCGAGGTCGTCCTCGCTCAGCCAGGCGGGGAGGACCCCCGTGGGGAAACGGTCCCGCAGCCGGCCGCCGCCGCGGGCGACGAAGTGCGGGTCCGGCTCGCCCTGGGCGGGCATGGTGTCGGCGGACAGGGCCGCGTAGAAGCCCGCGAGCCAGCCCCGGACGTCGGGCTCGATCTCCGCCTCGGCGCGGCCGGGCTCCTGGAAGTAGGAGACGTGGAACTCCTGCTCGGGGCCGCCGATCCGGCCGAAGACGTCGGTGGGGCGGGGGCCGCCGGGCGGCGCGTAGGGGACGCTCAGCAGGCCGACGGCGCGGAAGACCTCGGGGTGCAGCAGGGCGGAGGCGGCGGCGATGCTGGAGCCCCAGTCGTGGCCGACGACCACCGCGTTCTCCTCGCCGAGGGCGCGTACGACGGCGACGTTGTCCGCCACCAGGTCCAGCATCCGGTAGGCGTCGGTCGCCTCCGGCTTGGAGGAGCGGCCGTAGCCGCGCACGTCGATCGCCGCCGCCCGGTAGCCGGCCGTGGCGAGGGCGGGGAGCTGGCGGCGCCAGGAGTACCAGGACTCGGGAAAGCCGTGCACGAGCAGGACCAGCGGACCGGTGCCCTGCTCGACCAGGTGCAGGCGCCCGGCCGGGGCCGCGACGGTGTGATGGCGGAGTGCGGCGGTCGGCTGGGCTCGCATGGGGGCTTCTCCTCGGTTCGCGGCGGACGCGGTCACCCGTCGATCATGCGACGCGGCCCCCGGCCGACGCGATCAGCTTTGCCATGCTGGCAAACTCGCAGGACAGGGCACTGTCCAGGAGAAGGAGCGGCATCGTGGCGGTCGACGACGCGGACGGCACAACGGCCTCGATGGGGCCTCGGTTGCGGGCCGCGCGTGAGCGCCACGGCAGGACGCTCGTCGGTGTCGGTCACGCGACCGGCATCCCGATCAGCACGCTGTCCCGGATCGAGACCGGCCGGCGCAGGCCCACCCTGGAGGTGCTGCTGCGGTTGTCGAAGGAGTACGGCGTCTCCCTGGACGAACTGGCCGGGCTGGCAGCCGCTCCCGCCGCCGAGCCGCGCGCCACGGCGCCGCTGAGCTTCGGCGACGACAAGGCGGTGCTGCCGTTGACCCGGTACGTCGGCGGCCTGCACGCCCACAAGCATGTCCTGCCCGCCCTCGGCGACCCGCCCGCGCGGCCCCGTACGGTCTCCCACGACGGCTACGAGTGGCTGTGCGTCCTGTACGGGCGGCTGTGGCTCGCGCTCGGCGACCACGACCTCGTCCTGACCGCCGGGGAGGTCGCCGAGTTCGACACCCGCACCCCGCACGGGATGGCGAACACCAGCCCCGACGGCCCGGTCGAGTACCTGATCATGTTCGGACCGCAGGGTGAGCGCCTACGGCCGCGCACCCTTCCAGCCCCCGGTCGCGGGAGCCGCCGGCCGGATCGTGCCCAGGCCGGCCGGGACGAACAGCCGTAGGCTCCGGAACCCGTACCGGGCCGGCCCGACCCCTCCCACCAGCGAGGCGCCCCGCTCCACCGCGCCCGGATCCCTCGCGACTTGACCTGGACAAGGGGGAAATCGGCGGGACACCGCGCCTAGTCTTACGGCCAGTCGATCATCAGCCACCCCCCTTGAGGAGCGCGCCCGTGACGTCGCCCAGCAGACAGCCCGCCCGACGCCGTACCGCCGTCCTGCGCCGCGAGGCGGTCCTCGCCACCGTGCCCGTCGCCGTCGCCGCACTCCTCGCCGCCGCCGGGCCCGCAGCGGCCGGCACCACCGGAGGCGCCGGCGCCGGCGACCCCTACTTCCCGCTCGCCGGCAACGGCGGCTACCACGTCGGCCACTACGGCCTGACCCTCCGCTACGACACCGGCACCCGCCACCTCGACGGCAAGGCCGTCCTCACCGCCCGTGCCACCCAGAAGCTCACCCGCTTCGACCTCGACCTCAAAGGCCTGAAGGTCACCTCGGTCACCGTGGACCGCACCCCCGCCACCTTCAAGCGCGGCGGCCAGGAACTCGTCGTCACCCCGCGCCACGCCCTGCGCGCCGGCCAGGACTTCCGCGTCACCGTCGCCTACCACGGCACCCCGAAGCCGGTCACCGACCCGGACGGCTCGGCGGACGGCTGGATCCCCACCGACGACGGCGCCTTCGTCGCGGGCGAGCCGCAGGGCGCCATGACGTGGTTCCCGGCGAACAACCACCCCAAGGACAAGTCGGCGTACGACTTCACGATCACCGTGCCGAAGGGCCGTACCGCCGTCGCCAACGGCGTGCTGCTCGGACAGCGCACCACCGGCGGCCGTACCACCTTCCACTGGCGCGAGACCCAGCCCATGGCCGCCTACCTGGCCACCGCCACCGTCGGGAAGTTCAAGGTCGAGCGGTACACCACCGCCGGCGGCATCCAGGTCTACAACGCCGTCGACGCCCGCGAGGCCACGGCCGCCGCCCCGGTGCTGAAGAAGCTGCCCTCGGTCCTCGCCTGGGAGAGCAAGCTGTTCGGCCCCTATCCGTTCCGCGCCGCCGGCGCCATCGTGGACCACGCCCCGGGTGTCGGCTACGCCCTGGAGACGCAGACCCGGCCCGTCTACGACTCCGCGCCCGACACCAGCACCCTCGTGCACGAGAGCGCCCACCAGTGGTTCGGCGACTCCGTCTCGCTGACCTCCTGGAAGGACATCTGGCTCAACGAGGGCTTCGCCACCTACGCCGAGTGGCTCTACAGCGAGCAGCACGGCGGCGACAGCGCCCAGAAGTCCTTCGACCGGCTCTACGCCCGGCCCGCCGGCGACGGCCTGTGGGCTTACCCGCCCGCCGACCCGGGCAGCGGCGAGAACATCTTCGGCACGCCCGTCTACGCCCGTGGCGCCATGGCCCTGCACGAACTGCGCGAGGCCGTCGGCGACAAGGACTTCTTCCGCATCCTGCGCGCCTGGGCGTCGGCACACCGCGGCGGCCACGGCACCACGGCCCAGTTCGAGAGGCTTGCCGAGCGGACGTCGGGGAAGCAGCTCGACGGGCTGTTCCACACCTGGCTGTACACCCAGGGCAAGCCGGGCCGCGCCTGAACACCGTCCGGTTCCGTGCGACGGCCCTGACCGATTCCACACAACTCTCGGCCAAGGTCGATCCATGATCGAACGCAGAACCGCCGTCGCCCTCCTCGCCTCCCCGCTGCTGCTCGCCGGCTGCGGCGGAGCCGGGGAGACCGGGCGCCGGGCACCGGGGCCCCGTGGCGCCGCCGCCCCCCGGGTCGCGGCCCAGCAGGCACCTCGGACACCGCGTGGCATACCCGGCCTCGGCCCCCGGCGCTCGGCGGCGATATCCGAGCGCTGCGGGCAGGCCGTCGTCGTCACCGGGCGGGGCCCCGACTCCCCGCTGTGCACGGTCGTCCTGCACCAGCGCACCTCCGACGGCTGGCAGGCAGGCCCGGCCTGGCCCGCGCACAACGCCCTGCACGGCTGGAGCGGCCACCACCTCCTCGACGACCTGCGCTCCCCGCTCGGCGTCTACACCCTCTCCGACGCCGGGGGACTCCTCCCTGACCCCGGCAGCAGGCTTCCGTACCACCGGTCGCGCGGCTTCCACTCGCCCGGCACCGGCTTCAAGGGCGAACCCCTGGAAGGCTCCTTCGACTACGTCATCGCCATCGACTACAACCGCAAGCCGGGCACCTCGCCGCTGGACTGGACCCGGCCCCTCGGCCCCGGCCGGGGCGGAGGGGTGTGGCTGCACGTCGACCACGGCGGACCCACCCACGCCTGCGTCAGCGTCGCCAAGGCCCACATGAAGGAGTTGCTGCACACCCTCGACCCGGACCGGCACCCCGTGGTCGTCATGGGGTACGCCGACTGGCTCGCCGAGCGGGCGGCCTAGGATTCGCACTCGTGTGCGCACATGTACTGGTCGCCGAGGACGACGAGAAGCAGGCCGAGCTGATCCGGCGCTCGCTGCTGGCCGAGGGACACACCGCCACGGTGGTCCACGACGGGGGCGCCGCCCTGGACGCGGCCCGTCGGCTGCGGCCCGACCTCGTCGTGCTGGACCTGATGCTGCCGGTGGTCGACGGCTTCGGCGTGTGCCGAGTGCTGCGGGGCGGCGCGGACCCGGAGATCCCGGTGGTGATGCTCACCGCGCGATCCGGCGAGGACGACGTCCTGCTCGGCCTCGAACTGGGCGCCGACGACTATCTGACCAAGCCGTACAGCCCCCGCGAGCTGATGGCCCGCATCCGCACCGTCCTGCGGCGCAGCGGACGGGGGGTGGACGGCCGGGGCGGGGACCCGGTCGTACGGGCCGCCGGGATCAGCGTCGATCCGGTACGGCACGAGGTGCGCTGCGAGGGGGTGGTGGTGGAGTGCACCCCGGCCGAGTTCCAGATCCTGCTGGCGATGGCCGGGGAACCCGACCGCGTGTTCACCCGGCGGCAACTGCTCCACTGCACCCGCGGGTTCGACCGCTCCTCCACCGAACGCGCCATCGACGTCCACATCATGAACCTCCGCCGCAAGACAGAGTCCGACCCCCGCCGGCCGACCCGCCTGCTGACCGTCTTCGGCGTCGGCTACAAACTCGACGGCACCCGCCCATGAGCCGGGAGCGGTACGGGAGTCGGGGGACCGGCGCGGCGCGCGCGTGCGGGGCAGAGACCGGGACGCACGGCGACCCCGGTCGCGCGCCTCGGCGTCGGATACCGCTGCGCAAGCGTCTCCTCACGCGGCTGCTGTTCGTGTCCGCGCTGATCGCGGTGTGCTCGGTCGCCGCCACCGCCTGGCTCGCGGTGACCACCACCACCAGGGCCCTGAAGGAGGAGCAGGGGCAGGATCTGGCCGCCGACAACAGCATCCTCGCCCGGCTCAGCGGGTACGCGGCCACCCACGCCGACTGGACGGACGTCCGCCGTACCGTCCGGGACCTGGCCGCGCGCACCGGCCGCCGGATCGCGCTCACCACGGCCGACCGGTCCCTGGTCGCCGACTCCGCGCCGCGCGGCACCCCGTTGCCGCCCCGGCCCGCCGCCTCTGTCGACCCGCTGCGCACCGACACCTACAGCGAGACCGGCGCCCAGCTCAGCGGCATCGACCCGCGCGTGGTGGGCCCCTACCGGCTGCCCGGGAAGGAACGGGCCGGGCTCGACACGCTGGCCGCCCGGCGCAAGGCCTGCTACGACCGCTACGGCCTGCGGACGAAGGTCGTCCGGACCGCGAGCGGACGCCCGGTGGTCACCACGGCGGACGGCGGCGACCCCGCCGGCTACGGCGCCACCGCCTGCGAGGACGGCCAGCTCAACACCCCCACCGCGACCGAACGGCGCGCCCTGGACGCCCTCTCCGACCTGGCCAGGCCCTGTCTGAAGCGGGCGGGTCTGGACCTCGGCGGCCCGCTGTTCCTCACCTACGACCCCAGCGGCAAGGACCCCTTCGGCGGTGGCTACCTGATCGCCAAGTACGCCGCGGCGAAGAAGGGCGAGGCCACGAAGGCGGCCCGGCGCTGCGTCCTGACCGCCCGCCGCGCCCAACTGGAGCCTTACGTGGCTCCCACGACGGAACTGTTCCTCGGCATCGGCGACCAGAACCCCACCCGGTTCCACATGTCACCGGCCAACAAGGCCAAGGTCGTCGGCGCGGCCGGCCTGGTGCTCGCCGTCACCGTCGCCGTGACCGCCGTCGTCGCCGTCCGCCTGGTCCGGCCGCTGCGCGCGCTCACGGAGGCCGCGGGTGCCCCGCCCGAACTGCACGTCCGGGTCCCGGTGACCACCCGCGACGAGACCGGCATCCTCGCGGAGGCCTTCAACGACCTGGCCGAGCGCCGCGAACGCCTGGAGGCCCAGCGCAAGGCGATGGTGAGCGACATCGCCCACGAACTGCGCAGTCCCCTGACGAACATCCGCGGCTGGCTGGAAGTGGTCCGCGACGGCGTCGTCGAGCCCGACCCCGCGCTGCTGGACTCCCTGCACGAGGAGGCCCTGGTCCTCCAGCGGATCATCGACGACCTCCAGGACCTGGCCGCCGCCGACGCCGACACCCTGCGCCTGCGTCCCGAACCGCTGCGCGCCGCCGACCTGCTGGACCAGGTCACCGCGGCCCACCGGGTCGCCGCCGACGCGGCCGGGGTCGCCGTCACCGTCGAGGCCGAGCCCGCCGCCTGGCTGGACGCGGACCCGGTGCGGATGCGGCAGGCCCTCGGCAACCTGGTCTCCAACGCGCTGCGGCACACCCCGGCCGGCGGCACGGTGGCACTCGCCGCCCGGCGGGCCGGCGACCGGGTGGTCCTCACCGTCACCGACACCGGTCCCGGTATCGCGCCCGAGGACCTGCCGTACGTCTTCGACCGGTTCTGGCGCGCCGAGAAGTCCCGCAGCCGGCGTACCGGCGGCAGCGGCCTCGGCCTGCCGATCGTGCGCCACATGCTCGCCGCGCACGGCGGCACGGCCGAGGCCGCGAGCGAGCCGGGCCGGGGCGCGGTCTTCACGCTGCGGCTGCCCGCCGGCCGGCCGCCCGGGGGCGAGCCGGACCAGCCCTGAAGCCGGACCAGCCTTGAGGCCGGACCAGCCCTGGGGCCGGGGCGCGTCCCAACGCGCCGCCGACGGAAGCCCGTTCAGCCGGAACGCGGCCGGGAGCGGGCGCGGCGGCGCAGCGCACGGCGCTCCAGCTCGGTCGTACCGCCCCAGACGCCGATGCTCTGCCCGGTGTCCAGCGCCCAGTCGAGGCACTGCTCCCGGACCGGGCAGCCCGCGCAGACCGCCTTGGCCTGCTCCGCCTGCACCTGGGCGGGCCCGGTGCTGCCGATGGGGAAGAAGAGGTCGGGGTCCTCGTGACGGCACGCGGCGTGTTCGCGCCAGTTGTCCATGGAAGTCTCCTGGGTTCGCATCGCATCTCCCGGTTCCGGGTCGCGGTCGTCCGTCTCCTGTCGGGTTCAGGTATTCGGGTCACCGGTCGTGGCGTTGTGAAACGGGGTGATGGGCACTTGATCGGCCGAGCGGACCCGATCCGGTCACGACCGCGGCTCAACTCCAGCCCCCACGTAGGTGGTTCAGGGACCGGATGAAAAGAGGGCCGGCGTCAGCGGCGCAGCGCCTCGGCCGCCGTCGCCGACACCGCGTCGGCCAGGGCCGCGAGCCCGGGGGAGTCGAGCCGCCACTGCTGCCAGTGGAGCATGGCGTCCACCCACCGCCCGGGGGCGAGCAGGGCCAGCCGGCCCGTGCCGAGCAGCGCGGCGGCCTGGCTCTCCGGGACCAGGCCCCAGCCGAGCCCGGCGGCGACCGCTTCCACGAACCCCTCCGAGGTGGGCACCTGGTGCCGCAGCGGGCCGGCGGAGCCGCCGCCGAGGCGCCGGACGAAGCCGTCCTGGAAGTCGTCCTTGCGGTCGAAGACGATGACGGGGGACCGGGACAGCGCCTCCGGCAGCGGGGCCCCCTGCAGGTGGACGCGGACGAACTCCGGTGCGGCGACCGGCAGATAGCGCAGCCGGCCGAGCGGCCGGACCGTGCAGCCCGGCACCGGCTCGGCCGCGGTGGTGACGGCCGCCATCACCAGCCCCTCGCGCAGCAGGGCGGCGGTGTGGTCCTCGTCCTCCCGGTGCAGTTCGAAGCAGAGGCCCGGCGCCCGGCTCAGGGCCGGCAGGAACCAGGTCGCCAGCGAGTCGGCGTTCACCGCGACCGACACCCGCTGCGGCTGCCCGGCACCGCTCAGCCCCAGCTCGCCCCACGCGTCCCGCTCCAGCCGGGCCAACTGCCGGGCGAACCGCACCAGTACCGCGCCGGACTCGGTGGGCCGTACCGGCTTCGTGCGCTGCAACAGCACCCGGCCGGTGCGCTGTTCGAGGGCCTTGATCCGCTGGCTGACCGCCGACGGCGTCACGTGCAGGGCCGCCGCCGCCGCGTCGAAGGTGCCCTCGTCCACGACGGCGAGCAGCGTGCGCACCTGCTCCACCGGAAGATCTGCCATCACAAGTGCTAAGGATACGTAAGAATCTTTAGCTGTACTTGCGCGAGGCCTGCTGCCTAGCGTCGAGCGCATGAACCAAGCACTGACCGCCGCCCTCGCCGGATTCGCCTCCGGTCTGTCCCTGATCGTCGCCATCGGCGCCCAGAACGCCTTCGTGCTGCGGCAGGGGATACGGCGGGACGCCGTCCTCGCGGTGGTCGGCATCTGCGCCCTGTCCGACGCGGTGCTGATCGCGCTCGGGGTCGGCGGGGTGGGCGCCGTCGTGGTGGCCTGGCCGGGCGTGGTCCGGGCGGTCGGCGTCGTCGGCGGTCTCTTCCTGCTCGGCTACGGCGTCCTGGCCGCCCGCCGGGTCCTCAGGCCCGGCACCGGACTGCGCGCGGCCGACCCGGCGGGCGGCTCGCGGCGCCGGGCGGTGCTCACCTGTCTGGCCATGACCTGGCTCAACCCGCACGTCTACCTGGACACCGTGCTCCTGCTCGGCTCCCTCGCCGCCGGCCACGGGGCGCTGCGCTGGACCTTCGGCCTCGGCGCCGTCCTCGCCAGCCTGTGCTGGTTCACCGCGCTGGGCTTCGGCGCCCGGCTGCTCGCCCGGTATCTGGCCCGGCCCGGCGCCTGGCGCGTCCTGGACGGTCTGGTCGCGCTCACCATGCTGGCGCTCGGGGCCACTCTGCTGGCCGGATCCTGAGACGGACTGCTCGCCGCGCACGGGTCCCACCTGAGATAGTTAACTTCGCGAAGCGAAAAGCTGTAACAGGCAACCATGACATCCAGGACACCCGTGGACACCAGCGAGACCAGCGAGACCAGCCAGACCGGCGACACCAGGAGGACCGGCGGCGCCGACACCGCGCTCACCGCGCCGTCGGCCGGGGCCCCGTCCCGGCGCGGCTGGCGCCGCTGGGCGATGGACACCCGCCCCCTCGCGGTCCCCGCCTACCGGCGCCTGTGGTCGTCGACCATCGTCACCACCGTCGGCAGCCAGCTCACCGCCGTCGCCGTACCGAAGCAGATCTACGACATCACGCACTCCTCGGCCTGGGTCGGCTACGCGAGCCTCGCCGGCCTGGTGCCCATGGTCGCGTTCGCGCTGTGGGGCGGCGCGGTCGCCGACGCCGTGGACCGCCGCAAGCTGCTGCTGGTTACCAACATCGGCATCGCGGTCACCTCGGTGCTGTTCTGGGCGCAGGCGTTCGCGGGCGTCGGCTCGGTGCTGCTGCTGATGGTGCTGCTCGCGCTGCAACAGGCCTTCTTCGGGCTCAACGCCCCGGCCCGCACCGCCTCCATAGCCCGGCTGGTGCCCGCCGAACAGCTGGCCGCGGCCAACGCGCTCGGCTCCACGGTGGCGCAGACCGGTCTGGTGGTCGGCCCGCTGCTGGCCGGCGCGCTGATCCCGGTCGTCGGCCTGCCGGAGCTGTACCTCCTCGACGCCGTGGCCCTGTGCGTCACCGTGTGGGCCGTCTACCGGCTGCCCGCGCTGCCGCCCCTCGGGGACAGCGCCCGCCGGGCCGGCCTGCGCGAGATCGGGGAGGGGTTCCGCTATCTGCTGCTGCGCAAGGTGCTGCTGCTCTCCTTCCTGGCCGACATCGTCGCCATGGTCTTCGGCATGCCGCGCGCGCTCTTCCCGCAGCTGGCCGCCGAGACGTACGGCTCCTGGGGCGAGGGGCTCGCGCTCGGCCTGCTGTTCGCCGGCATCCCGGTCGGCGCGGTGCTCGGCGGGCTGTGCTCCGGTGTCTTCTCCCGGGCCCGCCGGCACGGCTGGATGGTCATCGGGTCGGTGGTCGGCTGGGGCGCGGCCATCGCCGGGTTCGGGCTGAGCGGCAACCTCTGGGTGGCGCTGGCCTTCCTCGCCGTCGCCGGTGTCGCCGACATGGTCTCGATGGTGTTCCGGGGCGCGATCCTGCTGTCGGCCGCGACCGACGAGATGCGCGGCCGGATGCAGGGCGTGTTCACGGTCGTCGTCGCGGGCGGCCCGCGCCTGGCCGACGTGCTGCACGGCACCGCCGGCTCGGTGTTCGGGCCGCGCGCCGCGGTGGCCGGGGGCGGCGCCCTGGTGGTCCTGGTGATGCTGGTCCTGACCCTCGCGGTCCCGGCGCTGCGCCGCTACCGGATCTGAGGTCAGAGCAGCCCGGTGCGGCGCCGGATCGCGTACTGGTCCATCAGCTTGCCGCGGGTCGTCTCCAGCCGGTGGGCGAGGATCTCGGCGACCGTCCGCACCAGCGACAGGCCCAGCAGCGGATCCTCCACACACACCGCGAGCACCGAGGGCCCGTCGAACTCGTAGGCCCGCACGTTGCTGAAGGCGACCGCGCCGAAGTCCCACCGGTACGGCGGGAACAGCCAGGACCAGCCGAGCAGGTCGCCCGCGCCGAGCGTGGCCACACTGACCCGCTGCCGGGAGGTGACCTGCTGGTCCAGGTGGACCGCGCCCGAGCGGATCACCCAGAACCGGTCGGCCGTACCGCCCGGCTCGAAGATGCGGGTGTCCTCCGGGAAGGACACCTCCCTGGCCAGTTCCATCAGGCGCTCGCGCTGGGCCTGGGGCAGCGCGGTGAGCAGTTTGATCGCTTTGGTCATGGCGCGGGGCTCCTCGCCGGCTGCGGTCCTGGTGCGGTGCTCACGTCCATTTCAGCCGCTGCCGCCGCCCCGAGCACCTCGAAGGGAGCGGATTTCTCCGCTCCGCCCCGGTGCGGGGCAGAAAAACGCCCTGGCTGGACGGGGGAAGCCAGCCAGGGCGGTCTGTGGTGACGCGGGGCGCGCGAAAGCACGGTTCCGGATGGACCCCAGTGCCACGTTGTAGAACGATAAATCATTCTGGGTGCGGGGGGAAAGCCCGGAAACGGATCAGGTGACCCGCCTCGTGCCCTCCGCCGCAGCCGGCGCCCTTCCGGGATCGACGATCTCCTCGAGCACCCGCAGCACCGCCCCGAACGCCAGTGCCCGGCCCGCCGCCTCCCGCGCGCCCTCCGGGTCCGTCGCCGTGAGGTCCCCGGCCCGCTCCAGCCAGGCCCGCTCCTCCTCGGCCGCACGCTCCCGGCCCCGCCTGATCCGCCGCAACAACTCGTCCGCGTCCACCACATCGGTCATGACCGACGGATACCCCGCGGGCGCGGTCGTGATGGCACCGGCACCGAACGCGTTTGAGGATGCGGGAAAGGGTCAGCCGAAACAGCGGAGAACCGGACCATCCGGTCACCGCTCAGGGGAGGAAAGGGATGCGCGACACCAACCGGACCAGCTCCTCCGCGACCTTGCGGGAACCCGCCCGCCGGCTGCCGGGCCGGCCGGCCGACGCCCGCAGAACCGTCCGGCGCGCGGTGGCCGAGGGATGCAGGGCCCACGCCCTGTCGTGCGGCACCGACGCCATGGCGGACGCCCTGCTGGTCACCTCGGAACTGACCACCAACGCCCTCCTGCACGGCGGCGGCATCACCGGTTTCGACGTGGACGTCGACTCCGGTGGCGTCCGGGTGTCGGTGAGCGACCGCAGCGACGAACTCCCGGTGGCCGCCGCGCCGGTGGACGAGAGCGGGCGCTTCCGGCCCGGCGGCCGCGGCTGGCCCATCGTCTGCCGGCTGGCCCGCGATGTCCGGGTGGCCGAACTGCCCTGCGGCGGCAAGCGCATCACCGCCGTCGTGCCGCTGAGCTGAATCGGTTGTTCCGCCCGCGTTTGCCTGCGCGGGCGGGGGGCAGGCGGAATCTCGTGCTTCGGACCGGAGGCGCGCGCCCAGCGGGGAGACCACCGCTGTCCGGGCCCCCTGCCGGCGGGCCCGGTGATTCCCCGCGGCGACCCTGACACCACCGTTCGGGCGAGATCCCGGAGCCTCGGTTCCGGACCGGCCCTGAAACCATGTTCAGGAGCGATTCCGCATGCTGACCGACATGTCGACAAGCCGTCCCGGTGCGCCCGGCACGACCACCGCCGCGTCCACCCGGCGCCCCCACGACGACGCACCGGAGACCGCCGAGCTGTTCACCCGGCTGGCGGAACTGGAGGACGGCCCCGAGCGGGACGCCGTACGCGACGAACTGGTCACCGCCTGGCTGCCCATGGCCCACCGGATCGCCGGCCGGTTCCGCGACCGCGGCGAGTCCGTGGAGGACCTGCGCCAGGTGGCGGCGCTCGGCCTGGTGAAGGCCATCGACCGCTTCGACCCCTCGCGCGGCGCCTTCGAGAGCTATGCCGTGCCGACCATCACCGGAGAGGTCAAGCGGCACTTCCGCGACCGGATGTGGGCCCTGCGGGTGCCCCGCCGGGTCCAGGAACTGCGCAACCGGGTACGGCTGGCCCGCCGCGAGCTGACCCAGCACCCCGGCAGCCCCGAGCCCACCGTGGCCGCCATAGCCGAGCACACCGGCCTCAGCGAGGAGGAGGTGTCCGCCGGGATGGAGGCGCTGGAGAGCTTCAGCACCCTGTCCCTGGACGCCGAACTCACCAGCGACGAGGACGGCTACAGCCTCGCCGACACCCTCGGCACGACGGACGGTTCCTTCGACGTCGTCGTGGACCGCGAGGCCGCCAAGGAGGGGCTGCGCCGACTGCCCGAGCGGGAGCGGGCCATCCTCTACATGCGCTTCTTCGAGGACATGACGCAGAGCCGGATCGCCGAGCACCTCGGCATCTCCCAGATGCACGTCTCCCGGCTCATCAGCCGCAGCTGCGCGCGCGTCCGCGACGAGGTGATGGGCCGCCGTCCCGGCGGCGCCGTGTGACACCGGCGGCCGGACGGGCCGTCACGTCTTCGGCCGCGCGGCGCCCGTACCGACCCCCAGCGGTCGCGCCAGACCGGAGACCGCCTCGTCCAGCCGCTGCAGATGGCGCAGCACCCGGTCCGTCACCCGCCCGTAGCGCGGGGTGCCCAGGGTTCCCGGCTCCAGCATCGACGCGATGCTGGGGCCGGACTCGATCTCGGCCTCGCCCCGCGGGTCGCCGAGGTGCGCGGCGATCGTCGCCATGTTCTGCACGATCCGCCCGCAGGCCCCGCGCAGCCGCGGGTCCGCCGCGATCGCCGGATGCGTCGGCAGCAGCTCGGCCGTCGCCGCGAGGGACCGCGCGTGGTACGCGCAGGTCTCCAGCAGCGCCACCACATAGCGGGCGGTGTCCCGCCGCGAGCGCAGCGGGGTGATGGGATGCGTCAGCGGCTGGGTGGCCCCGCGCAGATCGGCCAGCGCCTGGTCCAGCTCGCGGGCCAGCTCCACCAGATCGCCGCCCGTCGAACCGCTCAACTGCTCGACGGCGGCCCGGGTGACGTCGGCCAGCCGCTCCAGCACCGTCTCCAGCAGCTCGTTGGTGCGCCGGTTCGTGTGCACGGGCAGCACGACCGCCGCCGCGATCACCCCGCAGGCCGCGCCCAGCGCCGTCTCCTCGATCCGCAGCACCAGCACCGCCAGGCTGTAGGTGTTCAGCAGCGTGTAGAGCAGGCCCAGCATCGCCGTGACGAAGAACGACATCAGCGTGTACGACAGCGGCGCCGTGTAGAACATCGCGAAGACGAACAGCAGCACCAGCGCGAACGCCGTCCAGGTGTGGTGCCCGACCAGGCCGGCGAGCCCGATGCCCGCCACCACCCCGAGGACCGTGCCCAGCAGCCGCCGGTAGCCCTTGACCAGGATCTCCCCGGTGGAAGCGGTGTTGATGAACACGATCCAGCAGGTCAGCACCGCCCAGTACCAGCGCTGGCTGGACAGCAGCTCGCCGCCGAAGATGGCCAGGGACGAGCCGACGGCCACCTGGAGCGCCGCCCGGGTGGTGGGCCGGCTGAGCCCGGACGGCTCCGGCTCCTTCTCCTCGGCCTCCTCCTGGCTCTCGATCGCGGCGTCCTCCGCGTCCAGCTCCTCCCGCGACCGGGTGGTGGCCGGGCTGTCGTCGGACTCGTCCTGCGGCCCGTCCAGGGCGGTGCGCAGTCCCAGCACGGCCCGGGAGGCCTCGCCCAGACCACGGAAGACGTCCTGTACGGCCGGCGCGGCCGCGGGCAGGTTCTCCTCCTCCCGGTAACCGAGCAGCCGGTTGCGCACCTGGGCCAACGCCGTGCCGGACGCCTCGCTGCGGGGCCGCCGCACCAGCAGCCGCAGCGCGGTCAGGTCCCGGCGCAGCACGTCCGTCGCCGCGTCCCGCACCGGCAGCTCCGGCACGGCCGGCAGGACGGCGCCCGGCAGATGCAGGGTCAGCGTGTCGGTCCGTTCGGCGCTGCGCGCGGTGAGCAGCAGCAGCCCGAGCCGCTCGGCGGCGATCTCGGCGTCCGCGACCCGGCGTTGCAGCAGCCGGGCCGTGGCCGCGTCGCCGGTGCCGTCCTCCAGCCGGCCCTGGATCATCAGCGCCGTCTCGTGCAGCCGGGCGGTACGGGTGCGCAGGTCGTCCAGGACCTTGTCCACGTCGTCCGGCGCGGCGTCCAGCAGCTCCGTCTGGCGGGCGATCAGCTGGCCGAGCCGGGCGCGGAAGGCCCGCCGCAGCCGGTCCAGGGTGCCGGCCGGGGTCTGCGGCAGCAGCACGAACCGGGCGGCGGCGCTGCTCGCGAAGGCCACGCAGATCACGCCGTACAGCGCGGGCAGCGTGCCCGGGGTCGCGCCCACGAACAGGGACAGGAAGTAGACCTGGAAGCCGATCAGGCCGAGCGCCGTGCCGCGGTCGCCGAACCGGCGGCCGTAGACGGCGCAGAAGATCAGCACCACGAAGAACAGGTCGCCGACGACCACCCGCTGGTTCAGCCACGCGCCGAGCGAGACCGAGGCGAGCGCCACGGGCAGACCGAGCGCCAGGGTCACGGCCTGGGCCGCGCGCTGCTGCTCCCGGATCGCGAAGGTGGCGACCATAGCCGCGATGGCACCGGCGACCAGCCGGGGCACCGGGACGCCGACCAGGCCCAGCACGGCCAGGGTGAGCGCGATGGCGGTCACCGTGCGCAGCCCCGCGGTGAGTCTGATCAGTCCTGGGTCGGACGCGGCGAGCCGGTCCCACATCCGTGCCCAACCCGACCGCACCGCTTGCCTCACGCCGCCGCGCTCTCTCTCCCGTACCGGAAATCGATCTAGGACCAGCATCGCACGAGCCTCGGAACCGTCCCGTCCCGGCCGCCCGCCGCGGACCGCGAGAGGCCGCCGGCCAGATGGTGACGGCCGACGGCCCCGCGTGGCGCTCCCGACTCCGTCAGGAGTCCTCCAGCTCCCTGCCCTCCACCCGCGCCCGCACCTGCTCCGGTGTCAGATAGGAGTCGGTGTACTCGAAGTCCTTCAGCCGGGCCGGCTTGCGGGCCTGGAAGCCGGTGCGGACGAAATCGTCGCCCGCCACCGCGTTCAGCAGCCAGTTGGTCATCACCCGGGTCTTGGCGACACCGGTGCGCAGCGCGGACCAGTGGTAGCCCCGGGCCACCGCCTGGGCGGGCAGCCCGCGCAGCTCGACACCCAGCGGCTTGGACACCGCGTCCTTGCCGCCGAGGTCGACGACCAGACCCAGGTCCTTGTGGACGTAGGGCTCCATCGGCCGGCCGCGCAGGGTCGCGATGACGTTGTCGGCGACCTTGCTCCCCTGCCGCATCGCGTGCTGCGCGGTGGGCGGGCAGACCGCGCCCTGCTGACCCTTGGCCTCGTCGGGCACGGCCGCCGCGTCGCCGAGCGCGAACACCCCGTCGTTGCCCGGCAGGCACATCTCCGCGGTGACCGCGAGCCGCCCGCGGACCGTCTCCGCGCCGAGCGTGGCGATCAGCGGACTGGCCGCCACGCCCGCCGTCCAGATGAGCGTGTGCGTCGGCACCACCCGGCCGTCGGTGAAGGTGACCTCCTCCGCGCCGGCCTTGTCGATCGACACCCCGAGCGACACGTCGATACCGCGCCGCTTGAGGACCTCCTGCGCGCTGCGCCCGAGCTTGTCGCCCAGTTCGGGCATGAGCTTGGGCGCGATGTCGATCAGATGCCACTTGATCAGGCCGGGGTCGAGGCGCGGGTAGCGCCGTACGGCGGCGTGCGTGAGCCGCTGGAGGCAGGCCGCCGTCTCGGTGCCGGCGTACCCGCCGCCGACCACCACGAACTGCAGGCGCGCCGCCCGCTCGGCCGGATCGTCACTGGCGTCGGCGAGGTCCAGCTGCGAGATGACGTGATCGCGGATGTAGGCGGCCTCGGCGAGCGTCTTCATGCCGAAGGCGTGCTCGACCAGGCCGGGGATGTCGAAGGTGCGGGTCACGCTGCCCGGGGCCAGCACGATGTAGTCGTACGGCTCGTTGACGATCTTGTCCGTGATGGTCCGGACGACGCACACCTTGGCTTTCAGGTCCACCCCGATCGCGCCGCCCGGCAGGATCCGGGTCCGGTACTTGCTGCTGCGGCGCAGCGACAGGGCGATGGACTGCGGCGTGAGCACACCGGAGGCCACCTGGGGCAGCAGGGGCAGGTAGAGCTGGTAGGAGAACGGCGTCACCAGGGTGACGTCGGCCTCGTCGGGGGCGAGTTTCCGCTCCAGGCGGCGGACGCACTCGACTCCGGCGAAGCCGGCGCCAACCACCAGGATCCTGGGTCGTGTCACGGTGTTCATCCCTTTCTGCGGCTCCAGGCGGTCCGACTCGACGCCGTTCGCATGCCCTGGATCGCGGCGCACAGGCTTCGATCCCACCGCTGTCCGTGCGGCTGCGCGAGCCGGACGCGGCAGGCGGCCGAAAGGGCGGGTACCCGCGCGGGGCCGCGGATCACCAGGGCAAGAAGACGTGGATGTCCTTGCCGTCCTCGTGCACCACCACGCTGACCTGCGTGCACAGCGTGTGCACCAGGTGCCAGCCGATCCCGCCGCCACCCGTGCGCGGATGGAAGGGCCGCGGCTCCGGCCTGGTGGTGTTCGAGTCCCGCATGGTCACGTGCACCCCGTCGAAGGTGCGGCGCATCCGCAGGCCGAACGGCCCGGGTGCGTACTGGATGACATTGGCGGCCAGTTCGGTCACCACCAGCAGGATGTCGTCCCAGTACTCGGGCGCGCCCGGCGGCGACTTGCCGGCCAGGGCGAGCAGGAAGTCCTCCGCGGCCAGCCGCGCCTCCGTGACGTTGCGCAGCTCACCCGCGAAGGAGAACGTACGCTCGTACCTTTCCTCCGAGGGCGGTGTGTCGTCCCAACGCGGCTCCGTCGCCATCTCGCAATCCCCGGTCCCGGCCGGCGAGGGCCCGGTGGGCGCCTTGCGGCCGGAACGGTCGTCGTTGCCGATCTCTTTCGTGCGTGCGGGTTCCCACAGCCGCACAGGCTATCCGTCCGGCACCTGTGCCGGTTCCGTGACGGATGCCCCTCCTCAGCGGAAGACGTCGTCCGGCTCGTCCCAGTCGGCCGGCTCCCGCGCTCCCCGGCGGGCCGGGGAGCGTGCCGCGTACATGGCGTCGATCTCGGCGGCGTAGTGCCGCGCGATCGCGTCCCGGCGCGGCTTCATGGACGGCGTCAGCAGACCGTCCGCGACGGCGAACGGCTCCGGCAGGACCCGGTGGACGCGGATGGACTCCGCGCGGGAGACGGCGCTGTTGGCCGAGGCGACGGCCCGCGCGAGCTCCTCCCGCAGCGCGTACTCCTCCCGGCTCTCCCGGCCGGCCGGATCGCCGCGCAGGGCCCGCGCGGCCCGCCAGTGTGCGAGGAACTCCGGGTCCAGGGTGATCAGGGCACCCACACAGGGCCGGTCGTCGCCGACCACCACCGCCTGGTGCACCAGGGGATGCATGCGCAGCCGCCGCTCCAGCGGGGCCGGGGCCACACTCTGGCCGCCGCTGGTGACGATGATCTCCTTCTTGCGCCCGGTGATGGTCAGATAGCCCTCGGCGTCCAGCCGCCCGATGTCCCCGGTGGCCAGCCAGCCGCCGCGCAGCGCCGCCCGGGTGGCCTCCTCCTGGCCGACGTAGCCCTGGAACACCGACGGCCCGCGCACCAGGATCTCCCCGTCGTCGGCCACCCGGACCTCGGTGCCCGGCAGCGGCCGGCCCACGGTTCCCGACTTCTCCCGGCCGGGTGGCTGCAGCGTGATCCCGCCGGAGACCTCGGTGAGCCCGTACCCGTCGTGCACGTGCACCCCGATGCCCTGGAAGAACAGGGACAGTTCCGGGCCCAGCGCGCAGCCGCCCGAGCCGCCCCGCCGGACCCGGCCGCCGAGCGCCGCCCGCAGTCCGCGGTACACCGTCCGCTCGTACAGGGCGTGCCGGCCCCGCAGTTCGAGCCCGGGGCCGGTGCCGCGGCCCAGCCTGCGCCGTTCCTCGGCCGCGGCGAAGTCCCGCGCGGTCCGCGCGGCCCGCTCGAAGAGCGCGCCCCGGCCGGCCCGTTCGGCCGCCCGCACGAACCCCTTGTACGTCCGCTCGAACACCGACGGCACCCCGTACAGGTACGTCGGCCGGAACGTGGCCAGCGCCGACGCCAGCGCCCCCTCGCCCGGCTCCGGCAGATGCGCCATCAGCACACCGCCGCGCACACACGACACCATGATCATGATGCCGTAGACGTGGGAGAACGGCAGGAAGGCCAGCACGGACGGCTGCTCGCCCGGCGCCGCCGCGGCGTGCGCCCCGGCCGGCAGCGTGTCGGCCCGGTAGGCCAGAGCCCGGTGGCTGAGCGCGCAGCCCAGCGGGCGGCCCGAGGTGCCCGAGGTGTGGACGACGGCCGCCGTGGCGTCCGGCAGCACGATCCGGCGCAGCGACTCCACCGTGGTGTACGGCACCCGCGCGCCCCGCCGGGCCAGTTCGCGCACCGCGTCCGCGTCGAGCTGCCACACGTGCCGCAGCCGGGGCAGCCGGGCGCACACCGTGCCCACCGTCATCGCGCCCTGCTCGTCCTCGACCACGACGGCCACGCAGTCGGCGTCCCGCAGGATGCACTCGGCCTGCTCGCGCGCGGCGGCCGGATGCACCGGCACGACCTCGGCGCCCACCGCCCACAGGGCGTACGCGAACACCGTCCACTCGTACCGGGTGCGGGCCATCAGGGCCACCCGGTGCCCGGGCGAGATCCCGGCGGCGACCAGCCCCTTGGCCAGGTCGACCACCTCGTCCCGGACCTCCGCCGCCGTCACCTCCTCCCACCCGCCGGCGTCCGTTCCGGCGCGGCGCGCCAGCAGCGGCAGGGCCGGGTCGCGGCCGGCGAGGTCGAAGAGGCCGTCGGCGAGGCCGCCGGTGAGCGGCGGGACGACGGGCGGAGCGAAGGCGATGTCCCGCATGCGCTGCTCCCGGGTGTACGCAGGGTCACTCCGCCGACCGGCTCGGTGTCGGCGGTGCTCGAATGTAGCCCAGCCGACCGCGTCCGGTACCGGGATCGCGGAACTCGTGATCGTCCTGATGAAGTGGACGTGTCCGGGGGACTCGGGGGACATGACCCATGTGAACCCCGACCCGGAACCGGAGCGCACCAGCGGGCTGGAGCCCGGCGGCGGCGTCCCGCCCGGCGAGACCCCGCCCGCCGAGAGCAGTCTGCCGGAGGCCGGACCCCGTCAGCCGGACACCCGGCAGAGAGGCTGGGGCAAGGCGCCGCTGACGCTGATCCTCGCCCTCGTGATCCTGATCGCCGCGTTCTTCCTGGTGTACGCGCTCATCCTGATCCTCTGAACCGGCCCGCCCGGGGGTGCCGAGCCGGACCGGTCCGGGGCGACCTCAGTCCTGGGTGAGCCGCACGCACTCCGTGACGACGTCCCGCAGGCTGCCGGTGCGCTCCATCAGCCCGCGCTGCACCCGGGCGCCGTTGCCCGAGCGCAGCAGCTCCTCGACGCCCTGCTCGGCGCCGGCCGTGTCACCGTGGTCGGCGAGCGCGTCCGCGGTGTGCTCCAGCAGTGCCCGCAGCACCTCGGCGGCCGGCCGGGGGCGCAGCGTCACCGGGTCGAGCAGCTTTCCGTCCACGCCCTCGCGGGCGGCCTGCCAGGAGGCCATCCGCAGCAGGTTCACACTGTGCTCCAGCGGTGGCCGGCCGGCCCGCCAGTCCCGCGCCGCCGTCTCCACCAGACCCCGGGCCAGGGTGGCGATCAGCACCGGAGTGCGCGCGCACAGGCTCACGTCCGACACCCGGATCTCCACGGTGGGGTACCGGGCGGACAGCCGGGCGTCGAAGTAGACCATCTTCTCGTCCAGGATGACGCCGGTGTCCACCATGTCCGCCACCCGCCGGTGGTAGCGCTCGGGCGTCTCGAACAGCTCGGTCGGACCGGCCGACGGCCAGCGCTCCCACACCCGGCTGCGGTAGCTGGCGTACCCGCTGTCCCGGCCCTGCCAGAACGGCGAGTTCGCGCTGATCGCGGTCAGCACCGGCAGCCAGGGGCGGATCCGGTCCAGGACCGCGACGCCCTCCTCGTCGGACTCCACCGAGACGTGCACATGGCAGCCGCAGACCAGCTGGTCGCGGGTGCCCACCCCGTACCGCTCGGCGAGCCACTCGTAGCGCTCGTTGACGGTGAGGGAGGGGCTGACCGGGAGCGGGGACGTGGCGAGCGCGGCGACCGCGCAGCCGATCTCCCCGGCGTGCCGCGCCGCCTCCTTGCGGCAGCGCACGATCTCCTCGCCGAGGGCCGTCATGTCCGACTGCGGATGCGTGGCGAACTCCAGCATCTGCCCGAACAGTTCCTTCTCGAAGACCTCCTGGCCGGGATCGTCCTGGGCGGCGCGGGCGAGCACGGCCGCCGCGAGTGCCTTCGGGTCGCCGCTGTCCGGATGGACCAGGAGGAGTTCCTCCTCCACACCGACGGTGCGCACGTGGTGCCGCCTCTCTCCCATGCCACGAGGGGCAGTCTCGGGTCTGTACGACCCAGACTGCCCCTGTTGCCGCCGCCGACACCTGCGGCCGCCCGGCCCGCCCGGTCAGGTCACCGGTGTCAGCCAGACCGTGGCGAGCGGCGGGAGCGTGAGGGAGAGCATGCCGTCCGCCGGCTTCAGCGGGCCCTCGGCCGTGACCCCGCCCCCGCCGTAGCGGACGTCGTCGGTGTTCAGGACCTCCTGCCAGGCCGGCACCTCCTCGGGCACCCACAGCCGGTAGTCGTGCCGGACGACGGGGGAGAAGTTCGTCACCGCCAGCAGCGGGGAGCCGGCGGCGTCGAAGCGCAGGAACGCGAAGACGTTGTCGTCCGCCGCGTCGCACAGCACCCACCGGAAGCCGCCCGGGTCGGTGTCCCGCTGCCACAGCGCGGGCAGCTCCCGGTAGCGGCCGTTGAGGTCCCGCACCAGGTCCCGCACACCCCGGTGATCGCCCGCCGAGTGGTAGTCGTCGCCCAGCAGCCACCACTCCGGGCCGTGCGCCTCGGACCACTCGGCGCCCTGTGCGAACTCCTGCCCCATGAAGAGCAGTTGCTTGCCCGGGTGCGCCCACATGAAGGCGAGATAGGCGCGGTGGTCGGCCCGCCGCTGCCACCAGTCGCCGGGCATCTTCGACACCAGCGCCTGCTTGCCGTGCACCACCTCGTCGTGCGAGATCGGCAGCACGTAGTTCTCGCTGTACGCGTACACCATCGAGAACGTCAGCTCGTGGTGGTGGTACTTGCGGTGCACCGGCTCCTTCTGCACGTACTCCAGCGAGTCGTGCATCCAGCCCATGTTCCACTTCAGCCCGAAGCCCAGCCCGCCGCCGTCCGTCGGCCGCGTGACCCCGTCCCAGGCCGTGGACTCCTCGGCGATGGTGACGACACCCGGGCAGCGCCGGTACACGGTCGCGTTCATCTCCTGGAGGAACGCCACCGCGTCCAGGTCCTCCCGGCCGCCGAAGACGTTCGGCTCCCACTGCCCGGAGTCCCGGGAATAGTCCAGGTACAGCATGGAGGCGACGGCGTCCACGCGCAGCCCGTCGATGTGGAACTGCTCGCACCAGTACACGGCGTTGGCCACGAGGAAGTTGCGCACCTCGGTGCGCCCGTAGTCGAACTCGTAGGTGCCCCAGTCCGGATGCTCGGCCCGCCGCCAGTCCCCGGGCTCGTACAGCGGCTCCCCGTCGAACCGGGCCAGTGCCCAGTCGTCCTTCGGGAAGTGCGCCGGCACCCAGTCCATGATCACGCCGATGCCCGCCCGGTGCAGGGCGTCCACCAGGTACCGGAAGTCGTCCGGAGAGCCCAGCCGGGGCGTCGGCGCGTAGTAGGAGGTCACCTGGTAGCCCCAGGAGCCGCTGAACGGATGCCCGGCCACCGGCATCAGCTCCACATGCGTGAAGCCCATCTCCGCGACGTACGCCGGGAGTTCGTCGGCGAGCTGACGGTACGTCAATCCAGGCCGCCAGGACGGCAGATGCACCTCGTACACCGAGAAGGGCGCCTCGTGCACCGGGGTGTCGCCGCGGTGCGCCATCCAGTCCGCGTCGCCCCACGTGTAGTGCGAGACGGTGACGACCGACGCCGTGTCCGGCGGCACCTCGGTGCCCCGCGCCATCGGGTCGGCCTTGAGGAACCGGTGCCCGTGCCGCGAGGTGATCTCGAACTTGTACCGGCTGCCCTCGCCGATCCCGGGCAGGAACAGCTCCCACACCCCGGACGCGCCCAGCGAGCGCATCGGGTACTGGGTGCCGTCCCAGTACGTGAAGTCACCGGCCACCCGGACACCCCGGGCGTTCGGCGCCCACACCGTGAACCGGGTGCCGGCCACGCCCTGGTGGGTCATCGGCTCGGCGCCGAGCGCCCGCCACAGCTCCTCGTGCCGGCCCTCGCGGATCAGATGCAGGTCCAGCTCGCCGAGGGCGGGCAGGAAGCGGTACGGGTCGTGCGTCTCCTGCTCGCCGTCGTCGTACGCCACCAGCAGCGTGTACTCCGGGATCTCCGGGTGCGGCAGGACGGCCGAGAACAGACCGCCGCCGTCGGAGGCCAGCCGGGTGCTCATCCCGTCGATCACCACGCTCACCGAGCGCGCGTTCGGGCGCAGCGCCCGGAACACGGTGCCGCCCGGCACCGGGTGCGCGCCCAGCAGGGCGTGCGGATCGTGGTGCGTGCCGCCGAGCAGCCGCTCGCGGTCCGCGGCGTCGAGCGCGGTGGGCGGGGGCTCGGCCCGGACCGGGTCCGCGGCGGGAACCGCCGCGCGCCGCCGCCGGGGGCCCGCCGTCTCCGGACGTGTCGTGTCGCGCAGTGCCATGCCGTCAGCCTCCCCACACGGCGAGTCGCTTGATCGCCGCCATCGGTACCGGCAGCCAGTCGGGCCGGTGTCTCGCCTCGTACAGCACTTCGTAGACCGCCCTGTCCGTCTCGTGCGCGCGCAGCAGCGCGTGCTTCTTGCGTGGGTCCCAGCCGGCCCGGGCCGCGTAGCCCGCGCAGAACGCCTCCCGGCAGCGGCGTGCCCACTCGGGTCGCCAGGGGCGGCGCTGCCGGGCCGCGTAGTCGAAGGAGCGCAGCATCCCGGCCACGTCCCGCACCGGGGACTGCGGGGTCCGCCGCTCGGCCAGCGGCCGGGACGGCTCGCCCTCGAAGTCGATGACGAACCAGTCGCGCCCGGCCCACAGCACCTGCCCGAGGTGCAGGTCGCCGTGGATGCGCTGGGCCGGGGGCCCGGTGTCGCAGGTGGCGAGCGCCCCGAACGCGGCCTTGAGGCCGGGCACGTAGGGCCGCAGTCCGGGCACCGCGTGCGCTGCGGCGTCCAGCCGTGCGCACATCTCCTGCGCGGTACGGCCGTTCTCGCCCGGCCCGGCCGGCGGGAACGCCCCGGCCAGCGCCAGGTGCACCTCGGCCATGGCCCGGCCCAGTGCCCGCGCCTCGGCGGTGAAGTCGTCCCCGGCGGCGAGCGCCCGCAGGGCCAGCGTCCAGCCGTCGGTGGCGTCCGGCAGGAACGGCTGGAGCACGCCGAGCGTGGCGGGGCTGGGCGCGGTGGTGCTGAACCAGGCCACCGGCGCCGGCACCCGGGTGCAGCCCTGTCCGGCCAGCGCGGCGGACACCTCCAGGTCCGGATTGGTCCCGGGCTGGATGCGGCGGAACAGCTTCAGGATGTACGCGTCGCCGTACACGATCGACGTGTTGGACTGCTCGGCGTCCAGCAGCCGCGGCGGCAGGCCCCCGGGCAGGTGCGCGGCCGGGTCGGCCTCGAAGCGCAGCGGCCCCGCCGTCCCCGGCTGCCGCAGCCGCTCCAGCAGCAGGTGGGCCGAGCGCGGGTCGTGCAGCGCGTCGTAGACCGTGAGTCCGGCGAGCGGTCCCTCGGTGGCCCGGCCGATGTACGCCCGCTCAAGACGCGGCGCCGGACGCTCGCGCAGGCCCAGCAGCAGCTGGTAGCAGTCGCCGGGCAGCGAGGTGCCGCCCGGGGTGGGCACCGGCGCGTGGGAGGCGTGCACCAGCAGGTGCAGACACCCGGGGAACAGCTCGGTCACGGACAGCACCGACAGATCGGTGACCGGCCGGTCCTTGCCGGCGAACCAGCGTTGCCTCGGCAACCACTCGCGCAACAGGGCGCCGAGCGAGACCAGGGGACCGTCGACGCCGACGGCGGTTCTCGGTCGGGGAGTGATGGTCTTCGGCATGGTGACGCGTCCTTTCCTCGGCGCCGGGCGTCAGCGGCGGCGGCCGATGCGGGATGCGACTCGGGTGAGCCGGAACCAGTAGAAGCCGTGGCCTTGCAGGGTCAGCAGGTAGGGGAGTTCGCCGATGGCCGGGAAGCGGACCCCCCCGAACAGTTCGACCGGGTGGCGTCCGTCGAAGACGCGCAGGTCGAGTTCGGTGGGCTGCGCGAACCGCGAGAAGTTGTGCACGCACAGGACGAGGTCGTCCTCGTACTCGCGCAGGAAGGCG
>NZ_JANUGP010000045.1 GCF_024753135.1 Streptomyces pyxinicus | reverse complement strand
ACGCCGGAGCCGAAGCCGAAGCCGAAGCCGAGCCTGACGCCGCGGCCCGCGCCGGCCCCGGTGAGCTACCCGGCGTACCACCCGCATGCCACCGGCCGCCCCGCCCCCCGCCACACCACGCCGGTCACCTACGTCCTGCTCATCACCATCCCGGCGATCGTCGCCGTAGCGGCCCTGCGTCCGCGCTGACGCGCCGGACGCTCACCCCTGGAGGAACCCGTTGTCGGATTGGCTTGTTCTCGTCCTCGCGATGCTGGGGGCCTGTGCCGTCGTGGTGGTCATCACCCTGGTGCGGCACAAGAGGGCCCCCGAGGACGAGGATCCCAGCGAGACGCCCGATGTCATCGAGTACATGACCATGTGGATCGGTGTCGTGTACGCCATCGTCCTCGGTCTGGCCATCGCGGGCGTGTGGGAGGCCCGCAGCTCCGCCGAGGACCATGTGCAGGCCGAGGCCCAGGCGCTGCACGAGATCTCGGAGCGGGTGCGGGTCTACCCGCCGGACGTCCGTGACCGCATCCGGGACGACGTGGACGCCTACGCCGGCTATGTCGTGCACACCGAGTGGAAGCGGATGGCGGACGACGGAAGCGTCACGGACCGGGGCGCCGAACTGCTGGAGAAGATCCGCGCGGACGTCACCGACTACCGGCCCGCGAACGATTTCGAGGCGCAGGCCTACCAGCCTCTGCTGGACCAGCTGGCCGCCGCCGACGAGGCCCGCAACGCGCGCGCAGACTCCACCGGGGCGACCATGCCGCCAGTGGTGTGGTGGGGGCTGCTAGCGGGCGCCGTCATCACCGTCGGCATGGTCTTCGCGCTCCAGATCAGGCGGACCAGACGCGAGTTGGTGCTGGCCGGCCTGTTCTCCGCGACGATCGCCTTCATGCTGTTCCTGATCTGGGACTTCGACGCCCCCTACAGCCGGGGCATCGCGGTCACCGCGGAACCGTTCAGCAGCCTGTTCCCGCACATCACGGGCTAGCCTTCCCGGCCACGCCCGGACCGGCCGACGCCCCGGCCCCGGCTCCGCTGCGGGACCGGGGCGTCGGCCTGGCACGTACGGCGTGCACGCGCGGCGTGCGCGGGTGCTGCCGGGACGGGCGGGCTCAGGCGCGCTTCTCGTGCCGGCGGCGCAGCCAGAAGGCGCCGCCGCCGATCAGGGCCGTGCCCACCAGGCCGCCGCCGATCGCCATGTCCGCGGTCGTCGCCCCGCCGCTCTGGCTGCCGCCGAGACCGCCCTGCACACCGCCGAGGACGGCGAAGGCGCGCGGACGTGTCAGCGCCCGGCCGGCGCAGCGCACGCTGATGTCGTAGCGGCCGGGACGGGCGTCCCGGTCGATCAGCGCGACGCCCCGCGCGGTGCCGCCGCGGAACGGCGACAGCGGGGAGGTGCGGAAGGCCCGGGACGCCATCAGGCCGCCACGCAGGCAGCCGTCCACGGTGACGGTGAGACGGCCCCCGGCGGGCACCACGCCGGGCGTGGCCACGATGTTGCGCGGGCCGCCGTCACCGCGCCCGCCGAAGTCGTCGCCCCGGCCCCCGAGTTCGTCGCCCCAGCCGAAGTTCCCGTTGCCCCGGCCGCCGAATTCGTCACCGCGACCGAAGTTTCCGTTGCCCCGGCCACCGAATTCGTCGCCGTGGCCGGAGTTGCCATTGCCATGGCCGTTGTTGTTCCCGAAACCGTTCCCGTTACCGAAACCGTTCCCGAAGCCGTTACCATTCCCGTTGCCGTTCCCGAAGCCATTTCCGTTGCCGTTGCCGTTGGGAAATCCTCCGCTGGGAAATCCACCATTGGGGAGTCCTCCGTTGGGGATCCCACCGTTGGGAACCCCGTTCCCGGTCACGGTGCCCGTGCCCGGGACGACCACGGTGGTGTCGGTGCCGCTCGGGCCGCCCCCGTTGCCCATACCGTCCGCGACGGCGACGGGGGCGGCGAGCCCCATCAGGGCGACCACGGCGCATGCTGCCGCGAGGGCATGTTGATGACGCATGTGCTCCTCCGCGGGAGGCGCCCGGGTACCGTCCCCGGGCGATCGGCGAGAAAACACCTCCCGGAACCAGACCCTCGGACGCGCGGAACACGCCCGCATGTCGAGAATGGTCCGTCCTGGTGAGGCAACACGCCGGACGAAAAGCACACAATCGGATATTGCCGCAGGTCACGGCCCGTCAGAAATAATCTGGCGACTGCAACTCGGATGGCGCACCGGGAAGTCCTCCGGCCACCCGTTCGCCCGCCGCCCCGTCGCCCGCCGCCCGCACGGGACTTAGCGTTTTCCCATGCGCGACCGACGCGGCGAGGACCGCGTCGAGAGGGGAAGGCGAATGTCGGCGTCCGAGCTGTCCGAGCTCTTCGCCCAGGAGGAGCGGCGGAAGAAGCGCGCCCCCTGGGGCGTCATAGCGCTTGTCCTGCTGACCGGCCTGGCGCTCATTCGTAACGGGTCCGGGGAGTTCGACACCGGCCCGCCGCAGCCGGCGTCCGCGGCGGCGCCGGACGTCCGCGCCACCCCGAGCCCCGTCGGCAGCGCCCCCGCGTCGCTGGGTTTCTCCGCCGCCGACCGGATCCGCATCCCGGCGATCCACGTCGACGCGCCGGTCATGCCGGTCGGTCTGGACGCCAACGGCTGGGTCGGGGCGCCGCCGCCGGACGACCCCAACCTCGCGGGCTGGTTCACCGGCGCGGTCTCCCCCGGCGAGAAGGGCACCGCCGTCGTCGTCGGCCATGTCGACAACGCCAAGGGCCCCGCCGTGTTCTACGGCCTCGGGGCCCTGAAGAAGGGGAACCGCGTCGAGGTCCTGCGCCAGGACGGCAGGACCGCGGTGTTCGAGGTCTACGGCGTGGAGGTCTTCTCGAAGAGCGGTTTCCCGGGCGACCGGGTGTACGGCTCGAAGGGGACACCGGAGCTGCGGGTCATCACCTGCGGCGGCGGCTTCTCCAAGCAGAACGGCTACGACGGCAACGTCGTCGCCTTCGCCCGCCTGGCCTCGGTCACCTGAGGGTGCCGGCCGGGCGGGCGGCGCACGCCGTCAGGTGCGGCGGCGCGGCACGGTGAGGCGGTATCCGGAGTCGAGGAGGTAGGGCAGCCACTCCTTGATCGCCCGGACGGTCTGGGAGCGGTCGCCCCCGGCGTCGTGGGAGAGCACCACGACACCGGGGGCGGCACCGCTCTCCACCCGGTCGATGATGGTGCCGGTGCCGGGGGTCTCCCAGTCGGTGGTGTCGACGGTCCAGGCCATCGGCTCCATGCCCATCTTGGCGCCCAGTTGGAAGGCGGCCTTGTTCCAGGCGCCGTAGGGGGCCCGGAACCACTGGGGTCGCTCGCCGTAGGCGTCCTCGATGACGTCGCTGGTGCGCTCCATCTCGGAGCGGATCTCCCCCCGGTCGAGGGTCGTCAGCAGCGGGTGGGTCCAGGTGTGGTTGCCGACGACATGGCCCTCGTCAGCCATCCGGGCGAGCAACTCCTTGTTGTCGACGACGCACTCGCCGCACGTGAAGAACATCGCCCGCACCCGGTACTTGGCGAGGGTGTCCAGGATGTGCGGGGTGTAGTCCGGGTTGGGCCCGTCGTCGAAGGTGAGCATCATCTGCCGGCGGCTGTCCGAGATCTGCATGAGGGGTTCCTTGCGCACCTTGAGCTTGCGCGGCTTGGTGCGCGGCGGCCCGTACCCGGTGAGCGGCTGGAGCCGGAAGGCGGACGGCTTCAGGGCCTGGCGGGCCTGGGGGCCGGGAGCCGGGGCAGGGGCCGCCGCCTTGACGGTTCCCTCGCCGCTGTCCGCCAGGATGATTCCGGCGGTGCCGGCCGACCCCGCGGCGGCGGCGCCCGCGAGCAGCACACGGCGTCGGGTGAACAACTGATCCTTCTGCATCACCCATCAGTCGCCCCACCGGCCTCCGGCGCACCGCAGCGACACCGCCGCGGCGGCTCGAAATCACCCGGACGGAGGAGTGCCGCCGGGTTTCAGCGCCGGCGTACGAGCGGGAAGGGGAGCGTCTCGCGGATCGTCAGACCGGTGAGGAACATGACGAGCCGGTCGACGCCGATGCCGAGTCCGCCGGTCGGGGGCATGGCGTGTTCGAGGGCATCGAGGAAGTCCTCGTCCAGTTCCATGGCCTCCGGGTCGCCGCCGGCGGCGAGCAGGGACTGCTCGGTCAGGCGCCGGCGCTGTTCGACGGGGTCGGTCAGCTCGGAGTAGGCGGTGCCCAGTTCGGTGCCGAAGGCGACGAGGTCCCAGCGCTCGGCGAGCCGGGGGTCGGCGCGGTGCTGCCGGGTCAGCGGGGAGACGTCGGTCGGGAAGTCCTTGTAGAAGGTGGGCAGCAGGGTGCGGGCCTCGACGAGCCGCTCGTACATCTCCAGGACCACGTCGCCGGGGGTGTCGTCGGCGGTGTACGGCACACCCGCGCGGTCGCACAGGCGGTGCAGGCGCAGCAGTTCGGTGCCGGGGCCGATCTCCTCCCCCAGCGCCTCGGAGACCGCCCCGTAGACGGTCCTGACCGGCCAGGTGCCGGAGATGTCGTACTGCTCGCCGTCCCGGTGGGCGACCGGGGAGCCGTGGGCGGCGGTGGCGGCACCCTGGATCAGCTCGCGGGCCAGGTGCAGCATGACGTCGTAGTCGGCGTACGCCTGGTAGGCCTCCAGCATCGTGAACTCGGGATTGTGCTTGTGGGAGACGCCCTCGTTGCGGAAGGTGCGGCCCATTTCGAACACCTTCTCCAGGCCGCCGACGCAGAGCCGCTTCAGGTACAGCTCGGGGGCGATGCGCAGGTACCCATCGAGGTCGTAGGCGTTGATGTGGGTGGTGAAGGGGCGGGCGTTGGCGCCGCCGTGGATCTGCTGGAGCATCGGGGTCTCGACCTCGACGTAGCCGCGCTCCAGCAGGCCCTGGCGCAGCGCCTGCACGGCGGCGGAGCGGGAGCGCACCACGGCGCGGGCGGCGGGGCTGGTGGCGAGGTCGAGGTAGCGGCGGCGCACCTTGGCCTCGGGGTCGGTCAGACCGCGCCGCTTGTCGGGCAGCGGGTGCAGGCATTTGCCGGTGAGTTGCCAGGCGGTGACGAAGACGGTGGGCTCGCCGCGGTCGCTGAGCCGGGAGTGGCCACTGGCCGTGAGGTGGTCGCCGATGTCGGTGTCGGCGGTGAAGCGGTCCAGGGCGCTGCCGCAGTCCTCGCGGGTGAGGGCGATCTGGTGGTCGCCGGACCAGTCGCGCAGCAGGGCGAAGACGATGCCGCCGTGGTCGCGGACCAGCATGACGCGGCCGGCGACGGTGACGTCCGCGTCGGGGGGTATGCCGGCGAGGGCGTGGGTGGGGGCGGGGACGCCGACCGGGTAGGGGTCCGTGCCGGCGGCGCGCAGCCGGTCGAGCTTGTGGCGCCGGACGCGGACCTGGTCGGACAGGCCCGCGTCCGGGGCGGCGGGCCCGGTCGGGCCCCCTCCGTCGGGGCCGGGTGCCGCCGGCGACGGCAACCCCTCGGTGGCGGCCGGCTGCTGTCCGCTCCTAGGGTGCCCCTTTCCCCAGAGTGTGCGCAGCGACGGTACGGAGACGAAGCCTTCGGCGATTCCGGAGGCGAGGCCGATCCGGGCGAGGGAGGCGGCCTCGCCGTAGCAGAGGAAGCGCGGGTACCACTCGGGCCGGTACTTGGCGTTGGAGCGGTACAGGGCCTCCAGCTGCCACCAGCGGGAGAGGAACAGCAGCAGGCGGCGCCAGAGCCTGAGGACGGGTCCGGCGCCGATGCGGGCGCCCTCCTCGAAGACGGAGCGGAAGACGGCGAAGTTCAGGGAGACGCGGTGCACGCCCAGTTTCGGTGCGGCGGCGCACAGTTCGGTGACCATGAACTCCATGACCCCGTTGGGGGCGGTACGGTCACGGCGCATCAGGTCCAGGGAGACGCCGTCGCGGCCCCAGGGCACGAAGGAGAGCAGGGCGAGGAGCCGGCCGTCCTCGCCGAGGGCCTCCACGAGCAGGCAGTCGCCGTCGGCGGGGTCGCCGAGCCGGTCCAGGGCCATGGAGAAGCCGCGTTCGGTCTCGGTGTCCCGCCAGGCGTCGGCCTTGCCGACGATCTCCTCCATCTCGTGTTCGGTGAGGGTGGCGTGCCGGCGGATGCGGCAGGTGGCGCCGGTGCGGCGGACCCGGTGGACGGCCTGTCGGGTGACGCGCATGTCCCGGCCGGCCAGGTCGAAGGCGGCCACGTCGACGATGGCCTCGTCGCCGAGTTGCAGGGCGCCGAGTCCGGCGCGGGCAAAGGCGCGGGCGCCGTCCTCGGAGGCGCCCATCACGGCGGGTGCCCAGGCGTGCCGGCGGGCCGTCTCCAGCCAGGCCGCGATGGCGTGCGGCCAGGCCTCCGGATCGCCGACGGGGTCGCCGCCGGCCAGGCACACGCCGGCCTCGACGCGGTAGGCGACGGCGGCCTTGCCGCTGGGCGAGAAGACGACGGCCTTGTCCCGGCGGGTGGCGAAGTAGCCGAGCGAGTCCCGTTCGCCCCAGACCGCGAGGAGGGCGCGGACCCGAGCCTCCTCGTCGCCGTGCAGGGCGGCCTCCAGGCGCTGGGAACGGAACAGCGCGGCGGCGGCGTTGAGCAGCGCGAGCGCGCCGAGCAGGCCGAGCACGAAGGTGACCTGGTGGGGCGGGTGACCGGCGAAGGAACTGTTGGAGACGAGTCCGCCGCACACCCGGTCGGCGGCCCAGGCCAGGTGCTGGCCCTGCGGCAGGGTGCCCGGGAACAGCGAGACCAGGCCCCAGCCCAGCAGGACGGCGACGGCGAGTCCGGCCAGCAGCACGCCGAGGGCCCGGCGGACGGCACCGTGCCGGGAGGCGGCGTAGAACTCCCCGCGGGCCACCACGAGCAGGACGAGCAGCAGGGCGCACAGCGCGAGGGAGGGCAGGGAAGCGGCGTACAGGCCGGCCGCGAGGCCGAGGAGGTCGGTGAGGACGAGCAGGCCGAGGTAGACGACCACCAGCCACCAGGCGATCTTCTTGCGGGCGGCGGTGGCGGCGGCCAGCAGGAAGAGGAAGACGGCGTAGGCGAGGTTGGCGCTGACGGGGGCCAGGAGCAGGTCGACAGTGCGGGCGACCGGGCGGAGCGGGCCGCGCAGCGGGGCGATGACCGCGAGCAGCGCGCACAGCAGGCCGAGCGCGGAAAAGAGGGCCGCGAAGCCTCCGGGGACCCGGCCGAGGCGCCCGCCGGGCGGCCCGGTGCGTGCCGTGGCGCCCTTGCGGGCACCGGTCTCCGCGGTGGCTGTCATGGTTCCGACTCTAGGAAGGCGGCCCGCGGCCCGCCCGTCGAGCGGCCCCGGGGCTCGGCTGGAACGGCGGCTTCCGATAGCCTCACGGCGTGACGGAACAGCACGAACAGCACGAGGAACACGCGCACCGGTTCGAGCGCGGGACGGACGGCCCCAAGGTCGTCCTGGTCGGGGTGGACGGCTCCGAGTCCTCGCTGCGGGCCGCCGCCTACGCGGCCGGTCTGGCCCGGCGCCAGCACGCGCTGCTGGCCGTGGTGTACGTGCAGCCCGTGCTCGCGGCCGGGGCGGCGCTCGGGGCGCCGGTGGCGGAGACCACCGACGAGATCGCCGAGGACCTGATCTCCTACATCCGGGAGTCGGCCGAACGGCTCAAGGGGATATTCGAGGTGCGCTGGGAGTTCCACACCTTCCGCGGCGACCCCTACAACGGACTGGTGAAGGCGGCCGACGAACTCACGGCGGACGCGGTGGTGGTGGGCGCCTCGGAGCAGGCCGGGCACCGGATCATCGGCTCGGTGGCGGTGCGGCTGGTGAAGGCGGGGCGCTGGCCCGTGACGGTCGTCCCGTAGGCCGCCACAACAGCAGCGAGGTGGCCGGCAGCAGGACGCCGGCCAGGGCGATGGCGGTGCGCGGGCCGAGGAGGGCGCCGAGCAGGCCCCACAAGGCGGTCGTGGCGGCGGTGACGAGCTTGCCGGTGACGGACCAGGCGGCGAGGGTACGGGCCACCCGGTCGCCCGGCGTCAGTTCGAGCCGCTGGGCGGCGAAGACCGGGGTGAACACGGCGGCGCTGGTGATCAGCCCCAGTTCGACCGCCATCACCAGCAGCAGGCCGGGCACGCCGGGGCGGACGAAGGCCAGCCCGACCGGCCAGCAGGCGCGCAGGGCCCCGGCGACCAGCAGCACCCGGCGCCTGCCGTACCGGTCGGCGAGCGGGCGGGCCAGCCGGGAGCCGGCGAGGCCGCCCAGGCAGGGCACGGCGAAGGCGAGGCCGTACTGCCAGGGGGTGAAGCCGAGGGGGCCGAGCATGAGGACCGCGAGCAGCGGCGCGGAGGCCATGATCAGGGCGTTGACCAGGACCTGGTTGAGGAACAGCGGGCGCAGGGCGGGGCTGGTGAGGATGTGCCGCCAGCCGTCGAGGAGGTCGCCGGCGCGGGGCGCGGTGGTGCGGGCGGGGCGGGGTTCGCCGCGGCCGAGGGCGCGGATGCCGAGGGCGGACAGCAGATAGCTGACGGCGTCGGCGGTGACCGTGGCCACCGCTCCGAACAGGCCGACGGCGACACCGCCGAGGGGCGGTCCGAGGGCGGTGGCGGTCCAGGTGGTGGCCTCGAACCTGCTGGTGGCGGTGAGCAGATGCGCCGGCGGCAGCAGGGTCTTGAGGTGGGCGCCGGAGGCGGCGGTGAAGGCGATGTCGGCCGCGGCGACCACCACGGACACGGCCAGCAGCTGCCCGAAGCCGAGCGCGCCGAGGGCGTGGGCGGCGGGGAGGGTGAGCAGGGCCGCGCAGCGCACCAGGTCGGCGGTGATCATCACGGGCCGTTTGCGGCGGAACTCCATCCAGGGCCCGAGCGGTACGGCGGCCAGGGCGCCGGCGGCCACACCGGCGGAGGAGAGCAGGGCGACCTCGCCCGCTCCGGCGTGCAGGACGAGGACGGCGACCAGCTGGAAGGCGTCGATGGCGAGCCAGGTGCCGACGGCGCTGATCCCGTATGCGGCCCACAGCCACCCGAACTGCCGCCCCAGCTTCATGCACAACCTCCCGTTGTCCCGGGACATCAAAGCCACTGGACGTGCTGCTGATCAAACAACTGGAGGGAGGGGCATCACAACCATGGGTTGTGAGGTGGGCAGGCCACACGGCGTGCGCACCCCGGCAGCCGTCCCGGGCCGTGCGTGGCGTCTTCCGTCCGGGGCGCCCCTGGGACATCATGATCCGCCGTCAGCCGTTTGCCGTCGGCGAAGAGGTGAGGCGCATGGCCAGGCTCCGTATGGGCGAGGGGATTCTCCGCCGCAAACCCATCGAGCACATCGAGGAGACCGAGGTCGGTGAGGGCGGTGGCCTGGCGAAATCGCTGGGGCTGTGGCAGCTGACCGCCATCGGTGTGGGCGGCATCATCGGCGCGGGCATCTTCACGCTGGCCGGCACGGTGGCCAACGGCACCGCCGGGCCCGCGGTGCTGGTCTCCTTCCTGATCGCCGGTGTGGCGAGCGCCTGCGCGGCCCTGTCGTACGCCGAGTTCGCGGGGCTGATCCCGAAGGCGGGCTCGGCCTACACCTACGGGTACGCGGTGCTCGGCGAGTTCGCGGGCTGGTTCATCGGCTGGGACCTGCTGCTGGAGTACACCGCGATCGTGGCGGTGGTGGCCATCGGCATCTCGGGCTACTTCAGCTTCCTGGTCGAGGAGATGGGCGCGGACCTGCCGTCCTGGATGCTGGGCGCGCCCGGCACCGGCGGCGGGCACCGGGTCGACCTGTTCGCGGCCGTGCTGTGTCTGCTGATCGCCTGGCTGCTGAACCTGGGCATCCGCAGCGCGGCCCGCTTCGAGACGGTCGTGGTCGTCCTGAAGGTGCTGGTGGTGCTACTGGTGATCGGGGTGGGCGTGTTCCACATCAACTCCGGGAACTACCACCCGTTCTTCCCGTTCGGCGTGAGCGGGGCCTTCACCGGTGCGGCGACGGTGTTCTTCGCGGTGTTCGGCTACGACGCGATGTCGACGGCGGCCGAGGAGTCCCGGGACGCGCAGCGGCACATGCCGAAGGCGATCATCTACTCGCTGGTGATCTCGATGGTGCTGTACGTGGCGGCCTGTCTGGTGCTGACCGGCATGCAGAACTACAAGGACATCGATCCGGAGAGCGGCTTCTCGACGGCGTTCAAGTCGGTGGGCCTGAGCGGCCTGGCGGACGTGATCGCGGTGGGCGCCATCATCGGCATCCTCACGGTGATGTTCACGTTCATGCTGGGTGTGACCCGGGTGTGGTTCTCGATGTCCCGGGACGGTCTGCTGCCCACCTGGTTCGCCAAGACGCACCCCACCCGGCACGTGCCGACCCGGGTCACCTGGATCGTCGGGGCGGCCTCGGCCGCCATCGCCGGGTTCGTGCCGATCGGCGAGGCGGCCGAGCTGACCAACATCGGGATCCTGCTGGCGTTCGTGGTGGTGTGCGCGGCGGTGATCGTGCTGCGTTATCGGCGACCCGATCTGCCGCGCACCTTCCGCACGCCGGGGATGCCGTTCGTGCCGGCGCTGGGCGTGCTCTTCTCGATCTGGCTGATCACGTTCCTGCAGTGGCAGACGTGGGTGCGGTTCGCGATCTGGTTCGTGATCGGCTGCGTGGTCTACTTCGGCTACTCCTACCGGCGTTCGGCACTGGCCGGACAGCCGCCGGCCGAGTGATCAGCCGCCCATCGCCAGGCCGTCGGCCGCCGCCCCGCGGCTGAGGACCACGTCCTTGATCCGGTCGCGTACGCCGTCGAGGTCGGCGCCCTGGCCGATCGCCCGGTTGACGTCGAGGACCCGGCCGGCGTCGAGGTCGTACCACTGCGGGAGGAACTCGGCCTTGGTGACCTGCCAGCGGGCGCCGGGCCGGGCGGGCGGGGCGAAGGTGAAGCGGGCGAGGGTGGACTCGTTGCCGCGCCGGTCCTGGACGCCCTGGTCGTTGAACATCTCGCCGGCGATCTGGTCGCCCATGCCGTAGACCACCCAGGTGCCGTTGACCTTCTCGTAGGCCTGTGGGACGTGGGCGTGGGTGCCGAGGATCAGGTCGATGTCCGGGCGGCCGCCGGTCGCGGCGGAGGTGAGCCGCCGGGCGAGGTCGAGCTGGAGCTGGTCGGGCGCCTCCTGCCACTCGGTGCCCCAGTGCACGGAGATCACGACGACGTCGGCACCGGCCCGGCGGGCGGCGCGGGCGTCGGCGAGCATCCGGCCGGTGTCGGTCAGGTTGACGGCCCAGGGCTGCCCGGCCGGCGGCGCGATGCCGTTGGTGCCGAAGGTGTAGGCGAGGTGCGCGACCTTGGCGGAACCCGCCTCGTGCAGGGTGACGGAGCGGGCCTCGGCCGCGCTGCGGGCGGTGCCGGCGTGTTTGAGTCCGGCCACGTCCATGGCGTCGAGGGTGTGGGCGATGCCCTGGGCGCCGTCGTCCAGGGCGTGGTTGGAGGCGGTGGAGCAGCCGTCGTACCCGGTCGCGGTGAGGGCCTGGGCGATCTGCGGCGGCGACTTGAACTTCGGGTAGCCGGAGTAGTCGCCGTCGGCGCCGTAGACGGTCTCCATGTGACACAGCGCCAGGTCGGCGCCGGAGACGACGGGTTCGACGCCGGACAGCATGGGCCGGAAGTCGAAGCCGCTGCCGTTGGCGTCGAACGCGGCGTGGTCGACGACGGAGTTGTGCGGCAGGACGTCACCGGAGGCGACGAGGGTGAAGCCGCGGGCGGCCGAGGAGGCGGGCGCCGGGTGCTTGTCGTCCTGCCGCTCGTGGTTCTGGCAGGCGGCAGCGGCCGTGAGCACGGCGGTCACCGCCAGGGCCACCTGTTGTCTGCGTCCGATCATCAGCTCACCCCAAGCTCTTCGTATTTACAGACAAAGTTGTGACGGAGCATATGGGTAGGAACCCGGCTATCGGCGCAAACGACACCAGCGGTGTCGTCACCCCCTCCGATGGCGTGCACGGCCGTTGGTCCGACCGTTCACCGACGCGATCGACCGTCCGCCGCACGGCGGGTACGCGCCCCCTGTCCCCCGGCCGGCCGCTGCGCTGGCATACGGCCATGACGGCCGGAATCTCACCGATCCACGGGACGACCACCGCGCCCCACCGGGCGACGACCGCCGAGCACGAGCTGGCGGCCCTGCAACGCGAGCACGGCGGACCGCTCTTCGCGCTGCTGCTGCGACTGTGCGACGGGGACCGGCAGCGCGCCGAGGACCTGGCGCAGGAGACGCTGGTGCGCGCCTGGCAGCACCCCGAGGCGCTGCACGCCGACGCCTTCGAGTCCGTACGGCCCTGGCTGCTGACCGTCGCCCGGCGGCTCGCGATCGACGCCCGCCGGGCGCGGCGGGCCCGGCCGCCCGAGGTCGGCGACGCGGTTCCGGAGAACGCCCGGGTGACCGCGGACCACGCCGAACGGGCCGCCGCGGCGCTGGACGTCCGGAAGGCTGTGAAGACACTCACGCCCGAGCACCGTGACGTGCTGATACTCGTGTACTTCGTCGGGGCCAGTGTGGCGGAAGCGGCGCAGACCCTCGGCATCCCGCCGGGTACCGTGAAGTCGCGCGCGTACTACGCCCTGCGCGCCCTGCGCCGGGTTCTTCCGGGTTACGCCACCGACCTGCGGTGAAACGGAAGACTGGGTCAAGCCTCGGTAAAGCGCCTTGCTGCGGACCCCCTTCGGGCAATGGGCTGTCCTCATCCGCTTTCCGGGCGGCACGGGGTCCGGAGGCGGGCGACGCGCGCACGCACCGGAGGAAGGGCAGGAAGGGATGCCGCACAGAGGGCACGAGAGCACGGACGGCAGCACCGGCGACGACGCGCTGACCGTCCCCATGGCCTGGCTGTACGCCGAGTACATCGCCGACGAGTTGCTGCGCACCGGCGATCTGATGCCGCCGACGTCCTTCGAGTTCCGGGCCGGCCGGGACGCGCTGGCGCTGACCGTCTTCCTGTCCGACACCGACGGGGAGCTGTCCGGCATCCGGGTGATCTCCCAGCTGGAGAACTGGCTGTCGCTGACCGCCTACGACCAGCCGTGGCGGGACTGGGTGAGCGGGCGGATGGCCGAGCTGGCCGCCCGGGACACCGGTGCCGGCTCGCCGGACCTCGCGCTCGCCGCGCAGGCCTGGCGCTGGCTGGAGGAGACCGAGCTGCTGGCACCGGACCTGGACGCGGTGCCGGGCGGCGGCGCGGTGTTCGGCGAGGACGACGGGCCGAAGGTGTGGACCCCGGCCTGGCGGCTCGGCCTGCCCCTCGGACACCTGGCGATCCACCTCTTCTGAGCCACCCTTCCGGGGCTCTTCCGAGGCGTCCGGAATGCGTACCCATCCGCGTGCCGTACCGCTCCGAATCTCTTCGGTCACGATTCGGGGTGTGGCTTGAGTGATTCGGTGGTCCGCCGCGTACGGGTGGGAGCAAGGAGTAACCCCACCCCCACTCTTCGGCACGAGGATTCGCATGAGGTCCCTGGAAAGGCATCGCGACGTCGGCGCCTACGCGCTCGGCGTGCTGGACGAGGCGGCGGCGTTCCGCTTCGAGGACCACCTCATGGAGTGCCCCCGGTGCGCGGCGCAGGTGACCGAATTCGGGCCCGCCACCCGGCAGTTGATGCTGTACCGCCGGGCCACACCGCGCTTCGTGCACCCCATGGCACACCCCGGACCGCGATTGCTGGACCGGCTGCTCGGCGAGATCGCGCACCGCCGCCGGGCGCGCGGCCGGCGCCTTCGCTACGGCCTGGCCGCGTCCGTGGTGCTGGCGGTGGCCGGCCCCGGCCTGATGGCGTTCGCCGGCCACGGCCGGCCCGGCACAGCCGCCGCGCACGCCGTCGCGGCCACCGATCCCCGCACCGGCGTGTGGGCGCGTGTGACCTCCGAGGACGCCGACTGGGGCAGCGACCTGCGGCTGGAGGTGAAGGACGGCTCGGGCAGGCGGGTCTGCCGGCTCGTGGCGATCGGCCGGGACGGCACGGAACAGATCGTCGCCGGCTGGACCGACCCCGGTCCGGGCGCCGCCCCCACCACGACACTGGGCGCCGCCGGACTCCACCCCGACCAGATCGCCCGCTACGAGGTCCGCGCCGAGGACGGGCGGCCCCTGCTCACCCTCCGGGCCCCCTGAGGGTCCTCATTTCAGCAGCCGGGACAGCCGCCGGTCGGCGAGCGGCTTGCCGCCCGTCTGACAGGTGGGGCAGTACTGGAGGGAGGAGTCGCTGAAGGAGACCTCGCGGATGGTGTCGCCGCACACCGGACAGGGCTCGCCGGTGCGGCCGTGCACCCGCAGGCCGCTCTTCTTCTCCGCCTTCAGGCGTCCGGCGGCCACGCCCCGGGAGCGCTCGACCGCCTCGGTGAGGGTCGCCCGCAGCGCCGCGTAGAGGTGCCGGGTCTCCGCCGGGGTGAGGGAGGCGGCGAGCTTGAACGGGGACATCTTCGCGGCGTGCAGGATCTCGTCGCTGTACGCGTTGCCCACGCCCGCGATCAGCGACTGGTCGCGCAGCGCGCCCTTCAGCTGACGTCTCTCGTCCTTCAGCAGGGCGGCGAAGCGGGCCTCGTCGAAGTCGTCGGCGAGCGGGTCGGGACCGAGCCGGGCGACACCCGGGACCTGTGCCGGGTCGCGCACCACGTAGACCGCGAGGCGCTTCTGGGTGCCGGCCTCGGTGAGGTCGAAGCCCTCGCCGGTCTCCAGGGCGACGCGTAGCGCGAGCGGCCCCTTGCCCGGCTTGGGCGGGCCGTCCGGCAGCCGGTCCTTCCACTGGAGCCAGCCGGCCCGGGCCAGATGGGTGACCAGGTGCAGGCCGCCGTCCGTCGCCAGGTCCAGGAACTTGCCGTACCGCCCCACGGCCGTCACCTCGGCGCCCTCCAGGGCGGTGACGGGAGGGTCGTACGTCTTCAGCACGCTGATGGCGACGGGCAGCACCCGCGCCACCCGGCGGCCGACCAGGTGCTCGGTGAGGAAGTCCGTCAGCGCTTGGACCTCGGGCAGTTCCGGCATACGTCCAGAGTGCCATCCGGCACCGACAACGCCCCGCGCCCGGCGCGCGGCGGCGGCCTCAGGGCAGCTCGAACTCGCACCACACCGCCTTGCCGCCGCCGCGTGCCTCGACACCCCAGACGTCGGTGAGCAGCTCCACCAGCAGCAGCCCGCGGCCGGAGACGCCGTCCTCCCCGGCCTCACGGCGGCGCGGCAGGGCGCTGGAGGAGTCCGCGACCTCGACGCGCAGCCTGCGCTCGGGGGCGTCCAGGGCCCGCAGGGTCACGATCGCCGAGCCCTCGGTGTGCAGCAGCGCGTTGGTGATCAGCTCGTCGGCGACCAGCTCGACCTCGTCGGCGCGCTCGGCGGCGCCCCAGGAGTGGACGGCGGCACGGATCAGGTGCCGGGCGTGGGTGAGGGCCTCCGGGTCGCCGGGGGCCACGTGCTGCTGGAGCCGGCCGGCCGGCCGCCCGGCGCGTGGGGCGTGGCGGCGCAGCAGGAGCAGGGCCACGTCGTCGTCGCCGCCGCGGTCCTCCGCCATCCGGATCAGCCGGTCGGCGAGGGCCCGCACGTCGTCGGGGCCGTGCGCGATCAGCGTCTTCAGGCCGCGCATGCCGTCGTCCAGATCGGTGCCGGGCTGCTCGATCAGGCCGTCGGTGCACAGCAGCAGGATGTGGCCGGGGTCGAGTTCGAAGGTGGAGACGGGGTACTCCAGGCGGCCGAACTCGGCGGACAGCCCGAGCGGGAGGCCGCCCTCGACGTGGACCCGCCGGCAGGTGCCGTCGGCGTGCCGGAGCAGCGGGTCGAGGTGGCCGGCGCGGACCGCCTGGACGACGCCGGTGGCGAGGTCGGCCTCCGCGTACAGGCAGGTGGCGAAGCGGTCGGTGTCGAGTTCGTGCAGGAAGACGGAGGCGCGGGCCATCACGGTGGCCGGGGTGTGGCCCTCGGCGGCGTAGGCGCGCAGCACGATCCGCAGCTGGCCCATGACGGCGGCGGCGTGGGTGTCGTGGCCCTGGACGTCGCCGATGACCGCGCCGACCCGGCCGCCGGGCAGCGGGATCAGGTCGTACCAGTCGCCGCCGATGTCCCGGCCGAGCGCGGCGGAGCGGTAGCGGACGGCGACGTCGGCGCCGCGGACGCTCGGGATGGTGCGCGGCAGCATGGCCTGCTGAAGGCCCTCGGCGAGGTCCTTGTCCTGTTCGTAGAGCATGGCCCGCATCAGGCTCTGCCCGATGCTGCTGCCGAGGGCGACCAGGACGCCGCGTTCCTCGGCGGAGAAGCCGCGCCGGTCGTCGTAGAGCAGGCCCATGGCGCCGATCGGGCGGGCCTGGGCGATCAGTGGCAGGTAGGCGGCCGAGGTGATGTGCAGGTCCGTGAGGTGCGGCCAGAGGATCGGGTAGCGCGCGGCGAAGTCCTCCGGGGACTCGATGAACCGGGGTACGAGGGTGCGGACGACCTCGCTCATCGGGTACGGCTCGTCCGTGCGGGTGACGCGGGTGCCGGGCACGAAGCTGCCGGCCGGCCCCTCGGCGACCAGCCGGATGCGGCCCGCCTCCACCAGGCCCATCACCAGGCTGGTCGCGCCGAGGTGGCGGATGCCCTGGGTGTCCTTGAGCACGTCGATGACGTCCTGGACGGTGCGGGCGTGGGCGAGGGCGGCGGAGACCGCCTGGACGATGTCGGTCTGCTGGCGCAGCGCCTCGTCCTGGGCGTCCCGGAGTCCGCGGGTGGCGCTGTCGGCGAGTTCCCGGGTGGCGTCGCGGACGATGCCCACGACCCGGCGGGGGCGGCCGGACGCGTCGCGGCGGATGCAGCCCTGGGTGTGGGTCCAGCGGGGGGTGCCGTCGCGGCGGCGGATACGGAGGTAGGTGCCGTAGTTCTCGCTGCCGTCCTTGATGGCCTGGGCGATCACCGCGTCCAGCCGGGCCGCCTCCGGCGGGGGCACCCGCGCGGACAGGGACTCGGGGTGGCCGTCGAACTCCTCGGGGAGCAGGTCGAACACCTCGTACGCCCGGGGGTCCAGGTGCAGGAGGCCGGCGTCGAGGTCCCAGTCGAAGCTGCCCATGTGGTTGAGCGCGAGGATCGGGTCCGGGCGGGCGGGCCAGTCCTCCGGGAGTGACAGGGCGCTCGCTCCCCGATCAGCCATGGGGACACCTTGCCAGCATTCGCCCGATTAATCGAGTCGGTGAACCCGCGCTCCGCACCTCCGGCGCTACGGTGAGTGATCGATCGCCTTGACCCGCATCGCCCGGCGCCGACGGGCAACCCGGACGGGGTCCGGCCATGAGGAAGGGCGCGTATCGCCGTGGACTGGTTCACCGCACCCGACTACTGGCTGAGCCGGCTGGTGCTCCAGCGGGCTCTGGCCGCCGTGTACCTCGTCGCGTTCCTGTCGGCGGCGCTCCAGTTCCGGGCGCTGCTCGGCGAACGCGGCATGCTGCCGGTCCCGCGCTTCGTGGCGCGGGTGCCCTTCAGGCGCTCGCCGAGCCTGTTCCACGCCCACTACTCGGACCGGTTCTTCGCGGGCACGGCCTGGGCGGGCTGCGCGGTGTCGGCGGCGCTGCTCGCGGGGGCGGACGCGGCGCTGCCGCTGTGGGCCGGGATCGTGCTGTGGCTGGTGCCCTGGGCGCTGTACCTGTCGATCGTGAACGTGGGCCAGACGTGGTACGCCTTCGGCTGGGAGTCGCTGCTGCTGGAGACCGGGTTCCTCGCGGCGTTCCTCGGCAACGACGAGGTGGCGCCGCCGGTGGTGGTGCTGTTCCTGTTGCGCTGGATCCTGTTCCGCGTCGAGTTCGGCGCCGGTCTGATCAAGCTGCGCGGTGACGCCTGCTGGCGGGAGCTGACCTGCCTGTACTACCACCACGAGACGCAGCCGATGCCGGGCCCGCTGAGCCGGTTCTTCCACCACCTGCCGAAGCCGCTGCACAAGGCCGAGGTGGCCGCCAACCACGTCACACAACTGGTCGTGCCCTTCCTGCTGTTCACACCGCAGCCCGTCGCGTCGGCCGCCGCCGCGCTGATGATCGTCACCCAGTTGTGGCTGGTGCTCTCCGGCAACTTCGCCTGGCTGAACTGGATCACCATCGTGCTGGCCGTGTCCGCGCTCCGCGTCCCGGGCGGCGCGCCGGATGTCGCCCCGGCACCGCTGTGGTACGAGGTCCTCGTCCTGGCGGTGGCCGCGGGGCTGCTGTTCCTGAGCCGTCAGCCGGTGCGGAACATGGTCTCCCGCCGCCAGGTGATGAACCGCTCCTTCGACCCGCTGCACCTGGTCAACACCTACGGCGCGTTCGGCAGCGTCAGCCGGGTGCGGCACGAGGTGATCATCGAGGGCACCCTGGACGACGCGCCTCGGGAGGACGCGGAGTGGCGGGAGTACGAGTTCCGGGGCAAGCCGGGCGATCTCCGGTACCGGCCGCGCCAGTTCGCGCCCTACCATCTGCGGCTGGACTGGCTGATGTGGTTCGCCGCGCTGTCGCCCGGGTACGCCGGGGACTGGTTCGGCGGACTGGTGGAGCGGCTGCTGGAGAACGACCGCGACACCCTGCGCCTCCTGCGCCGCTCCCCCTTCCCGCCGGACACCCCGCCCCGCTTCGTGCGCGCCCGGCTCTTCCGCTACCGGTACACCAGCCGACGGGAACTGCGCGAGACGGGCGCGCACTGGGACCGCACGTTCGTGCGCGAGTACCTGCCCCCGACGCGACTGACCGGGGTGGCGCAGGGGTCGTAGACCTCACGCGGGGCTGTCTTCTCCGGTCAGCAGGCCGGTGCCTCGCAGCTCCTGCCGGAACGCCTCCGGTACGGGTGTCTCCCACTGGTCGAACACCCGCGCGGCCGAGCCGGCTCGTGGCGTCGCGCCTGGTGCCCCCTCCCTCCGTGTTCCGGGACCGGTCAGGCCCGGCGCAGCCGCAGTGTCGTCAGCTCGAAGGGGCGCAGCCGTAGGGTGATGCGGTCGCCGTCGCGGGCCGGTGGCTCGGTGTCGGCGAGGGGCCGTTCCAGCAGGTCCGTCGGGGTGACGTCCGCGATCTCGAAGCCCGCCGTGAGGGTGGCGCGGGCCCGGCCGCCGTGGGCCTCGTGGCAGCGGACCACCACGTCGCCGCTGCCGTCGTCGGCGAGCTTCACCGCCGTGACCACCACCGCGTCGTCGTCCACGGTGACCAGCGGGGCCACCGCGCCGGCGCCGGTGGTGCGGCGCTCGGGCAGGTTGATCCGCCAGCCCTCGGTGACCGCGTCGGCGATCGTGCCTCCCGGCACCAGGGCGTGCCGGAACCGGTGGACGCCCTGGTCGGTCTCGGGGTCGGGGAAGCGCGGGGCGCGCAGCAGGGAGACGCGGACCGTGGTGGTCGTGCCCCGGTCGCCGTCGTGGCGGACGGTGCGGGTCACGTCGTGGCCGTACGTCGAGTCGTTGACGACGGCGACGCCCCAGCCGGGCTCCGACAGGTGGACGAAGCGGTGGTTGCAGGCCTCGAACTTGGCCGCCTCCCAGGAGGTGTTGGTGTGCGTGGGCCGGTAGGCGTGCCCGAACTGCGTCTCGGACGCGTACCGTTCGGCGTGCAGGTCGAGCGGGAAGGCGAGCTTGAGGAACTTCTCCGTCTCGTGCCAGTCCACCTCGGTGTCGATGAGCAGCCGCCGCTCCCCCGGCGGCAGCGTCAGCACCTGGGTGACCCGGGAGTCGCCGAAGGAGCGCGTGATCCGCACCGAGGCCCCGTCCTCGCCGGCCGTGACCTCGTCGGTGTCGGTGAGTTCGGTGACGGTGTTGCGGTAGAAGGAGTCGACGTCCCAGGCGTCCCACATGTTCGGGAAGTCCGGGTGGAGCTGGAGCAGGTTGGCGGCCGTGCCGGGGGCGATGGTCTCGCGGTCGGCGGCGGGGTCGTAGGCGGAGACGACCAGGCCCCGGGTGTCGACGGTGATCCGCAGCAGGCCGTTGTCGAGGATGTGGCCGCCGTCCGGGGCGGGGGTCAGGCGCGTACCCTCGGGCACCTCTGCCCCGGCGGCCCCACCCGCCGGGACGCCGTGCCGGTCGTGCGGTGCCCCGTTGAAGACGAGCGGGGTCGTGCCCTCGCCGGCCAGCGCCCGCTGGGCGGCCTCGATGATGCCGGTCAGTTCGCCGGCCAGCCGCTCGTAGGTCGCCCGCGCCTCCCGGTGCACCCAGGCGATGGACGAGCCGGGCAGGATGTCGTGGAACTGGTGGAGCAGCACCGTCTTCCAGATCCGGTCCAACTCCTCGTAAGGATAGGGGAATTTGGTGCGGACCGCCGCCGTGGCCGCCCACAGCTCGGCCTCCCGCAGCAGGTGCTCGCTGCGCCGGTTGCCCTGCTTGGTCTTCGCCTGGCTGGTGAGGGTGGCGCGGTGCAGTTCGAGGTACAGCTCGCCCACCCAGACCGGCGGTTCGGGGTACTCGGCCTCGGCCTTCTCGAAGAAGGCGCGCGGGGTGTCCCAGGCGACGGTGGCCGAGCCCTCCAGGTCGCGCATCCGGGCCGCCTTGGCGACCATCTCGCGGGTGGTGCCGCCGCCCCCGTCACCCCAGCCGGTGGGCGCGAGGGAGTGCCGGGCGCGGCCCTTGTCCTTGAAGTTGCGGGCCGCGTGCGCGATCTCGCTGCCCTTCATGGAGCAGTTGTAGGTGTCGACGGGCGGGAAGTGCGTGAAGATCCGGGTGCCGTCGATGCCCTCCCAGTGGAAGGTGTGGTGCGGGAACGAGTTCGTCTGGGACCAGGAGATCTTCTGCGTCAGCAGCCACTTGGAGCCGGCCGCCTTGATGATCTGCGGCAGGCCCGCCGCGAACCCGAAGGTGTCGGGCAGCCAGGCCTCCTCGTTCTCGACGCCGAACTCGTCGAGGAAGAACCGTTTCCCGTGCACGAACTGCCGGGCCATCGCCTCCGAGCCGGGCATGTTGGTGTCCGACTCCACCCACATCCCGCCGGCCGGCACGAACCGCCCCTCCGCGACCGCCTTCTTCACCCGCGCCCACACCTCGGGCCGGTGGTCGCGCACCCAGGCCCACTGCTGCGCCTGGGACATGGCGAAGACGAACTCCGGCTCGTCCTCCAGGAGCGCGGTCATGTTGGACGTCGTACGGGCCACCTTGCGCACCGTCTCGCGCAGCGGCCACAGCCACGCGGAGTCGATGTGCGCGTGGCCGACGGCGGTGATCCGGTGCGCGGACGGCACCGCGGGCGCCGCCAGCACGGCGGTGAGCTGCTCCCGGGCGCGGGCGGCGGTGCCGCCCACGTCCTGGAGGTCGACGGCGTCCAGCGCCCGTTCGACGGCGCGCAGGATGTCGTGGCGGCGCGCGGAGTCGGCGGGCAGTTCCGCCATCAGCTCGCCGAGCGCCTCCAGGTCGATCACCAGCTGCCACACGGTCTCGTCGAAGACGGCGAGGTCCATGCGGGTGAGCGTGTACTGCGGCTCGTGTCCGGCGGTGTCCTGGTCGCCGAGCCGGGTGGGGAGGAAGGGGTGGTAGTCGAGGATGACCGGGTTGGAGGCCGCCTCGATGTGCAGGCGCACCTCCTCGCCGCCCTCGACCGGCGCACCGATCCGCACCCACTGGTTGCGCGGGTTGAGGCCCTTCACCGGGGTGCCGTCGGGCCGGTAGACCAGGCCCTCGCACTGGAAGCCGGGCATGTTCTCGTCGAAGCCTAGGTCGAGCAGGGCCTCCACGGTCCGCCCGGCCCAGGCCTCGGGGACGGTCCCGGTCACCCGGAACCAGCTGGTGCCCCAGGGAGCACCCCAGCGGGCGCCCACCTCGATCGGCTCGGGCTCGGCGGCGAGTCCCTCCGCGACCGGTACCGGCTCGCCGGGGGCGTGCCAGACCGCTACCCGCAGCGGGACGGTCTCGGGGTACACGGCGGGACGGACGCGTTCGTCGAGGACGCGCCTGAGGCGGGCTTCCACCAGAGTGCGGTCGTCATGCATGCGGGGTGCTCCTGCGGGTCACGGGGTCTGCCGGGGGTGCTGCTCGGGGTGGGTCGACAGGGGTCGGGCTACCAGGGGTGGGTGATGGTCGCGGCTGTGGAGGCGTTGTACAGCTCCCCCACCGCGCGCACTTCGAACCGTGCCGCCGTCTCCCCCTGCTCGGCGTGCTGGCCGGTGAGGAACCAGGCGCGCTGGCCGGTGGCGCCGAGGAAGCGGCGGGTGCCGTCGGGGAGGCGGCGGTGCACGGTGTAGTGGCGGACCGGGCCGGGCGCGGCGGTCCAGGCGAGGCGGAGGTCGCCGCCGCTCGCCGCGGTGACCCGGGCGCCGGTGGGGGCGGCCGGGGTGGTGACCGCGTCGTGGACGGCGAGGCCGCCCAGCCGCCAGCGCACCGGGCCGCCGCCGACGGCGGTGAGCCGGACGCCGAGGGCACGAAGGGTGTGGGGGCCGGTGCCGGACAGCCCGGTGAGTGGGATCGTCGCCGTCTGCCAGCCGTTGACCGACTGCACACGCACACCGGGCGCACCCCGCTTCCCGCCGACACCGCCGGGGACCGGGTTCACCGGCAGGTATGTGTACGGCGGTGCCGCCCCCGCCCCGGCGGGTTCCGCCGTCGCCACCGCCAGCTCGGCGTTCACGGCCCCGGCATCGGTCCGGAAGGTCAGCTCGGCGACCGAGTTCACACCGATCGGCAGCCGTGTCGCGTACAGGTCCAGCACCACGGGTTGACCGAGTGCACCGTCCACCAGCACGCTGCTGCCGCCCCGCCAGGCGTCGGCGAAGTCGAAGGCGACCGTCGGCCGCTCCCCCGCCGTGCGCACCACCCACCGCCGCGAGGGCAGCCGGTCCTGCACCCCGAGGTGGTTCCACGGCACGTCCGAGACGACCGCGCCCTCCTCGTACCAGCGCAGCCCGTGCCCGGTGTTGAACACGCTGGCGAACGGCAGCGCGGAGACCGTCGAGCGGTCGGCCACCGACACGGCCGGCGCCCGCCAGGGGTCGCCCGCGTCCGGCCGGGACGGGTCGAGGGAGCGCCCGGTCCAGAACCGGTCGTCGGCCGCGTGGAAGTCGGCGGGGGCGCGCTGGTCTGCGGGCAGGTGGTTGCGGGTCCACTCGGGCCGGTAGAGGCCGATCGAGGCGATGTGCGGCTTGCCGGACGGCACGATCGCGTCCCAGTTCACGGAGGAGTCCGAGCCGTTCGACTCGACGTCGACACCGGCCCACAGCTGGTACCGGCCGCGGCCGAGCTGGTCGGCCTTGGTGCCGGAGGCGGCCAGGGTGGAGGCGCTCCACCGGAAGTCCACGAACATGTCGTCGGCGGCCTGGAAGAAGGCCTGGTTCTGGCTGTTCAGCGCGCCCTGCCAGCTGACCGTGCCGTTCACGGTCATGGCGTCGTACCAGGTGACCCGTTGGCCCCTGGCCGCCGCGAGCGACTTCAGCTCCTGGACGAAGCCGAGCATGGCGGTGCCGAGCGCGGTGTTGCCGCCGCCGGTCTCGGCGTTCACGAACCAGCCGTCGAAGCCGTACGCCGCGGCCACCGCGACGAGCTGGGCGGCGAGCGGGTAGTGCCCGGAGGCGTCCTTCCGCACCAGGTCGCGGGTCCACTGGAGCTGCCCGCCGTAGGCGGTGGGCGGCAGGAAGATGTTGCCGAGGACGGGGACGCCGTGCCGGTGGGCCGCGTCCACGACCGGCGCGTTGGGCGCGAGGATCAGGCCCTCGCCGGACGAGCCGCCCCAGAAGACCAGTTCGTCCACGTAGGCCCAGTGGGTGAGCGCGTAGGAGTCGGCGGTGGCCGAGCCCTGGGAGGGGTTGGCGGAGGTGGGCCCGAAGGAGACCAGCGCCTGGACGCGGGCCTGCCCGGAGCGGGCGGTGGTGTTGGCCGGCGTCGGGGTGAAGCGGGGGGCGAGCGGCACGGACGCGGCGTTGAAGGCGAGGTCGGGGTCGTCGGCCGCGCGCCAGGCCTTGAGGCTGCGCCAGGTGATGCCGGGGCCGGGGCTGCCGGCGGGCAGCGAGTCCGGGTACCAGTAGGCGGCGTACGGCGGGGTCGCGGCGCCGGCGCGTGGGGTCGCCGCCGCGGCGGGCAGGGCGGGGGTGAGGGCGGCGGCGCCGGCGGCGAGCAGGACGGTGCGTCTGGTGGGTTTCACGAGCGGGTGCCTCCGGGTGGGGTGGGGAGTACCTGGTCGGGAGTGACGGTCTCGGTGATGCCGCGCGCGGCGAGGTGGTCCTTGTCGTCGGCGCGGGTGTCGAGGACGGTGGTGGGGCGGGCGCCGTCGGCGACGAGCCGGAAGAAGGCGTCGAAGACGGGGCCGCCGGGGGCGCAGCGCGAGCGCCGGCCGGGGTCGGCGGGCACGACGAGGGCGGTGGCGCGGACGGCCGGTGCGCGCCGCGGCCGGCGGGCCGCGGCGGCGAGGGTGCGGGCCAGGTCCTTCGGCCGGCGGTCGCTGGTGAACAGGCCGAGGGAGTATTCCAGTTCGGGGAAGTCGGCGAGGTCGCGCGAGACGTCGTAGGAGCACCACCAGGTGACGCCCCACAGGTCGGGGCAGTCGAGGACGTGGGCGACGGTGGCCTCGGTGAAGCGGGCCGCGTGCTCGGCGGGGACGAGGGGCGCGGGCGCGCCGACCTCCTGGAGCCACACCGGCCGGTGCGGGTCGTCGGCCCAGGCCTTGCTCAGCTCGACCAGGTAGGCGGCGTGGTGCTCGGCGGGCACGGAGTCCCGGCCGTGCCGCTGGGCGGTGCCGTTGAAGACCCAGGAGTGTACGGCGGTGAGGTCGCCGAGCCGGGCGGAGTGGCCGGGGGTGAAGGGCTGGTCGTCCTGGTACCAGGCGGCGTCATAGGAGGCGTGCAGGTGCGGCCGGCCGGGGGCGCCCTCGGCGCAGGCGGCCAGCATCCGCACCAGCCACCGTTCGGCCTCCCCGGGGGTGATCCGGTCGGGGTCGGGGTGGGGGGCGGCGGCGAACTGGTTGACCTCGTTGCCGACGGTCATGCCGAGGAAGTTGGGCCGGTCGGCGAGGGCGGCGGCGAGGGTGCGCAGGTAGGCGGCCTCGCCGTCGACGACGTCCGGGTCGGTGAACAGGCTCCGCCGGTGCCAGGTGCGGGTCCAGGCGGGCAGGAAGTCGAAGCTGCTCAAGTGCCCTTGCAGTCCGTCCACGTTGACGTCGAGGCCGCGTTCGGCGGCGGCGTCCGCGAGGGCCACGAGCTGGTCGACGGCGCGCGGGCGGATCAGGGCGCGGTCGGGCTGGAAGTAGGGCCACAGCGGGAAGACCCGGATGTGGTCGAGGCCGAGCGCGGCGATGGCGTCGAGGTCGGCGCGCACGGAGTCGAGGTCGAAGTCGAGCCAGTGGTGGAACCACCCTTCGCTGGGTGTGTAGTTGACGCCGAAGCGCACGGCAGCAGGCATGGAGGTCCTTGCGGAGGCGGTGGACGTGGGTCAGCCCTTGACGGCGCCCTCGCCGACGCCGCGGAAGAAGTACCGCTGGAGGCAGGCGAAGAGGGCGATGAGCGGCGCGACGGCGATCACGGTGCCGGCGGCGACGAGCCGTTCGTCGTTGGCGAAGGTGCCGTGCAGGTAGTTCAGGCCGATGGTCAGGGTGAACTTGGAGGGGTCGCTGAGCACGATGAGCGGCCACAGGAAGTCGTCCCAGGCGCCCATGAAGGCGAAGATCGCGACGACGGCGAGAGTGCCCTTCACCGAGGGCAGGGCGATGCGCCGGAACCGCTGCCAGACGTTGGCGCCGTCCACGTAGGCGGCCTCCTCGATCTCGTAGGGCAGGTTGCGGAAGGCGTTGCGCATCAGCAGGACGTTCATCGCGCCGATCGCGCCCGGGAGCACGACGCCGATCAGGGTGTTGTTCAGGCCGAGTTCGCGCATGGTGGTGAACTGGGCGATGACGATGCCCTCGACGGGCACGAGCATCGCCAGCACGAAGACGAGCGTGGTCGCGCCCCGGCCGCGGTAGCGGAGCCGGGCGAGGGCGTAGCCGGCGAGGGCCGAGCCGACGCAGTTGGTGACGACGTTGGCGGCGGCGACCTTCAGGGAGTTCAGGGCGTAGTCCCAGACCGGGATGGTGTCGGCGACCCGGGTGTAGTTGTGCAGGGTGGGGTGACCGGGCAGGAAGCTCGGCGGGGAGCTGTAGATGTCCTCGGTCGGCCCCTTCAGGGAGGTGGAGAGCTGCCAGAGGAACGGGCCGACGGTGAGGGCGAGCACGGCGAGCAGCAGCACGTAGCGCCAGAGGAGTTCGCCGACGTGGACACGGCGGCCGTGCTGGTCGGTGAGGCGGCGCTCGCGGGCCCGGTCGGCCGGGTCGGCGGGTTCGGTGCGGACCTTCTCCAGGACGCTCACGCCTCCTCCTTCCGGTCGGCGCGCAGCACGAGCAGCATCAGGGCGACGGTGACGACGAAGACGACCACCGAGAGGGCGGAGGCGTAGCCGACGCGGCCGGTGAGTCCGGTACCGGTGCGCTGGACGAGCATGACGAGGGTGGTGTCCTCCCCGGCCGGGCCGCCGCTGGGCCCGGCCATCAGGTACACCTCGGAGAACACCTTGAAGGCGGCGACCGAGGAGAGCGCGGCGACCAGCACCATGGTGGAGCGGACGGCGGGGAGGGTGACGGAGAAGAAGCGGCGCACCGCCCCGGCGCCGTCCACGGCCGCGGCCTCGTGCAGTTCGCGCGGCACGTTCGCCAGCGCGGCGAGATAGATGATCATGTAGTAGCCGAGGCCCTTCCACACCGTGACGGCCATCGCGCTCAGCAGGAGCAGCCACTGGTCGCTGAGGAAGCCGACCCGGCCGATCCCGACGGTCTCCAACAGGGCGTTGACCAGGCCGCGTTCGTCCAGCAGCCACACCCAGATCAGTCCGACCACGACGATCGAGGCGACGACCGGGGTGTAGAAGGCGGAGCGGAAGAAGGTGATGCCGGGGATGTTCTTCTGCACCAGCAGGGCGAGCAGCAGCGGCAGCACGACGAGGGCGGGCACGACGCAGAGGACGTACAGGGTGCTGTTGCGCAGCCCGGTCCAGAACATGTCGTCGTGGAGCAGCTCGCGGAAGTTGGCGAGGCCCACGAAGTGGCCCGGCAGCAGCGTGCGGCGGTCGGTGAAGGAGTTCACCAGGGTGGAGACGAACGGGTAGAGCACGAAGGCGCCGGTGACGAGCAGCCCGGGTGCGGCGAACAGCCAGGGGCTGGTGCGCAGTTGGCGCCGTATCCGGGTGGCGGCGGTGGGAGTGGCCATGGCAGGTCAGCCCTGCTGGAGCAGGCGGTCGGCGGCCTTGACAGCGTTGTCGAGGGCTGCCTTGGGGCTCTGCTTGCCCTGGAGCGCCTTGGCGACCTCGTTGCGCAGCGCGGTCTTCATCTGGTCGCTGAAGAGTACGGGCGTGTAGTTGACCGCGGTCTTCAGGGACTTGGCGGCGGCGACGCGCACCCGGGTCTCGTCGGTGCCGTCCTGCTTGGTGAAGTACGGGTCGTCCAGGGAGCCGGCGGTGCTCGGGAAGATGGCGACCTTCTTCGCGAAGGACATCTGGTTCTGCGCGTCGGTGACGAAGTGGGCGAAGGCGACGGCGGCCGGGGTGTGCTTGGTGCGGGAGTTGACCATCAGGCCCATCACGTACATGTTGACGTGCCCGGTGCTGGTGATCTGGTCGGTGATGCCGATGTTCTTGTAGAGGCCGGGCGCGTTCTTCTTGAAGTTGCCGAGGTCGAGGGCGCTGCCGGGGTTCATGGCGACGGCGCCGGTCAGGAACTTCTTGCCGGAGGACTCCGGGGTCGCGGTCAGCGCCTGGGGGTCGAGCGCCTTGGCGTCGTACAACTCCTTGTACTTGGTGAGGAGTTCGATCCCCTTTGTGTTGTTGAAGGCGAAGGCGGTGCCCTGCTTGTTCATGAGCGGGACGCCGTAGCGGCCGAAGTCCTCGATGGTGGGCACGTTGGCGAGGGTGGCGACCTTGCCGCCGCTCTTCTTCGCGAGCTGGAGGGCGTCGGCGAACAGGTCGTCGTAGGTCTTCGGGGGCCGATCGGCGTCGAGGCCGGCCTTCTCGAACAGGGACTTGTTGTAGAAGAGCGGCCCGGTGTTCAGGTACCACGGGAAGGCGTAGGTGCCGCTCAGGCCCGGGACCTGGTGGCCGGCCCAGGCGCCGTCCAGGTACTCGGACTTGTACTTCGCGGCGGCCTTGTCGAGGTCCATGGCGAGCCCGGCCTTGGCGAGCGGGGCGACCAGATCCGGGGAGACGTTGACGACGTCGGGCAGGGTGCCGCCGCCGGCGTCGGCGCTGAGCTTGTCGGGGTAGCCCTCGGCGGGCTGGTCGACCCACTTGACGTGCGCGCCGGGGTACTTGTGCTCGAAGTCCGCGATCAGGCCCTCGAAGTACGACTTGAAGTTGGCGCGCAGGTTCCAGGTCTGGAAGGTGATGTCGCCCTCGACCTTGCCGGAGGCATCGGTGGAGCCGGCGCCTCCGTCGTCGCCGGAACCGCAGGCGCTCAGTGGCAGGAGGAGGGCGGCTACGGCTGCGGCCAGGGCTCTGCGAGATATGGGCACGGTGACACGGCTCCCTTGCGGCGTCGGGCGGTGGAGTGGCGGCAGTGACCTTGCCCGTGCCGCTCGGGAGAAGTCAACGCATTCGACGGAACTAAAGAAAGGGGAATTTCATTAGTGCAGGTCAGGGGCTTTTGGCTGACAGCTTGCCGTGGACTGCTAATGCGCTTTAGGGTCTTGACGCTCAAGCGCTTTAGGACGCATTCTCGAAAAGGGGAGCTGATCCATGCCGACCAGGCGGTCACCCGCGCGCCGGCCCACGATGAAGGACATCGCCCGGCGGGCCGGGGTCTCCGAGAGCGCGGTGTCCTTCGCGCTCAACGACCGGCCCGGTGTCTCGGAGGCCACCCGCGCCCGGGTCCGCGGGGTCGCCGAACAGCTCGGCTGGCGTCCGAACACGGCCGCGCGCGCCCTGTCCGGGGAGGGCGCGGCGACGGTCGGCTTCGTCCTCGCCCGCCCCGCGCACACCCTGGGCGTCGACTCGTTCTTCCTCCAGCTCGTCTCCGGCATCCAGGAGGTGCTCGCCGAACGCCATCTGGGCCTGCTCTTCCAGGTCGCGCGGGACGTGTCCGAGGAGTGCGCGGTGTACCGGCGCTGGTGGGCGGAGCACCGGGTGGACGGCGTGCTGGTGGCCGACCCGCGCGCCGAGGACCCGCGCCCGGACCTGCTGGAGGAACTGGGCCTGCCCGCCGTGGTGATCGGCGGCGCGCCCGGGGCGGGCCACCGGGGCGCCTCCTCGGTGTGGGCGGACGACGCCGGCGCGATGGCCTCCGTGGTGGACGAGCTGACGGCCCTCGGCCACCGCCGGATCGTGCACATCGCCGGTCTGCCCGAACTCGCCCACACCCGGCGCCGGATCGCCACCCTGCGCGCCGAGGCGGACCGCCGCGGCCTGACCGAGGTGCGCTCGGTCACCACCGACTACTCCGACACCGAGGGCGCCGCGGTGACCCGCCGGGTGCTGGGCGCCTCCCCCGCCCCGACGGCCCTCATCTACGACAACGACGTGATGGCCGTGGCCGGCGTCGCGGCCGCCTCGGACCTCGGCGTCGAGGTGCCCCGGGACGTCTCGGTGGTCTCCTGGGAGGACTCGGCCCTGTGCCGCATCGTCAAACCCCGGCTGTCCGCGCTGTCCCGGGACAGCGTCGAGTTCGGTTCCATGGCGGCCCGCGAACTCCTCTCCCTCCTGGACGGCGGCCCGCCCCGGGCGGCCCGCGTCCCGGTCCCCCGCCTCACGGCCCGCGACAGCACGGGACCGGCCCGGCCGGTCTGAGCCGGCGCCCCTCTCGGCCCCTCGACGTGGCGCCCCCGACCCGGCACAGTTCTCCGTACGCCGGGAGACGTACCGGCGAGTAGCCGACGAATGGGCGAGGAGTGCGCGTGGCGAGCTGGGCCGGGCGGAGTGCGGAGGAGATCGCCGAGGCGGTGCGGGAGAAGCGGGTGACGCCCCGGGAGGTGGTGGCGGAGCATCTCGCGCGGATCGAGCGGCTGGACGGGCGGATCGAGGCGTTCCGGACGGTGCGCGCACAGGCGGCGCTCGCCGAGGCCGACGCGGTGGGGGCGCGGGACGATCTCGCCGAACTGCCGCTCGCGGGCGTGCCGGTGGCCGTCAAGGACAACCTGGCGGTGCGCGGGGAGGCGCATCGCGACGGCAGTACGGCGACCCCGGACACCCCGGCCGCCGAGGACCATGTGACGGTGGCCCGGCTGCGGGCGGCCGGGGCCGTGGTGGTGGGGCTGACGAACGTGCCCGAGCTGTGCGTGTTCGGCACCACCGAGGGCGAGTTCGGCATCTCGCGCAATCCGTGGGACCCGGCGCGCACGGCCGGCGGCTCCTCCGGCGGCAGCGCGGCGGCGGTGGCCGCCGGGTTCGTGCCGCTCGCGCTCGGCAACGACGGCATGGGCTCGCTGCGCATCCCGGCCGCGAACTGCGGTCTGGTCACGCTCAAGCCCGGGCACGGGGTGGTGCCGGCGGGGATCGGCAACGGCGACTGGTTCGGCATGTCGGAGAACGGCCCGCTGGCCACCACGGTGGCGGACCTGCGGCTGATGTTCGGCGTCCTCGCGGGCGCCGCGCCGGACCGGGCCGCGGAACCGGCGCGGCTGCGGATCGCCGCCGCCGTGCGCAGCCCGCTGGCCGGGACGAGCGTCAGCAGGTCGTATACGACCGCGGTGCGCGAGGCGGCCGGGGTGCTGGCCCGGGCCGGGCATCGGGTGCGGCGGGCCGAGCCGCCGTACCCGCTGGACCTGGGCGTGACCGCGGTGCGGCACTGGACGGCCGGGACGGCGGTGGACGCCGAGGGTCTGGACCGGGCGCGGCTGGCCCGCCGGACCCGGGTGCACGCGGCGGTGGGCCGGCGCTTCGTCGGCTCGGTGCGCGCGAGCGACAGCCGTGAGCGGCTGCGCGCCCGGCTGGCGCCGTTCTTCGCCGAGCACGACGTGCTGCTCACCGCGGCCCTGGCCCGGCGCGCCCCGAAGGCCGGTCCCCGGCACGAGCAGGGCTGGCTGCGCAATGTCCTCGTGAACAGCGCGTACTCGCCGTTCACCCCGCCGTGGAACCTGACCGGCTGGCCGGCGATGTCCGTGCCGTTCGGCTACCTGCCGTCCGGCGCGCCCTGCGCCGTCCAGCTCGTCGGCCGTCCGGGCGCGGAGGCGGTCCTGCTGGAGCTGGCGGAGGAGCTGGAGCGGCTGCGACCGTGGCGGCGTACGGCACCCGAGCCGGCGTGAGGACGGTCGGGCGGAGTGCGGCATGGGCGTGGGACCGCCACGCCCATGCCGTCGGCGATCGATCGTGACGGCTACTGCCCGGCGTCAGTCCACGCTGGGCAGGATGTGGGGTTCGGCGAGGTCGTCCTCGTACCCCGCGAGGCGGATCGGGGCGGACCGGGCCCACACTTCCAGGCTGCCGAGTTCTCCGGCTCTGCGGCCCGCGCGCTCGACGCGTTCCGCGGGGCGTTGTTCGGCGTTCGTCGTCTCCGGTGTCACCGCGCACTCCTTCTGTGTCGGGTCACCCTCGGGGCATACCGGACAGTCTGCGCTCCGGCACTCGTCGCCCGCTCGGGTCTGGGTGGAAGGCCACTTCGGACGCGGTGGCGCCGGTTTCTCGTGTCGGAGCAGGCCGTTGTGAACCGACTCACCCCAGGACGGACGACGGGTGTGGGTGGGACCCTGTGCTGCTGTCCGTCCACTCCAGGTTAACCAAATGAGCGGCCACCCGCTCGATAGGGAGTGCAAACAAGGTGTAACTAATACGCGTCGTTAACCCCCTCAATGCACCCCAATATGGGGCTGTTTGCAACAAAGCGCATCACCCGTCTCGTAGACCGGATCACTCGATCGGCCTACGAGGCGAACGACGTTTCGACCTGATGCCTCACCACTTGCCGGGCGCGTAGTCCTTCATGAAGACGCCGTACAGATCCTCGCCCTCCTCGCCGCGCACGATCGGGTCGTAGACGCGGGCGGCGCCGTCGACCAGGTCGAGCGGGGCGTGGAAGCCGGCCTCGGCGAGGCGCAGCTTGTCGTAGTGCGGGCGTTCGTCGGTGATCCAGCCGGTGTCGACCGAGGTCATGAGGATGCCGTCGGTGTCGAACATCTCCTGGGCGCTGGTCCGGGTCACCATGTTCATGGCGGCCTTGGCGGCGTTGGTGTTCGGGTGGCCCGCGCCCTTGTAGCCCCGGCCGAAGACGCCCTCCATCGCCGAGACGTTGACGACGTACGCCCGTCCGCTCGCCGCCTTCTTCGCGGCGTCGGCCATGGCCGCGCGCAGGCTGCTGATCAGGATGAACGGCGAGGTGTAGTTGCAGAGCTGGGTCTCCAGCAGCTCCACCGGGGAGATCTGCTCGATGGTCTGCACCCAGGTGTTGCTGTCGACCACGTCCGGGACCAGGCCGCCCGCGTCGATGGCGGTGCCGTCGAGGTGCCGGGCGACGCTGGCGTTGCCGGCCACCAGCGCCAGGTCGGCGACCTGCTGGGCGTCGAGACCACTGGTGCCGAGGGGCAGCGCGGCGAGCCCGTCCACCGCGCCGGAGTTGAACGCGCCGATCACATGGTGGGCGGGCAGCTCACCGGCCGGCAGCGGGGCGCTCTCGCCCTCGACCAGGGCGGCATAGGCGGAGGGCAGCCGGCGCACGGTCTGCGTGGCGTTGTTGATCAGGATGTCCAGCGGGCCGGCCTCGGCGACCTGCTCGGCCAGCGCGACGGCCTGGGCGGGGTCGCGCAGGTCGATGCCGACGACCTCCAGCCGGTGCAGCCAGTCCGCGGAGTCCTCCATCGCCTTGAAGCGGCGGATGGCGTCCTTCGGGAAGCGGGTGGTGACAGTGGTGTGGGCGCCGTCGCGCAGCAGCCGCAGCGCGATGTACATGCCGATCTTGGCGCGGCCGCCGGTGAGCAGCGCGCGCTTGCCGGTGAGGTCGGCGCGGGCGTCGCGCTTGTCCCGGTTGAGGCGGGCGCAGTCGGGACAGAGCTGGTGGTAGAAGTAGTCGACCTCGACGTAGCGGGCCTTGCAGGTGTAGCAGGAGCGGGGGCGCTGGAGTATGCCCGCGATGCGGCCGGCCTCGATCTTGGAGGACGGCAGGATGCCCTCGGTCTCGTCGTCGATGCGCTCGGCGGAGCCGGTGGCGGTGGCCTCGGTGACGGCGCGGTCGTGGGCGGTCTTGGCGGCGCGGCGCTCCTGGCGGCGGCGCTGCTTGACCGTGCGGTAGATCTGCGCGGTGGCCCGGCGCACCCTGATCGCGTCAGGGTGGTCGACGTCGATCCGGTCCAGCTCCTCCAGCACGCTCAGGCAGAGGGCCAGGCGCTCCGGGTCGATCCCGGGGCCGGGGACCGTCTCCTCCACGGCCGCGTCCGTGGGGGTCTCCATGGACGCGGAACCGTCCTCTGTCACCGTCATCGCGCTGCCGCTTCCCTGATCACCCGCGCGGCGCTCCGACTCGCGTCCGCTTTCGAACGCGTGATTTTACGGGCGCCACCCCCCGCCGCCCAAACCGCTCACCAGCGCCCCCGTCGGCCCCATGGGTCACACCGGCCCCAGGGGTCGCAAACCGCAGGTGACGGGCCCGCCCCGGGCTGGGGCGGGCCCGGCGTTCAGGCGTCGCAGACGGTCAGCAGCAGCTCCACCTCGTCCGTCACCGCCCGGGCGAACACCTCCAGGTCCGGCACCGCGCGGGCGTCGGCGACCAGGCCGTAGTGCACCCGGCCCCGGTACGTGGAGATCGCCACCGCCAGCGACTGCCCGGGAGCCAGCGGCGCCAGCGGGTACACCTCGGCCAGCTCGTGCCCGCCGAGCCGCAGCCCGAGCCCCGGCAGCGGCACGCTGGTCACCAGGATGTCGAACCACAGCCGCGCGGCCTGTCCGACCAGCGGTCCGCCGAGCCGGTGCCCGAGGGCCGGCACGTGGTCGGCGAGCAGCGCGACCGCGCCGGCGCCCCGGTTCGGTCCGGCGTCCTTGTTGCGGACCATCGCGGTGCGCACGGTGTCGAGCCGGCGCAGCGGGTCCGCCTCGCCCACCGGAAGCGGTATCAGGTACCCGGAGAGCCGGTTGCCCGGTGGCTGGGCGGTGCGCGGCCGGCGCCGGGAGACGGGGATCAGGGCGCGCGGCGCCACGCCCGTGCTGCCGTCGCCGCGTTCGTCGAGCCAGCGGCGCAGTGCCCCGGCGACGACGGCGATGAGGACGTCGTTGACCGTGCCGCCGGCGCTCTTGCGCACCCGGTGCACGTCGTCGATGTCGAGGACGACGCCGGCGGTGCGGCGGGTGCCGCTGGGCGCGGACGCCAGCGCGGAGGAGGGGCGCATGCCGAGGGTGGAGCGGGCCAGCGAGGCGCCGATGTCCAGTGCCCGGCCCACGTCGGAGAGCGCGCCCCTGACCAGGCCGGGCACCCGTCCCGGCAGGGACCGCAGGTCCGACAGCGGCCCCCGGGGCGGTTCGAGGGGGCGGGGCGCCCGCTCGGGCAGGTCCACCGGGTCCAGGACGCCGGCGGCGAGCTTGAGCGCGCGCAGCCCGTCGGCGAGGGCGTGGTGGAACTTGAACAGCACCGCGAAGGACACCCCGTCCTCGCCGGGCAGCACATGCGCCTCCCACGGAGGCCGCCCACGCTCCAGCGGACGTTCCATCAGGCGGCCGGCCGCCGCGTGGAAGTCGGCGGTCGGCGCGTGCAGCCGTACGTGGTTCAGCGGGTCGAAGCCGGGGTCGGTCTCCCGGGTCGCGCCGCCGAAGGCGACGGGCCCCCAGACGTCGCGGATGCGCATGCGCAGGCCGGGTACGGCGGCGGCGCGGGCGGCGAGCAGGTCGGCCGCGTGGGCGCCCGCGGTGGGCGAGTGCGCGCCGAAGACCCCGAGCGCTCCGAGGTGCATCGGATGGCGGTCGGACTCCATGTTCCAGAAGGCCAGGTCGAGGGGGGCGAGCAGGTCGGAAGTCACGGGCGTGCCTCGCGCGTCGACGAAAAGGGGGAGCTTGAAGTCAACTCCCGCAAGCCGATTACGGTCAAGTACGATCAGGCTACGCTCAGTTAACAACGGATTAAGTCCCGCCTCCTCCGAAAGAGGCGGGACCCAAGGGACGGACGAGGTCAACTCAGCACCGGCTGCCCCGCGCCGGGTGCCGTGCCCCACTCGGACGGGCGCGAGCCGACCGTGAACGCCAGCGAGCGCAGGGAGCGCAGCCGGCCGGCGGGCAGATAGGTCCGCTCGTGCGGGCGTCCGTCCGCGCTGACCGCCTGGATGTAGCGGGCCGCGGCGGAGGTGCCGGGCGCGGTGACGGTCAGCCCGCCGGTCGGCCAGTAGCGGCGGTCCAGGTCGAGGTCGGCCCGCTCGAAGACCGGCGTGGACAGGCCCCAGGTGTCGTAGCCCGGCTGGATCGGGAAGAGGCCGAGGGACGACAGCACGTTCCAGGCGGACATGGTGCCGAGGTCGTCGTTGCCGGTCATGCCGGTCGGGCCGTCGGTGAACAGGGTGAGGGCCGCGTGCACGACGTCCGTGGTCTTCCAGGGCTGGCCGGTGGAGAGGTAGGTGTAGGGGGCGGTGAGGTCGGGCTCGTTCATCGGGTTGTAGACGGCCGCGTTGTAGTAGGCGTACGGGTCGCCGTGCACCCATACCTCGCGGGCGGTCCGCTCGGGGTCGGCGCGCAGCCGGTCGTAGGCGAAGAAGGCGTCGAGCCGGTCGTTGGCCGCCCGGGTGCCGCCGATCAGGCCGACCACGCCGGGCAGGTCCTGCGGGACGAGCCACTGGTACTGCCAGGCGGTGCCCTCGTGGAAGCCGGTGCCGCGGGCCGGGTCCGCCGGGCCGGTGAAGGCGCCGGCGGCGTCGCGGGCGCGGAAGAAACCGGTGGCGGGGTCGAAGACGTTCCGGTAGGAGCGGGAGCGGGCCGCGTACCGGGCGGCGTCCGCCTCGTGCCCGAGGCCCCGCGCCATCTGGGCCAGCATGGCGTCGGCGAGCGCGTACTCCAGGGTGACGGAGGCGCCGTGGTGATAGTCGGAGTCGCCCATCTTGGCGTACGGGCGGTCCTTCACGTAGGGCGCGAAGCCGTTCGCGAGGTACTCGGCGTTGGCCTCGCGGCCGATGCCCGGATAGTCGGCGGGCGGCACACCGTCGGCGTTCTTCCTGAGCGCCCGGTAGGCACGCTCCTCGAACCCCTGGAGCAGGCCCATCCGGTAGGCGGAGGTCAGGAACGGGGTGACCGGGTCGCCGCTCATGATGTTCGTCTCGACCGGGCCGTAGCCCCACTTGGGCAGCCAGCCACCGTCCTCGTCGACCGCGACCAGCGACCGGGCCATGTCCCGGGTCTCACGCGGCGCGAGCAGCCCGAGCAGTTGCACCTGGGTGCGGTAGGTGTCCCACAGCGACCAGTTCTGGTAGTACGTGAACCCGTCCGCGCGGTGGGTACGGCGGTCCCAGCCGGTGTAGCGGCCGTCGGCGTCGCTGCCGATGTTGGGCGCGAGGAACGAGCGGTACAGCGAGGAGTAGAACGTGCGGCGCAGCGTCGGCGCCCCGCCCCGCACCCGGACGTCGGCGAGCCGGTCCTCCCACCGCTCCCTGGCCCGGTGCCGTACGGCGTCGAAGGACCGGCCGCCCTCCGCGCGCAGGTTGGCAGCGGCGCCGCGCGCGTCGACGTACGACAGCGCGGTGGTCGCCTCCACCGTGCGGTCCCGGCTGGTGTCGAAGCGGACGTAGGCGCCGCCGTGGCCGGTGCGGGAGCCCGGGGTGACGGCCTTGCCGTCCCAGGTGCCGTAGGCCGTGAAGGGCCGGCTGAACCGGGTGACCGTGTACACGGTGTAGGGGCCGGTGTCGCGGCAGAAGCCGTGGCCGGTGATCTCGGTGCGCACGGTGTGGTCGTCGAGGATCTCGACGGTGCTGCCCACTGGTTTGTGCAGCGACTGGGACGCGTTCAGCAGGACGTTGGCCTTGCCGGTGGCCGGGAAGGTGTAGCGCTGGACGCCGGTGCGCTCGGTGGCGGTCAGTTCGGCGCGGATGCCGGAGGCGAGGCCGACGCGGTAGTAGCCGGGGCTCGCCGCCTCGTCGTCGTGCGAGAAGCCGGCCGCGTACCGGGCGTAGTCCGTCTCCGTGACGTCGCCGGTGGTGGGCAGCACGGGCAGGTCGCCGCCGATGCGGCAGCCCACCCCGGAGAGGTGGACCAGGGAGAAGCCGCGGACACGGTTCTGGGTGTAGTCGTACCCGGTGCTGTGCCCGGTGTCCGGGGAGAGCTGCACCATGCCGAAGGGCACGGCGGCGCCGGGGAAGGTGTTGCCCTCGTTCTGGCTCCCGATGAAGGGGTTGACCAGGTCGGTGAGGTGGCCGTCGGTCCGCTCGGCGGCGCCTGCGGCGGGGGCGGCGATCAGCGCGGACGCTGCCATCACCCCGGCCAGGCAGAGCCGGGTGCGCCGGGTCCCTCTCATGTCGGTTGACCTCCCGAGGTTCGACATCGTTGCCTGCATCGTGGCGGGCGGACGAGTCGAATCCGGGCATTACCGGCGGCGCGTGCCGGACGCGTCGCGCATCGAGGAGGGCTGACGGGCCGTCGGTCAGGGCACGCGCTGGCCCTTGCCCAGCGCGATGACACCGCTCTGCGACACCGTGTACAGCTCGGCGTCGCGTTCGGGGTTGACGCCGATCGTCGCGCCCGGCGGGACCTCGACGTTCTTGTCCAGCACGGCCCCGCGCACCACCGCGCCCCGCCCGACACGCACGTTGTCGTGCAGCACCGAGCCCTGCACCACCGCGCCCGGGTCGACGCGCACCCCCGGGGACAGCACGGACCGGGTGACCTGGCCGCGGATCAGGCAGCCGGCGCTGATGATGGACTCGCTGGCCATGCCGCCCGCGTTGAACCGGGCCGGGGAGAGCTGGTTGGAGTGGGTGTAGACGGGCCACTGCCGGTTGTAGAGGTTGAACGCGGGGCGCTCGGCGATCAGGTCCATGTGCGCCTCGTAGTAGGCGTCCAGGGTGCCGACGTCCCGCCAGTAGCCCTGGTCGCGGGTGGTCTCGCCCGGGACGTGGTTGTCACTGAAGTCGTACAGCTGCGCGTCGCCGCGCGCGGTCAGCTGGGGCAGGATGGAGCCGCCCATGTCGTGCACGGACTCGCTGTCCTCGGCGTCCCGTTGCAGCGCCTCGACCAGGGCCTTGGTGGTGAAGACGTAGTTGCCCATCGAGGCGAACACGCAGTCGGGGTCGCCGGGCAGCCCCGGCGGATCGGCGGGCTTCTCCAGGAAGCGCTGCACGGTACGGCCGTCCGTGCCGGGCGTGATCACCCCGAACGCGGAGGACTCCGCGCGCGGCACCCGGATCCCGGCCACCGTCACCCCCGCGCCGCCCTCGATGTGCTGCGCCAGCATCTGCCGCGGGTCCATGCGGTAGACGTGGTCGGCGCCGAACACCGCGACGTACTCGGGCTGTTCGTCGTAGATCAGGTTCAGGGACTGGAGGATGGCGTCGGCGCTGCCCAGGTACCAGCGCGGGCCGAGCCGCTGCTGCGCGGGCACCGGGGTGACGTAGTTGCCCAGCAGGCTGGACATCCGCCAGGTGGTGGTGATGTGCCGGTCCAGCGAGTGCGACTTGTACTGGGTCAGCACACAGATCCGCAACACGTCGGCGTTGACGAGGTTGGACAGCACGAAGTCGACCAGGCGGTATGTGCCGCCGAAGGTGACCGCGGGCTTGGCGCGGTCGGTGGTGAGCGGCATCAGCCGCTTGCCCTCCCCGCCGGCCAGCACGATCCCCAGAACCGAAGGCCCTCCACGACGCATCGCCGCTCCCCTCACCACCCCGGATGAACCATGGATGCCCCGAGCGGGGCGGACTAAGCCTGCTTGAGGATCTCCTCGTACAGCGCGGCCGTGCGCCGGGCCACCGCGTCCCAGCCGAACTCGCCCACCGCGCGCTCCCGGCCGGCCTCCCCCATCCGCCGGGCGGCCTCCGGATCGCCGAGGACGGTGTCCAGCGCCCGCGCGAGCCCCGCCTCGAAGGCCTCGGGGTCCCGCGCCGCGTCCCCGACGTCCACCAGGAGACCGGTACGGCCGTCGGCCACGACCTCGGGGATTCCCCCGACCCGGGACGCGACGACCGGAGTGCCGCAGGCCATCGCCTCCAGGTTGACGATCCCGAGCGGCTCGTACACCGAGGGGCAGACGAACACGGCCGCCCGGGTGAGGAGTTGGATGACCTCGGGGCGCGGCAGCATCTGCGGGATCCAGCACACGCCCTCGCGGACCCGGCTCAGCTCCTCGTACAGCTCGCGGAACTCCCGGTCGATCTCCGGGGTGTCGGGGGCGCCCGCGCACAGCACCACCTGGGCGGCGGGGTCGATCCGCCGTACGGCGCGCAGCAGATGGGGGACGCCCTTCTGCCGGGTGATGCGGCCGACGAAGAGCACGTAGGGGCGGTCGGGGTCGATGCCGTGCCGGGTGAGGGCGTCGGTGCCGGGCCGGGGTCGGTACAGGCGGGTGTCGATGCCGTTGTGGACGACGTGCACCCGGGCCGGGTCGAGGGCCGGGTAGCAGGCGAGGATGTCCTCGCGCATGGCCCCGGAGACGGCGATCACGGCGTCCGCCGCCTCGTAGGCGGTGCGTTCGGCCCAGCCGGACAGGGCGTACCCGCCGCCGAGCTGCTCGGCCTTCCAGGGGCGCAGCGGCTCCAGCGAGTGCGCGGTGACCACGTGCGGCACCCCGTGCAGCAGCTTGGCGAGATGGCCGGCGAGGTTGGCGTACCAGGTGTGGGAGTGGACGAGTTCGCGGTCCTCCAGGGCGGCGGCCATGGACAGGTCCACGGAGAAGGTGCGCAGCGCGTCGTTGGCGCCGTCCAGCGCCGGCCACGGGCGGTGGCGTACGACACCGGTGCCGCGGCCCTCGCCCCAGCAGTGCACCTCCAGGTCCACCAGGGAGGCCAGCTCCCGGGCCAGGAACTCCACATGGACCCCGGCGCCCCCGTACACGTCCGGGGGGTACTCCCGGCTCAGCAGTCCCACTCGCACCCGTCAACCCCCTGGTCTCGGTGGCAGGTTCCCCTCATGGTCACCCGGATGCGGCCCGGGGGGAAGAGCGCGGCGGACTGGTGAAGCAGCAGTCTCCGCAGACCCCGCCGCCGGGCACCCGGTAGTACAGGCAGCAGCTGTGGCGGCGGAAGGCCGTCCCGGTGCGGGTGCCGGTGCCGCGCAGCAGGGGGTGGGCGAAGAGGGTGCCGGTGAGCGCGCGGGCCCGGTCCGCCAGGTCGGTACGGCCGTCTTCCCGGGCCCGGCGGTCCAGTTCGCGGGCCGCGGCGGCGAGCGCGGAGCCGGAGTTGCCGCGCAGCAGACCCGCGGCGACGCCGTAGCGGGTGCGCAGCGCGGCCTCCAGGGGTGCCAGGTGGCGGCGCAGCACGGTGTCGGCGACGGTGGCCGCGTCTCCGGGCAGGGGGGACACGCGGGTCAGCCACAGGTCGTAGGGGGCGGACCCGCAGGGGTCCCAGCGCAGCAGAGGGGGATCGAGGTCGGGGGTCCGTCCGTACAGCACGGCGCAGCCGAGGGCGATCGACCACAGGCGGGCGGCCAGGCCCTGGTGGGCGATGGAGGCGGCGACGCGTGCCTCGCGGGTCCGCAGCCGTTCCGCGACGGTGGTGACGCGCCAGGTCAGCGGGGTGTCGTCGGCGTACGTCGCGTAGGCCTCGGCGAGGGTGGGCAGTTGTGCGGGGTCTTCGCCGACCGTCGGCCGCGGGTCCGCGAGGGTGTGCAGGACGAAGAAGCCGCCCAGGGAGCGCAGGGCCACCAGGTCGGGGGCGAGGCCGGGGTCGGGCTCGGGGTTCGGGTCCACGGCAGGCAGTACTACCAGGGCGCGACCCCGACCCGGGAGCCGGGCCCGGGGTCCGCGCCACCCCTCCGGGGGAGGATCACGTGACCCCCGTACTCCCTCTGGAGTAGGACGGATTGCGTGCTCAGGTACGACGACGGGAAGCCCGGGAGCGGGCAGAGTGTTGGTCATGGAAGCCGACTGTCCGCCGCGCCGGGCTCCGGGCCCCCGTCTGCCGGGGGGTCAGGGCCCCCGCCCCACGCGAAGGAGACGCCGATGAGCGCCCTCGCGGTGTCCGTGCTGCTGTCGTTCGTCTCCGCGGTCGCCTACGCGGCCGGGGCGATCGTGCAGGAGCAGGTCGCGCTGGCCTCGCCCGGCAGCGCGTACCTGCCGCTGCGCCGGCCGGGCTGGTGGGGCGCGCTCGTGCTGAACGGCCTCGGCGGCGTGCTGCACGTCGTCGCGCTCGCCTACGGCCCGCTCAGCCTCGTACAGCCGCTCGGCGCGCTCACCATCGTCTTCGCGCTGCCCATGGCGGCGCTGTTCGTCGGCCGCAGGGCCGGCGCCACCGCCTGGCGCGGCGCGCTCATGGCCACGGCCGGCCTGGCCGGGCTGCTGTCCCTGGTCGGCGCCTCCGACACGCACGCGCTGGACACCGCCCAGCGCGTGCTGGTCGCCCTCGGCACCGGCGGCGCGATCGTGGCGCTGGTGTGCGCGGGGCTGGCCGCGCACCGGCACCCGGCGGTGCGCAGTGTGCTGCTGGCCACCGGCTCGGGCATAGCGTTCGGCATGTCGTCGGTGTTCACCAAGACCGTCGCCGTCGACTGGAGCCATGGCGTCGGTCTCGGCGAGGTGCCGTCCCTCGCGGTGATCGCCGCGTTCGCGGGTGCCGGCGTGGCGCTGTCCCAGGCGTCCTACCGGGGCGGTGGCCTGGCCGCCCCGCTGGCCACGCTCACCGTGGTCAACCCGATGCTGGCCGCCGCGGTCGGCATCCTCATGTTCGGCGAGACGTTCCGTCACGGCAGCACGGGCACCGTTCTGGCCCTGGCCTGCGGCGTGCTGACGGCGGGCGGCCTCATCATGCTGACGACGGAACGGCTGGAGGACCCGGCGAGCCCCGCGGCGCCGGAGGCTGCCGCCGCCCCACCCGCCGACCCCGGGCCGGACGCCGTACCGGACGTGCTGCCCGCCCTGCCACGGCAGCGTGCCTCGGCCGGACCGGCGGGCGGGGACGGTGCGGAGGAGCCCATGGGACAGGTGTTCCCGGTGCCGTACGACACGCTGCCCCCGTGCATCTACTTCCCGGTGCCGGTCCCGGTGCCGGTGCTGGACCGGCACCGGGACCGGGTCAGATCCTGACGCCGCCCGCCCGCAGGTAGGCCAGCGGGTCGATGTCCGTGCCGAAGCCGGGGCCGGTGCGCACCTCGAAGTGCAGGTGCGGACCCGTGACGTTGCCGGTGGCGCCGGAGCGGCCGACGCGCCGGCCCGCGGTGACGTGCTGGCCGGCGCGCACGGAGATGGCCGAGAGGTGCGCGTACTGCGTGTAGCGGCCGTCGGCGTGCCGCAGCACCACCTGGTAGCCGTACGAGCCGCCCCAACCCGCGGACACGACCTGACCGGTCTCCGCCGCGTGCACGGAGGTGCCGGTCGGGACGAGGAAGTCGACGCCCGTGTGGTAGCCCTTCGACCAGTGCGAGCCCGCCTGCCGGTAGCCGGTGCCGATGGCCGCGTCCACGGGCGCGACGAGCGAGCGTCCGGGGGTCGAGTGCGGGGTGGAGTTCTTCTTCTCCGGCTGGGACTTCTTCTCCGGCTGGGACTTCTTCTCCGGTCGGGTCCGGTGCTCGGCAGGCTTCTTCTGTTTCTTCGGCGATGTGGTCCCGGTGCGGGTGTCCAGCACTGTGCCGCCGCCGCGCAGGCTGAGCCGCTGGCCCGGCAGGATCAGGTCGGGGTCGGCGCCGATCGTCGTGCGGTTGGCCGCGTACAACTGCCGCCAGCCGCCGCGCACCTGCCGGTCGCCGGCGATGCCGGAGAGGGTGTCGCCGTGCACCACGGTGTACATCTCGGTCCGGCCGGCCCGGGACTGCGGAGTGGTCTGCGGCCGTACGTCCTGCGCCGGGGCCGGCTTCGCGGTCCGGGCGGGACGCGCGGCGCCGTCCGGGTGCACGGCCGGCGCGGGGCCGCCCCGGGTCAGTCCGGCCCGGACCGAGCACACCGGCCAGGCGCCGGGCCCCTGACCGTCGAGCACCTTCTCGGCGACGGCGATCTGCTGGGCCCGGGTGGCCAGGTCGGCGCGCGGCGCGTAGTGCGTGCCGCCGTACGCCGCCCAGGTGGACTGGGTGAACTGGAGTCCGCCGTAATAGCCGTTGCCGGTGTTGACGTCCCAGTCGCCGCTGGACTCGCAGGCGGCGACCTTGTTCCAGGTGGCGGCGTCGGCGGCGGTGGCCGTGCCGGCGGCGACCAGCGGAATGGCGAGCCCGGCGCCTCCCGCCGTGACGGTGAGTGAGGCGCGATTGATCCTGTTCGGCTGGTACCGGCGGTGCCGACCGCGTACGGCCATGTCCGGATTCCCCTCGGCATGCGTCAGGAGGGGCAAAAGTAAGCGCGGCGAACAGGCCATGACAAGACAGGAATTCGGCCGTGCGCGGTGTCCGGGTGGCCGGGAACGGCTCTTCGAGGAAACGGCTCTTCGATGGAAACGGCCGCCGTCCGCTGAGGTCCGGGGCCCGGTCGCCGCGTAATCAAGCGTGGCGGGTCGGATGTGCGTTCGCCGAAGCGGCACGTCAGGATGGGCGAGGACACGTACTGACACAGCCGTAGTCACGAGGCAGCAAAGGGAGCAGGCGGTATGAGCACTTCAGCGCAGATCGGCGTCACGGGACTGGCGGTCATGGGCCGCAATCTCGCCCGGAACTTCGCCCGCAACGGCTACACGGTCGCGGTGCACAACCGGACGGTCTCGCGGACGAAGGCGCTGGTGGAGGAGTTCGGGCAGGAGGGCGACTTCATCGCGGCCGAGACCGCCGAGGAGTTCGTCGCGGCGCTGGAGCGACCCCGCCGACTGGTGATCATGGTTAAGGCGGGCGACCCCACGGACGCGGTGATCGAGGAGTTCGCGCCGCTCCTCGAACCCGGTGACATGATCATCGACGGCGGCAACGCGCACTTCGCGGACACCCGGCGCCGGGAGCGGGAGCTGCGCGAGCGCGGCATCCACTTCGTCGGCACGGGCATTTCCGGCGGCGAGGAGGGCGCGCTGCACGGGCCGAGCATCATGCCGGGCGGCTCGAAGGAGTCGTACGGCTCGCTCGGCCCGATGCTGGAGAAGATCTCCGCGAAGGCGAAGGACGGCGCGCCGTGCGTGACGCACGTCGGTCCCGACGGCGCCGGGCACTTCGTGAAGATGGTCCACAACGGCATCGAGTACGCCGACATGCAGCTGATCGGCGAGGCGTACCAGTTGCTGCGGGACGTGGCGGGCTACTCCCCCGCGCAGATCGCGGAGATCTTCCGCACCTGGAACACCGGCCGGCTGGACTCCTACCTGATCGAGATCACCGCCGAGGTGCTGTCCCACGTGGACGAGGCGACCGGCAAGCCGTTCGTGGACGTGGTGGTGGACCAGGCCGAGCAGAAGGGCACCGGCCGCTGGACGGTCCAGATCGCGCTCGACCTCGGCGTCCCGGTCTCCGGCATCGCGGAGGCGGTCTTCGCCCGCTCCCTGTCCGGCCACGCGGCCCTGCGGGAGGCCTCCCGGCACCTGGCCGGGCCGACGCCCGCCCGGCTGAGCGAGTCGGAGGCGGCGGCCTTCGCCGACCGGGTCGAGCAGGCGCTGTACGCGTCCAAGATCGTGTCGTACACGCAGGGCTTCCACGAGATCGCGGCGGGCAGCGAGGAGTACGACTGGGACATCGACCTCGGCGCCGTCTCGGCGATCTGGCGCGGCGGCTGCATCATCCGGGCCGCGTTCCTCGACCGCATCCGCGCCGCGTACGACGCCCGCGCCGATCTGCCGAGTCTGCTGTCGGACGACACGTTCGCGCGGGAGATCGAGGCGGCGCAGGACGACTGGCGCGAGGTGCTGGTCGCGGCGACGCGTCAGGGTGTGCCGACGCCGGGGTTCGCGGCGGCGCTGGCGTACTACGACGCGCTGCGTGCGGAGCGGTTGCCTGCGGCGCTTACGCAGGGGCAGCGGGACTTCTTCGGGGCGCATACGTATCGGCGGGTGGACCGGGACGGGGCGTTCCACACGCTGTGGGGTGGGGATCGGTCGGAGGTTTCCGCGTAGGGGTGTTCTGGGGCGCCTGAGGGGCGGGGGGTTCTGTGCGTTGGCGGCCGCGGGTGCGTGGTGGTTGCTCGCGCAGTTCCCCGCGCCCCTTCGG
>NZ_JANUGP010000044.1 GCF_024753135.1 Streptomyces pyxinicus | reverse complement strand
CGCGGGCTGGGTGGGGGCGGCGGGGGAGGCGGTGGGTGCCGGGGGAGCGGCGGGGGTCGCCGGCGTGGCGGGGGTGGGGGCGGGGGCGGGCGGCTGGTCCTGCGGTGCCTTCGTGGTGGCCGGCGTCGGCTGCTTGGTCAGCTGGGCGGTCGGGGCCGACGGGGCCTGCGGGGCCGCTGCGGGCGCCGGGGTGTGGGCCGGCTGGTGGGCGTACGGGTTGGCCGCCGGGGCGCCGGGAGCGCCGTAGGGGGCCGCCTGAGTGCTCCCGTAGGGGCCTGCCTGGACGTGACCCTGGCTCTGACCCGGGCCCTGCGGCATCGCGAAGGGCTGCCCGCCGTGCTGGGGCGACGGCGGGGCGTACCAGCCGGGCTGGCCCTGGCCGGGCACCGGCATGGGCGGCTGGGCACCGGCCGGCAGCGGCTGCTGGAGGCCGGCCTTCTGGTCGACGGTCGAGCGGTAGTCGACGGCGCCCTGCGTCATCCGCATGTACGCCTCCTCCAGCGACGCCTGGTGCGGGGACAGCTCCCACAGCCGGACGTCCGCCCCGTGCGCGAGGTCGCTGATCCGGGGCAGCGGCAGCCCGGTCACCCGCAGCGCGCCGTCCTGCTCCGGCAGCACATGGCCGCCGGCCTCGGTGAGCACGCCGGAGAGCTTCTCGCGCAGCTGCGGCTCGGCGTCCGGGGTGCGCACCCGCGCGAAGTCGGCGGAGTTGGCCGAGATGAACTGCGTCACGCTCATGTCGGCGAGCAGCTGGCCGCGCCCGATCACGATGAGGTGGTCGGCGGTCAGCGCCATCTCGCTCATCAGGTGCGAGGAGACGAAGACCGTACGTCCCTCGGCCGCGAGCGCCTTCATCAGGTTGCGGACCCAGAGGATGCCCTCGGGGTCGAGGCCGTTGACCGGCTCGTCGAACAGCAGCACCTGCGGGTCGCCGAGCAGCGCGGCGGCGATGCCGAGCCGCTGGCCCATACCGAGCGAGAAGCCCTTGGAGCGCCGCTTCGCCACCTCGTGGAGGCCGACCACGCCGAGCACCTCGTCCACCCGGCGGGCCGGGATGCCGGAGAGCTGGGCGAGGCTCAGCAGATGGCTGCGGGCGCTGCGGCCGCCGTGCACGGCCTTCGCGTCCAGCAGCGCGCCCACCTGGCGGGGGGCATTGGGCAGCCTGCGGTACGGGTAGCCGCCGATGGTCACGGAGCCGGACGTGGGGTTGTCCAGGCCGAGGATCATCCGCATCGTCGTGGACTTGCCCGAGCCGTTCGGCCCGAGGAAGCCGGTGACGGCCCCGGGCCGTACCTGGAAGGAAAGGTTGTACACGGCGGTCTTGTCGCCGTAGCGCTTGGTCAGGCCGACAGCCTCGATCATGCTCCGCACCCATCGAAAGGTTCAGGACAGCGGGGCACACGCCCCCGTAAGGGTTAGGAGGATATCGAGGCGCTGACGGTTCCGCCCAAAAGAAGGTAAAGGCAGGGCGGTGCGATGCGGTGGTGCTCCCGCCGCTACTGGGCGTCCCGGCGTTTGAGGAGCAGGTAGCCGCCCGCCAGCGCGGCGAGCACCCACAGCGCCATGATCCCGAGCCCGCCCCAGGGCCCGTAGGGGGTGTCGTCGGCGGCCCTCGGCACCACCTCCATGATCCGGCTGCCGGCCTGGTCGGGCAGGAAGCGGCCGATCTTCTTGGTGGCGTCGACGTTGCCGAGGATGTTGGAGACCAGGAAGAAGAACGGCATCAGGATGCCGAGGGAGAGCATCGGGGAGCGCAGCATCGCGGCGACGCCCATGGAGAACATCGCGATCAGGGTCATGTACAGGCCGCCGCCCAGCACCGCGCGCAGCACCCCGGGGTCGCCGATGGACGCCCGGTAGGGGCCCAGCATCGTCTGGCCCAGGAAGAAGGCGGCGAAGCTCGTCACCATCCCGACCGCCAGCGCCAGCGCGGTCGCCACCGCGATCTTGCCGGCCAGGAAGGTGCCGCGCCGCGGTACGGCGGCCAGCGACACCCGGATCATGCCGGTGCTGTACTCGTTCGAGACGACCAGCACCCCGAACACGATCATGGCGAGCTGGCCCAGGGTCATGCCCGCGAAGCTGATGACCGTCGGGTCGAAGGACAGCTGCTCCCGGGCCGGCATGCCGTCGTACTGGTTCCTCGACAGCGCGGAGATCAGCATCCCGAGGGCCACCGTGACGACCACGGCCAGCGACAGTGTCCACAGCGTGGACGACACCGACCGGATCTTGGTCCACTCGGAGCGGATGACCTGTACGGCCGCCATGCTCAGGCCTCCTTCCAGCCGGCGCCCCAGTCCTGGGGTTCGGCATCCTGGCCGGTGTGCGCGTGGTACTCCACCGCCCCGGCGGTCAACCGCATGAACGCCTCTTCCAGGGAGGCCTGCTGCGGGCTCAGCTCGTGCAGGACGAGGCCGTTGCGGGCCGCCAGTTCGCCGATCTGCTCGGCCTTGCCGCCCTCCACCTCCAGCGCCCCGCCGCCCGCCTCGACGACGGTGATCCCGGCCTGGTGCAGCACGTCGAGCAGCCGCTCGCGCTGGGGGGAGCGCAGCCGGACGTAGGAGCGCGAGTTCTGCCGGATGAAGTCGGACATGGACAGGTCCGCGAGCAGCCGGCCCTGGCCGATGACCACCAGGTGCTCCGCCGTCAGCGCCATCTCGCTCATCAGGTGGCTGGAGACGAACACCGTGCGGCCCTGCGCGGCCAGCGATTTCATCAGGGTCCGGATCCAGTGGATGCCCTCGGGGTCGAGGCCGTTGACCGGCTCGTCGAACATCAGGATCCGGGGGTCGCCGAGCAGCGCGGCGGCGATGCCGAGCCGCTGCCCCATGCCGAGCGAGAACCCCTTGGTCTTCTTCCGGGCGACGGCCGTGAGTCCGACCGTGTCCAGCACCTCGGCCACCCGGCGCCGGGGAATCCCGTTGCTCTGCGCGAGGCAGAGGAGATGGTGGTAGGCGCTCCGGCCGCCGTGCACGGCCTTGGCGTCCAGCAGCGCGCCGACGTACGTCAGCGGGTCCTTCAGCCGGTCGTAGTGCGTGCCGTCGATACGGACGTCGCCCTCGGTGGGATGGTCGAGCCCGAGGATCATCCGCATCGTCGTGGACTTCCCGGCGCCGTTGGGCCCGAGGAACCCGGTCACGACGCCGGGCCGCACGGAGAACGTCAGCCGGTCGACCGCCACCTTGTCGCCGTACCGCTTGGTCAGCCCCTCCACCTCGATCATGCGGCCACGCTAGGTCCGCCCCCGGGGGCCTGCCACTCGGGCGGGCGGCCGGGGTGAGGACACTCCGGCAGACGGTACGGGTGTTCAGACCGGCCGGCGGATGCGGATCGGGCCGCGGGCCTGGGCGGGGTCGACGGGCTTCCCGTGCTGCGTGACCTCCACCTGCCCCCGGGCCGCGAGCCGCCCCGCCGCCCGCCGCACCGGCTCCATCAACTCCCGCCACCCCTCGTCCCCGGACCCGTGCACCGCGCGCGCCACGTCCGAGGGACAGACCGAGGCGCCGTCCGCCCTGCTGTCGAGCAGATCGAGCACGGCGGCTTCGAGGGACCGGTCAGTGACTGCCATGGGACCACTTCCTCCACCGGGGCCGCACACACCGGCCCCCACCACACTGCTCCCACCAGGCTACGGGCCACCGGGAAGGCCCGGGGCCCGAGGCCTTCAGCGGCCGCGGAGGGCCTCGGGCCCCGGCCCGGAAGGGACAGCGGGGGCAGGGCGGGAGCACTTCCTCGCGCGGGACCTTCCGGGGTACACCGACGTGGCCGGGCCGGCGGGGCGGCCCGGTCCGGCCCGCCGGAGGACGGACCGCCACGAGGGGGACGCCGACGGTCAGATCCGTCGGGCCCCGGCCGCCCCTAGGGGGCGCCGGCAGGTGGGCGAGCGCCGCGCCGGCTGTCGCCTTGCGCGCGGCTCGAACGGGGGCGACTCCTGGCCCTGCTCCGCCGACTCCGCCCAGGCAGGCGGCGCGTTGCCGGACAGGGCGTCAGCCGACGGGCCGGGTGTCACAGCTCCATGGCGGCCGGCCCGTCGGCGGCGTCACGGGCGGCGAGCTCCTCGCGGGTGCCGGCGAAGGCGGGGCCGCAGCCGGCGGGGAGCCGTTCCAGCACCATCGCGACGGCCTGTTCCGCGGTCGCGGCCGGCCCCACGGTCTCGTTTCGTGACGGGCCGGAAACCCAGTACCGGCCCTCCGCGGCGGGCTGGATGTAGGGAATGTCCCACGTCCCGGGCCACCCCGTGCAGCGGCTGAAGTGCAGCTCTCCCATCCCGGTCCAGGGGAACAGCCGGCGCAGGCGTGGTGCGGCGTAGGCGAGGTCGAGCAGTTCCGGACGGACGCGGCCGTCGGCGCGAACCTGCTGCCAGCCCGCTTCGACGAGGGCGTGACTCGGGGATGGTGTGTCCATGGCGGCACATCATGCCCGGCGGGGTGCCATCGGGGCATGCCCATACGTCGAAAGGGGCGGCGGGACCCCGTCCCGCCGCCCCTCGCGGCACTGTTCGACTGCCCGGACTACCGGGACTGCTGCGCCGGAACCCCCCGGGAGACCGGCTCGTCGTCCGTGGTCGTGCCGGCCGCGGCCACCGCGGCGCCGGTCAGCGTGGCGAGCATCTCGCGGACGTTCGTCAGCTGGGCGTTGATGGAGTCGCGGCGGTTGGTGAGCGCCGCCAGCTCGCGCTCGGATTCCGAACGGATGCGGTCCGCCTTGGCGTTGGCGTCGGCCACGATGTCCTCGGCCTGGCGCTGGGCCGTCTCCACCGTCTGGCGGGCGCGGCGCTCGGCGTCGGTGCGCAGCTTCTCCGCCTCCAGACGCAGCTGCTCGGCGCGGTGCTCGATCTCCGCCAGCCGCTTCTCGGCCTTCTGCTGACGCGAGGCCAGGTCACGCTCGGACTGCTCGCGCCGCTTGGCCAGGTTCGTCTCGAAGTCGGCGGCGGCCTGCGCGGCCTTCGCGCGGGTCTCCTCGAAGAGGGCGTCCGCCTCCTCGCGCTTGGACTGCGCGTCCTTCTGCGCCTCGGAACGCAGCTGGGAGGCCTCGCTCTTCGCCTTCTCGACGATCCGGACGCCCTCGTCCTCGGCCTTCGCCTTGCGCTCGGCGGCGTAGGTCTCGGCGTCGTTGCGCACCTGCTGGGCCGCCGACTCCGCGAGGTCCCGGTGCTGTTCCGCCGCGCGCCGGGCCTCCTCACGCAGCTCCTTGGCCTCTTCCTCGGCCAGGCGCAGGATCTTCTCGACGCGCGCGCCGAGACCGGCGTACGAGGGTTCGGCGTCACTGACCTGGGCCTGGGCGTTCTGCGTTTCGAGGTGCAGCTCCTCGATGCGCTTCTCCAGGGCGGTGATCCGGGCGAGAGCGCTGTCACGGTCGGAGACGAGCTTGGAGATTCGTTCGTCCACCTGAGCGCGGTCGTACCCACGCCGCACAAGCTCGAAGCCGTAGGGGGAAGTGTCGCTCATGGGGTTCCTGTCGAATGAGACCGGTGAGGTGATAGAGGGAATCCTAGGGGCCTAAGCGGTGTGTCATCGAGCGGATACGGTTTTGATCTGGAGAATGGCACCTCTTTTGAGTGGCTGACCACCGGAGGGCTTGCCAACGAGCCGGACAAAGCCACCCAGCAGACACCGGAACACACCTGGAAGGCTAGCCCTCTGACGACTTGCCACCCGATCGGGGGGCACCGATCGTCGCGCCGGCCTTCACCCCGCCGTCCTTGCCGCCGCCCGGCGCCTCGAAGGACTCCAGCGCCTCCAGCACGTCCTGGACCCGCGAGATCTCGGTGTTGATGTCCTCGCGCCGGCGCACCAGGACCTCCAGCTCCCGCTTGCCCTCTTCGACCGTGCGCCGGGCCTCGCGGATCGCCTCCGCCTTCAGCTCCTCGGCCTCCTTGACCAGCGAGGCCTTCTTCTGCTCGGCCTCCTTCAGCAGGCCCTCGGCCTTCTTGACGGCGGCGATCCGCACCTTGCCCGCCTCCGAGTCGGCCTCCGAGACCAGCTCCTTCGCCTTGGCCTGCGCCTTGGCCAACTGCTCCTCGGCGGCCTTGATGAGCGCGTCGCAGCGGTCGCCGGCCGTCTTCATCGTCTCGGCGGCCTCCCGGCGGGCCCGCTCGTGCAGCTCCTCGATCTCGGTGGTGAGGCGCTCGCGCAGCTCCTCCGCCCGCTCCCTTATGGCGGTGGCGTCCCGGCGGGCCCCGACCAGCAGCTCGTCGGCGTCGGTACGGGCCTTCTCCACCGCGGAGTTGCCCTCGACGGTCGCCTCGGCCACGATCCGCTCGGCCTCGCTGCGGGCCGCCCCGACCATCGTGTCGGCCTGCGCCTCCGCGTCCGCGGTGGCCTTCAGCGCCTGCTGCTGCGCCTCGGTGAGCAGCTTGTCGGCCTCGGCCGTGGTCTCCGTGATGAGCGTGTCGACCTGCTCGGCCGCCTCCGAACGCCGCTTGTTGGCGTCCTGGCGTGCCTCGTCCAGGGTCCGCTCGGCCTCCTCGCGCGCGGAGTTGACGAGCCGTTCGGCCTCCGCCTCCGCGTCCGCCTTGACCCGCGCGGCCTCGGTGCGCAGCCGCTCCGCGTGCTGCTGGGCGGAGCCCACGGTCTCGGCGGCCTCGGCGCGCAGTCGCTCGGCGTCGCCGGTCGCCTCCCCGACGAGCTGCTCGGCGGCGGCCCGTGCCTCCGCGCGCACCCGCTCGGCCTCGGCCGCGGTCTCCGTCTGGAGCCGCTCCGCCTCGGTGAGCGCCTCGGTGCGCACCCGGTCGGCCTCCGCGGCCGTCTCGTTCTGCAGCAGCTCCGCCTCGGCGCGGGCCTCGGTGATGAGGGTGTCCGCCTGGGTGGCCGCGTCGGAGCGGATCCGGTTGGCGTCCTCGCGGGCGTCCGCCCGGGTACGGGAGGCGGCCTGGTCGGCCTCGGCCAGCTTGTCGGAGGCCTCGGTGCGGGTCCGCTGGGCGTACTCGGAGGCGTCCGAGCGCAGCCGCTCGGCCTCCGTGATGGCCTCCGCGACCGTACGCTCGGCCAGCGCCTTGGCGGCCTCCGTCTCCGCGTCGGCCTCCTGGCGAAGGCGCGAGACGTCCTCGCTCGCCTCCTGCCGCAGCCGCGAGGTCTCCTCGTTCGCCTCCTGCCGCAGCCGGGTGGCGTCCTCGGTCGCCTCCTGCCGCAGGCGTGCGGCGTCCTCGCCGGCCCGGTCCCGCTCGGCGTAGGCGTCGGAGCGGACCCGGTCCGCCTCCTCCTCGGCCTCCCGCTTCGTGCGGTCGGCGGCGTGCTCGGCGGCCGAGCGCAGTCCGGCGATCTCCTCCTGCGCCTGCTCGTGCAGCCCGGCGACGGAGTCCCGCACCTGCTGGGCGTGCTGCTCGGCGGCGGCAACCATCTCGGTGGCGCGCCGGTCGGCCTCCTCCACCAGCCGGGTGGCCTCGGCCTGCGCCTCCTCCACCCGGGTGCGGGCCGCGGCCAGCAGCTCCTCGCTCTGCTCGCGGGCCCGCTGCCGCTCCTGGCCGGCCTCCTCGCGGGCGGCGCCGAGCAGTTCCTCGGCCTCGCGGCGGCGCCGGGCGGCCTCCTCCTGGGCGGCGGCCAGCGTCTCGGACGCCTCGGTGCCCAGCCGCTCGGCGGCGGCCTGCGCCTCCGCGCGCACCCGGTCGGCGGTCTCCTGGGCCTCGGTCTTCAGCCGCTCCGCCTCGGCGGCGGCCTCGGACCGCAGCCGTACGGCGACGGCCTCGCCCTCGGCGCGGGAGGCGGACGCGTCGGACGCGGCCTCGTCCCGCAGCCGCTCGGCCTCGGTCTCGGCCTGCTGCTGGAGGGCGCGGACGCGTTCGGCGGCCTCCGTGCGCAGCCGCTCGGTCTCCTCGGCGGCCTCCTTGCGGATCCGGGCCGCTTCCTCGCGGGCGTCGGTCAGCGCCTGCTCGGCCGACTCCAGCCGCTCCCGGGCCTCGGCCTGGAGCCGGGTCAGCTCCTCGGCGGCCTCGGTACGGCGGCTCTCGACGGCCCGCTCGGTCTCCTCGCGCAGCTCGCGCGCGGCCCGCTCGGCGTCGTTCTGGACCCGCTCGGCCTCCTCGGCGGCCTCGGCGCGCAGCCCCTCGGCCTCCGTACGGGTGCGCTCCAGGGTCTCCTCGGCCTGCCGGCGCAGCGAGGTGGCGCGCTCGATGGCCTCGGTGCGGACCTTCTCGCTGTCCGCGGTGGCCTTCCGGCGCAGCTCGTCCGCGTCCGCCTTGGCCTTGGCGAGCAGTTCCTCGGCGGACTTGGCCGCCTCCTCGATCTGCGTGACCGCCTCACGGCGGGCCTCGGCCCGGATCGACTCGCCCTCGGCGACCGCGTCGGCGCGCAGCTGCTCGGCCTCGCCGCGCAGCCGGCGGGCCTCCTCCTGGAGTTCGACCGTCTTGGCGCGGTACTCCTTGGTGTCGTCCTTGGCCGCGCCCTTGAGCTGTTCGGCGATGTCGTGCGCCTCGGCGCGCAGCCGGTCCGCCTCGGTCTCGGCCTCCGAGCGGATCCGCTCGGCCTCCTCGGCGGCGGCCTTGGTGGTCCGGCGGGCGTCCTCGGAGGCCTTGTTCAGGACCTCCTCGGCGGTCCGGGCGGCCTTCGAGAGCTGGGTGGCCGTCTCCTCGGCGGTGATCGTACGGGCCTTCTCGGCGGCCTCCGCGACGATCTTCTCGGCCTCGGCGCGGGCGTCCGCGACCAGCTGTTCGGCGTCCGACTTGGTGCTCTCGGCCTCCTTGGTGGCCTCCTGGACCAGCCGGGCGACCTGCTCCTTCGCGGTGCGCGTCCGCGTCTCGTTGGCGGCCTCGGCACTGGACAGCGCCTTGGCGGCGGCCTCCTTCGCCTCCGCGACCACCTTGTCGGCCTCGGTCTGCGCCGTGCGCAGCGCCTCCTCGGCCGCGGTCATCCGCTCCTCGGCGGCCCGGCTCAGCTCGGCGGCCTGCCGGCGCGCCGCGTCCGCCTCGCCGGCGGTGCTGGTGCGCAGCCGCTCGGCGTGCTCGGTGGCCTCCTGGGCCTGCGTGGAGGCGGCGTTCAGCAGCCGCTCGGCGTCCGTGCGGGCGCGGCGCAGCAGCTGCTCGGCCTCCGACCGCGCCGACTCCGCCTCGCTCTGGAGCCGCTCCCGGGCCTCCCGGGTCAGCCGCTCGGCCTCCGCGCGGGCGGCGGCCATGGCCTGCTCGGCCTCGGCGCGGGACTCGTCCAGCAGCCGGCGGGCCTGCTGCTCGGTGCGGGCGCGCAGCTGCTCCGCCCAGGCCACGTTCTCGTTGACGTGCGACTCGACGGTGGCGCGGCGCTCGGCCAGCTCCTGGTCGAGCTGCTGGCGCCGGTTCACCGCCTCCTGGTGCAGCTCGGCCTGGAGCCGGGCGGCCTGCTCGGCGTGCTCCTGGAGGATGCGCTGGGTCTGCGCGCGGGCCTGGCTCAGCTCGCGCTCGGCGTCCTGACGCAGCTGCTCGGCCTGCATCTGGGCGTTGCGGAGCAACTGTTCGGCCTGGTAGCCGAGGTCACCGCCGTCGTAGGCGGGACGGGTCATGAGGGTGCGGCGCGCCTCGTGCAGCTTGGCGCGCAGCACCTCGACCTGGTAGCCGAGGTCCTCGGCGTGCTGGATCGCCTTTTCCCGCTCGGTCCTCAGCCGCTTCATCTCGGCCTCGAACCGAGAGAGGTGGTCGACGTCAGCCGCCGGCTCTCGCTCCTGGCTCTCGTAGCCCCGCACTGCGCGGTCCCATCCGTCCCCTGGTCAGCTTCTCCAACGAGCCACGTCCATCCGCCGGACGGGGCCCCCGGGGAATGGTGTCAGATCAACGGCGGAGCACGGGCGCTTGCCCCGACGCTCGTCCCCCGAAACCCGGACCCCGGCGTGCGGCCGCCCCGCTTTCGGGGACGACCGCCCCCAACCCTACCGGCCCTTATGTACGGGGGTCAGTGCTCGGGCGACTCAACAGGCGCCGAAGTCACCAGTTCTGTGAGAACGCCATGGCAGTCCTTGGGGTGCAGGAAGGTGATCCGGGACCCCATGGAACCGCGCCGGGGCTCGTCGTACAGCACCCGTACGCCCTTGCCGCGGATGTCCTCGGAGTCGGCGTCGACGTCCGCCGTGCCGAAGGCGATGTGGTGGACGCCCTCCCCGTTCTTGGCCAGCCACTTGCCGACCGCGGAGTCCTCGCGGGTCGGTTCCAGCAGCTGGAGGTAGGAGGCACCGCCGTCCGAGGTCTCGTTGATCTTGAGCATGGCCTCCCGCACGCCCTGTTCCTCGTTGACCTCGGTGTGGAACACCTCGAAGCCGTACGTGGCCCGGTAGAACTCGACGGTCGCGTCGAGGTCGTGGCAGGCGATCCCGATGTGGTCGATTCGCGTCAGCATGGATTCAGTGCAGCGCTCGCGCGGTGGTTACGCAACGTGCGCGCGATCACACCGACGGCCCGATGACGGCACGGAGTGCCACTCAGTACATTCGAAGTAAACCCTCGTTCACTCCTCGGCTGTAGCCGGTAAGGGGATCGCAGCTCATGCCTTCAGGAACGACCAGCTCCGTGATCGTCGCGGGCGCGCGTACGCCCATGGGACGCCTGCTGGGCTCCCTCAAGTCCTTCTCCGGCGCCGACCTGGGCGGCTTCGCGATCAAGGCCGCCCTCGACCGCGCGGGGATCGGCGGCGACCAGGTGCAGTACGTGATCATGGGTCAGGTGCTCCAGGCCGGCGCGGGCCAGATCCCGGCCCGCCAGGCCGCGGTCAAGGCCGGCATCCCGATGAGCGTCCCGGCGCTCACCATCAACAAGGTGTGCCTGTCCGGCCTGGACGCCATCGCGCTGGCCGACCAGCTGATCCGCGCCGGCGAGTTCGACATCGTGGTGGCCGGCGGCCAGGAGTCCATGACCAACGCCCCGCACCTGCTGCCGAAGTCCCGCGAGGGCTTCAAGTACGGCGCCGTGCAGATGCTCGACGCGATGGCCTACGACGGCCTCACCGACTCCTTCGAGGGCATCGCCATGGGCGAGTCCACGGAGAAGCACAACACCCGCCTCGGCATCGGGCGCGCCGCGCAGGACGAGATCGCCGCCCTGTCCCACCAGCGGGCCGCCGCCGCGCAGAAGAACGGTCTCTTCGAGGCCGAGATCACCCCCGTGGAGATCCCGCAGCGCAAGGGCGACCCGGTCCTGTTCAGCAAGGACGAGGGCATCCGCGGCGACACCACCGCCGAGTCCCTGGGCAAGCTGCGCCCGGCCTTCGCCAAGGACGGCACCATCACCGCCGGCACCTCCTCGCAGATCTCCGACGGCGCCGCCGCCGTGGTCGTGATGAGCAAGGCCAAGGCGGAGGAGCTGGGCCTGGAGTGGCTCGCCGAGATCGGCGCGCACGGCAATGTGGCGGGGCCGGACAACTCGCTCCAGTCCCAGCCGTCCAACGCCATCGCGCACGCCCTGAAGAAGGACGGCCTGGAGGTCGCCGACCTGGATCTCATCGAGATCAACGAGGCCTTCGCCGCGGTCGCCGTGCAGTCGATGAAGGACCTCGGCGTGTCCACGGAAAAGGTGAACGTCAACGGCGGCGCGATCGCGCTGGGTCACCCGATCGGCATGTCCGGCGCCCGGCTCGTGCTCCACTTGGCGCTGGAGCTGAAGCGGCGCGGCGGCGGGACCGGCGCGGCGGCGCTGTGCGGTGGCGGCGGCCAGGGCGACGCGCTGATCGTGCGCGTGCCGCGGGCCTGACGCCGTAGTTTCCCTGAGCGAACGGAGCTGTGATGCAGGACGTCTCCTCTCTGGTGGCCCAGGCCAGGGACGGCCGGCCGCGGGCCGTGGCCCGGCTGATCTCCCTGGTGGAGGGGGCGTCCCCGCAGCTCAGGGAGGTCATGGCGGCCCTCGCGCCGCTCACCGGCAACGCGTATGTGGTGGGCCTGACCGGCTCGCCCGGGGTCGGCAAGTCGACCTCCACCTCGGCGCTCGTCACCGCCTACCGCAAACAGGGCAAACGGGTGGGCGTCCTGGCCGTCGACCCGTCCTCCCCGTTCTCCGGGGGTGCCCTGCTCGGTGACCGGGTGCGGATGTCCGACCACGCCTCCGACCCCGGCGTCTACATCCGCTCCATGGCCACCCGGGGCCACCTCGGGGGTCTCGCCTGGGCGGCGCCGCAGGCCATCCGGGTGCTGGACGCGGCGGGCTGCGACGTGGTCCTCGTCGAGACGGTCGGCGTCGGCCAGTCCGAGGTGGAGATCGCCTCCCAGGCCGACACCTCCGTGGTGCTGCTCGCGCCGGGCATGGGCGACGGCATCCAGGCGGCCAAGGCGGGCATCCTGGAGATCGGCGACGTGTACGTCGTCAACAAGGCGGACCGGGACGGCGCCGACGCCACCGCCCGCGAGCTGAACCACATGCTGAGCCTGGGCGAGTCCCGGGGCCCCGGCGACTGGCGTCCCCCGATCGTGAAGACGGTCGCCGCGCGCGCCGAGGGCGTGGACGAGGTGGTGGAGGCGCTGGAGAAGCACCGCGCGTGGATGGAGGAGCGCGGGGTGCTCGCCGAGCGGCGCCGGGCCCGCGCGGCCCGCGAGGTGGAGACCATCGCGGTCACCACGCTGCGCGAACGCATCGGGGACCTGCACGGCGACCGCCGCCTCAGCGCCCTCGCCGGGCGCATCGTCGCCGGCGAACTGGACCCCTACCGGGCGGCGGACGAGCTGGTCGCGGGCCTCACCGAGGGCTGACGGTCTATCGGTGTCCCGGTCCCGCTGCTAGCGTGACCGGCATGTTCCTCTCCCTGGCGTAGAGCGCACACCGCGACGCGGGGCCGGCACCCGGCCACCGCGCCGCCTCGGTGTCCCCTCTTCCGCCTGACCCAGAGGAACGTCAGCGTGTCCACGCCTGCCTGCCCGCGGCCCTCGTACGCCGCCGTCCTGCGCGTCCCCCACGCGCGCCGCACCTTCGCCGCCGCCCTCGCCGGCCGGCTGTCCTACGGCACGGTCTCCCTGGCCGTGCTGCTCTCCGTCACCCGCGCCACCGGCTCGTACGCCGTCTCGGGCGCGGTGATGTCCCTGTACGGCGCGGCGGCGGTCTTCCTGATGCCGCTGCGGGCGTCCCTGGTCGACCGCCACGGCCCGCGCCGCGCCCTGCTGCCCATGTCCCTGCTCTACGGCGCCCTGCTGTGCGCCCTGGCCGCCCTGACCTGGCGCCCCGGGGCACCGCCCGCCGCCGTCGCGGTCGCCGCGGCCCTCGCCGGCGCCTGCGCGCCGCCGCTGGGCCCGGCGATGCGCGCCCTGTGGGCCGAACTCGTCCCGGACCGGGACCTGCTGACGCGCGCCTACAGCCTCGACGGGGTCGCGGAGGAACTGCTCTTCGTCACCGGCCCGGTGCTGGTCGGGGCGCTGACGAGCGTCGCGCGCCCGGCGACCGGCATCCTGCTGAGCGCGTTCCTGGTGGTGGCCGGCACCTGTGCCTTCGTCGCGTCACCGGTCCTGCCGGGCCCGCGCACCGCGACCGGGGCGACACGGCCCGGGGGACCGCGGGGGCTGCTGGCGCCGGTGGCGGTGGCGCTCGGCGTGGGGCTTGCCCTGAGCGGGGCCGATCTCCTGGCGCTGGCCTTCGCGACGGAGCACTCCTACGACCCCGCTCTGGTGCCGTGGGTGCTGGGCGCGCTCTCGGCGGGCAGCGCGGTGGGGGGTCTGGTGAACGGGGCGGTGCCGTGGCGCGTGCCGGCCCGCGCGCGGCTGCCCTGGTTCGCCATCGCCCTGGGCCTGGCGGTGGCGGCGGCCGGTCCGGCGCCGGACCTGTGGGTGCTCACGGCGGCGCTGGCGGTCGCCGGCGCCTTCCTCGCTCCGGCGCTGACGACGGCGTATCTGCTGGCCGACGAGACGGTGGCCGCGGACGCCCGCACCCGGGCCGGGGCCTGGGTGAACATGGCGGTGAACACCGGGAGTTCCGGGGGAGCGCTGCTCGCGGGGCTGCTGATCGGACGGCTGCCGCTGACCGCCTGCTTCGCCCTGGCGGGCGGCGCGGCCCTGCTGCCGGCGCTGACCGTGCTGGTCGCGCCGAGCGCTTCGCCCGCGAGGGGCCGCGCCGCCGACGGCGGAACGGCCCCCCACGACTCCCGCGTGTGATCAGGGACGCCCCCGCTGCCCCCGCAGGTGCTCGGCGATCGGCTTCAGGGCCTTGTCCAGCTCCGTCAGCGCCTCGGGTGCCAGCAGGTCGATGAAGTGCCGCCGCACCGACGCCACATGGTGCGGCGACACCTTCTTCATCGTCTCCATGCCGTGCTCGGTCAGCACGGCGTACAGTCCGCGCCGGTCGGACTCGCAGTTCTCCCGGCGCACCAGGTTCGCGTTCTCCATCCGCGTGATCTGGTGCGACAGCCGGCTCTTGGACTGCAACGTCGCCGAGGCGAGATCGCTCATCCGCATCCGTACGTCGTCCGACTCGGACAGGTTCACAAGAATCTCGTAGTCGTTCATCGTCAGTCCGAACGGTTGGAGATCCTTTTCGAGTTGGTACGTCAACAGCCGGTTGACCTCCAGGTGGGTGCGCCAGGCGCACTGCTCCGCATCGGTCAGCCAGCGCGTGGCCGTCTCGGTCTCCATGAATGAAGTCTACCTAAGAAGTTGAAAGACGAACTACTCCGGGTGGTGTGACTGTGCGCACGCGTTCGACGTCACACTCCGCAGACTACCGCTCACAGCCCGAAGCGACGCTGGAGGTCCCCCAGCTGTCCGGGAAGACGCGGTGCGCCCGACGATTGCGGACCGTGTCCGACCGGACCCGTTCCGCCACCGCCCGGCACCCCCACCTCGGGCGGAACCGCACCCGTCGCCACCTCGGCCATGAGGGCCTCCGACGACTGCAGCAGGACCGTCCCGGCGCCCACGAACTCGAACTGGTGCTCCTCGCCGGAAGCCCCGCCGAGGCCTGTCATCGCACGTAGACCGCCCAGTACACCCGTCAGGTACCCGTGGTCGTAGTGATGGCACGGGGAGGGGCAGTCGGCCCACCCGACGAGGGCCTGCGGGTCAACCCGGATCGGGGGTTCCAGGAACACCACCGGACCGTTGGACGCGGCCACGAACTTCCCGGTTCCGATCAGGGTCAGAAAACCCGGCACGATCGATTGTTTGAGTGCGAGAGTTGGCTGAAAAGCGAGCAGGTTGCCCGCGCGAATGGTCAGGTTCCCGTCGTCCAGGTCATACGAGTTGACGTCGAAGGCCCGGTCTGCCAGCAGCATCTTGCCGGAGCCCGCCGCCACGACCCAGTCGCTCGCGTGCAGTGGCGAATGGAACGCGGTACGGACAAGTCGGTCGAGCCGGCCGTGCCCGACGCCGTTGAACTCGATCGCCCCGTAGTAGGCGATCATCTTCCCCTTCTGGAGGAACCACTGGCCGCCCTTCAGTTCGACACAGAACGTGTACGCGTTCACGTTGTCGTCGGCCGGCAGGGTCGTCGGGTCGTGCACCACCGGGCCGCCCGGGGCTCCGTACGCGCTCACAGCTTCTCCTCCGAGGCCTGGACGTACACCGTGCCGCTGCCGCTCAGCTCCAGCTGGAAGGCCTCGCCGGAACCCCGGCCCACCATGTCCCGCCAGCCGAGTGCCGTCGACAGTTTGTTGCGGAGCTCGCCGTGGTGGGCGACGTAGGCCTGGGGGTCGACGTGCACCGGGCGCTGCGGGGTGACCGGGATCTCGAAGACGCCGCCGTGCGCCATCACGGCGACCGCGCCCTGCCCCTGGAGCGTGGTGGTGAACAGCCCCTGCCCCGTGACCTGGCCCCGGACCAGGCCCATCACCCCGCCCTGCGAGCCCATGAACATCGTGCCCTGCCGCAGGGTGCCCTCGAAGGCGAGCAGCCGGTCCGCCTCGACGTACAGCGTGTCGCCGGAAAGGGTGATGACCTGCACATGGTGCCCGCCGTGCCCGAAGAAGACGGTGCCGCTGCCCTCGACCGACATCAGCGGTGTCGCCTCCCCGGCCACCCGGCGCCCCAGCATGGACATCAGCCCGCCCTGACCGCCCTGCACGTTCGGCGTGAAGGACACCTCGCCCCGGTAGGCGAGCATCGCCCCGCGCTGGCTGTAGAGCCGCTGCCCGGGCCCCACGGTCGCCTCGACCATCTTGGAGTTGATCTCCCGGAAGGCCATGTCACACCTCCCCCGCGATCGTGTTCCGCTCGCTCGGCTGCACGTACACCAGTCCGTCACCCTCGAAACGGATCTGGAAAGCCTCGCCGCCGCCCTCGCCGAGCAGCGTGCGGAACGTCACACCGGACTGGAAGGACTGCCGCACGCTCCCCTGGTGGGCGATGTACGCCCCCGGGTCCACGGTCAGCGGGTACTGCGGACTGACCCGCAGCACCACCGCCGGCCCGTCGGACAGGATCGCCGCCTGGCCGTGCCCCTCGACGGTCGTCGTGAACAGTCCGTTGCCCTGCGAGGCGCCGCGCAGGCCCGTGAACGTCGTGCCCGTGCGCAGCCCCGCGTCGGTCGCCAGCAGGTTGCTGGACTCGACGTGGAGCGTGTCACCCCGCAGGGAGACCAGGTTGATCTCCGAGGCCCGGTCCGCGAACCAGCACGTGCCCTGGCCTCTCACCTCCATCACCGTCATCTGCTCGCCCGTGAGCCGCCGGGTTACCATCCCGCGCAGCCCCTCGCCGCCACCGCTCAGCTTCTTGAAGGCCATCTGCCCGTCGTACGCGACCATCGAGCCGTTCTTCGCCTTCACGGCGTCCCCGGTCATGTCGACGGCGAGGACCTTGCTCCCTTGGAGCCGGAACATCGCCACGCTGCGAAAGTAGCGGTCCCGAGGGTGGACGGAACAGGGCCCACGGGTGGAGAGCGACCCTGAGCGCACCCCTACGGGCATCGTTTGCCACAATGGCCGAGCGCTTGTGCTCGCGTTCACAAAGCCGATCACCGAGTGCCCGCGCCCCGCGTCGAAACTCCCACCGAAGGTGACCAGTGGACCTCAAGACAGCCTCCGCCATCCGCCGCCTCCGACTGATCTCCGTGCCGGAAGGCATCTCCTGGATCGTCCTGGCGGTCTGCACCGTCATCAAGTACACGGTCGCCGACGGCTTCAACGCCGCGCCCGTGCTGGGCCCCATCCACGGCGTGCTGTTCGTCCTCTACGTGATCTTCTGGGCGGACGCCTGGAACCGCGCCAGGTGGAACTTCGGGAAGGCCGCCCTGTACTTCGCGTACTCGATCATCCCCGGCGGCGGCTTCATCATCGAGCGCGCGCTGCGCCGCGAGTCCGAGGACGCGGTCATCGCCGCCCGCGCCCGCAAGGAAGGGGTCGTGAACGCGTGATCGTCGCCTTCTCCGTGACCCCGCTGGGCGTCGGCGAGGACGTCGGCGAGTACGTCGCCGACGCCGTGCGCGTCGTCCGCGAGTCGGGGCTGCCGAACCGCACCGACGCCATGTTCACCTCGGTCGAGGGCGAGTGGGACGAGGTGATGGACGTCGTCCGGCGTGCCGTCGCCGTCGTCGAGGAGCGCGCTCCCCGGGTCTCGCTCGTACTGAAGGCGGACATCCGCCCCGGTGTCACCGACGGACTCACCTCCAAGGTGGAGACGGTCGAACGGCATCTGGGGCAGCGGCCGTAGCCCCTGGGCGTGCTGTGCTGCCGCGGGCTCGCGCGGGCGGCCCGGGCGACCGAAAGGCGAGACGGGGCTGCCCGGCATATGACCGGCCGGTAGGGTCTGATGACGTGCCGAAGCCACTCAGCCTCTCGTTCGACCCCATCGCCCGCGCCGACGAACTCTGGAAGCAGCGCTGGGGCAGCGTGCCGTCCATGTCCGCGATCACCTCGATCATGCGGGCCCAGCAGATCCTGCTCGCCGAGGTGGACGCGGTGGTCAAGCCGTACGGGCTGACGTTCGCCCGCTACGAGGCCCTGGTGCTGCTCACCTTCTCCAAGTCCGGCGAGCTGCCCATGTCCAAGATCGGCGAACGGCTGATGGTCCATCCCACCTCCGTGACCAACACCGTGGACCGCCTGGTCAGGTCGGGCCTGGTGGCCAAGCGCCCCAACCCGAACGACGGCCGCGGCACCCTCGCGGTGATCACCGCCAAGGGCCGCGAGGTGGTCGAGGCCGCCACCGGCGACCTCATGGCCATGGACTTCGGCCTCGGCGCGTACGACGCCGAGGAATGCCAGGAGATCTTCGCGATGCTCCGGCCGCTGCGGGTGGCGGCACGGGACTTCGACGAGGCCTGACCGGCCGGGGCCGACCCGGGCCAAGATCTCCCGGAACGGGTGGTTACGCTCGACCGCATGAAGAAAAGCGTGCTGACCCGCTACCGCGTCATGGCCTACACCACCGGTGTCCTGCTGGTGCTGCTGTGCCTGAGCATGATCGCGAAGTACGGGCTGAACCTGGCCGGCGCGGACGCGTTCACCAAGGTCGTCGCCATCGCCCACGGCTGGCTGTACGTCGTCTACCTGGTCTTCGCCTTCGACCTGGGCTCCAAGGCGAAGTGGCCGGTCGGCAAGCAGCTGTGGGTGCTGATCGCCGGCACGATCCCCACGGCCGCCTTCTTCGTCGAGCGGAAGATCAGCCACGAGCTGGAGGCCAGGGTCGCCGACCAGACCCCGGCCGTCGCCAAGGTGTAACGCTTCACCGCCGTACCGACCCGTACGGCGGTCTGCCATCGACATTTACTAGGACGTCCAAGTAAATTCGAGGGTATGGACGCTCACGCCATCGAGGAGGGCCGCCGACGCTGGCAGGCCCGGTACGACGCCGCGCGGAAGCGCGACGCTGACTTCACCACGCTCTCTGGGGACCCCGTGGAGCCGGTGTACGGGCCCCGCGCGGGCGACACGTACAAGGGATTCGAGCGGATCGGCTGGCCGGGGGAGTACCCCTTCACCCGCGGCCTGCATCCGACCGGCTACCGCGGGCGTACCTGGACCATCCGCCAGTTCGCCGGGTTCGGCAACGCCGAGCAGACCAACGAGCGGTACAAGATGATCCTCGCTGCCGGCGGCGGGGGCCTCTCCGTCGCCTTCGACATGCCGACGCTGATGGGCCGCGACTCCGACGACCCGCGCTCCCTCGGCGAGGTCGGGCACTGCGGCGTCGCCATCGACTCGGCCGCCGACATGGAGGTCCTGTTCAAGGACATCCCGCTCGGCGACGTCACCACCTCCATGACCATCAGCGGGCCCGCCGTACCCGTCTTCTGCATGTACCTGGTCGCCGCCGAGCGGCAGGGCGTCGACCCGTCGGTCCTCAACGGCACCCTCCAGACCGACATCTTCAAGGAGTACATCGCGCAGAAGGAGTGGCTCTTCCAGCCCGAGCCGCACCTGCGCCTGATCGGCGACCTGATGGAGTACTGCGCCGCCGGCATCCCCGCCTACAAGCCGCTGTCCGTCTCCGGCTACCACATCCGCGAGGCCGGGGCGACGGCCGCGCAGGAGCTGGCGTACACGCTGGCGGACGGCTTCGGGTACGTCGAGCTGGGGCTCAGCCGCGGCCTCGACGTGGACGTCTTCGCGCCGGGCCTGTCCTTCTTCTTCGACGCGCACGTCGACTTCTTCGAGGAGATCGCCAAGTTCCGCGCCGCCCGCCGCATCTGGGCCCGCTGGATGCGGGAGGTGTACGGCGCCACGAGCGACAAGGCGCAGTGGCTGCGCTTCCACACCCAGACCGCCGGCGTCTCGCTCACCGCGCAGCAGCCGTACAACAACGTGGTCCGCACCGCCGTCGAGGCCCTCGCGGCCGTGCTCGGCGGCACCAACTCGCTGCACACCAACGCCCTGGACGAGACCCTGGCGCTGCCCAGCGAGCAGGCCGCCGAGATCGCGCTGCGCACCCAGCAGGTGCTGATGGAGGAGACCGGCGTCGCCAACGTCGCCGACCCGCTGGGCGGTTCCTGGTACGTCGAGCAGCTGACGGACCGGATCGAGGCCGACGCGGAGAAGATCTTCGAGCAGATCCGGGAGCGGGGCCTCAGGGCGCACCCGGACGGGCAGCACCCCATCGGCCCCATCACCTCCGGCATCCTGCGCGGCATCGAGGACGGCTGGTTCACCGGCGAGATCGCCGAGTCGGCCTTCCGGTACCAGCAGGGTCTGGAGAAGGGCGACAAGCGGGTCGTCGGCGTCAACGTCGCCACCGGCTCGGTCACCGGCGACCTGGAGATCCTCCGGGTCAGCCACGAGGTGGAGCGCGAGCAGGTGCGGGCGCTGGCCGGCCGCAGGACCGCCCGGGACGATCAGACGGTGCGCACCGCCCTCGACGGCATGCTCGCCGCCGCGCGGGACGGCTCCAACATGATCGGCCCGATGCTGGACGCGGTCCGCGCGGAGGCCACACTCGGCGAGATCTGCGGGGTGCTGCGCGACGAGTGGGGCGTGTACACGGAGCCGGCCGGGTTCTGACGACGGGTCGCGCCGTGGCCCGGGACGACGACGCCGGGCCACGGCCGGACCGGCCGGACTCCCGCTCCCGTACCGATGCACGGCGGCTCCCGCTGGCGCCGTCGTTGTCCTGGCTGGTGGGGGGCAGGGTCGGTGGGTTCTGAGGGTGGGTCGCGTCGTGGTCCGGGGACGGCGACGTCGGGCCATGGGCGGAGCGGTCGGACTCCCGCTCTCGTACCGGTGCGCGGCGGTTCCTGCTGGCGGCGTCGTTGTCCTAACTGGTGGGGGGCGGGCAGGGTCGGTGGGTTCTGAGGGTGGGTCGCGTCGGGGTCCGGGGGCGACGACGCCGGGCCATGGCTGGAGCGGTCGGACTCTCGCTCTCGTACCGGTGCGCGGCCGCTCCCGCAAGTGCTGTCGTGGCCCTGGCCGGTGGGGGGGGAGGGTCAGCGGGTTGTGACGGCGGGTCGCGTCGGGGTCCGGCGGCGACTCGCCGGGCCTCGGTCGCGCCGGTCGGGCTCTCGCGCCGAGTCGTTGCCGGCCGTCCGGCTTCCGGTTACGGGGCGTCCGTGGGCCGGTGCGCCGATGCCGCCCCGCGGACGAGAAGCCCGACGGGACTCCGCCCGCCCGTCAACCCCCCGCCACCGCCAGGCCGTCCAGCAGTACCGTCGTGAAGCGGGCGGCCCAGTCGGTGTCCACCGGCTCGCAGGAGACCAGGGTCCGGTGCACGACCGCGCCGGCGATCACGTCGAAGATGAGGTCGATCTGCGGTCCCGGGTCCGTGCTGTCGTCCGGGATCTCGCCGCGCTGCTGGGCGCGCCTGCGGCCCTCGACCACCAGCCGCTTCTGTCGGCCGACGATCTTCTCGCGGATCCGCCCGCGCAGCGCCTCGTCATGCGTGGCCTCGGCCACCACCGCCATCAGGGCCGTCTTGGTGGCGGGTTGCTCCAGCAGCCGCGCGAACTGGAGCACCACGCCCTCGATATCGGCGCGCAGGCTGCCCCGGTCCGGCAGGACCAGTTCGTCGAAGAGGGTGGCGAGGGCGTCGGTCACCAGCTCGCTCTTGCCCTGCCAGCGGCGGTAGACGGTCGTCTTCGCGACCCCGGCCCGCAGTGCCACGTCCCCCAGCGTCAGCCCGGACCAGCCCAGCTCCACCAGCGCCTCCCGGGTCGCGGCCAGGATCGCGGCGTCTGCGGCGGCGCTGCGCGGGCGTCCGGTGCGCCCGGCGGGGGTGCGGCCCCCGGCGGGGGTGCGGCTCTGCATTCCATGACCATAACCGCCGGGTCCTGTGGTGCCGTGAGGGAGATCACCGGGCAGTGGTGTCGCGCGGGCCCCCGATGGCATTACGCTACGGGTCGTAGCGAAAGCCCGCGCCGGACGTACGCGGGCGACCGGCACGGCGTGGGTGGGGACCCGGCGCCGACTCGGACCACTTTTTTCCTTCAGAGGCGGGAACGGGGGAGGATAGACGCATGCAGCCACGGAACATGTCCATGAGCGGCGTCGTCGACCTCGCCGCGGTCAAGGCGGCCCAGGAGGCCAAGGCCAAGGCCGAACAGACGCGCGCCGAAACCGCCCGGCAGGGCGGGACGGGGGCCGTCTCCCCGGCCGATCTCGTCATCGATGTCGATGAGGCCGGATTCGAGCGGGACGTCCTCCAGCGGTCCGCCGAAGTGCCCGTCGTCATCGACTTCTGGGCCGAGTGGTGTCAGCCCTGCAAGCAGCTGAGCCCGGTCCTGGAGCGGCTTGCCGTCGAGTACGGCGGACGCATCCTGCTCGCCAAGATCGACGTCGACGCCAACCAGATGCTGATGCAGCAGTTCGGCGTGCAGGGCATCCCGGCCGTCTTCGCCGTCGTCGCCGGGCAGGCGCTGCCGCTGTTCCAGGGCGTCACCGGCGAGGAGGAGATCCGGCAGACGCTCGACCAGCTGGTACAGGTCGCCGAGCAGCGCTTCGGCCTGACCGGTCTCACCGTCGACCCGGACGCCGAGCCGGGCGGTGCCCCCGACGCCGGCCTGGCCGAGGGCCCGTACGACGCGGCGCTGAACGCCGCCGCCCAGGCGCTGGACGCCGGTGACCTCGGCGGCGCTGTCCGCGCGTACCAGAACGTTCTCGCCGACGACCCGGCCCACCCGGAGGCCAAGCTGGGCCTCGCGCAGGCCGAGTTGCTCCAGCGGGTGCAGGGCTTCGACCCGCAGCAGGTCCGCCGGGAGGCCGCCGAGAAGCCGGCCGACGCGGACGCCCAGATCGCCGCCGCCGACCTGGACCTGGTGGGCGGTCATGTCGAGGACGCCTTCGGCCGGTTGATCGAGACGGTGCGCCGCACGGCGGGCGACGACCGGGACGCGGTACGGCGCCGGCTGCTGGAGCTGTTCGAGGTCGTGGGCCCCGAGGACCCGCGCGTGGTGGTGGCGCGACGGGCGCTTGCCCGCGCTCTGTTCTGACCAGTCGCTGACGGCCTCGGCTCGCGGTGCCGAGGTGAAAAGTTGGCCGACAAACCCGTCAGAGCCGCCTCGCTTTACCAAAACTTGGTAATCGAGACCGCTGTTACTCCGAGTAAGTCAAAGCCGTTGATCTGTCTGGTTTCGTCCAGGGATCAACGGCTTTGCTCTGGCCTGAAATGCGACCGAGGGTCGCCCTCCGAGACCGGCCGGTCGTCCTCCGGTTATCCGGCCGTTACTAGCCAGTAACGAACCCCCTTGTGCCCGGGCCGAGAATGCACCACGATCGGCGACGCTCGGTCCATTCCCACACCCCGGCAGCCGGCCGGGTCGCGGGAGACTCTGGGTCCCCACCGAGCAGGACCGGCGGCAGTGGCGCCGGTCCTGGGACAGGGGGGTCTTCGCCGGCCGGCGAAGCCTGTCCAGCAAGGTTGTGCGTGATGTGCGTCAGGCGCGACCAGTGGTTGTCGCTCGGGGGTGATCGCCGGTGATTCGGGCGCGGACAGCGCCTCCGAGTACGGGCGCTCTCCTTCCCGAGGACGTAGCACTTCTCCCATCCCTGCCCGGCTGAGCCGCCGTCTGGGGCCAGACCGGGAACAGGAGATGTACGTCCGAGAAGGAGGAAATATGGAGTCCCAGGTGCGTGGCGGGACCAGATGGAAGCGGTTCGCTGTGGTCATGGTGCCCAGCGTCGCCGCTACGGCAGCGATAGGCGTCGCCCTGGCCCAGGGTGCCCTCGCGGCTTCGTTCAGCGTGTCGGGTCAGTCGTTCAAGGTGACGGCGAAGTCGCTCCACGGTAACGGCTTCGCGCAGTACGGGGCGATCGACCAGGGCTACACCCTGACCGGCGACAAGGCGACCCACCCGGTCGCGGTGTCCTCGTTCAAGACGGCGACGATCCAGAAGATGTGCCAGTCGGTCGTCACCCCGGTGCCGGTCCTCGGCAACATCACGCTGCGGCTGGAAGCCGGCAACAGCTCCGACAAGGACAAGCAGGTCCAGGCGGAGCGTCTGTACATCGACGTCGAGGATCTCAACGCCGACGCCACCTTCAACAACATCGACATCGGTGTTGCCGCCAAGGACGCCAGCCAGGGTCCGGGTATGAAGGGCGGCAGCGAGCAGGCCAACCCGTACGGCTTCGCACAGCAGGCGGAGTCCGCGGACCTGACCGATGTGAAGCAGACGGCGTGGGCGACCACCGCCGGAACCTTCAAGCTCAGCGGCCTGCACATGTCGCTGGTCAAGGGTTCCGGCCCCGACAAGGAGTGCTACTAGGCACTCGCTGACAGGCGGGGGAGCCTCGGCGCCCCCGCCTGTCCACATACCGGCCGCGTCGCCACGCGCGGCTCGCATCACCACCACAGCAACGCCGCACCAGGGAGCTGTTTTCCATGAGCGCCGAGACTCCTGCCGCCGCACCCGGTCAGTTCACCCACCGGAGGTCGCAGTTCCGGGCCTGGCGGGGGACCCGACCGTTCTGGGCCGGCCTGTTCGTCCTGCTCAGCGGCTTTCCGATCATGTACTTCCCGTACGCCCATCTCCAGCTCGGTCATCTGACCCTGGCGATGTCGACGACCGCGGGAGCCGGATCGCTGATCATCGGAGTGCTGCTCGTCGTCCTCGGCATCAGCCTCTGGTTCCAGAAGCACGTACGGGTGTTCGCGGGTGTCGCGGCGATCCTGCTGGGCCTGGTGTCCCTCCCCGTGTCCAACTTCGGCGGCTTCGTCGTGGGCTTCCTGTTCGCCCTCGTCGGCGGTGCGATGGCCGTGTCCTGGGCGCCGGGTGTGCCGGAGCAGTCGGAGCCGGCGGCCGTGGCCGGCCCTGGAGAGGGCGGCGACTTCGGGACCGCTCCGCTGCCGCCGCAGGGGACGGAGCCGGCGATCGAGTCGAACGATCTGTCAGGAACGAGCCCGGCCAACGGGGCGAACGGGAGGCACAGTGCCGGCTGACGAGGTGACCCGCGGGGCCGATGTGAACGGGTCCCGCGCGAGAACCGGGCCCCGCCACGCGGCCCCCAGGAAGCCGCTGTTCACCAGGTTCCACATGCCGGCCGGCAAGGCGATAGCCTCCGTGGCGATGCCGACGGCCGTCATCGTGGGCATGGGCTTCACATCCACACTCGCCCTCGCCGACAACAGCGGCACCCCGTCACCGACGACCTCGGCCAAGAGCCTGACGGCCGACGAGTACAAGGACTGCGTCAAGGCGCTGGACGACTCCAAGGACGGAAAGGACGACAAGGACCCCTCGGACTCGCCGTCGCCGTCCGCCTCCGAGAGCACGTCGGAGACCGCCACGCCTTCCGAGGGGACCGAGAAGGCGGAAACGGCCGAGAAGGACGACAAGAGCGGGAAGCAGGATACGAAGGGCTCCGGGGACTCGGACCAGCCCTCCCCGTCGGATTCAGGTTCCGACGACGAGGTCACGCCCAAGCCCTCCCCGTCCGCCGGGTCCGGCTCTTCCGAATCCACGCCCAGCCCGTCCCCGTCGAGGAGCTCCGGTGGCCTGCTGGACACCATCGGCGACACGATCGGCGACATTCTCACCGGTGGCAAGAAGCACTCGGACACCTCCACGACGCCGACGCCGACCGCGTCCGCGTCGGCTGACGACAACACCGCGTCGTCCGGTTCCAAGGCTTCCGACCCCGTGAAGGACACCGCGTCCAAGGCCGGCAAGACGGTCGAGGACACGGTGAAGAACACCACCGACACGGCGAAGAACACCACCGACACGGCGAAGAAGACCACGGACGACGCCAGCAAGACGGCAGACGACGCCACCGCCTCCGCGACCTCGTCCCCGTCTCCTACTCCCTCCGCGAGCGAGTCCGATGCCGCCAAGGACTGCCCGAAGGCCACGGACGCCGAGGGTGGCGTCGACAACAAGGTGCTGGTCGCGGACGACCCCTGGTACCTGAACGCCAGCTCGCTGCTGCTCAAGGCTGCCGACTACCAGGGCGTCGTCGAGGTGAAGACGGCCGGCGGCACCACCAAGAAGGTGCTGAAGTACGTCATCTCCGGCGGCACCGACATCGGGGACCTGCACCAGACGGTGAAGGACAAGCAGGCCGGCAAGACGTACCATGTCCAGGCATCCAAGGGCTCCTCGTCCAAGATCACCGGCGGCGACACGGTGATGTACACCGAGAGCATCTCGGGCAACCTCTTCGGCCTGATCCCGGTGACGTTCAGCCCCGACAGCCCGCCCCCGCTGAACATCCCGCTGATCTACTTCACCAACGTCAAGGTGGTCCAGGCCGCCCAGTTCGGCGGCAATCTGACCATCCCCGGCATGCACGTGTACACGACCGACTGACCGGCCTGCCCTGAACTTTTCGGGAGCCGCACACGCCGAGGGCGCCCCCTGCGCAACAGGGGGCGCCCTCGGTGTCGTACAGGATGGGTCAGCCGGTTTCGCCGCCCAGGTGGTGCACCCGCACCATGTTCGTGGTGCCCGGCACGCCGGGAGGCGAGCCGGCGGTGATGATGACCGTGTCGCCGGTGTTGAAGCGGTTCAGCTTGGCCAGTTCCTGGTCCACCATGTCGACCATCTCGTCCGTGGTGTTGACGAACGGCACGACGTGCGACTCCACGCCCCAGCTCAGGGTGAGCTGGTTGCGGGTGCCCTCGTCGGTGGTGAAGGCCAGGATCGGCTGGGCCGCGCGGTAGCGGGACAGCCGGCGGGCGGTGTCGCCGGACTTGGTGAAGGCGATCAGGCCCTTGCCGCCGAGGAAGTCGGCGATCTCGGCGGCGGCACGGGCCACCGAACCGCCCTGCGTGCGCGGCTTCTTGCCCGGCACCAGCGGCTGGAGGCCCTTGGCGAGCAACTCCTGCTCGGCCGCCGTGACGATCTTCGACATGGTCTTGACGGTCTCGACCGGGTAGGCGCCCACCGAGGACTCGGCGGAGAGCATGACCGCGTCCGCGCCGTCCAGGATCGCGTTGGCCACGTCGGAGGCCTCGGCGCGGGTCGGCCGGGAGTTGGTGATCATCGACTCCATCATCTGGGTCGCCACGATCACCGGCTTGGCGTTGCGCCGGCACAGCTCGATCAGGCGCTTCTGCACCATCGGGACCTTTTCGAGCGGGTACTCGACGGCCAGGTCGCCCCGGGCCACCATGACGGCGTCGAACGCCGCGACGACGTCCGCCATGTTCTCCACCGCCTGCGGCTTCTCCACCTTGGCGATGACCGGGACGCGGCGCCCCTCCTCGTCCATGACCTTGTGGACGTCGTTGACGTCCTTGGCGTCGCGGACGAAGGACAGGGCGACCATGTCGCAGCCCATGCGGAGGGCGAAGCGCAGGTCCTCGACGTCCTTCTCGCTCAGCGCGGGCACGTTGACGGCCGCGCCGGGCAGGTTGATGCCCTTGTGGTCGGAGACGACACCGCCCTCGATCACGATCGTCTTCACCCGGGGGCCCTCGACGTCCACGACCCGCAGCTCGACGTTGCCGTCGTTGATCAGGACCTGGTCGCCGCGCGAGACGTCGCCCGGCAGTCCCTTGTACGTCGTACCGCAGATCTGCTTGTCGCCCGGCACGTCCTCGGTCGTGATGACGAACTCGTCACCGCGCTCCAGCTCGACCGGACCCTCCGCGAAGGTCTCCAGGCGGATCTTCGGGCCCTGGAGGTCGGCGAGGACGCCGATGGCCCGGCCGGTCTCCTTGGCGGCGGCCCGGACGCGGTCGTACCGCGCCTGGTGCTCGGCGTGGGTGCCGTGGCTGAAGTTGAAACGGGCCACGTTCATGCCCGCCTCGATCATGGCGACGAGCATCTCGTGGGAGTCGACCGCGGGGCCGAGAGTACAGACGATTTTCGAACGGCGCATAGGGCGATCCTATCGGTTTGTTTCGCTACGGAATATTCCGTCTGGCGGAATGTACAAATGAGTGGCACACCGCTCAGGTGCTCTTCAGTTGTTCTTTCCGACCAGCGCGTAAGTCTGCGTCGCGATCTCCAGTTCCTCGTCCGTCGGCACCACGGCCACGGCCACCCGCGCGGAGTCCGGAGAGACCAGCCGCGCCTCCCCGGAGCGCACGGCGTTGCGCTCCGGGTCGATTGCGAGGCCCAGGCCCTCCAGGCCCGCGATCGCCGCCTCCCGCACGGGCGCCGCGTTCTCGCCGACCCCGGCCGTGAACACGACCGCGTCCACCGTCCCGAGCACGGCGTAATAGGCGCCGATGTACTTCCGCAGCCGGTGAATGTAAATAGCGAAGGCGAGCGCCGCCTCTTCGTCGCCCTCGTCGATCCGGCGGCGGATCTCGCGCATGTCGTTGTCCCCGCACAGACCGAACAGCCCGCTCCTCTTGTTGAGGAGAGTGTCGATCTCGTCCATGGACATTTTGCCAACCCGGGCCAAATGGAAGATGACGGCCGGATCCAGGTCGCCGGATCGCGTACCCATCACGAGCCCCTCCAAAGGCGTGAGCCCCATGGAGGTGTCCACGCAGCGGCCCTTCTCGACCGCGGACGCGGAGGCGCCGTTGCCCAGGTGCAGCACGATCACGTTGACCTCGGCCGGGTCCTTGCCCAGCAGCCGGGCGGTCTCGCGGGAGACGTAGGCGTGCGAGGTGCCGTGGAAGCCGTAGCGGCGGATGCGGTGCCGGTCGGCGGTCTTCGGGTCGATCGCGTAGCGCGCCGCCGACTCCGGCATGGTGGTGTGGAAGGCGGTGTCGAAGACGGCGACCTGGGGCAGGTCGGGGCGCAGCGCCCGGGCGGTGCGGATGCCGGTGAGGTTGGCCGGGTTGTGCAGCGGGGCGACCGGGATCAGCCGCTCGATCTCGGTGAGCACCTCGTCGTCCACGACGGTCGGCTCGGTGAAGAACATCCCGCCGTGCACCACCCGGTGCCCGATCGCGGCCAGTTCGGGGGAGTCCAGGCCGATGCCGTCGCGGGACAGCTCGTCGGCGACGGCCTTCAAGGCGGCCTCGTGGTCGGCGATCGGACCGTTCTGCTCGCGGGTGTCGCCGCTGCCGACGCAGGTGTGCTTGAGCCGGGAGGTCTGCTCACCGATCCGCTCCACCAGGCCGACGGCGAGCCGGCTCGCGTCGCGCATGTCGAGGAGCTGGTACTTCAGCGACGAGGAGCCGGAGTTGAGGACGAGGACACGGGTGGGCGTGGTCACTGCTGGGTCGCCTTCTGGGTCGCGGGCGTCTGGGCCTGGATCGCCGTGATGGCGACGGTGTTGACGATGTCCTGGACGAGCGCGCCCCGGGACAGGTCGTTGACCGGCTTGCGCAGGCCCTGGAGGACCGGGCCGACGGCGATCGCGCCGGCCGAGCGCTGCACGGCCTTGTAGGTGTTGTTGCCGGTGTTGAGGTCGGGGAAGATCAGCACGCTGGCCTGGCCGGCCACCTCGGAGCCGGGCAGCTTGGTCGCGGCGACCGAGGGCTCCACGGCGGCGTCGTACTGGATCGGGCCCTCGATCTTGAGGTCGGTGCGGCGCGAGCGGGCCAGTTCGGTGGCCTCGCGCACCTTGTCGACGTCGGCGCCGGAGCCGGAGGTGCCGGTGGAGTACGACAGCATCGCGATCCGCGGCTCGACCCCGAACCGCGCGGCGGTGGCGGCGGACTGGATGGCGATGTCCGCGAGCTGCTCGGCGTCCGGGTCCGGGTTGACCGCGCAGTCGCCGTAGACCAGTACCTTGTCGGCCAGGCACATGAAGAACACCGAGGAGACGATCGAGGCGTCCGGCCGGGTCTTGATGATCTCGAAGGCGGGGCGGATGGTGGCCGCCGTGGAGTGCACCGAGCCGGACACCATGCCGTCGGCCAGGCCCTCCTGGACCATCAGGGTGCCGAAGTAGTTCACGTCGGAGACGACGTCGTGGGCCAGCTCGACGGTGACGCCCTTGTGGGCGCGCAGCGCCGCGTACCGCTCGGCGAAGGAGTCGCGCAGGTCGGAGGTGGCCGGGTCGATCACCTGGGTGTCGCCGAGGTCGATGCCGAGGTCCGCGGCCTTCTTGCGGATCTGCTCGACCGGCCCCAGCAGGGTCAGGTCGCACACGCCCCGGCGCAGCAGCACCTCGGCCGCGTGCAGCACCCGCGCCTCGGTGCCCTCCGGCAGCACCACCCGGCGCTTGTCGGCGCGGGCCTGTTCCAGCAGCTTGTGCTCGAACATCATCGGGGTGACCCGGTCGCCGCTCGGCGCCGAGACCCGGCGGGCCAGGTCGGCGGTGTCGGCGTACCGCTCGAACAGGCCGAGCGCGGTCTCCGCCTTGCGCGGGGTGGCCGCGGTCATCTTCCCCTCCAGGGAGAAGAGCTGCTCGGCGGTGGGGAAGCTGTTGCCGGCCACCGAGAGCACCGGGGTGCCGGGGGCGAGGCGGGCGGCCAGGGTGAGGATCTCCTGGCTCGGCACCTCGTTCAGGGTCAGCAGCACGCCGGCGATCGGCGGGGTGCCGGCGCTGTGCGCGGCCAGCGTGCCGACGACCAGGTCGGCGCGGTCGCCCGGGGTCACCACCAGGCAGCCCGGGGTCAGGGCGGCCAGGAAGTTGGGCAGCATCGCGCCGCCGAAGACGAAGCCGAGCGCGTCCCGGGCGAGCCCGGAGTCGTCGCCGAGCAGCACCCTGGCGCCGAGCGCCTGGCCGATCTGGGCGACCGTGGGCGCGGACAGCGCGGGCTCGTCGGGGACGACGTAGCAGGGCACCGGCAACCGGTTCGCGAGCCGCTCGGCCATCTCGTCGCGGTCCTCGCGGGCGACCCGGTTGGTGACCATGGCGAGCACGTCGCAGCCGAGGCCGTCGTAGGCGCGGTAGGCGTTGCGGGTCTCGGCGAGCACGGACTCCGCGCTCTGCCGCCGGCCGCCGACCACCGGGATCACGGAGGCGCCGAACTCGTTGGCGAGGCGGGCGTTGAGGGACAGCTCGTCCGGGAGCTGGGTGTCGGCGAAGTCGGTGCCGAGGACGAGGACCACGTCGTAGTCGCGGGCCACCAGGTGGAAGCGGTCGACGAGGGCGGAGACCAGTTCGTCGGTGCCCTGCTCGGCCTGGAGCGCGGACGCCTCGTGGTAGTCCATGCCGTAGACCGTCGCCGGGTCCTGCGAGAGGCGGTAGCGGGCCCGCAGCAACTCGAACAGCCGGTCCGGACCGTCGTGCACGAGCGGGCGGAAGACCCCCACCCGGTCGACCTGACGGGTCAGGAGTTCCATGACTCCCAGCTCCACGACCTGGCGGCCGTCACCGCGGTCGATCCCGGTGACGTACACGCTGCGCGTCACGTGTCCACTCCGTTCCTGATGCCCTGAAACATTCCCGATATTCTGAAACGCCGCGAATGGCGCACTCTCGCACAAAAATCGCCCACCGAGGTGAGCAGAACCCTCTTGACAATACCCCTGCTGCCGGATAAGGCGCCCGTCAGGATCTCAGCCCTCCGGCGGACGTGAAACAATCGTGACTGGCTCACCGGCACCGACAGCGAGCAGGAGACACAGCACGATGCGCATCGGAGTTCTCACCGCAGGCGGCGACTGCCCCGGCCTGAACGCCGTGATCCGGTCGGTCGTGCACCGGGCGGTGGCGCAGTACGGCGACGAGGTCATCGGCTTCGAGGACGGCTACCGGGGTCTGCTCGACCGCCACTACCGCGCCCTCGACCTGGACGCGGTCAGCGGCATCCTGGCCCGCGGCGGCACCATCCTCGGCTCCTCCCGGCTGGAGCGCGACCGGCTGCGCGAGGCCTGCGAGGGCGCCGCCGACATGGTCGAGGAGTTCGGCATCGACGCGCTGATCCCGATCGGCGGCGAGGGCACGCTGACCGCGGCCCGGATGCTGTCCGACGCCGGGCTCCCGGTCGTCGGCGTGCCGAAGACCATCGACAACGACATCTCCTCCACCGATCGCACGTTCGGTTTCGACACCGCCGTCGGGGTCGCCACCGAGGCGATGGACCGGCTGAAGACCACCGCCGAGTCCCACCAGCGGGTGATGGTCGTGGAGGTCATGGGCCGGCACGCCGGCTGGATCGCCCTGGAGTCCGGCATGGCCGCCGGCGCCCACGGCATCTGCCTGCCCGAGCGCCCCTTCGACCCGGCCGACCTGGTCAAGATGGTCGAGGAACGCTTCGCGCGCGGCAAGAAGTTCGCCGTGGTCTGCGTCGCCGAGGGCGCCCACCCGTCCGACGGCACGATGGACTACGGCAAGGGCGAGATCGACCAGTACGGCCACGAGCGCTTCCAGGGCATCGGCACCGCGCTCGCCTACGAGCTGGAGCGGCGCCTGGGCAAGGAGGCCAAGCCGGTCATCCTCGGCCATGTCCAGCGCGGCGGCGTCCCCACCCCCTACGACCGCGTCCTCGCCACCCGCTTCGGCTGGCACGCCGTCGAGGCCGCCCACCGCGGCGAGTTCGGCCGGATGACCGCGCTGCGCGGCACCGACATCGTGATGGTGCCGCTCGCCGAGGCGGTCACCGAACTGAAGACGGTCCCGAAGGACCGCATGGACGAGGCCGAGTCGGTCTTCTAACGCCGCCGGGACTCCACGGCCGCCCAGAAGTGGTCCACGATCCGGTCGAGGAACTCCCGGCCGGATTCGCTGGCGCTCCTGCTGCCGCCGCCCCAGCTCAGGGTGGCGGCCATGTGCCCCTGGTAGTCCTGGTGCAGCCCCTGGAGCACCTCCTCCAGGACGGCCCGCTCCAGCGGGGCCAGCTTGAGCACCGGGCGGACGTACGCCTGCCAGCGGGTGGCGACCGCGCTGTGCAGCAGTTCGGCGAGCCGGGCCTCGCGGCCGGTGACGGCGACGAAGTCGGGCAGGTCCAGGCCGAGCACCCGGGCGAGCGCCGACGACTGGCGCTCGTCGCCGCGCCACTGCCCGCTCTCCTCCATCCGCAGGTACCCGCGCAGCTCCACGCCGACGGCCCGCGCGACGTCCTCGGGCGCCATGCCCCGGGCGATCCGGTGCTCGCGCAGGGTCCGCGGCCGGCCGATCAGCTCACCGGGCGCACACCACAACACCCCGGCCAGCGCCGTCAGTTCGGGGCTGCTCGGGGCGGCGGTGCCGCGCTCCCAGGCGACCACGAGGTCGGGGGTGACGTACGGCAGCCCGTACGAGACCCGCATCCCGTGGGCGACGTGCTCGGGTCCCATGCCGAGGGCGGCGCGGAGACGGCGGGCGGCCGGGGCGTTGAACGGCGGGGCCGCGGGGCCCGGCGGCGGAGAGGGTGGGCGCACCCCGCACAAGCTAGGGGCCCGGCGGGGCGGCGGCTACGGTCGGTTCCACCGAGATCACGGATCGTAGGAAGCTACGGCTTGATCGCAGACGCGGCCCTGGCACCGGGTGTCATACGGCCATGATCTGCCGGTGTCGCGTGTCACCGCCCCTGCGGCGCCCACCGGTACACCAGCTCCGGCCGCCCCACCTGTCCGTACAGCGGACTGCGGCCCGCCCGGCCCGCGTCGACCAGGTGCTCCAGATAGCGCCGGGCGGTGATGCGGGAGATGCCGACCGCCTCTCCGACACCGGCCGCGGTGAGCCCCTCGGGGGCCTCGCGCAGCACCGCGGTGACCCGCTCCAGGGTGGGGGCGCTCAGCCCCTTGGGGAGGGCCGCCGGGGCCGGGGCGCGCAGTGCCGCGAGGGCGCGGTCGACCTCGTCCTGGCCGCCCGCCTCGCCGGCCGCCGCGCGGAACTCGGCGTAGCGGACCAGCCGGTCGCGCAGGGTGGCGAAGGTGAAGGGCTTCAGGACGTACTGGACGACACCCAGCGAGACGCCCTCGCGGACCACCGCGAGATCCCGCGCCGAGGTCACCGCTATCACGTCCGCGTGATGCCCGGCCGCGCGCAGCGAGCGGGCGAACTGCAACCCGTGCACGTCCGGCAGATGCAGGTCGAGGAGCAGCAGGTCCACCGGGACCCGGTCGAGGAGCCGGCGGGCCTCGGCGCCGGTGTGCGCCTTGCCGACGGCCGTGAACCCGGGCACCCGGCCGACGTACAGCACATGCGCGTCGGCGGCCACCGGGTCGTCCTCGACCACCAGCACTCTGATGGGTTCCGGGCCCGTCACGGCGCGCCGCCTCCCGGCGCCGGGGCGGCACCCGTCGTCGCCGTGTCCAACGGCAGCCGTACCTCGAACACCGCTCCGCCTCCGTCGTCGTCCGACTCCACCGTCAGCACGCCCGCGTGGCGGTGCACCGCCTGCCGGGCCAGGGCCAGCCCGAGCCCCCGGCCGGCGGGCCCGGCCGGCTTCGTGGAGAACCCCCGCTGGAATACCAGGTCGGCGTGGGCGGGGTCGACCCCCGGGCCGGTGTCGGTCACCCGCAGCACGAGTCCGGCCTCCGCGGCGTACGCCGTCACGGTCACCCGCGCCCCCGCGCTGCCCTGCGCCGCGTCCACCGCGTTGTCGATCAGGTTGCCGAGGATGGTCACCAGGTCCCGCGCCGGGATGTCCTCGGGGAGCAGTCCGTCGTCCAGCCGGCTGTCCGGGGAGACCACCAGCTCCACGCCCCGCTCGTTGGCCTGCGCGGTCTTGCCCAGCAGCAGCGCGGCCAGCACCGGCTCGCCGACCGCCGCGACCACCCGGTCGGTCAGCGCCTGCGCCAGCTCCAGCTCGGCCGTCGCGAACTCCACGGCCTCCTCGGACCGGCCCAGCTCGATCAGCGACACCACGGTGTGCAGCCGGTTCGCCGCCTCGTGCGCCTGAGAGCGCAGCGCCTGGGTGAACCCGCGCTCGGAGTCCAGCTCACCCGTCAGCGACTGGAGTTCGGTCACGTCCCGGAGTGTCGCGACCGTGCCGCGCCGCTCCCCGCCGGAGACCGGGGAGGTGTTGACGACGAGTATCCGGGACGCCGTCGCGTGCACCTCGTCCACCCTCGGCTCGGACGCCAGCAGCGCCCCGGTCAGCGCGGCCGGCAGCCCCAGGTCCGCCACCGAGCGGCCGACGACGTCCTCCTCGGCGCCGACGCCGAGCAGCTCCCGCCCGCCGTCGTTGATCAGCGCCACCCGGTACTGCCCGTCCAGCATCAGCAGGCCCTCGCGGACGGCGTGCAGGGCGGCCTGGTGGTAGTCGTGCATCCGGCTCAGTTCGGCGGCGTTCATGTTGTGCGTGTGCCGGCGCAGCCGGGCGTTGACGACGTAGGTGCCGACCGCGCCCAGCAGCAGGGCCACCCCGGCCACCCCGAGCAGCGCCGCCACCTGGTCCTGGACCCGGGCGCTGATCGCCTCCACCTTGATGCCGGCGCTGACCAGGCCGGTGATCCGGCCGTCGTCCTCGATCGGCGTGACCGCGCGCACCGAGGGGCCGAGCGTGCCGGTGTAGGTCTCGGTGAAGGTGTGGCCGTGCCGGGCCGGGTCGATCCGGCCGAGGAAGCGTCTGCCGATCTGCTCCCGGTCGGGGTGGGTCCAGCGGATGCCCTCCGGGTTCATGATCGTCACGAAGTCGACGCCGGAGTCCCGGCCGACCCGGAGGGCGTACGGCTCCAGGGCGGCGGACGGGTCGGGGGTGCGGATCGCCGCCCGGACCGAGGGCGCGTCCGCGATCGACCGGGCCACCGCCGTGACCTGGCGTACGGCCGCGTCCTCGGCCTGCCGCCGGTCGCTGACGTAGGTGAACAGCGCGCACCCCGCCACGACGGCCGCGATCAGCACGGCCTGCATGGCGAACAGCTGTCCCGCCAGGCTGCGGGGCCGGGGGAGGACGGGGAGGCGCATGCCAGCAGTGTGCCTCTCCGCCGAAGCGTGAACTAAATGAACGGAAGGGTGACCGCCCTCACACGGCGGGAGATAGTCACGGCATCCCCCCACGCCCGGACGTGAGCCGCACGCCGGTTGTTCGCCGACGAAGACGTCAAGGAGGGCAGTCGTGGCCGCCAGCACCCCCGATACGGCACCTGCCGCACCCCGTGTGCAACGGGACCGCACCCATTACCTGTACATCGCCGTCATCGTGGCGGTCGCGCTCGGCATCGCCGTGGGGCTGATCTGGCCCGACGCCGCCGTCGAGCTGAAGCCGCTGGGCACCGGCTTCGTCAACCTGATCAAGATGATGATCTCGCCGATCATCTTCTGCACGATCGTGCTCGGCATCGGTTCGGTGCGCAAGGCCGCGAAGGTCGGCGCGGTCGGCGGTATCGCCCTCGGCTACTTCCTGGTGATGTCGCTGGTGGCCCTCGCCATCGGCCTCGTCGTCGGCAACGTGCTGCACCCCGGGGACGGGCTGCAGCTGACCGACGCGCTCAAGCAGACCGGGCACGCGCAGGTCGAGAGCGACGCGCTGCCGCCGGTGGACTTCGTGCTGTCGATCATCCCGACCACGTTCGTCTCCGCGTTCACCGAGGGCCAGGTGCTCCAGACGCTGCTGGTGGCGCTGCTCGCCGGGTTCGCGCTCCAGGCGATGGGCTCCGCCGGGCAGCCGGTGCTGCGGGGTGTCGAGCACATCCAGCGGCTGGTCTTCCGCATCCTGGCCATGGTCATGTGGGTGGCGCCGATCGGCGCGTTCGGAGCCATCGCCGCGGTGGTGGGCTCGGCCGGCGTCGACGCGCTCAAGAGCCTCGCGGTGCTGATGCTGGGCTTCTACCTCACCTGCTTCCTGTTCGTCTTCGTGGTCCTCGGCGCGCTGCTGCGGATCGTCTCGGGCGTGAACGTCCTCCTGCTGTTCAAGTACCTCGCCCGGGAGTTCCTGCTGATCCTCTCCACGTCCTCCTCCGAGTCGGCGCTGCCCCGGCTGATCGCGAAGATGGAGCACCTGGGCGTCAGCAAGCCGGTCGTGGGCATCACCGTGCCGACCGGGTACTCCTTCAACCTCGACGGCACGATGATCTACATGACCATGGCGTCGCTGTACATCGCGGACGCGCTGGGCACGCCGATGTCGGTGGGTGAGCAGATTCCGCTGCTGCTGTTCCTGCTGCTGGCGTCCAAGGGCGCGGCGGGGGTCAGCGGGGCGGGGCTCGCGACGCTGGCCGGCGGTCTCCAGTCGCACAAGCCGGCGCTGGTCGACGGGGTCGGGCTGATCGTGGGCATCGACCGGTTCATGAGCGAGGCGCGGGCGCTGACGAACTTCGCGGGCAACGCGGTGGCCACGGTGCTCGTGGGGACGTGGACCAAGGAGATCGACGGTGAGCGGGTGCAGAGGGTTTTGCGGGGGGAGCTGCCGTTCGATGAGACGACGTTGTCGGAGGAGGGGCGTGCGGTGACGGATCTTTCGGAGCCGCGGGAAGAGGAATTGGCCAAGGCCTAGGCGTCTGCCGGGTGCTGCTTCGTGGGCGGCTGGCGGTTCGTCGTGGTTGTTCGCGCAGTTCCCCGCGCCCCTCTTAAGGCCCACCCCCTCGAAAAGTCACCCCTATTCTCCGGACGTCCGGCCCCGCCTGAACCGGGGCCGGGCGTCCGGGCTTTCTGTCATTCCGGGGTGTCGCTCAGGCGGGTCACCAGGTCCGCCGCCCTCGTCGCCGGGACGCCCGCCGCCGTCAGGACCGCGACCGTGGCGGAGTGGCCCGCCTCGGCGGCCGGGAGGAGGCCGTCGTTGACGGCCTCCATCACCGCGAACAGCATCTGCTCGTGCACGTAGGCCAGCGCGGGCGCGGGCAGCGGGGAGGTGAAGACACCCTCGGCCAGACCCTCCCGCAGGACCCGCACCTTGGCCTCGCGCAGCGGGGCGAGGCGTTCGCGGATGCCCTGGACGGTGACCGTGCGCTGGGCGAGGGCGACCAGGAGGCGGTAGCGGTCGGCGATCTCCCAGATGGCGAGGACCGAGCGGGCCACCGCCTCGGCCGGGTCGCCCACCGTCCGCCGGGCCCGCGCGTCGGCGTCCCCGAGGGTGGCCACGGCCTCGTCCACCAGCGTGCTGATCAGCGCGTCCCGGTTGGGGAAGTGGCCGTACACGGTCCGCCGTACGACGCCCGCGGCGCGCGCGATCTGGTCCATCGAGGCGTCGGGGTCGCGCAGCAGCTCGGCGAGGGCGACGTCGAGGATGCGGCGCCGGTTGGTGTCGGCGCGGCTGGTGTTACCCGTGGTCATGGCCGTCATTGTGCCTCCCCGGCTCGACTTGCACAGCAATGTGCAACGACGTACATTGCACATGGTTGTGCATTTGCACGCCGCTGTGCAAGTCCGTCGCGATCCGAGGAAGGCAGTCCCAGCCATGCGACTCGTCATGACCGAACCGGTCGAGAAGATGGAGCGCCCGTACGCGCGGCGCTGGTGGGCACTGCTGGTGCTCTGCCTGAGCCTGCTGATCATCGTGATGGCGAACACCGCCCTCACGGTCGCGGCGCCCGACATGACGAGGGATCTCGGGCTCTCCAGCGCCGATCTCCAGTGGGTGATCGACGGCTACACCGTGCCGTACGCCGCGCTGATGCTGCTGCTCGGCGCGATCGGCGACAAGTACAGCCGGCGCGGGGCGCTCGTGCTCGGTCTCGTCGTCTTCGGCGGGGGAGCGGTCTTCGGCTACCTCGCCGACAGCTCCGCCACCGTCATCGCCGCCCGCGCCGTGATGGGCGTCGGCGCCGCGCTGATCATGCCGGCCACGCTCTCGCTGCTCGCCGCGACCTTCCCGCGCGCGGAGCGGGCCAAGGCCATCACGCTGTGGACCGCGACGGCCGGCCTCGCCATCGCCGCCGGACCGGTGGTCGCCGGCGCCCTGCTGCGCGACCACGGCTGGTCCTCCACCTTCCTGATCAACGTGCCGATCGCCGCCGTCGCGATCGTCGGCGCCCTCGTCCTCGTCCCGCCGTCCAAGGCCGGGCACCACGACCGCATCGACTACGTCGGCGGCCTGCTGTCGGTGATCTGGACCGGCGCGCTCGTCTACATGATCATCCAGGGCCCGCACTTCGGCTGGGGCGTCAAGGCCGTCACCGCCGCCGTGGTCGCCGGTGTCGCGCTGGTCGCCTTCGTCCTGTGGGAGCTGCGCCACCCGCGCCCGATCCTGGACGTCCGCCGCTTCGCGCACCGCCGCTTCGCGGGCTCCAACCTCGCCGTCGCCCTGTTCTTCCTGGCCGTCTTCGGCGCCTTCTACTTCCTCACCCAGCAGCTCCAGTTCGTCCTCGGCTACGACGCCCTGGAGACCGGTGTCCGCATGCTGCCGCTGGCCGGCGCGGTCTTCGTCGGCTCGGCGCTGACCGGCTGGCTCACCCCGCGCATCGGCATGAAGATCACCGTGACCGCGGGCATGGTCGGCGGCACCACCGCCCTCGCCCTGCTCACCCGCGTCGACGGCGGTTCGGGCTACGGCGACTTCCTCGCCCCGCTGATCATCCTGGGCCTCGCCATCGGCCTCGCCCTCTCGCCCTGCACCGACGCCATCATGGGCGCCTTCCCGGAGTCCGAGCTGGGTGTCGGCGGCGCCGTCAACGACACCTCGCTGGAACTGGGCGGCTCGCTCGGCATCGCGCTCCTCGGCTCGCTGCTCGCCACCTCCTACGGCGACCACCTCACCGACGCCACCGCCGGCTCCAAGCTCCCCGCGAGCGCCCTGGACACCGCGCAGGACTCGGTCGGCGCCGGGTACGCCGTGGCGCAGGGCATCGGCGACAAGGCGCACCAGGCCGCCGCCAAGGCCGCCGCCGCGCAGGACCCCCAGCAGGCCGCGCAGCTCAAGCAGCAGGCCGGTGAACTCGCCTCCGGCGCCCGGCAGATGGCCGACGCGGTCGGTTCCGCCTTCTCCGACGCGGTGGCCCACACCAGCCTGGTCGGCGCGGTGATCCTGGGCATCGGCACCGTGCTGGTCGCCTTCCTGCTGCCGCGCCGCGCCGAGACCGCCGCCGAGGTCGAGCAGGAGGACCGCGAGTACGCCGAGAGCGCGGCCGGCTGAGCCTCCTCGCCCACGTCCGCTAACGTGCCGCTCCGGGACCGACCGGAACGGCACGTCGGCGTACGGCGTCCCTGAACACATGGAGGCACGGGGCATGACGATCGACTGGGACCGGCGGACCTGCGCGCGCAAGGGCCATGTCACCTACGCGCCGGACGACCCCCGGCTGCGGGTACGGCTGCACGCGCGCACCGCGCTCGGCGACGCCTGGCGCTGCCTGCGCTGCGGGGACTTCGCGCTCGGTGAGCCGCACGGCACGGGCCCGGCGGACGACGCACCGCTCGTCCCGCGCGGCAAGGTGCTGCGGGACCTGTTCATCCTGCGCTTCCTCGCGGTCGAGCGGGCGGTGCGCGGGGTGTTCATCGTGCTGGTCGCGGTGGCCGTCTGGAAGTTCAGCAACAGCCAGGACGCGGTGCGCCGGCTCTTCGACGAGTACCTGGACGTCTTCCGCCCGGTCTTCCGGCACTTCCACTACGACCTGGACCACTCCCCGGTCGTCGGCTCCGTCCAGAAGGTCTTCGGGTACAAGCACTCCACCCTCCTGCTGGTGGCGGCCCTGCTGCTGGCCTACGCCCTGGTCGAACTGGTCGAGGCGGTCGGCCTCTGGTACGCCAAGCGCTGGGCGGAGTACCTGACGGTCGTCGCGACCGCCGCCTTCCTTCCGCTGGAGATCTACGAGCTGACCGAGCACGTGAGCTGGCTGAAGATCGCCACCCTGGTGCTCAACATCCTCGCCGTCCTCTACATCGCCCTGGCCAAACGGCTCTTCGGCCTGCGCGGGGGCCGCCGCAAGTTCGAGGAGGAACGCCACAGCGCCTCGCTGCTGGAGGTGGAGGAGTCGGCGGGCGTCGCGGCCTTGTCCTGACGTCGACGTCAACACCTACGGTCGGGGTCATGCGAATCGGCGAGCTGGCCGCGCGGGCCGGGACCACGACCCGGGCGCTGCGGTACTACGAGGCACGGGGGCTGCTGCCGGCCCGGCGGGACGGCAACGGACACCGCACGTACGACGAGGGCGATCTGCGCCTGCTGCGGCAGATCCGGACGCTCCAGGACTTCGGCTTCGAACTGGAGGAGACGCGTCCGTTCGTGGAGTGCCTGCGGGCCGGCCATCCGGAGGGCGACGCCTGCCCGGCCTCGCTCGTGGTCTACCGGCGCAAGCTGGCCGAGCTGGACGCGCTCGTCGGAGAGCTGACCGCGGTGCGGGAGACGGTCGCGGGGCAGCTGGAGCGGGCCGAGCGGGCCCGGGACGCGCTGGCCGCCGACGCGCTGGTTCCGGGAGGTCCGGAACCCGGGTGCGAACTGGGAGGGTCCTCGACATGAGTGTGCTGAGCGGACTGACCGAGGTGACGGACGCGGACTTCGCGGACGAGGTGCTGGGCGCGGAGCTGCCGGTGCTGGTGCAGTTCACAGCCGACTGGTGCGGACCGTGCCGGCAACTGGGGCCGGTGCTGAGGGACATCGCCGCCGAGGAGGACGGCCGGCTGAAGGTCGTCCAGCTCGACGTGGACCGCAATCCGGGGACCACCGTGGCCTACGGCGTGCTGGCGACGCCGACGCTGCTGGTCTTCCGGGGCGGTGAGCCGGTGCGCTCGCTGGTGGGGGCGCGGCCCAAGCGGCGGCTGCTCACCGAGCTGGCCGAGGTGATCTGAGAGCCGTCACCAGCCGTTTCCGGCCGACAGAAAATCCCCCGGGCAATTGCGCTCGGGGGATTTCTGTGCGTATATTCAGGGGTTCACGATTTCCGACAGGAATACCGTGAAGAAGTTCAGTAAGCACAGTATATCCGGGCGGGAGCGGAATTGTCAAACACCGAATTTCCGGACGATGAATTGCGGCACGAGCAGGAATTCATCGACGGACTGTACGCGCGCGTGGACGTCCTGCTGGGCGAGGCGGAGACCTCGGTCGCGGACGCCCTCGCCCAGGGCGACAAGCCCCTGCAGGCCCGGCTGGAGCGGGACATCCTGGTCGCCGAGCGCTCGGGGCTGCTGGCCGCGCTGAACGCCGTGGACGGCTCGCTCTGCTTCGGCCGGATCGACCTGGCCGGCGGCACCACCCACCACATCGGCCGGATCGGGCTGCGCGAGGACGACACCGAGCGCACCCCGGTGCTGATCGACTGGCGGGCCGACGTCGCCCGCCCCTTCTACCTGGCCACCGGGCACACCCCGATGGGCCTGCGCCGCCGCCGGCACATCGGCACCGACGGCCGCACCGTGACCGCGCTGCACGACGAGATCCTCGACCTCGGCGACACCACCCGCACCGGCCACGAGGACCACAACGGCGACGCCGTCCTGCTGGCCGCGCTGAACTCGGCCCGCACCGGCCGGATGAGCGACATCGTGCGGACCATCCAGGCCGAGCAGGACGAGATCATCCGGGCCCCGCACCGAGGTGTCCTGGTGGTCGAGGGCGGCCCCGGCACCGGCAAGACCGCGGTGGCCCTGCACCGGGCCGCCTACCTGCTCTACGAGCACCGGGACCTGCTGGCCCGCCGGGCCGTGCTGATCGTCGGCCCCAACCCGGCCTTCCTCGGCTACATCGGCGAGGTGCTGCCCTCCCTCGGCGAGACCGGCGTCCTGCTGGCCACCGTCGGCGAGCTGTTCCCCGGTGTGAAGGCCACCGCGACCGACACCCCCGAGGCCGCCGCCGTGAAGGGGAGCGCCGCCATGGCCGACGTGCTCGCCGAGGTCGTCCGCGACCGGCAGGCGCTGCCCGACCCGGTCATCGCGATCGAGCACGAGCGGGAGGTGCTGATGCTGGACGACGGCCTGGTGAACGTCGCCCGCGAACGCGCCCGCGCGGCCGAGCTGCCGCACAACGCGGCCCGCGAGCACTTCGAGGGCCACATCCTCAACACCCTCACCGAGCTGTACGCCGAGCGCGTCGGCACCGACCCCTACGACGGCTCCAGCCTGCTCGACCCTTCCGACCTCACCCAGATCCGCGACGAACTCGCCGAGAACCCCGAGGTCTGGTCGGCCGTCGACCGGCTGTGGCCCCGGGTCACCCCGCGCCGGCTCGTCGCGGACTTCCTCGCCGAGCCCGACGGCTACCTCGCCGAGGAGGACGCGGCGGCGATCCGCCGCCCGGTGACCCGCGCCTGGACCGTCGCCGACGTGCCCCTGCTGGACGAGGCCGCCGAACTCCTCGGCGAGGACGACCGGGTGGCCCGCGCCCGCGCCGACCGCGAGCGCGAGACCCAGGTCGCCTACGCGCAGGGCGTGCTCGACGTGTCGTACGCCTCCCGCACCTACGAGTTCGACGACAGGCACGACGACGACAGCGAGGTGCTGTCCGCGCACGACATCATCGACGCCGAGCGGTTCGCGGAGCGGCAGGAGGAGGCGGACCACCGCAGCGCGGCCGAGCGGGCCGCCGCCGACCGCACCTGGGCGTTCGGCCACATCATCGTGGACGAGGCGCAGGAACTGTCCCCGATGGCCTGGCGGCTGCTGATGCGGCGCAGCCCGACCCGCTCCATGACCCTGGTCGGCGACCCGGCGCAGACCGCCGAGGCGGCCGGTGTCGGCTCCTGGTCGGACATCCTCGCCCCCTACGTCGAGGACCGCTGGGAGCACACCCGGCTCGGGGTCAACTACCGCACCCCGGCCGAGATCATGGACCTGGCCGCGGCCGTGCTCCGCCAGGCGCACCCGGACTTCGAGCCGCCCAGCTCGGTCCGCTCCACCGGCACCCGCCCCTGGGTGCGGCAGGCCACCGGCGACCTGCCCGGCGCGGTCGCCGCGGCGGTCGCCGACCTCACCCCGGACGAGGGCCGGCTCGCGGTGATCGCGCCGCGCGCCCTGCACCGGTCGCTGGCCGCCCGCCTGGACGGCGTGACCGCCGGCGCGGAACCCGACCTGACCCGGACGGTCGTCCTCCTCGACCCCCGGGCGGCCAAGGGCCTGGAGTTCGACTCCGTGCTGGTGGTGGAGCCGGGCGCCTACGGCACCAGCGACCTGTACGTGGCCCTGACCCGGGCCACCCAGCGCCTCGGCGTCCTCTACACCGACGGCCTGCCCGAAGCGCTCAGGCCGGCCGCAGCCACACCGTAGCCAGCGGCGGCAGCGTCAGCCGGATGCTCGCGGGGCGGCCGTGCGCGCCCTGCGGCTCCGGCTTGACCGCGTCCGGGTTGGTCAGGTCCCCGCCGCCGTACCGCCCGGCGTCGGTGTTCAGCACCTCCACCCAGGCCGGCACGTCCTCCGGGACGCCGATCCGGTAGTCGTGCCGGACCACCGGCGCCAGATGGCAGACCGCCAGCAGCGGGGAGCCGTCGGCGGCCAGCCGCAGGAAGGCCACGACGTTGTCCTCGGCCGCGTCCCCCGAGATCCACCGGAAGCCCGCCGGATCGGTGTCCCGCTGCCACAGCGCCGGGCTCTCCCGGTACCGGGCGTTCAGGTCCCGCACCAGCTCCCGCACGCCCCGGTGGTCCGCCTCCGCGCCGTACGACGGGTCGAGCAGCCACCAGTCCGGGCCGTGCGCCTCGGACCACTCGGCGCCCTGCGCGAACTCCTGCCCCATGAAGAGCAGTTGCTTGCCCGGATGGGACCACATGTAGGCGAGGTACGCGCGGTGATTGGCGCGCTGCTGCCACCAGTCGCCGGGCATCTTCGACACCAGGGACCGCTTGCCGTGCACCACCTCGTCGTGCGAGATCGGCAGCACGTAGTTCTCGCTGTAGGCGTACACCATCGAGAAGGTCAGCCCGTGGTGGTGGTAGCGGCGGTGCACCGGGTCGTGGCCCATGTACTCCAGCGAGTCGTGCATCCAGCCCATGTTCCACTTCAGGCCGAAACCGAGCCCGCCGAAGCCGCTCGGGCCCACCTGGTCGGTGGCCCGGGTGACGCCGTCCCAGGCCGTGGACTCCTCGGCGATGGTGACGACCCCCGGGCAGCGCCGGTACACGGTGGCGTTCATCTCCTGGAGGAAGGCCACCGCGTCCAGGTTCTCCCGGCCGCCGTGCTCGTTCGGCGTCCACTGGCCCGGCTCGCGCGAGTAGTCCAGGTAGAGCATCGAGGCGACCGCGTCCACCCGCAGCCCGTCGATGTGGAACTCCTGGCACCAGTACACGGCGTTCGCCACCAGGAAGTTGCGCACCTCGCGGCGGCCGAAGTCGAACTCCAGCGTGCCCCAGTCGGGATGGGCGGCCCGCAGCGAATCGTGGTGCTCGTACAGCGGGCGCCCGTCGAACTCGGCGAGCGCCCACTCGTCGCGCGGGAAGTGCGCCGGCACCCAGTCCATCAGCACCCCGATGCCGGCCTGGTGCAGCCGGTCGACCAGGTACTTGAAGTCGTCCGGGGTGCCGAGCCGGGCCGTCGGGGCGTAGAAGCCGGTGACCTGGTAGCCCCAGGAACCGCCGAAGGGGTGCTCGGCGACCGGCATCAGCTCGACGTGCGTGAAGCCCATCTCCTGCACGTAGGCCGGGAGTTGCTCGGCGAGCTGGCGGTAGGTGAGGCCGGGCCGCCAGGACGGCAGGTGCACCTCGTAGACGGAGAACGGCGCCTCGTGGACCGGGGTGTCCGCGCGGTGGGCCATCCACTCCGCGTCCGCCCACTCGTGGTGCGAGACGTCCACGATCGAGGACGTCGCGGGCGGCACCTCGGTCCGGCGGGCCAGCGGGTCGGCGCGCTGGGTGCGCGAGCCGTCCGGGCGGGTGATCTCGAACTTGTACAGCTCGCCCTCGCCGATCCCCGGCACGAACAGCTCCCACACCCCGGTGGAGCCCAGCGAGCGCATCGGGAAGGCGGTGGCGTCCCAGAAGTTGAACGTGCCCGCGATCCGCACCCCCCGCGCGTTCGGCGCCCACACCGCGAACCGGGTGCCGGCCACGCCCTGCACGGTGGTGACGTGCGCGCCCAGCGCCCGCCACAGCTCCTCGTGCCGGCCCTCGCCGATCAGGTGCAGGTCGAGATCGCCGAGCGTGGGCAGGAAGCGGTAGGCGTCCTCGGTCTCGTGCACCGTGTCGTCGTACGTGACGAGCAGCCGGTGGACGGGGACCTCGGTGACCGGGACCAGCCCGGAGAAGAAGCCGTCGCCGTCGTCGTGCAGGTCCACACGGATGTCACCCGCGACCACGGTGACCGCGCGCGCGTACGGGCGCAGCGCCCGGAAGGCCACCCCGCCCGGCACCCGGTGGGCGCCGAGCACGGAGTGCGGGTCGTGGTGGGTGCCGTGCAGCAGCCGCTCCCGGTCGCCGGCGTCGACGGCCGGGGACACGGCGGTCTCCAGCACCGGCGCCGCCGCCTGCGGCGGCACCTGCGCGGGCTGCTTCTCGGGCTGCTTCTCCGGCTTCTTCGCGGCTTTCTTCGCGGGCTTGCCGTCGGTCTTGGTCTTGCCGGACTTGTGCGGGGTGAGTGGCTTCTTGGACGTCACGAGCGAGACTCCCGGCGAGGATCAGATCGGTTCGGACGCGGCGAGGCGACGGATCGCCGACAGGGGTACGGGCAGCCAGTCCGGGCGGTGCCGGGCCTCGTAGACGGCCTCGTACACCGCCTTGTCGGTCTCGTAGGCCCGCAGCAGCACCGGATCGGTGCGCGGGTCGCGACCGGCGGCCTCCGCGTACCCGGAGCAGTAGGCGGCCCGGCAGCGGTGCGCCCAGTCGGCGGCGGGCGCGCTCGCCGAGTGGGCCGCGTAGTCGAAGGAACGGAGCATCCCGGCGACGTCCCGCGCCACCGGCTGCGGCAGCCGCCGCTCGGCCAGCGGCCGGGCCGGCTCGCCCTCGAAGTCGATCAGCGACCAGTCGCCGGACGGCGCGCGCAGGCACTGCCCGAGGTGCAGGTCGCCGTGGACGCGCTGGGCGGTCCAGGTCCGCCCCTCGGCGGCCAGGTCGCCCAGCGCCTCGTACGCGGAGCGCAGCCCGGACTCGTACGGCAGCAGGGCCGGCACCGCCTGCACGGCCGCCGCCAGCCGCTCGGTCATGCCGTCCACCAGCAGCCCGAGCTGGGCCTGGCCGAGCGTGACCGTCGGCAGGGCGCGGGCCAGCGCGGTGTGCACCTCGGCCGTGGCCCGGCCCAGCGCCCGCGCCTCGGCGGTGAAGTCCTCGCCCTTGGCCAGCTCGCGCAGCGCCAGCTCCCAGCCGTCGGTGGCCCCGCTGACGAAGGGCTGGAGCACGGCCAGCACGTACGACTCGGTGTCCACGTCGGCATGCAGCCAGGCCGTCGGCGCCGGCACCCGGGGGCAGCCCTCGCGGGCCAGCGCCAGGGGCAGCTCCAGATCGGGATTGACGCCGGGCACGACCCGGCGCAGCACCTTGAGAATGAACGTATCTCCATAGACCACCGAGGAGTTGGACTGCTCGGCGGTCATCAGCCGGGCCACCAGACCCTCGCGGATCTCCTGGCCGGTGTCCCGCTCGAAACGCAGCCCGCCGACGCGCGCCTGGGAGCGCAGCGCCTCTAGGAGCACTTCGGCGGGCCGGGGGTCGTACAGGGCGTCGTACACCGTGCGTCCGGCGAACGGGCCCTCCTCCACATGGCCGATCAGCGCGGGCGCCAGCCGGGGCGGCAGCGCCTCGCGCACGCCTATCAGGAGCTGGTAGCAGTCGCCCGGGTGCGCGGGGCCGCCCAGCGTGGCCGGCTGGTGCACCTGGAGCAGTACGTGGTAGAGGCCCAGCCGGCCCTCGGGGCGCAGCAGCTCGGTGACGGCCACCGGGGTGAAGCCGGTGACCGGGCGGCCCTTGCCCGCGAACCAGCGCTGCCGGGGCAGCCAGGCGCGCAGCAACGGGTCCAGCGAGGCCAGGAGGTGACTCGTGGGACTGGTGGTACCGGATGGGATGACCGCTTCCGCCATGGGCGTCACGTCCTTTCCCCGGGTCGTCGGGGTGTTACTTGCCGGTGCCCCGGGTGCGGCGGTGGAAACGCCCCACCCGGGACACCCGGTGGTTTAGGGCCTCTCTTCCGGATCTTGCCGGGGTCGCGGGGCCTGGCACGCACATCTGCGGCGTTGTCGTCGGTTGCCAACGCTCCGCGTTGTCGCCCTCCTCCGCCTTGCAGCTGCACGCACCAGACCCCGCTCGGGTCGGCCACGAGGCGCTGTTGCCCAGGGCCGGCCAGATCCGGAAGAAAGGCCCTATGCGGCCTCTTGGCGCAACCGGAACCAGTAGAAGCCGTGCCCCGCGAGGGTGAGCAGGTACGGCAGTTCACCGATGGCCGGGAAGCGGACCCCGCCGAACAGCTCGACCGGGTGGCGTCCGCCGAACCGGCTCAGGTCCAGCTCCGTGGGCTGCGCGAACCGCGAGAAGTTGTGCACGCACAGGACGAGGTCGTCCTCGTACTCGCGCAGGAACGCC
>NZ_JANUGP010000043.1 GCF_024753135.1 Streptomyces pyxinicus | reverse complement strand
ACCACCCCCCCACCCAGCCGGGCCCCCGCACCCCCCGGGCCCCGCACCCCCCGGCCCCCCCATCGCCCGGCCCCCGCACCCCCCAACCCCCGCACCCCCCGGGCCGCCCCGCAAGCCCCGCACGTCCCCGTCGTACGGCCCGCCGGCCGACCCGGCGAGACGACCCCAGCCGAACCGGGCGTGTCGGCACCGCGCGCCCGGAGATCGCGGCATGCGTGAGACAGGCCCCGCATCCGGAGATGCGGGGCCTGTGTCGTGGGAGCCGGGGTCAGGTCAGTGGACGTCGCCCATCAGGGTCTTGACCTTGCGGCGGTACATCCAGACCGCGAAGCCGGCCAGGGCCGCGAGCAGGGCCTCGCCGAAGACGGCGCCCTTGCCGCCGAGGTCGACGCCGGCGACGGCCGGGTTGGACAGCAGGCTGGTGATGGAGTCGCCCGCGGTGACCGCGAGGAACCAGACGCCCATCATCTGGCTGGCGTACTTGGCCGGGGCCATCTTGGTCGTCACCGACAGGCCGACCGGGGAGAGGCACAGCTCGCCGACGGTCTGGATGAAGTAGATGCCGACCAGCCACATCGGGCTGACCGCGGTGCCGTTCGCCGCCATGAACAGCGGGATCAGGAAGAAGAAGAACGAGACGCCGACCAGGACCAGGCCCATCGAGAACTTCACGATGGTGCTGGGCTCCTTGCCCTTGCGGTTCAGCCACACCCAGAACCAGGCGAAGACCGGGGCCAGCGCCATGATGAAGAGCGGGTTCAGCGACTGGTACCAGGAGGTCGGGAAGTCGAAGCCCAGCATGTCGTGCGAGGCCTTGCCCTCACCGAAGGCCTGGACCGTGGACGCGCCCTGGTCGTAGATCATCCAGAAGACGGCGGCGGCGACGAAGAACCAGATGTAGCCGGACATCTTCGACTGCTCGGTGACCGACAGCTCCTTGTCCCGCTTGATGCGCAGCAGCACGCCGGCCGGGATCAGCAGACCGATGACGGTCAGCGGGATCATCGCCCAGTTCAGCGTGAAGTGGCCGGTGCCGCCGACGATGCCGTAGAAGACGGCCGCCACGATCACCCAGAGCGCGCTCTTGCGCAGCCAGGAGGTGCGCTCCTCGGCGCTCAGCGGCTTCGGGACCAGGTTGCTCTTAGGGTTCAGGCTCCGGGTGCCGAGCAGGAACGCGGCCAGACCGATCGCCATGCCGACCGCGGCCATGCCGAAGCCGAGGTGCCAGTTGACCTTCTGGCCGACGGTGCCGATGGCCAGCGGCGCGAAGAAGGCGCCCATGTTGATGCCCATGTAGAAGATCGTGAAGCCGCCGTCGCGACGCGGGTCCTCGGGACCGTCGTACAGGTGGCCGACCATGGTCGAGATGTTGGCCTTGAGCAGACCCGAACCGGCCGCGACCAGCGCGAGACCGGCGAAGAACGGGCCTTCGCCGCCGGGCACGGCCAGCACGATGTGACCGCACATGATCGTGACGGCCGCGATGGCCACCGTCTTGCGCGGACCCCAGACGCGGTCGCCCAGCCAGCCGCCGGGCATGGCGAGCAGGTAGACCATCGCCGAGTAGACGGAGACGATCACGGTGGTGGTGGCCACGTCCATGGCCAGGCCGCCGCCCATGCTCCCCTTGCCGGCGCCGGGGCCGCCGGAGAGCAGGTAGACGGTGAGAAGCGCCTTCATGCCGTAGTAGGAGAACCGCTCCCACATCTCGGTCATGAAGAGAGTGGCCAGTCCGCGGGGGTGGCCGAGGAAGGTCTTCTCGAAACCGGGGGTGCCCGGTTTGACCGAGTCCTTCGTCAGGCTGGACGCCATGGTCGTTCCTTGCTGATCGGGACGCGCGCTGGAGCGTCGCGCGCCCGGTGGGGGTCGGCCGGCACCGGCGGGGTCGGCCGTCCACCCCCACGCCCAGGGGGATTCCGCTCCGGATCGCGGAGCGGCGGACGGCGACCACCGGGATCCACGCCCCGCGACGCTTCACTGCGTCCGGAGCCCGGCCAGAGGTCATTCCTTTCAAGGCCGGCTCGCACCAGCCCGCACACGAAAGAGACCCCCAGCGTCGAATCCGCCGAAGGTCCCCGGTGTACTACAGGCGTTCACGTCACTGTACGTCAGGACACGGCCGGATAAGGAAGGACTTGAGACGCGGATCACAGGTGTCGCGGGAACCGTACGACACCATTCGAAGGTCCCTTCTACGATCGCACCCCCAGGTCCATGGTTCGTACCAACGCGGTGTGAAGGTAAGAATCCCGGAAACCGATCACACCCCGGCACCGCGCGCGGGCGGTCTACCATCACCTCATGACTCGTGTACTGCTCGCCGAGGACGACGCGTCCATCTCGGAACCGCTGGCCCGCGCCCTGCGCCGGGAGGGTTACGAGGTCGAGGTGCGCGAGGACGGACCCGCCGCACTCGACGCCGGCATGCAGGGCGGCGTCGACCTGGTCGTGCTGGACCTCGGGCTGCCCGGCATGGACGGCCTGGAGGTCGCCCGCCGGCTGCGCGCCGACGGCCACACCGTGCCGATCCTCATCCTGACCGCGCGGGCCGACGAGGTGGACACCGTCGTCGGCCTGGACGCGGGCGCCGACGACTACGTCACCAAGCCCTTCCGGCTCGCCGAACTGCTCGCCCGGGTGCGGGCCCTGCTGCGCCGCGGCGCCGCCGAGCCGCAGCAGCCGCCGGCCACGCACGGCGTGCGGATCGACGTCGAGTCGCACCGCGCCTGGATGGGCGACGAGGAGTTGCAGCTCACCGCCAAGGAGTTCGACCTGCTGCGGGTGCTGGTGCGGGACGCCGGCCGGGTGGTCACCCGCGACCAGCTGATGCGCGAGGTCTGGGACACCACCTGGTGGTCCTCCACCAAGACGCTCGACATGCACATCTCCTGGCTCCGCAAGAAGCTCGGCGACGACGCGGCGAACCCTCGCTACATCGCCACCGTCCGAGGCGTGGGCTTCCGCTTCGAGAAGAGCTGAGCCCCCTCCGGGGCCGGCTCGGGTGACCGCACATGCGCCGACGTCTCATCCAGTCCACTCTCGCCGTCGTCCTCGTGGTGATCGCCGTCTTCGGGGTCTCCCTGGTGATCGTCGAGACGCGGACCATCAGCAACAGCGCCCAGGAACGGGTGGAGTCCGAGGCGGTGCGGCTGGCCAGCATCGTGGACAGCCGGATCCTCGCCGCGGAGAACGTCAACGCGGACGTGCTGCGCAACCCGGTCAGCAAGGACCAGTACGTCCGGATCACCATGCCCGGCAAGACGCCGATCGAGATCGGCGAGCGGCCGGAGGGCGACGTCATCCACGCCGTACAGCACGGTGAGGAGGGCGAGACGGTCACCGTGCAGGAGCCGCGCTCCTCGGTGACCCGCGAGGTCGGCCGCACCCTGCTGATCATCGGCCTGGTCGCGCTGCTCGCCGTGGTCGCGGCCGTGCTGCTCGCCGTCCGGCAGGCCAATCGGCTCGCCTCCCCGCTGACCGACCTCGCCGAGACCGCCGAGCGCCTCGGCTCCGGCGACCCGCGGCCCCGGCACAAGCGCTACGGCGTGCCCGAGCTGGACCGGGTCGCCGACGTGCTGGACTCCTCGGCCGAGCGGATCGGCCGGATGCTGACCGCCGAGCGGCGGCTGGCCGCCGACGCCTCCCACCAGCTGCGCACCCCGCTGACCGCGCTGTCCATGCGCCTGGAGGAGATCACCCTCACCGACGACCCGGACACCGTGAAGGAGGAGGCGACCATCGCGCTGACGCAGGTCGAGCGGCTCACCGACGTCGTCGAGCGGCTGCTGACCAACTCGCGCGACCCGCGCACCGGCTCCGCGGTCACCTTCGACCTGGACGAGGTCATCCAGCAGCAGCTCGCCGAGTGGCGGCCCGCCTACCGGGGGGTCGGCCGGGCCATCGTCAGCTCCGGCAAACGGCACCTGCGGGCCGTCGGCACCCCGGGCGCGGTCGCCCAGGTGCTGGCCGCGCTGATCGAGAACTCGCTGATGCACGGCGGCGGCACCGTCGCCCTGCGCACCCGGGTCACCGGCAACCAGGCGGTCATCGAAATCACCGACGAGGGGCCCGGCGTGCCGGCCGACCTCGGCGCGCGGATCTTCGAGCGGACCATCAGCGGGCGGAACTCCACCGGTATCGGTCTGGCCGTCGCCCGTGACCTCGCGGAGGCCGACGGTGGCCGCCTTGAGCTGCTCCAGGCCCAGCCCCCGGTGTTCGGCCTGTTCCTGTCCCGGACGCCCCCGGCCCGCAAGCCGGACGAGGAACTGCCCACCGTCCGCTGAGCGGCCGGCCGCCGGGCTACGGCACCCGCTGCTTCGGCGGGTGCGGCCGGGTGCCCTCGGCCACCAGGATCGACTCCGCCTCCCGGGCCGGCAGCGCCCGGAACACCCACGAGCGGTACGACCAGAAGCGGAACAGGGTCGCGACCCCGATGCCGACGAACTTGAACACGTTGCTCTGCAGCGGGCTGTCCCAGCCGAACCCGTAGGTCGCCAGGTACAGCAGGCCGTTCTCGATCACCAGGCCGATGGCGCTGAACAGCAGGAACAGCGTCAGCTCACGGGTGCGGCCGCCCCTGTCGCGGTCCCGGTACGTCCAGTAGCGGAAGCCCACGTAGTTGAAGGCGATCGCGACCACCGTCGCGATGATGCTGGCGCGCACCACGGGCAGGTCCGAGACGTGCCGGACCAGGTTGAACACACCGAGGTTGACGAGGACGCCGGCACCGCCGACGGCGCCGAACTTGGCCATCTCGCGTACGAGGCGTTGCACCCCCGAGGAACGAGGTTCCATGGCTGTGCAGCTCCCGTCGGTAGGTTTCCTCAACCCCGCCATGCTATCCAGCGCCGCCGCCTCCCGCCCGTGGACAGGGCCAGGGCCCGGAAACAGGTCGGAAAGAGGCGGGAAAGCAGGAGGTAAGAGACCGGAGCGACCCCGGCGGAGGGACACGATCCGGCCGTACTCGGCGTGGCCGATACCCTAGGGGTGTGACGTTCCCGGTAGTCGGCATGGTCGGCGGGGGGCAGCTCGCGCGTATGACGCACGAAGCGGGCATCCCGTTGGGCATCAGGTTCAAGCTTCTCAGTGACACCCCCCAGGACTCGGCGGCCCAGGTCGTGAGCGATGTCGTCATCGGCGACTACCGCGATCTGGACACGCTGCGCGAGTTCGCGCGCGGGTGCGATGTGATCACCTTCGATCACGAACACGTGCCCACCGAGCACCTCAGGGCCCTGGAGGCGGACGGCATCCCCGTGCGCCCGGGGCCCGACGCGCTGGTGCACGCCCAGGACAAGGGGGTGATGCGCGCCCGGCTCGACGCGATCGGCGTCCCGTGCCCACGGCACCGGATCGTGACCGATCCCGAGGACGTCGTCCGCTTCGCGGCGGAGGGCGACGGCTTCCCGGTCGTCCTCAAGACCGTGCGCGGCGGCTACGACGGCAAGGGCGTGTGGGTCGTGGAGACGGCCGAGGAGGCCGCCGACCCGTTCCGCGCGGGCGTCCCGGTCCTCGCCGAGGAGAAGGTCGACTACGTCCGCGAGCTGGCCGCCAACGTCGTCCGCTCCCCGCACGGCCAGGCCGTCGCCTACCCGGTGGTCGAGTCGCGGCAGGTCAAGGGCGTCTGCGACACGGTCATAGCCCCCGCGCCCGACCTGGACGAGGACCTCGCGCTGCACGCCGAGCGGATGGCCCTCACCATCGCCAAGGAACTCGGCGTCGTCGGACACCTCGCCGTCGAGCTGTTCCAGACCCGCGACGGCCGCATCCTGGTCAACGAGCTGGCGATGCGCCCGCACAACTCGGGCCACTGGACCCAGGACGGCGCGATCACCAGCCAGTTCGCCAACCACGTCCGCGCCGTCCTCGACCTGCCGCTCGGCGACCCGCGCCCGCGCGCCCCGTGGACCGTGATGGTCAACGTCCTCGGCGGCGACTACCCGGACATGTACTCCGCGTATCTGCACTGCATGGCCCGCGACCCCAAGCTCAAGATCCACATGTACGGCAAGGACGTGAAGCCCGGCCGCAAGGTGGGGCACGTCAACACTTACGGCGACGACCTGGACGACGTGCTGGAGCGCGCCCGTCACGCTGCCGGCTACCTGAGAGGGACGATCACCGAATGAGCCCCGTCGTAGGGATTGTCATGGGGTCGGACTCCGACTGGCCCGTCATGGAGGCCGCCGCCAAGGCCCTCGACGAGTTCGAGATCGCCTACGAGGTCGATGTCGTCTCCGCGCACCGCATGCCCCGCGAGATGATCACCTACGGCGAGCAGGCCGCCGAGCGCGGGCTGAAGGCGATCATCGCCGGCGCGGGCGGCGCCGCCCATCTGCCGGGCATGCTCGCCTCGGTCACCCCGCTGCCGGTGATCGGCGTGCCGGTGCCGCTGAAGTACCTCGACGGCATGGACTCCCTGCTGTCGATCGTGCAGATGCCCGCCGGCGTCCCGGTCGCCACCGTCTCCGTCGCCGGGGCCCGCAACGCCGGGCTGCTCGCGGCCCGCATGCTCGCCGCGCACGACGAGGACCTGCTCCAGCGGATGCGCGACTTCCAGCAGGACCTCAACGACCAGGCCACCGAGAAGGGCAAGCGGCTGCGCTCCAAGGTCGAGGGCACCGGCGGCTTCGGATTCGGGAAGTGACCGCGATGACCTCTCTCGACCAGGCCCGGGAGCTGCTGCGCGAGTTCCCCGTCGTCGACGGCCACAACGACCTGCCGTGGGCGCTGCGCGCGCAGGTCCGCTACGACCTCGCCGCCCGCGACATCGCCGTACGGCAGGACGCCCATCTGCACACCGACCTGCCGCGGCTGCGCGAGGGCGGGGTCGGGGCGCAGTACTGGTCGGTGTACGTGCGCTCGGACCTGCCGGACGCGGTGCCGGCCACGCTGGAGCAGATCGACTGCGTACGGCAGCTCATCGCGCGCCACCCGGGCGAACTGCGGGCCGCGCTGACGGCCGCCGACATGGAGGCGGCCCGCGCGGACGGCCGGATCGCCTCCCTGATGGGCGCCGAGGGCGGCCACTCCATCGCCAACTCGCTCGGCACCCTGCGCGGTCTGTACGCGCTCGGCGTGCGCTACCTGACCCTCACCCACAACGACAACGTCGACTGGGCCGACTCCGCCACCGACGCGCCGCGGGCCGGCGGCCTGACCGCGTTCGGCCGCGAGGTCGTCGCGGAGATGAACCGCCTCGGCATGCTGGTCGACCTCTCGCACGTCGCGGCGACCACCATGCGGGACGCGCTGGACGCCTCCTCGGCGCCGGTGATCTTCTCGCACTCCTCCGCGCGCGCCGTCTGCGACCACCCGCGCAACGTCCCCGACGACGTGCTGGAGCGGCTGCCCGCCAACGGAGGCATGGCGATGGTGACGTTCGTGCCGAAGTTCGTGCTCCAGGCGGCCGTGGACTGGACGGCCGCCGCCGACGAGAACATGCGCGCGCACGGCCTGCACCACCTGGACAGCAGCCCCGAGGCGATGAAGGTCCACCGCGCCTTCGAGGAGCGCACCCCGCGCCCGGTCGCCACGGTCGCCACGGTCGCCGACCACCTGGACCACATGCGCGAGGTGGCCGGCGTCGACCACCTGGGCATCGGCGGCGACTACGACGGCACCGCGTTCACCCCCGACGGCCTCAGCGACGTCTCCGGTTACCCGAACCTGCTCGCCGAACTGCTGGACCGCGGCTGGTCCCGGGCCGACCTGGCCAAGCTGACCTGGCAGAACGCGGTGCGGGTGCTGGGCGCGGCGGAGGACGTGGCCCGGAGCGTCCAGGCCACGCGCGGCCCGTCCAACGCCACGATCGAGTCGCTCGACGGCTGACCGCGCGGGTCTCCGGGAACGGGACGGGCGGGGCGGTCGGTGGAGCCGGCGGCCCCGCCCGTGTCCGTGGCGTACCGACCGCTCACTCCTCGATGCGGCACAGGCAGAACGGGTGGCCGGCCGGGTCGGCGTAGACCACGAAGTCCTTCTTCTCCCGGTCCTCCAGGTCCAGCGGGCGGGCACCCAGCGCCAGCACGCGCTCGTGCGCCGCGTCCATCTCCGCCCAGCTGCGGCCGCCGTCGAAGTCGAGGTGGAACTGCTGGCCGTTGCGGTCCGCGCGCGGCCACTCGGGCGGGGTGTGCCCCTCGGCGCGCTGGAAGGCCAGCCGGGGGCCGTCCGGTACCTGGAGGACGACCCAGTCGTCGTCCTCGGCCGCCGGGGTGCCCCCGGCCACCGCCGCGTAGAACGCGGCCAGCGCGCGCGGATCGGGGCAGTCGAGCACCACGGAACGGAAACGGGCGACGGACGCCATCATCGACCTCCCTGGGTCAGCGGGCACAGCGGAGAGACGAGTGCCCCGGCGGGCCGAGGCCCACACGCGAGGCGCCGGTGCCGTGTGAAGGGGCCGTGGCGGACCGGGACTTGGGGCAGAATGCGCGAGGACGCCGGTTCGGCCGACTGAGCCTCGGCCGAACCGGCGTCACCGACAGGCGGGTCAGGCGGTGGGGCGGCCCATCGCGCGGTACGTCCAGCCCGCCCGGCGCCACAGCTCCGGGTCGAGGGCGTTGCGGCCGTCCAGGATCAGGCGGGTCGCGGTGGCCTCGCCGAGCGCCGCCGGGTCCAGCTCGCGGAACTCCCGCCACTCGGTCAGGTGCAGCACGGCGTCGGCGCCCCGGACCGCGTCCAGCGCCGTGTCGGCGTAGCCCAGGGTGGGGAAGACCTTGCGGGCGTTGGCCATGCCCTTCGGGTCGTACACCGTCACCTGGCCGCCCTGGAGGTGGATCTGGCCGGCCACGTTCAGCGCGGGCGAGTCACGGACGTCGTCCGAGTCCGGCTTGAAGGTGGCGCCGAGCACCGCGACCCGCTTGCCGAGGAAGGAGCCGCCGCCGAGCGCCTCCCGGGTCATCTCCACCATCTGGCCGCGCCGGCGCATGTTGATGGAGTCGATCTCGCGCAGGAAGGTCAGCGCCTGGTCCGCGCCCAGCTCGCCCGCGCGCGCCATGAAGGCCCGGATGTCCTTGGGCAGGCAGCCGCCGCCGAAGCCGATGCCGGCGCGCAGGAACTTGCGGCCGATCCGGTCGTCGTGCCCGATCGCCTCGGCGAGCTTGGCCACGTCACCGCCGGCGGCCTCGCAGACCTCGGCCATCGCGTTGATGAAGGAGATCTTCGTCGCCAGGAAGGAGTTCGCGGCCGTCTTCACCAGCTCGGCGGTCGGGAAGTCGGTGACCACGAACGGCGTGCCCTCGCCGACCGGCGTGGCGTACACCTCGCGCAGCAGCTTCTCGGCCCGCTCGCCGCGCACGCCGACCACGATCCGGTCCGGGTGCAGGGTGTCCTCGACGGCGAAGCCCTCGCGCAGGAACTCCGGGTTCCAGGCCAGCTCGGCGTCGCCGCCGGCCGGCGCGTGCTCGGCGAGGTAGGCGGCCAGCCGGTCGGCCGAGCCCACCGGCACCGTCGACTTGCCGACCACCAGGGCCGGGCCGCGCAGGTGCGGGGCGAGGGAGGCGACGGCGGAGTCGACGTACGACATGTCGCAGGCGTACTCGCCGTGCTTCTGCGGGGTGTTGACGCACACGAAGTGCACGTCGCCGAAGGCGCCGACCTCGGCCCAGTCGGTGGTGAAGCGCAGCCGGCCGCTCGACCCCTCGATGCCGGCCACGTGCTTGCGCAGCAGCTCTTCGAGACCCGGCTCGAACATCGGGGTCTCGCCGCGCTCCAGCAGGGCGATCTTCTCGGGTACGACGTCGAGCCCCAGCACCTCGAAGCCCAGCTCCGCCATGGCCGCGGCGTGCGTGGCGCCGAGGTAGCCGGTGCCGATCACGGTGATCTTCAGGCTCATGGGTGCTCCAGATCGGGTACGTCGGTGATGCGGAGCCGAGCATAGTCGGGCCGCCCGCCGGGGAAATTCCCCGCTGTCGGGTAGTCGTCGTGCGGCTGTCGCGTAGGTCACGTAGGCGTGATCCGGGGCGAGCACTAAAATTTGGGTTACTTAACGGTAATTAGCGTCACCATCACTGCGTCTTTGGAGCGTGAGAGACCTTGGCCGGATCGGCTGACTTCGACCTGTACCGCCCGTCCGAGGAGCACGACATGCTCCGTGACGCCGTCCGCTCCCTGGTCGAGGCGAAGATCGCGCCGTACGCCGCCGCGGTGGACGAGGAGGCCCGCTTCCCGCAGGAGGCCCTCGACGCCCTGGTGGCCAACGACCTGCACGCCGTGCACGTCCCCGAGGAGTTCGGCGGCGCCGGCGCCGACGCGCTCGCCACGGTCATCGTGATCGAGGAGGTGGCCCGCGCCTGCGTGTCGTCCTCGCTGATCCCGGCCGTGAACAAGCTGGGCTCGCTCCCGGTGATCCTCTCCGGCTCCACGGAGCTGAAGAAGAAGTACCTGGGCCCGCTGGCCAAGGGCGACGCCATGTTCTCGTACTGCCTCTCCGAGCCGGAGGCGGGCTCGGACGCGGCCGGCATGAAGACCAAGGCGGTCCGCGACGGCGACCACTGGATCCTCAACGGCGTCAAGCGCTGGATCACCAACGCGGGCGTCTCCGAGTACTACACGGTGATGGCGGTCACCGACCCCACCAAGCGCTCCAAGGGCATCTCCGCCTTCGTCGTGGAGAAGTCCGACGAGGGCGTCTCCTTCGGCGCCCCGGAGAAGAAGCTCGGCATCAAGGGCTCCCCGACCCGCGAGGTCTACTTCGACAACGTCCGCATCCCCGCCGACCGCATGATCGGCGAGGAGGGCACCGGCTTCGCCACGGCGATGAAGACCCTGGACCACACCCGCGTCACCATCGCGGCCCAGGCCCTCGGTGTCGCCCAGGGCGCCCTCGACTACGCCAAGGGCTACGTCCAGGAGCGCAAGCAGTTCGGCAAGCCGATCGCCGACTTCCAGGGCATCCAGTTCATGCTCGCCGACATGGCCATGAAGATCGCCGCCGCCCGCGCCCTCACCTACCAGGCCGCGGCCGCCTCCGAGCGCGTCGACCGCGACCTCACCTTCCAGGGCGCCGCCGCCAAGTGCTTCGCCTCGGACGTGGCGATGGAGGTCACCACGGACGCCGTCCAACTCCTCGGCGGCTACGGCTACACCCGTGACTACCCGGTGGAGCGCATGATGCGGGACGCCAAGATCACGCAGATCTACGAGGGCACCAACCAGGTACAGCGCATCGTGATGGCGCGCAACCTGCCGTAACCTCCCGACCGGTCGGTCACATGCGGGGCGGGGGCGGGGGACGTAGGACGGAAGCACACAGGACCCGTTCCCGGGTCCCCCCGCTCCCGAGGAGGAGCCATGGCCCAGCCCGAGACCACGATGCCCGCCATGACCCAGCGGATGCAGGACTGCATCGAGGCCTGCATGAACTGCCACAGCATCTGCGAGGAGACCATGAGCTCCTGCATGCAGCAGGGCGGGCAGGCCCAGATGCAGGTCATGCGCGCGCTCATGGACTGCTCCGAGATGACCCGGATGTGCGCCGACATGATGATGCGCCGCTCGCCCATGTCGGGCGAGATGTGTGCGATGTGCGCCAAGGCGTGCGACATGTGCGCCGAGGCGTGTAGGTCCATGCCCGACGACCCGCAGCTGATGCGCTGCGCGGAGGCGTGTCGCCGCTGCGCGGAGATGTGCCGCTCCATGGCGGCCGTCTGAGGCCGGCACCGGCCCGACAGCACTCAAGGGCACCCCTCGGGGCGCCCTTGAGTGTGCTCGCGGCCGGGCTAGTTCCCGGAGACCGTGACCTTCTCGTCGTTGTTCAGCTCGTTCACCAGGGTCTTCACCTTGGCCTTGTCCCAGACGAGGTTGCCGCCCGAGGAACCGGAGATCGGCATGTTCATCGAGGTGCCGTCGCCGCCGCTGACGCCCTTCATCGCCCAGAACATCGAGGCCAGGTCCCACAGGCCCATGTCCTTGTCGACGATCAGCGAGTCCAGGCCCGCGCCCATGGTCGGGTAGAACCGGAACGGGTTGAGCACCGTCGACGGGGTGGCCACCTGGTGGGCCAGGGCGGCCAGGAACTTCTGCTGGTTCTTGGTGCGCTGGAGGTCCGAGGCGGCGAACGCGTGCCGGGTACGGACGAAGGCGAGCGCCTGCTGGCCGTTCAGCGTCTGCTTGCCGGCCTTGAAGTCGGCGCCGGACCACTTGTCCTTGAAGCCCTTGTCGAGGGTCATCTCGACACCGCCGACCGCGTCCACGATGTTCGCGAAGCCCTGGAAGCCGATCTCCACGTAGTGGTCTATGTGCAGGCCGGTGTTGTACTCGACGGAGCGCACGAGGAGGGTCGGGCCGTCCTCGGCGTAGGCGGCGTTCAGCTTCTCGTGTCTGCCGCGCGCCGGATAGGTCTTCCCGGACGTGGAGCCCTTGTACGACGGCACGACGACGTCCGAGTCACGCGGCAGCGAGATCAGCGTGTCCCCGTTGCCGCCGACGTGCAGGATCATCATCGAGTCGGTGCGCTTGCCCTCGGCGCCGCCGGTGTGCAGCTTCTTCTCGTCCTCCTTGGACATGCCCTCACGGCTGTCCGAGCCGACGATCAGGTAGTTCGTGCCGTCGCCCGCCTCGGGACGGTCGATGACCGTGGAGAGGTCGACCTCGCGGCGCAGCTTGGAGTCGGCCCAGAAGTAGGTCGCCACCGAGGTGACGACCACCACTGTCGCCACCGTGATCGCCGTCCACTTGATCCGGCGCCGCCAGTTCGGGGCGGGGCGCGGGGCGCGGGTGGGGGTGCCGTCGGGGCCGCCCGGGCCCCGGCCGCCGGGGGTGCCGTAGACGTGGCCCGTGTTGTAGCCACTGTCGTAGCCGGGAGCCCCGTCGTACCCCTGGCCGTCGACGTACGACGGCTGCTGCGGGACCCCGGCCCCCTGCGGCGGAGCCGCCGGGCCGCGCCGCACCTGACGCATCACGCGGGCACCCTCCGGCTGCGCGCCGGCGCTGCCGCGTCCGTAGCGCGGGCCGCGGTTGTCGTCGGACCATCCCTCGGGCCAGTCATTCATGCGGACCAGTGTGCAGGGCGCGGGTATGTCCCTTACAAGGGATGTCGGAAAATCAGGGCGGCGCTGTTGCCAACCTGACACAAATTCCGCGAAGGGTGCCTCGGCATAAGGTAGGGGGCATGACAGATCCGGCCACGGACACGGACCCCGGCATACCGGGCAAGGCCACGTCCGCCTCGCGCACCACCCTCAGCCACATCATGACCCAGGCCGACACCAACCTGCTGGGGACCGTGCACGGCGGCGTGATCATGAAGCTCGTCGACGACGCGGCGGGCGCCGTGGCCGGGCGGCACTCCGGGGGGCCCGCCGTCACCGCGTCCATGGACGAGATGGCGTTCCTGGAGCCGGTCCGGGTCGGTGACCTGGTCCATGTGAAGGCACAGGTCAACTGGACCGGCCGGACCTCCATGGAGGTCGGGGTACGGGTCCTCGCCGAGCGCTGGAACGAGTCGACCCCGCCCACCCAGGTCGGCTCCGCCTACCTGGTCTTCGCAGCGGTCGACGCCGACGGCAAGCCGCGCCGCGTGCCCCCGGTGCTACCGGAGACCGACCGCGACCGCCGCCGCTACCAGGAGGCCCAGATCCGCCGCACCCACCGCCTGGCCCGCCGCCGCGCCATCCGCGAACTCCGCGAACAACGCGCCGCCGAGGGCTTCCAGGACTGACCCGGCCCGAATCACTGGGCGCCCCGGCCCACGAGCCGTCCCGCCGGCGGGCTCGGGTGTCCGTCCACCGTCGAGCGCCGGGGTGACCGGTCCGTCCGTTGCCCCGTCTCTCATCCGGCCCGGGCCGAGCGGACCGGCCTCGCGCCCGGCGCGGGGCTACCGGGACTCGACCAGGTGGATCACCTGGCCGGCCCGGATCACGTGCTGCTCCGCGGCGGGGGCCGACGCCCACCCGCCGCCGGGCCGCGGCCGCCGGGGCCTGGCGGGGCCTGTCCGGGGGATCGCCTGACCGGTCCGCGTCCGGGGCCGCTCGCACCAGACCCGCTCCGGCACCGCCTGCACCGACCCCGACCCCGACCCCGCTACGCCGTCCCCGTGCACGTCACCTCGTTGCCGCGGACCACCGTCTGGTCCGGGCGGCCCGGGTCCTCGAAGCGGATCTTGTGGACCTGCTTGAAGTCGGGGCCGGCGGTGACCTTCAGCAGGGGGCCCTGCCCCGGGGCCGCGCGGAGTTCGCTGCCGGGGAGGGCCGCGGCCAGGGAGCGGGCCGAGCGGTCCCAGCGGGGGTCGTAGGAGATGACCGTGCGCGGCACGTGGGCGGGCGCGGTCACCGGCCGGCGGGTGGTGGCGAAGCCGGCCGCGGCGAGCGCCGCGTCGACCCGCTTGGCGAGCCCGGCGGTGGCCGTGCCGTTCGCCACCAGCACCTTGATCTGCGCCGGGTCCACCTCGACCGGTGTCGCCAGGGGCCCTCGGTGCGGGCGGTCGGCGGTGAGCGGCTTGTCCTCGCGCAGTGACTCGAAGAGGTGCCCCGCCCCGGCCGGGTCCCACTTCAGGGTCGATCCGATGCCCTTGACCGGGAAGTTCAGCTGCCCGATCGGGACGGTGGTGAACTCGGAGGAGGAGGGGGAGAAGTTCCGCATCGCCCGGCCCAGGTCGAGCAGCTCGTCGGTGCCGAAGCCCGCGTCGGCACGCACCGAGCCCAGCACCGCCCGCGTCACGTCCCGGAACTTCATCGGGTTCAGCAGCACCCCGGAGGACGTCGTCTTGCCGATCAGCGCCGCCAGGAACCGCTGCTGCCGCTTCATCCGGCCCAGGTCGCTCGCCCCGTCCACATGCCGGGCCCGTACGTACTGGAGGGCCTGCCCGCCGTTGAGGGTGTACGTGCCGGGTGCCAGGTCGAGCCCGGTGTACGAGTCCTTCAGCGGCGTCGGCGTACAGACCCGCACCCCGCCGAGCACGTCCACGGTGCGCATGAAACTGGTGAAGTCGACCTCCAGATAGTGGTCGATCTTCACATGGGTCATGTCCTCCACCGTGCGGATGGTGAGCTGCGGCCCGCCCTCCGCGTACGCCGCGTTCAGCTTGAGCGGATGCGGCCCGTGCCGCTGCCCCGAGTTGATGTCCACGTGCGCGGGTGTCTCGGCGTAGGAGTCGCGCGGCAGGCTCACCACCGTGGCCCGCTCCCGGTCCTCCGAGATGTGCACGATCATCATCGTGTCGGTGCAGTGACAGGGCTGGCCGCCGAGCCGGAACTCGCGCCGCTCCCGCTCGCTGATCTTGTCGCGGCCGTCGGTGCCGACCAGCAGGACGTTCATGCCGTGCCCCGCGCGGGGCCGGTTCTTCATGTCCTTGAAGGCGTCGATCCGGGCGATGCCCGCGTCCAGACTGGTGACGACGGCGTGCCCGATGCCGGCGGAGGCGAGCACCACCACCGACAGCGTGGTGGCCGCCCGCATCGCCCAGCGGGGCCGGGGCGGCCGGGCGGGCCGGGCTCCCCGCTCGGGCGGGCGCGGCACCCGGCGCGGCGGCCGCGGACGGCGCCGCGGCCTGGCGGCGCCCCCCGCGTTCTTGCCGGTGGGGGAGGGAGACCGAGGCGGGCTGGACAAGTGGGGACACCTCCGGACGAGGCCGTACGTGGGATCCGTGAGCACAGTAGGCCGATACGATCTCCAGCCCGCCTTCCGGCCCCGGCGGCGCGCACCGGTGTCCCCCGTTCGCGGTAACGTGAGCGTCCTATGAACGCCAAGCCCGACGTGCGGCACCCCGCTGTTTCCGTGATCATGCCCGTCCTCAACGAGGAACGGCATCTGCGCGGGGCCGTCCAAGCGATCCTCGCGCAGGAGTACGCCGGCGAGATGGAGGTCGTGATCGCCCTCGGTCCGTCCACGGACCGCACGGACGAGATCGCCGCCCAGCTCGTGGCCGAAGATCCCCGCGTCCACACCGTGCCGAACCCGACCGGCCGCACCCCCGCCGCGCTGAACGCCGCGATCAAGGCCTCCCGGCACCCGATCGTGGTCCGGGTCGACGGCCACGGCATGCTCTCGCCGAACTACATCGCCACCGCCGTCCGCCTGCTGGAGGAGACCGGCGCGCAGAACGTCGGCGGCCTCATGCACGCCGAGGGCGAGAACGACTGGGAGCACGCGGTCGCCGCCGCCATGACCTCGAAGATCGGCGTCGGCAACGCGGCCTTCCACACCGGCGGCCAGGCCGGCCCCGCCGAGACCGTCTACCTCGGTGTCTTCCGCCGCCCCGCCTTGGAGCAACAGGGCGGCTACAACGAGGAGTTCATCCGCGCCCAGGACTGGGAGCTGAACTTCCGCATCCGCGAGGCGGGCGGCCTGATCTGGTTCTCGCCGGAGCTGAAGGTGTCGTACCGGCCGCGGCCCTCGGTGCGGGCGCTGGCCAAGCAGTACAAGGACTACGGCCGCTGGCGGCACGTCGTCGCCCGCTACCACGCCGGTTCCATCAACCTGCGCTACCTCGCCCCGCCGGTCGCGGTGTGCGCGATCGCCGCGGGTCTCGTGGTGGGCGTGGCGCTCACCCCGTGGGGGCTCGTCATACCGGGCGGTTATCTGGCGGCGATAGCGGCCGGTTCCGTCCCGGCGGGCAAGGGCCTGCCGGTGAAGGCCCGGCTGCGGATTCCGGTGGCCCTCGCCACCATGCACATGTCGTGGGGCTGGGGCTTCCTCACCAGCCCCCGCTCCCTGGCCCGCAAGGTCATCGCCTCCCGGCGCCCGGCGGTGACGGCCCCGGTGGCCTGAGCCCAGGCCGTACGCGCGTCGGCCCGGAACCCTCGCCGAGGGTTCCGGGCCGACGCAGGTACCTCCGGCGGCGGAGCTACCAGCGGTAGACGCTGTAGACGTCCATGCACTTGCCGGTGTCCGAGCCGTTGACCGCGTCACTGCCCTCGGGTAGGTCCCCGGCCTTCGGGGCGGACCGCTTCGGATACGCGGTGCCGGTGCGCCAGTCGGCGCCGACGACGACCGTGACACCGGAGACGTCGGTCGACTGCTTCACCGAACTCAGCGGAATACCGAGTGACTTGGCCACCGCCTGCGCGTCACCCCGCAGGTCGGCGCTCGGGTACCGCACGACCGTGCTGTCCTGCGACAGCGTCCCGCTGGTGTCGGCGCTCGCCCGGCCGTAGCCCTTCTGCGCCAGCGCCCGCGCGATGGCACCCGCCCGCTGCCGCACCGGTGCCTCGGTGCCGGTCCGGGTGGCGTTCTGCACCAGCACACCGAGCCTGCTCGGGTCGAGCGAGGGCTCCTTGGCCGGTGTCGTCTCCTTGGCCTTCTTCTCGCCGGAGGACTTGCCGTTCTTGTCGAAGGGCACGTCGTCCTTGAGCATCTGCCAGACCTTGTCGGCGTTGGCCCCGTCCGGCACCACGTGGTTGCCGTCCCGCTGGTCCGGCACGTTGGGCATGGTCAGCGAGGTGATCCGGTCCGACGGCACCGACTTGAGCTGCATCCCGAGGTCGTACAGCTTCTTGACCGTGCCGATCTCCTCGGAGACCTTGAGCGACTTGGTGGCCGCCTCCGCCAGGTCCGTCAGGCGCCCGGTGTCGGTGAACACGCTCTGCCCGCGCAGGGTGCGGACCATCGAGTTCAGGTACATGTGCTGGGCGCGGGCCCGCATCAGGTCGCTGCCCCAGGCGTGCCGGGTGCGCAGCCACTGCAGGGCCTGCTTGCCCTGCACCTTGTGCGTGCCGGCCTTCATCTTCAGGCCCGAGCCGCCGGGCACCGTGGCCGTCGGCCGGTCCCACACGTTCTGCTTCACGCACACCTCGACCCCGCCGATGGCGTCGGCCATCCGCACCACGCCCGCGAAGTCGATCGTCATCCAGTGGTCGATGTAGACCCCGGTGAGGTTCTCCCAGGTGGCCAGCGTGCAGCCGGCGCCACCGCGGGCCAGGCTGACGTTGATGATGTCGTTGGTCGCCGGGTAGACCTTGCCGGTGTCGGGGTCCGTGCACTTGGGGATGTCGACCCGGGTGTCACGCGGGATGCTGATCATGGCGGCGCTCTCGCGGTCCGCGGAGAGGTGGATGAGCATCTGCACGTCGCCCAGGGGCGGGTCGCCGCGGTGGTCCCTGCTGCCGCCCAGCTTGACGTTCTCGTCGGAGTTACGGCTGTCGGAGCCGATCAGCAGGATGTTCAGCGGGGTCTGGCCGGCCGCGTTCGGCTCGGTGCGGTGCGCCTTGGAGTCGTCGGCGCTGCTGCGCCTGCCCTTCTGGATGTTGCCGTTGAGGTGCTGGTAGTACAGGTATCCGGCGCCGGCCGTACCGAGTATCACCACCGCCAGCACCGTCGCCGACCAGCGCAACGCGCGCCGTCTGCGCCGCGGCCGGCCGTCCTTGCCGCCACCGCCGGGCCGCTGCCCGCCGCCGCGCCGTCCGGAACCCGCCGCCCCGTCCGGAGTCTGCGGCGCGAGCGACATAGTGTCCTCGACCGCAGGAGCCTCTCCGCGCACCTCGCTCCGCGCCACAACCTCTGCCCTCCCCACGCCCTGCGCCATGCAACGGGCCCGTCCCGCGTCGGGTTAGACGCACGACGGGCCCCTTGGGTTACCTACGAGGCGCACCTCATCTGTGCTGACGGTGTACTGTTCCCGCGCCTATTTGGCGCATGTCACCTTGTCCGCCGTCGACTTGTCGACGTCCGGGGCCTTGGTGGCGGCCTTGAGCGAGATGCCCGCGCCCTTGAAGTCCTTGCCCAGGGTCAGCGTCATCGCGGGCAGCCCCTGCGAGTTGGTGACGCTCTTGCCGGGCTTGAGGGCCGAGCCGGACAGCCCCATGATGTCGGCCAGCCTGCGGGCCTGGTCCGCCTGGTCGGGCGCGTACTCCAGCGTGGTCTTCGACAGCGGCGCGGGCGCGTTGCCCGCGTTCTCCGACTTGGTCACGCCCTTCTCGTTCTGCAGCCAGCTCAGCTCGGCCTGGGCGCTGCCCGCCTCGGCCCCGCCGTTGAGGATCCGCACCCGCACGTCGGCGGCGTCGGCCTTGGGGCCCTTGAGGCGGGCGGCCTGGGCGTCCTTCGCCGCCTTCTCCTTCTTCTTGACGTCGCTGAAGGAGACGTCGTTGCTGATCGCGTCGAACACCTGGGGGGCGAGGGCCGGGTTCACGATCACGGTCTTGTGGACGACACCGTCCGCCGGATTGTCCGTCACCGGCACGGTGAGGAAGGAGATGTTCTTGGTCGGCACCTTCTTCAGCTCCAGGGCCACGTCCTTGAGCGTGCTCACGGAACCGATGCCCTTGTCCACGGTCAGCGCCTTCGTGGCCGCCTCGGCGAGCTTCACCAGCTTGGTGGGGCTGGTCAGGGTGTCGCCGTCGGACATCTTGCGCATCAGCGAGGCCATGAACTGCTGCTGCACCTTGATCCGGTCCAGGTCTCCCTGGTTGCCCCAGCTGTGCCGGGTACGGACGAAGGCCAGTGCCTGCTCGCCCTCGATCGTGGACGGGCCCGCGGGCAGGTCCAGGTGCGAGTCCTTGTCCTTGACGGCGTGGGCGAGGCACACGTCGACGCCGCCGACCGCTGTGGTCAGCGTCTTCACCGCGTTGAAGTCCACCATCATGAAGTGGTCCGGTGCGATGCCCGTGATCGCCTTCACCGTGTTCATCGTGCAGCCCGGGTCCCGGCCGTCCTGGCCGAGGCTGGTGTTGAAGCGGACGTCGGCCGTCCCGGGGATGACCTTCGTGGAGCCGTCGGGCTGCTTGGTCGCGCAGTCCGGGACATCGACGATCAGGTCGCGCGGGATGCTGAGCGCCGTCGCGTTCGTCCGGTCCTTGGAGACGTGCAGCAGGATGTTCGTGTCCGCGTGCCCGACGCTGCCCTTGTCGCCGTAGCCCTCGTTCCCCTTGCCCGTTCGTTTGTCGGTGCCGATGAGCAGGATGTTGAAGGCGTCGTCCTTGCTGAAGCCGTCCTTGGCCGCGCTGCCGACGTCCGTCGTCGTGACGTTGCCCTCAAGGTGCTTGAGGTAGAGGTAGCCGGCCGTGCCGACGGCGACCAGGACGAACGCCGTACCGCCGGCGGTCCACGCCAGTACCTTCTTCGCCTTCGACTTCTTCTTCACCGGCCGCCGAGTGGCGCGCCGCCCCTGCGAAGCCTCGGGCTCGGCGCCCTTGCGCCGGCTGCCGCGCGGCGGGGGCACCTCCCCGGCGCCTTCCCGGGGCGGCTGCCGCCGCTCGCCGGGCGCCGGGCGCTGACGGCGCGGCGCGCCGCCGTCACCCCGTGCCGGTCTCCGGGGGCCGGGGACCGGCGACTGCGCTGTGGAAGGACCCAGTCGCAGTTCGTATTCGCCGGTGTTCGGATTGAGTACCCACTGGTCTGCGGGGTCGATGTTGTCCGCCCGCCCACGGCCTTGCGCGTCCACGGTTGTCCGAATCCTCCGTCGGGGCCACGCGGCGCCTCCCCCCTCCAGAGGCGCTCGGGTCTCGGTGAAACAGTGCACGACCCAGGACGGACCAAGCGGCCAGGTGCACCGGATCGCTCACACTATCCGCCCAGTTCAGCGTTGAGCGACGCCGGTGACAAATTCCACCTCCCTACAACTGGGCAATCCCCCTCATTTACTGAACGAAAGTTCCCCGACTTGGTGAACGCCTTACTCGCACGGATGCTCGGCCGCGGTGTTCCCGCTGAACGTCGGCGCCGGCGACGCGCCGCTCCCGCCGTCCCCGCCCGTCGAATTCCCGGGAGTTTCCTGTGGAGTTCCTTTGGCCACGGCCACCGGCCGGTCCGCCCGCAGCCGCGCGAAGAGCTTCTCGGCCTCCGGCTCCACGAGCTGGTCGCGGTTGGCGTTGTAGACGTACGACTCCCTCGGCACCGTCAGGAACTGCACCCGTTCGGTGGGGATGTCCCGCAGACCGCGCACCAACTGGTAGAGGCCGCGCAGACTGGCCAGCGCGGGGTCGGTGGTCAGCGAGGACGTCGCCGCGTCCAGCACCGGGTACAGCCTCCCGGGGTTGAGCAGCACGTCGTTGCTCTGCACCTTGTCGACCAGCGCGCCGAGGAACCGCTGCTGGCGCTCCATCCGGTCGGTGTCGCTGCCGTTGCCGAGCGACTTGCGCGCCCGTACGTAGCCGAGCGCCTGCTCGCCGTCGAGGGTGACCAGGCCCGCCGGCAGCCGGAGCTTGGCCGCCTTGTCGTTCATCGGTTCCCTGAGGCACATCCGCACGCCGTCGACGGCGTCCACCATCTGCTTGAACCCGCTGAAGTCCACGACCATGTGGTGGTCGACCCGGATGTCCGTCAGCTTCTCGACGGTCCGGATCGTGCACGCCGAACCCCCCACCTGGAAGGCGTGGTTGAACATGGCGAACACCGGTTCGCTGCGGCTGCCGTCCGGCCGCAGGCAGCCGGGGACGTCGACCATCAGGTCCCGGGGCAGCGAGACGGCGGTGGCGCTGCGCCGGTCGGCGGCCAGGTGCAGCAGGATCGTGGTGTCGGACCGCTCGGTGCCGTGGTCCCGGCCGTACGCGTCGTTGCCGTCCCCGGCCCGGGTGTCGGAGCCGATCAGCAGGATGTTCTGGGCGCCGCGCACCAGTGCGGTGGGCCGCTCCCGCTCGTACCGGGCCAGCTCGCGGGCGGCGGCCTCGTCGGCGGTGATGTTGCCGCTGAGCTTGGCGTACACCAGCCAGCCGGCACCGCCGGCCGCGAGCAGCAGGACGGTGGCCGCGCTCACCGAGCGCCCGGTCCACCGCCGCCGACGCCGCCGCCGTAGCCCCGCGCCGGTGGCACAGGCGCCCGGCCCCGCCCCATGGGCCCCCTCGGCGTCGTCGGTCACGAACGGGCACCCCCTCATGGCGGACGAGCGTCACGTGCTGTCACCGGCACATGCCCCGTTCCCGCGACACGCGCCGTTCCTACGACGATGCGGTGACGCGGGGGAGGAGGCGCCCGGTGCTACTCCAGACGAGGGAGAAACGGCCGCCCGTCTCTCAGCGGCGCACCACGGTCACCCGTTCGGTCTCGACGCGCTGGTCGAGGCCCTCCGCGTCCAGCCGGTCCAGGTTCCGGCACAGCACCACCGACCCGCCGGAGGCGAGCGCCGCGTACAGCCCCGCGCTCAGCCCCTCCCAGGTGTCGTACGGCAGCCCCGACAGCACCCGAGCGCCGGGCCCCGTCAGTCCGAGTGCCCCGGCGTCGGCGACGGCCTTCTCCACGACCTCCGCCGCGCTGTACTCCGCCCCGGCCACGATCAGCGCCGAGTCCGCGGGGTCCACCGGCGTGAAGGGGGCGAACCGGTCGCCCTGGCCCGGCACTTCGACGGCGTAGTCCGCGAACCCGGCGGGCGGCTGCGGGAACCGGCCGCCCAGCGGGCGCAGCGCGAGGGCGACCCGCTCGCCGCGGCAGGCCCGCGCCGCCTCCAGCGCGTCCGGTCCGCTGACCACCACGTCGGCCGCCGCCGGGTCCCAGGCCACGTCCGCGACCGCGCCCACCGAGGAACACGCCAGCAGCCACACGGCCGTCTGCCAGTGCGCGGGCAGCAGCAGCGCGACCCGGTCGCCGGGACCCGCGGCCAGGTCGCCCTGGAGGAGGTTCGCGGTCTTGGCCACCCAATTGGCGAAGGTGGCCACGGACAGTTCGACGCGTTCGCCGGTGGCGTCGTCGTAGAAGGTGACCAGCGGGCGGCCCGGGTCCGCGGCGAGTGCGGAAGTCAGCAGGTCGGCGGGGGTGCGATCGGTGGCGTTCACCCGGCACAGGGTACGCGCGGCCGGGCGGGCGCACCGAGCGTCGCGGACACCGGTTCGGCGGAACCCGGCCCGACGGCCCGTCAGTTCATCATTGGACATATTTGTCCGACTATGTTCAAGATCATGGCCATGCGCGGATTCCTCACTCCCTCCCTCGGTGCCTCCTCGCTCGTCGCGTCCTCGCTCGGCGTCGCGTGCGTCGCGGCCCTCGCCCTGCCCCTGGCCCCGCCGGCCCACGCGGCGCCCGACGTGTCCGCCGTGCCGGGAAGCACCCGTTCGCTGCCGCTGGTCCCCCTCACCCGTGACCGTGTCCTCGGCTCGGCGCCCCAACAGGGCCTGTTTCGCGCCGACATCGACCGCTTCTCCCTGGTCGGGGTCGCCTGGGACGACCCGGACGCCGAACTGCGCGGCCGGGTCCAGGTACGCACCCGCTCCGCCGCCACCGGCACGTGGTCCGGCTGGCAGGACGTCGAGACGCACAACACCGACCACGGCGCCGACCCCGGCACGGCCGAGCGGACCTCGCGCGGCGTGCGCGGCGCGACCGCGCCGCTGTGGGTGAACGACTCCGACGGCGTGGACGTACGGGTGCGCGCGGAGCCCGCCGCCACCCCGCGCGGCAGCCGCGCCGGAGCGCGACCCGCCGTACTGCCCTCGGGGCTGCGCCTGGAACTCGTCGACCCGGGCGACGAGGCCCCGCCGGAGGGCGCGCCCGTCGACGCGCCCCGCACCGGGCTGCACTCGGAGGCGGCGATCGCCGCCTCGGCCACCAACACCGACGTCACCGGCTTCGGCGCCACCGAGATCCCCGAACTGAGCCGGGAGGCCACTGAGCAGGAACTGGCCCGGCTCCACGAGGAAGCTCAGGCCAAGCCGTACATCGGGGCCCGCCCGAAGATCGTCACCCGGCGGGGCTGGGGCGCGGACGAGTCGCTGCGCGGGGGCGGATTCGTCTACACGAAGAGGGTCAAGGCGGCCTTCGTGCACCACACGGCCTCGGGCAACAAGTACAGCTGCTCCCAGGCCCCCTCCGTCATCCGCGGCATCTACCGCTACCACGTCACGAGCATGGGCTGGCGGGACCTCGGCTACAACTTCCTCGTCGACAAGTGCGGAACCCTCTACGAGGGCCGGGCCGGCGGCGTCGCGAAGGCGGTCCTCGGCGCGCACACCCTCGGGTTCAACACCGACAGCATGGGCGTCGCCGTGATCGGCAGCTACGGCTCCACCAAGCCGGCCGGCGCCGCGGTGACGGCCCTCGCCCGGCTCACCGCGTGGAAGCTCGGACTCTACGGGGCCGACCCGAGGGGCAGGACCTCCCTCACCTCGGGCGGCGGCAACCTCTATCCCAAGGGGACGAGCGTCCGGCTCAACGTCGTCTCCGGCCACCGGGACGGCTACGCCACCGACTGTCCCGGCACATCGCTCTACGCCAAGCTCGGCACGGTCCGCTCCAGCGCGGCGCGCTACCAGGGGCGCTGAGGCGGGGACCCTCAGGCGGGGGGCGCCGAGGCGGGGGCGAACAGGGGAATCCGGGCGCCGATCCCGCGCTGCGCCGCGCGGCCGTCGGGGCGTCGTCCGCCGGTCTGCGTACACTGACCGGCCGAAACGAGTAGTGACGAGTAGTGACGAGCAGACGAGCAGTCCGGCCGGTCCCGGCAGGAAGCGGAGACGACAGGTGACAGAAGCGATCCTCCTGGTCGGCGGCAAAGGCACCCGGCTGCGCCCGCTCACGGTGCACACGCCCAAGCCGATGGTCCCGGCCGCCGGGGTGCCGTTCCTCACGCACCAGCTGGCCCGCGCGAGAGCGGCGGGCGTCGACCACATCGTCCTCGCGACGAGCTATCTCGCCGAGGTCTTCGAGCCCTACTTCGGCGACGGCGCGGCCCTCGGCCTGCACATCGAGTACGTCACCGAGGAGGAGCCCCTCGGCACCGGCGGCGCGCTCCGCAACGTGGCCTCGCGGCTGCACTCCGGGCCCGAGGACCCGGTACTCGTCTTCAACGGCGACATCCTCACCGGGCTGGACATCAGGGCGCTGGTCGCCACTCACGAGTCGACGGGCGCGGACGTCTCCCTGCACCTGACCCAGGTGACCGACCCGCGCGCGTACGGCCTCGTCCCCACCGACGACACCGGGCGGGTCCTGGCGTTCCTGGAGAAGCCGCAGACCCCGGAGGAGATCGTCACCGACCAGATCAACGCGGGGGCGTACGTCTTCCGCCGCTCGGTCATCGACACCATCCCGGCCGGGCGGCCGGTGTCCGTGGAGCGCGAGACCTTCCCCGGGCTGCTGGCCGCGGGCGCGCACCTCCAGGGCATGGTCGACTCCACCTACTGGCTGGACCTCGGCACCCCGGCCGCCTTCGTCCGGGGCTCGGCGGACCTGGTGCTGGGCCGCGCCCCCTCGCCGGCCGTGCCGGGCCGCTGCGGCGACCGGCTCGTGCTGCCCACGGCCACCGTCGCCGCCGACGCCAAGCTGACCGGCGGCACGGTGGTGGGGGAGGGCGCGTTCGTGGCGGAGGGCGCGAGCGTCTTCGGCTCGACGATCCTCCCCGGCGCCGTCATCGAACCGGGCGCCGTCGTCACCGACTCCCTCATCGGCTCCCGGGCGCGCGTCGGCGAGCGCACCGTACTCACCGGGACGGTCGTCGGGGACGGCGCGGTCGTGGGCGCGGACAACGAGCTGCGCTCGGGGGTACGGGTGTGGTGCGACGCCCGCATTCCGGCGGGGGCGGTGCGGTTCTCGTCGGATCAGTAGGGAGCGCCCCCGCGTGAGGGGCCGCTCCACGTGAGGGGCCGTTCAAAGGGGCCGCAGTCCTCAGAGCAGCCCGATGTCCACCCTCGGCATCTTCGGTGTCCGGCGCGCCGGCGCGACCCCGCTCAGCAGGATCAGCCGGGCCGCCCGGTGCCGGTGCCCGGCGTACGGCTCCAGCAGGCGCAGCATCGTCTCGTCGTCGGCGAAACGGTCCCCCGCGAGCGCCCACCCGACGATCCCCGGCAGATGCAGGTCCCCGACGGTCACCTCGTCCGCCGCGCCGTGACTGCGCTGCACGACCTCCGCCGACGTCCAGGGCCCCACCCCCGGTACGACCTCCAGCCGCGCCCGGGCCCCCGCCGCCGGCATCCCCACCCCTTGCTCAAGCCGCGCCGCGACCCGCACCGCCCGCAGGATCGTGGACGCCCGCTTGTCGTCCACTCCGGCCCGGTGCCACTCCCAGGACGGGATCAGCGCCCACGTCCGCGCCCCCGGCATCACGAACATCGGCCGCTCGCCCGCACCCGCGGGCCCCGGCGCCGGTTCCCCGAACCAGCGCACCAGCAGCCGCCACGCGCGGTACGCCTCGTCGGTCGTGACCTTCTGCTCCAGCACCGACGGGATCAGCGACTCCAGCACCAGCCCGGTCCGCGTCAGCCGCAGCCCCGGCCGCCGGTGCCGGGCCCCCGCGACCACCCGGTGCCGGGGCACGAACGCCTCGGGGTCGTCGGCCGCGCCGAGCAGCTCCGGCAACCCGTCCAGCAGCCACTGCGCGCCCGGTCCCCAGGCCTCGCCGAGCACCTCACCGCCGTACGCCCGCACCCGCAGCGTGCCCGGTCCGGCCGGGGTACGGCAGGCCCGCCAGACGGAGCCGTCCGCCGTGGCCCGGAACGTCGGATCGCCGGGTCCGCGCCGCAGCGGCCCGAGCACCAGCCCGAGGTCCAGCGGCCCCGGCGGCACCCACCGCCGTGTCCGAGCCGGAGCCGCCGACGGGCGCGGTATCCCGGCACGCGCCGTCGCGGGTACGCCGACCTGCCCGCCGCGCGTGGTCGTACGCGTGGGGCGCGGGGCGAAACGTCCTGCCACTGGTGAGTCCTAGGGTGCCGGGTGCGTCCTCAGAGACTAGGCCAGACCCACGCCCCGCAGCGGCGATCCGCGGCATGATTCAGCGCACCTCGACGAACGCCCCCGCGTCCCGCTCGGGGCGCGGTCTCGGGTCCTCGGCCGGGTGGCCGACCGCGACCGCGCCCATCGGGTCCCAGTCCGCCGGCAGGCCGAGCACCTCGCGCACCACGTCCCGGCAGAACATCGTGGACGACACCCACGCCGAGCCCAGCCGCTCCCCGGCCAGCGCGACCAGCAGGTTCTGCACGCCCGCGCCCATCGCGACGACGAACATCTCCCGCTCGGCGCCGTCCCGCCGCGCGTCGCCGTAGTGGTGGGAGCCGTCCATGACCAGGCAGGGGACGACGAGATACGGCGCGGCGCGCAGGAGGTCCCCACGCCGGACCCGCTTGGCGACCGACTCCTCGCTCTTGCCGTCCCGGCGCAGGTCGGCGATCCAGGCGTCCCGCATCGCGTCCAGCAGCCCGGTCCGGGAGTCGGCCGACTCCAGCAGCACGAACCGCCAGGGCGTGGTGTGGTGCGGGGCGGGCGCGGTGACCGCCGCCGCCACCGCGCGCCGTACCGCGCCCGGGTCCACGGGCTCGTCGGTGAAGGCGCGCACGGTGCGCCGCTGGGTGACGGCCTCCCGGACCGCCTCGGAGGTGCCGAGCCGGAACATGTCGTCCCGCGCGGACCGCACCAGCGCCCGCGCACCGTCCTCCGGGCCCTCGGCAGGGTCGTCCGCACCGGTCACGACATGTCCGAGACCGCGCACCACGGCGACCGGCCGCCCGGCCGCCTTGCCCTTGACCAGGTCGCCGGCCGCGGCCAGTTCGTCCGCCGTGGCCACGACGGTCGCGCCGAGCGGATTGCCGTGCGCGTCCGTGCCGCCGCGCAGGTCGTCCAGCACGCGCACCCCGGCGGCGCCGATCGCCACGTCCGTGAGCCCCGCGCGCCAGGGCCGCCCGAAGGTGTCGGTGACGAGGACGCCCACGTCGATCCCGAGGGAATCGCGCAGGCCCGCGCGGATCGCGCGCGCGGACGCGTCCGGGTCCTCGGGCAGCAACAGCACCGTCCCGGCAGGGGTGTTGGAGGCGTCCACCCCGGCGGCGGCCATGACCAGACCCTGCCGGTTCTCCACGATGCGCAGCGCGCCGCGCCGGGCCACCACCCGGACCGTCTCGGCGTCGATGGCCGCCTCCCGGTCGTCCGCCCGCACGATCCGGCCCTCGGCCTTCGAGACGATCTTGGAGGTGACGATCAGCACGTCACCGTCCGCGAGGTCGGGACCCGCGGCGGCGATCAGCTTGGCGAGGTCGTCGCCCGGCCGCACCTCGGGCATGCCCGTCAGGGCCCGGACCGTGTACTGCGGGCGCTCCTCGCTCACGCTCCCCGCACCTCCTCGGCCAGCGCCAGCGCCTCCCGCGCCATCCGCGCGGCCGCGTCCACGTCGGTCATCATCAGCGGTACGGCCCGGCAGCGGATGCCGTCCGACTCGACCCGCTCCACCACGCCCGCGTCCACCGTGTCGACCAGCCAGCCGTCCAGCAGCCCCGAGCCGTAGTGCTCGGCGACCGCGGCGGCCGTGGACTCCACACCGACCGCGGCGAGCACCTTGTCGGCCATCCCGCGCACGGGCGCGTCCCCGACGATGGGGGACAGGCCGACCACGGGCACGCCCGCCTCCGCGATGGCCTCCCGGATGCCGGGCACGGCCAGGATGGTGCCGATGGACACGACCGGGTTGGACGGCGGGAAGAGGATGACGTCGGCCGCGGCGATGGCCTCCAGCACGCCCGGCGCAGGCTTGGACGCCTCGGCGCCGACCGGGACCACGGCCTCGGCGGGCACCGAGGCCCGCAACCGCACCCAGTACTCCTGGAAGTGCACCGCCTTGCGCTCGCCGTCCACCTCGACGGCCACGTGCGTCTCCACGCGGTCGTCCGTCATCGGGATCAGCTTCACGCCGGGCCGCCAGCGGTCGCACAGCGCCTCGGTGACCGCGCTCAGCGGGTAGCCGGCGCCCAGCATCTGCGTCCGCACGATGTGGGTGGCGAAGTCCCGGTCACCCAGCCCGAACCAGTCCGGACCGACGCCGTAGGCCGCCAGTTCCTCCTTGAGGTGGAAGGTCTCGTCGGTCCGTCCCCAGCCCTGCTCCTCGTTGATGCCGCCGCCCAGCGTGTACATCACCGTGTCCAGGTCCGGGCAGACCTTCAGCCCGAAGAGGTGGATGTCGTCGCCGGTGTTGCCGATCACCGTGACGTCCGCGTCCGGCACGGCCTGCTTCAGGCCGCGCAGGAACCGGGCACCACCGATGCCGCCTGCCAGAACCACAATGCGCATGGGCCAAGTCTCGCAGGCGGGTCCGACAACGCGTCAGGCAGTCGACGCGTCGGGCAGTCGACGCGTCGGGCAGTCGACGCGTCGGGCAGTCGACGTGTCCGGCGGTCAGCGCGTCAGGCGGTCACCGGACGCGCCTCGCAGTGCTGTGCGGTGTGCATCGGCATCTCGGTGAGGCCCGGGTGGTACACGTGCAGGCTGACCGCCGGCTCCAGGGTGTCGTTGACGACCTCGTGCGCGTACCCCGGGGCGAACACCCGCTGGGCGCCCGCCGCCAGCGCGCGCGTGCCGCGTTCGGTGCGCTCGGTCAGCGTGCCCTCCAGGACGGTCAGCACCCCCGAGGAACGGCCGTGGCCGTGCGACCCGCTGCCCTGCCCGGGCACCCACGACAGCAGCCACACCTCGTAGCCGGGACCGGTGCGCAGCCGGTGGTACCAGCGGGTGGTGGCGTCGTAGCGGACGAGGTGCGCCCACTGGTCGCGGTCGGCGGCGATGGCGCGGGCCAGCCCGACGAACTCGGCGACGGTGGCCGGGTGCTCGCGCGGCGGCTGGAGCAGATGCGGGACTTCGAGGATGTCGCCGGCGATCTGGAGGTCGTTCTCGCTGTTCATCGGGGTGCGGTGGTCCTCGGCTGAGAAGTGGGGGGCCGGAGTTCTGAGTGGCGCGTGCGAGCCGTCCGGATCACGGACGGAAGGGGAGCCCGGGGTACGGGTTCACGAAGAGACGAGCGCGGCCGGGTCGGGATGGACTCGGCGACAGCCGGAGCGGACTGGGCTCAACAGCTGGAACAACAGCGACAGCGCGCGCGGGCGGCACCGTGGGACCCGGCGATGCGGGTCGAGGTGAGTGCCAAGTTCGCGAGCATGCCCACTAGGACACCGGTTCACACCAGCGGTGTCAACTCCGGACCCGGCATGTGGGACATGTTTCACCTCATCCGGTTCATCTGTCAGGTGAAAGGTTTGTTCACCGGGAAGCGGGGACACATGGGGCACATCCGAGCGCTCGGGCCTCTCGGAACGCGATCGAACACGGAGGCGTCTTTCTCCGTACAGGGAGCTGTACGGAGATCCGGCCGCCCCGGGGACCTGTCTGCGTGTCAAGGTTTATGGCGATTTGAACACTTAACGCACGGCCTTGGTTCCGCAGAGTGAATAACGGGCCCAATAGCAGATCTCGGCTTGACTCGCCCGGATCAGCACACTTGTAATTTCACTCGTGTCGTTCAGCCGACATCGGCGACGGCCACGCACGGGGACGCGAAAAAGACGGACGAGGGGCGCACATGACCGAGCTGGTGCAGCAACTGCTGGTCGACGACGCGGACGAGGAACTCGGCTGGCAGGAGCGCGCGCTGTGCGCCCAGACCGACCCCGAGTCCTTCTTCCCCGAGAAGGGCGGTTCCACCAGAGAGGCCAAGAAGGTCTGCCTCGCCTGCGAGGTCCGCTCCGAGTGCCTCGAATACGCCCTCGCCAACGACGAGCGCTTCGGCATCTGGGGCGGCCTGTCCGAGCGGGAGCGCCGCAGGCTCAAGAAGGCCGCCATCTGACCGGCCGCGCAGCACCGCCCGGGCGCCCGGGCCTCCACAGCGGACCGTCGTGAACGGCCCGTCGCGGGTGGGTTGTCCACAGGCGGCGGGCCGCCGTCATGCCAGCCGATAGTGTGGGCGCTCGTCCGAGACGCCCCGCCGTCCCCTCGCCTTCGAGGAGACGCGGCCGTCCACCGCAGTCCAGCGAACCGGGGCCCGTACCTCGATGTCCGTGCACAGCCATGCGGCAGCCCGACACGACGCTGCCACCGCCGTGTTTGACCCGTCCCGCCCGCCCGAGTTCCCGCGCCACGTGGTGACCGCGGTCCTCGTCTCCCACGACGGCGCCCGCTGGCTGCCCGACGCCCTCGCCGGCCTGCTCGGCCAGGAGCGCCCCGTCCAGCACGCGGTGGCCGCCGACACCGGCAGCGCCGACGACTCCGCCCGGCTGCTCACCGAGGCCCTCGGCGACGGCAATGTCCTGCACCTCGCCCGCCGCACCGGCTTCGGCCAGGCCGTGGAGGAGGCGAGCCGCGTCGCCCCGGTCCTGACGCCCGAGGAGCTGCCGTACCTCAAGCGCCCCAGCGGCTGGGACCCGGTCACCCGCACCTGGCGCGACGACGCCTACGACCTGCCCGAACTGCCGCACGGCGAACCCGTCCAGTGGCTCTGGCTGCTGCACGACGACTGCGCCCCCGAACCCGGCGCCCTCGCCCAGCTGCTCCGCGTCGTCGACACCGAACACGAACTCGGCCGTGACGACGTGGCGGTCGTCGGCCCCAAGCTGCGCGGCTGGTACGACCGGCGGCAGCTGCTGGAGGTCGGCGTCTCCATCGCCAACTCCGGCCGCCGCTGGACCGGCCTCGACCGCCGCGAACAGGACCAGGGCCAGCACGACCACGTACGCACCGTGCTGTCCGTCTCCACCGCCGGCATGCTCGTCCGCCGCGACGTCTTCGAACAGCTCGGCGGCTTCGACCGCCGGCTGCCCCTGATGCGCGACGACGTCGACCTGTGCTGGCGCGCCCACGCCGCAGGCCACCGCGTCCTGGTCGCCCCCGACGCCGTCGTCCGGCACGCCGAGGCCGCCTCCCGCGAGCGCCGCGCCGTCGACTGCGCCGGCCGCGCCACCGCCTCCCCGCACAAGGTCGACAAGGCCGGCGCCGTCTACACCCTGCTCGCCAACACCCGCACCGCCGCCCTGCCCTGGGTGCTGCTGCGCCTCGTCCTCGGCACCCTCGTCAGGACCGTCGCCTACCTGGTCGGCAAGGTCCCCGGCCAGGCCGTCGACGAGATCCGCGGCCTGCTGAGCACCCTGCTGCGACCCGAGCGGATCATCGCCGCCCGGCGCCGCCGCGGCACCGCCCAGCTCGACAAGGGCGAGCTGCGCCAACTCCTCCCGCCGCCCGGCGCCACGGTCCGGGCCACCGTCGAACAGATCGCCGGCAACTTCTCCAGCGGCTCCGACACCGACACCACCGCCGGCCGGCACGGCGGCGCCGTGGAGTCCGGGCCCGGCGGCGACGACGCCGACTTCCTGGAGATCGAGCAGTTCGCCCGGCTCAAGCGCATCGCCCGCAAGCCCGGCCCCGTGCTCTTCCTCGCCCTGCTCGTGGTCTCCCTCGTCGCCTGCCGCGCCCTGCTCGGCGGCGGCGCGCTCGCGGGCGGCGCCCTGCTGCCCGCCCCGTCCGGCGCCGGCGAGCTGTGGTCGCGCTACCTGGACGCCTGGCACCCGGTCGGCGCGGGCGGCACCCCCGCCGCACCGCCCTACCTCGCCGTCCTCGCGTCCTTCGCCGCCCTGTTCCTCGGCTCCACCGGCCTGGCCGTCACCGTCCTGCTGGTCGGCTCGGTGCCGCTCGCCGGACTCACCGCCTATTTCGCCTCCCGGCCGCTCGTCCCCTCCCGGCTGCTGCGCGCGTGGGCCGCCATCGCCTACGCCTTCCTGCCCGCCACCACCGGAGCCCTGGCCGGCGGCCGCGTCGGCACCGCCGTCCTCGCCGTGCTGCTCCCGCTCATCGCGCGCGCGGGCGTCGCCGCGAGCGGTCTGACGAGCCGTACCGGCACCCCTGGCAGCTGGCGCGCCACCTGGGCGTACGCGCTGCTGCTGACCATCACCACCGCCTTCACGCCGATCGTCTGGCCGCTCGCCCTGGTGCTCGGCCTCGCCGTCCTGGTGCTGCGCCGCCGCGACCCGCTCGCTCAGGGCCTGCGCTTCCTCGCCCAGCTCGGCACCCCGCTGCTGGTCCTCGCGCCCTGGTCGCTGACCCTGCTGCCGACCGGCTTCTTCCAGGAGGCCGGTCTTGAGTACGGCGCCTCGGCCGCCTCCGCCTCCGACCTGCTCGGCACCAGCCCCGGCGGCCCCGGCACCGTGCACGGCCTGCTGCTCATCGGCATCGTGCTCGCCGCCCTGGCCGCACTCCTGCGCTCCGAGCGCCGGCTCGGCATCCGCGCCGCCTGGGCCGTCGCCCTGCTGGGCCTCGTCCTCGCCGTGCTGTCCAACCGCTCCACCTGGGCCGGCCCCGCCACCCTCGTCTACGGCATCGCCCTGATCGCCGCCGCCGTCCTCGGCGCCGACGGCGCCCGCGCGCGCGTGGCCGAGCAGAACTTCGGCTGGCGCCAGCCCGTCGCCGCCCTGATCGCCTTCGCCTGCGCGGCGGGCCCGCTGCTGGTCGCCGCCGGCTGGATGCTCGGCGGCGCCGACGGCCCCCTCAAGCGCCGCGACCCGGCCCAGGTGCCCGCGTTCGTCGCCGAGGACTCCGCCGGCGGCGACCAGGCCCGCACCCTCGTCCTGGACAGCGACTCCACCGCGCGCGTGCGCTACAGCCTGGTCCGCGGCGCCGGCGCCCGCCTCGGCGACGCCGAACTGACCGCCGCCGACGGCCGGAACGCCCGCCTGGACAAGGTGGTCGCCAACCTCGTCGCCGGCTCCGGCGCCGACCAGACCGACGAACTCGGCGGCTTCGCCGTGCGGTACGTCCTCGTCCACCAGGGCGCGCCCCGCGCGATCACCCGCGTCCTCGACGCCACCCCCGGCCTCGCCCGGCTCAGCCGGCAGGACGGCAGCGCCCTGTGGCGCGTCGGCCGGGAGGTCTCCCGCGCCGCGATCGTGCCGGCCGGCGACACGGGCACACCGCGGCCGATCGCCGCCGGACCGGTCGAGGTCCACACCACGATCCCGGCCGGCTCCGACGGCCGCGTACTGCGCCTGGCCGACAGCAAGGCCGAGGGCTGGACCGCCACCCTCGACGGCAAGCCGCTCACCGCCACCATGGTCGACGGCTGGGCCCAGGGCTTCGAACTGCCCGCCGCCGGCGGCCGGCTGGACGTCAGCTACGACGCCCCGCTCACCCACACCGCCTGGCTGTGGGCCCAGGGCGCGCTCGCTCTCGTCCTCGTCGTCCTCGCCCTCCCCGGCCGCCGCCGCGACGTCGACGACGACCTGCCCGAGGAGCAGCCGCTGCCCGCCCAGGCCACGACCGGCGAGGGCCGCCGCGCCCGCCGCCTGCGCGCCCAGGCCGAGGAACCGGCGGCCGACACACAGCCCGTCGGGGACCAGTTCACCGGCGACCAGTTCGCCGAGGGACAACCCGTCGAAGAGCGATCCGCCGAAGAGCAGCCCGTTGAGGGCCGGTTCGCCACCCCGCCGGCCCCGCAGGAGAACCCCGCCGCCGCGGTACCGCACCAGCAGTCCTACGACGAGTGGGACCCGGCCACCTACACGGGCGCCGGGTACGGCGGCTATGGCGCCGAGCAGTACCAGAACACCGGTTACGACCAGCAGGCCTACCCCGCCGACCCCTACCGGACGGCGCCCTACGACCCGTACGCCTACGGGAGCACGGCCGACCAGGCGCCGTACGACCCGGCGGCCTACCAGCAGGGCCACGACCAAGGGCATGACCAGGGCCACGACCCGGGGCATGACCAGGGTTACGACCAGGGACATGGCCAGGGTTACGACCAGGGACATGGCCAGGGTTACGACCCGGGGCCGGGACACGACCCCGGCCGGCAGGGCTACGACCCGGCCCGGCACCCCCACGGCACCGGCAGCCAGCGTCCCGACGGGAGCCAGCAGTGAACCGCACCACCCTGTCCCTGATCGCCGGCACCACCGTGCTGGCGGCCGTCACCGCGTTCGCCGCGCTGGAGGGCCCCTCGGCGTCCGGCGCGTCCGCCCCGGAGGCCGCCGCCCACCTGCCCGTGGAGCGCACCGGCCTGCTGTGCCCGGCGCCGAGCGTCTCCGACATCGCCGAGACGTCGTACACCTCCTTCACCCCCGTCACCAAGGGCACCGCGGGCAGCGGCAAGGCCCAACTCCAGGCCGCCACCGAGGACTCGGCGGACGGCGGGAGCGGCGGCAAGGGGAGCGGGAAGGACGGCAAGGGCGGGAAGAAGACCGACCAGCCGGTGCTCGCGCCCAAGTCCCCGGGCACCCCGGCCACCGGCGACACCTCCGGATCGGACGCGACCGCGCTGATCGGCACCGCCGACGGGAAGTTCGCGCCCGGCTGGACCGTCCAGGAGACCACCGAGGTCGCCGCCGGCACCGGCCGGGGACTGCACGGCGTCAACTGCACCGCCGCCGACACCGAGTTCTGGTTCCCGGGCGCCAGCACCGCGACCGGCCGCACCGACTACGTACACCTGACCAACCCGGACGACTCCGCGGCCGTCGTCGACGTGGAGCTGTACGGCAAGAACGGCGCGATCAAGTCCCCGCTCGGGGAGAACCTCACGGTCAAGCCGCACTCCAGCGAGCCGATCCTGCTCTCCACCCTCACCGACAAGCACGAGGACGACCTCACCCTGCACGTCAGCGTGCGCAGCGGGCGGGTCGGCGCGACCGTGCAGGCCCTGGACGCCAAGACCGGCGGCGACTGGCTGGCCGCCGCGACCGACCCGGCCGGAAGCCTGGTGCTGCCCGGCATCCCCAAGGACGCCACCGACGTCCGCCTGATCGCCTTCACGCCCGGCGGCGACGACGCCGACCTCAAGGTCCGCCTGGCCTCGCCCGACGGCCTGATCACCCCGGCGGGCAGCGAGACCCTGCACGTCAAGTCGGGCATGACCACCGCCGCCGACCTCCACGACGTCACCCGCGGCGAGGCCGGCTCCCTGGTCCTGACCCCCACCGACGAATCGGTGCCGGTCGTCGCGGCGCTGCGTGTCGTGCGCGGCAAGGGCGACAAGCAGGAGACCGCCTACATTCCGGCCACCGCTCCCGTCGGCACCCGCGCGACCTCGGCCGACAACAACGCCAAGGGCACCACCCTCGCCCTCACGGCCCCCACCGGCACGGCCACGGTCAAGGTCACGGCGTCGGCGGGCACCGAGGGCGGGTCGGCGGTGACGAAGACGTACACGATCAAGGCGGGCACCACACAGAACATCGACGCCCCCACCGCCAAGGGCACCTACGCCCTCACGGTGGAACCCGTCTCCGGCGCCCCCGTCTACGCCGCCCGCACCCTCGCCGCCACCGAGGACGGCGTCCCCGGCTTCACCGTCCAGACCCTCCCGGACGACCGGGGGACGGTCTCGGTGCCGCACACGGAGGAGGACCTGTCGGTGCTCCAGCGGTAGCGCGCCCTGACCTTCCCCGTACCGGGGCGGGTCAGTCCTCCCCGTACCGGGGATCCACCGTCTCCGGTGTCAGTCCGAGCAGCTCGGCCACCTGCTCCACCACGACCTCGTGCACCAGCTCGGCCCGCTCGTCGCGGCCCTTGGTCCGGATCTCCACCGGCCGCCGGTACACCACCACGCGGGCCCGGCGCCCGTCCTGCGCGGGGATGATCCCGCCGAGCGGCACGGCGTCGTCCCCCCACACCGCCGCGTCCGGGCTCTCCGGCCGCGGCACCTCCAGCACCAGGAAATCGATGTCCGCGAGCTGCGGCCACCGCCGCTCCAGCCGCTCCACGGAGTCCCGCACCAGGTCGGCGAAGACCTCGGCCCTGCTCGCGGCCAACGGCACCTGGGGCGGCGCGATGGGCCCCCGCATGCCCCTGCCATGGCGATCGCGGCGGCGGGGCCCGGGGCCGGCGGCACTGGGCGGTACACGGTTGTCCATCACCGGTGAAGCCTATTCCCCGGGCGCCCCGGCCGCCGGACCCGACGCGGCAACCGGCCACCGTCGGCCCCCTGTCGCACGATGACCGATCCGGCCAAGGTCTGGCTCGTTTCCGTAACCCTCCAAGACCACCGAACTCAAGGCAATTGACGGTGTTTGTGCCGACTCATGACCGGATGCAGTAGCGCCCGCGCCCCGCCGGACCCTCGTACTCGCAGGTCAGCGAGGCGCGCGAGAAGCCCCGTGTGGTGCGTTTCACAAGACGACACGGTGGAGTGACCTGGGGGAGAGTCGTCGCGGCCCGCTCAAGAGTGCGGTACCGTCCAACGTCGTGAGCCCTGTACGTCGCTGTTCGCGCACCGCCTGCGGCCGACCCGCCGTCGCGACGCTGACGTACGTCTACGCCGACTCGACCGCGGTCCTCGGCCCGCTCGCCACCTACGCCGAACCCCACTGCTACGACCTGTGCGCCGAGCACTCCGAGCGCCTCACCGCCCCGCGCGGCTGGGAGGTCGTCCGCCTCCTGGACGGCTCGGCCCCGGCCCGCCCCAGCGGCGACGACCTGGAAGCGCTCGCCAACGCCGTGCGCGAGGCGGCTCGCCCCCAGCAGCGGGCGGCCGAGGCGGGCGGCGGCGGTGGCCGTACGGCCGACCCCATGGAGGTGGCCCGCCGCGGCCACCTGCGGGTGCTGCGCTCCCCGGACAACTGAGACCGCCTGCACCTGGTGTCCGCGCACTCCCGGCTTACCCCGGACGGGTAGTTTGTGGGCACCCATAGGACTTTCAGGAGGGTTGGCCGTGGCTGCTGATCTGTCGCAGATCGTGAAGGCGTACGACGTGCGCGGAGTGGTCCCGGACCAGTGGGACGAGTCACTGGCCGCGCTCTTCGGCGCCGCCTTCGCCGAGGTGACGGGCGCCGCCGCGATCGTCGTCGGCCACGACATGCGGCCCTCGTCCCCCGGCCTGTCCCGCGCCTTCGCGCGCGGCGCGGCCGACCGCGGCGTGGACGTCACCGAGATCGGCCTGTGTTCCACGGACCAGCTGTACTACGCCTCGGGCGCGCTGAACCTGCCCGGCGCGATGTTCACCGCCTCCCACAACCCCGCCCAGTACAACGGCATCAAGCTCTGCCGTGCCGGCGCGGCGCCGGTCGGCCAGGACACCGGCCTCGCGCAGATCCGCGAACTGGTCGAGAAATGGCTGGAGTCGGGGGCACCCGAGCCGGCCGCCGGGCGGGGAACCCTCGGCACCCGCGAGACGTTGGAGGACTACGCGGCGCATCTGCGCTCGCTGGTCGACCTGACCTCGATCCGCCCCCTGAAGGTCGTGGTCGACGCCGGCAACGGCATGGGCGGCCACACGGTCCCCACGGTCTTCGCCGGCCTGCCCCTGACCCTCGTGCCGATGTACTTCGAGCTGGACGGCACCTTCCCCAACCACGAGGCCAACCCGCTCGACCCGGCCAACCTCGTGGACCTGCAAAAGCGGGTGCCCGCGGAGGGCGCCGACCTCGGCATCGCCTTCGACGGGGACGCCGACCGCTGCTTCGTCGTGGACGAGCACGGCGACCCGGTCTCGCCGTCGGCGGTCACCGCGCTGGTCGCCGCGCGGGAGCTGGCGCGCAACGGCGGCACGGGCACGGTCATCCACAACCTCATCACCTCCCGCACCGTCCCGGAGGTCGTCCGGGAGAACGGCGGCACACCGGTCCGCACCCGCGTCGGCCACTCCTTCATCAAGGCCGAGATGGCCCGCAGCGGTGCGATCTTCGGCGGCGAGCACTCCGCGCACTACTACTTCAAGGACTTCTGGAACGCCGACACCGGCATGCTGGCCGCGCTGCACGTCCTCGCGGCCCTCGGCGGCCAGGACGGCCCGCTGTCCGCGCTCGTCGCGCAGTACGACCGCTACACGGGCTCCGGGGAGATCAACTCCACCGTCGCCGACCAGACCGGCCGCCTCGCCGCCATCCGCTCCGCCTACGAACACCGCGCCGACGTCACCCTCGACGACCTCGACGGCCTCACGGTCGCGGCCCCCGACTGGTGGTTCAACGTCCGCCCCTCCAACACCGAACCCCTCCTCCGCCTGAACGCCGAGGCGAAGGACCCGGCGACGATGACGAAGATCCGCGACGAGGCGTTGGCGATCATCAGGGCCTGACCTGAAGCCCTGGGCGTGCCCCGGCCCCCGACCTCACACGGGCCACTGTCCGCGGAGCCCGGCCCCAGTCCCCGGAGCCCGGGGCGCGGGCCCCGAACCGCGGCGACAGGTGTCGGGCGCCGACAACTGCCCAAGGCTCATCGATCCGCTTCCTACCGCCCGCCTCCCAGCGGCCTCTCGGGGCGGCCCTCGTACGCGGGGCGGCCGCCCCTGGCCGGCCGCCCCGACAGCCCGCTCAGCTGGCCCCACGGCCGGTTGCGCGTTCGGGCGTGCGGTCGGGGAGCCGTCCGAGTTCGGCCGTCCGGTCGGGGATCCGCCCGTGCTCGGCCGTCCGAGCGGAGGCCGCCCGTTCGTCCGCCGGGCCGCTCAACCCGCAGAGTGCCGAGTCCGATCCCGGGCACCTCCGGCCGACCGGTCCGGGCGCTCGGTGTCGTGTCGGGCACGCCCCCGAGCCGAGACCGGTCGAGGTGCCGTCGGCTCTTCTCGGCGGCCCTCCAGCCGACAGTTTCGGGTGGTGGGTGGGCAAAGGCCCGGGGGTCCAGGGGGCGGAGCCCCCTGGACGGGGACCGGAAACCGGCCGAACCCCCCGGCGCCGCCCGCCCGGCGGTACGCTGACCAGCACGTCCATACAGCCGTACCCGCCTCCGAAGGGACACCTCATGCCGCTCGAAGCCGGCCTCCTGGAGATCCTCGCCTGCCCGGCCTGCCACGCCCCCCTGAAGGAGCAGGACACCGAGCTGATCTGCACGGGCCAGGACTGCGGCCTCGCCTACCCCGTCCGCGACGGCATCCCCGTCCTCCTCGTGGACGAGGCCCGCCGCCCCGAGTGACGCCCACCCCCGCCCCGTAGCAACGCGGCGCCCGACGAGACGCTGCGCACCCCGGCGACCGGAAGAAGCTCCGCCCATGCTGGACGAATCGCTGCTCGACACCCCGGAGGGCCTCGCCGAGGCCGACCGCCGAGGCCTGCTGCGCGGCGCGGCGGAGGCCGGCGCCCGCGTCCGCACCGCCGCCCGGGGCGCCGCCGAGGCCGGCGTCGGCGGCCTCAAGCCCGACGGCCGCCCCCGCGCGGTACTGATCGCCGGCCCCGGCGCCGCCGCCACCCACACCGCCGACCTCCTCGGCACCCTGGCCGGCGCCGGCAGCCCCGTCGTCCGCCTCGCCCCGACCGGCGTCGCCCCGGCCGCGGGCGCCCTGCGCTGGGAACTCCCCGGCTGGGCGGGCTCCGTGGACCTGCTCCTGATCGCCACCCCGGACGGCGGCGAACCCGGCCTCTCCCTGCTCGCCGACCAGGCCTACCGCCGTGGCCTCTCGGTCGTCGCCGTGGCCCCGCCCCGCACCCCGCTCGCCGAGTCCGTGGCCGGCGCGCACGGCCTGTTCGTACCGATGGCGACCACGCCGTACGACCAGGAGGAACCCCTCGCCGCGTCCTCCCCGGGCGTCTTCTGGGCCCTGCTGACCCCGCTCCTGGCGCTGCTGGACCGCATCGGTCTGATCACCGCCCCGCCGGACGCCCTGGACCGGATCGCCGACCGCCTGGACCACGTCGCCGAGCGCTGCGGCCCCGCCATCGCCACCTACGGCAACCCGGCCAAGACCCTCGCCGCCGAACTGGCCGACGCGCTCCCCGTGGTGTGGACCGAGGGCACCTCCGCGGGCCCGGCGGGACGCCGCTTCGCCGCCGCGCTCGCCGAACTCGCCGGCCGCCCCGCGCTCGTCGCCGAACTGCCCGAGGCGCTCGCCGCGCACAGCACCCTGCTGGCCGGCCCGCTCGCCGCCAGCGCCGACCCGGACGACTTCTTCCGCGACCGCGTGGAGGACCCGCCCGCGCTGCACGCGCGCGTGGTGCTGCTCCGCGACCGCCCGCTCGGCGGCCTCACCGCCGCCCCCACCGCCCGGGACACGGCCCTCGGCCACGACACCCCGATCAGTGAACTCGAACCGGAGGAGGGCGGCGAACTGGAGACCCTCGCGGAACTGATCGCCGTCACGGATTTCGCCGCCGTTTACCTGGCGCTCGCTTCCAGGGCCTGACCTGGCTCCGGGCCGGCCGACCCGCGCCCACCACCGGCACGGCTCACCGAGCAAGGGCAGCCGCCGGCCGAGCAGCGTACGTACGGAGACAGAGAAGACACATGGATCGCCTCGACAACACCGTCCGCCCCTACGCCTGGGGTTCCCGCACCGCCATCCCGCGCCTGCTCGGCGTCGAGCCGACCGGCGAACCCCAGGCGGAGATGTGGATGGGCGCCCACCCCGGCGCCCCCTCGCGCACCGCGCGCGGAACCCTCGTCGAGGTCGTCGAGGCCGACCCGGAGCGGGAACTCGGCGCCCGCGCGGTGGCCAGGTTCGGCCCCCGCCTGCCCTTCCTGCTGAAGATCCTCGCCGCCGGCGCGCCCCTGTCCCTCCAGGTCCACCCCGACCTGGAGCAGGCCAGGCAGGGCTTCGCCGACGAGGAGCGGCACGGCGTCCCCGTCGACGCCCCGCACCGCAACTACAAGGACACCAACCACAAGCCCGAACTGATCTGCGCGCTCACCGAGTTCGACGGCCTGTGCGGCTTCCGCGCCCCGGACCAGGCCGCCGACCTGCTGGACCGCCTCGGCGTCGACTCCCTCAAGCCGTACGTCGACCTGCTGCGCGCCCACCCCGAGGACGCGGCCCTGCGCGAGGTGCTCACCGCGATCCTCACCGCCGACCCGGACGACATGGCCCACACGGTCGCCGAGGCCACCGCCGCCTGCACCCGTCTCGGCGGCGACCTCGCTCCCTACGCCGACATCGCCCACCACTACCCGGGCGATCCCGGCGTCATCGCGGCCATGCTGCTCAACCACGTCCGCCTGCAACCGGGCGAGGCCCTCTACCTCGGCGCCGGCATCCCGCACGCCTACCTGAACGGCCTCGGCGTCGAGATCATGGCCAACTCCGACAACGTCCTGCGCTGCGGCCTGACCCCCAAGCACGTCGACGTCCCCGAACTCCTGCGCGTCGTCCGCTTCGAGGCCGGCGACCCGGGCGTACTGCGTCCGGAGGCGTCCCCGGACGGCGAGGAGGTCTACGAGACGCCGATCGACGAGTTCCGGCTCTCCCGGTACGTCCTGTCCGAGGGCGGCAGCGCCCACGACGTCACCCGCGACACCCCGCAGATCCTGCTCTGCACGGCCGGGTCCGTGCTGGCCGGCGAACACGAACTGACGCCCGGCCGGTCGGTGTTCGTGCCGGCGGGCGAGAAGGCGGAGATCTCCGGCGCCGGCACCCTCTTCCGCGCCACTGTGATCGTATGACCGGGGTGGTGGATACCTGACGGATCCGGACCCGGCCGGGCTGCAAGAATGACCCACCGGCAAAGTCCGGGCAAAGCCGGGTACACGCCAGGACGGCGTGGGACGTACGAGGGCGACAGTCGCCAGAGGCGAAGGGACAACGCGGACACATGAGCGCGTCAGGCGGTACCAGGGCGATCGTGGCGGCACTCGGCGCCAACCTCGCGATCGCGGCGTCGAAGTTCGTGGCGTTCGCGTTCAGCGGCTCCTCCTCGATGCTCGCCGAGGGCGTCCACTCGCTCGCCGACTCCGGCAACCAGTTCCTGCTGCTCGTCGGCGGCAAGAAGGCACAGCGCGAGGCCACCCCGCAGCACCCCTTCGGGTACGGCCGCGAGCGCTACATCTACGCCTTCCTCGTCTCCATCGTCCTCTTCTCGGTCGGCGGCATGTTCGCCATCTACGAGGGCTACGAGAAGATCAGCCACCCCCACGAGCTGGAGCACTGGTACTGGCCGGTGGGCGTCCTCGCCTTCGCAATCATCGCCGAGGGCTTCTCGTTCCGCACGGCCATCAAGGAGTCCAACCAACTGCGCGGCAAGCTGTCCTGGTCGCAGTTCATCCGCCGCGCCAAGGCCCCCGAGCTGCCCGTGGTCCTGCTGGAGGACTTCGGCGCGCTCATCGGCCTGGTCCTCGCCTTCGGCGGCGTCGGCCTCTCCCTGCTCACCGGCGACGGCGTCTGGGACGGCGTCGGCACGGCCTGCATCGGCGTCCTGCTCGTCCTGATCGCCCTCGTCCTGGCCGCCGAGACCAAGTCGCTGCTGCTCGGCGAGGCCGCCGGCCTGGACGTGATCAAGCAGATCGAGGCGGCGACCGTCGACGGCGACACGGTCACCCGCATCATCCACATGCGCACCCTCCACCTCGGCCCCGAGGAACTGCTGGTCGCCGCCAAGATCGCCGTCCGGCACGACGACACGGCCACCGAGGTCGCCCGGGCCATCGACGCCGCCGAGACCCGCATCCGCGCCGCCGTCCCCATCGCCCGGGTCATCTACCTGGAGCCGGACGTCTACAGCGAGACCGAGGCCGCCAAGGGACCGGACCCGGAAGCCACCCCGGGCGGCCCCAACCCGCACGCCACCGGCGCCCACTGACCCGGCACCCGGCCTCCTGCCACGCCACCGCGCGCTCGCGAGGGGCTCGTCATCGGCACGTCCGTGGCCCGAACCACGCGCGGGCGGACTGGGGCCCGCCGGGCCGGGCGGTGTAGCTTGGATCGGAGCCAGACGTCGCTGCTGATGGCGGTCGGGCGGTCCCACGACGGACCGGCCGAGGGAGAGAGGGCCTCCGACGGACTGCGCTGCGCGTACGTGGGCATGCCCGTGACCTCTTCTCGGGCACCTGTGTGTCCGCCGCCGCGCAGACCAGCCGTACCCACCTCGCCCCAACCCCGAGGAGCAGCTCGCAATGACGACTGTCGAGAACCGACAGGACTTCAAGGTCGCCGACCTCTCGCTGGCCGAGTTCGGCCGCAAGGAGATCACCCTCGCCGAGCACGAGATGCCCGGTCTGATGGCGATCCGCAAGGAGTACGCCGAGGCGCAGCCGCTGGCCGGCGCCCGCGTGACGGGTTCGCTGCACATGACGGTGCAGACCGCCGTGCTCATCGAGACCCTGGTCGCCCTGGGCGCCCGGGTCCGCTGGGCCTCCTGCAACATCTTCTCCACCCAGGACCACGCGGCCGCCGCCATCGCCGTCGGCCCCAACGGCACGCCCGACAACCCGCAGGGCGTCCCCGTCTTCGCCTGGAAGGGCGAGACCCTGGACGAGTACTGGTGGTGCACCGAGCAGGCCCTGACCTGGCCGGACAGCCCCACCGGCGGCCCGAACATGATCCTGGACGACGGCGGCGACGCCACCCTCCTCGTCCACAAGGGCGTCGAGTACGAGAAGGACGGCAAGGTCCCCGGCCTGGAGACCGCCGAGTCCGACGAGCACCGCGTCATCCTCCAGCTCCTGCACCGCACCATCACGGACGGCTCGCAGAAGTGGACCCAGCTGGCCTCCGAGATCCGTGGCGTCACGGAGGAGACCACGACCGGTGTCCACCGCCTGTACGAGATGCAGCGCGACGGCATCCTGCTCTTCCCGGCGATCAACGTGAACGACGCCGTGACGAAGTCGAAGTTCGACAACAAGTACGGCTGCCGGCACTCCCTGATCGACGGCATCAACCGCGCCACCGACGTCCTCATCGGCGGCAAGACCGCTGTCGTGTGCGGCTACGGCGACGTCGGCAAGGGCTGCGCCGAGTCCCTGCGCGGTCAGGGCGCCCGAGTGATCGTCACCGAGATCGACCCGATCTGCGCGCTGCAGGCGGCGATGGACGGCTACCAGGTCACCACGCTGGACGAGGTCGTCGACAAGGCCGACATCTTCGTCACCACGACCGGCAACAAGGACATCATCATGGCCTCGGACATGGCCAAGATGAAGCACCAGGCCATCGTCGGCAACATCGGCCACTTCGACAACGAGATCGACATGGCCGGCCTGGCCGCGATCCCGGGCGTCGTCAAGGACGAGGTCAAGCCGCAGGTCCACACCTGGACCTTCCCCGACGGCAAGGTCATCATCGTGCTGTCCGAGGGCCGCCTGCTGAACCTGGGCAACGCCACCGGCCACCCGTCGTTCGTGATGTCCAACTCCTTCGCGGACCAGACGCTGGCCCAGATCGAGCTGTTCACCAAGCCCGACGCCTACCCGGTCGGCGTGTACACGCTGCCCAAGCACCTGGACGAGAAGGTCGCCCGCCTCCACCTGGACTCGCTGGGCGTCAAGCTCACCCAGCTGCGCCCGGAGCAGGCCGCGTACATCGGCGTCGAGGTCGACGGCCCGTACAAGCCGGACCACTACCGCTACTGAGCGAGTCCGTACCGAGCAGTCCGGGCCGCCGTCACGCGGCCCGGCACAGCCCACGGCGAGCGCGCCGGCCCCACTGGCGCGCTCCTCGGCGGCAGAACCTCCGAGGCAGGCCCCCGCACCCCCGTGCCGGGGGCCTGCCCCTTTGGCCGCCGCGGCCCGATCACCCCGTCACGATCCAGGACCCCCATGCCCCGCGGCCGGTATTCGCTCCACGATCCGCACGATCACACCCCCCTCGCCGAAGAACACTTCCAGTGCGCCCCCGGACCGTCCGGCTGGCGCTACGTCTCCCAGCTCACCACCCCCGCCGGAGACCATCGCGGCTCGGTCGACCTCGCCCTCGACGAACTCGGCCGCCCCCTCCGCCTCGAACTCCACGCGGGCGGCTGGCAGGTGCGCGGCGCCGCCCTCGACGGCGTCACCTGGGTCCGCACCGACCCCACCGGAACCGACGCAGCCGAAGGCACTGTGCGCGCCCACGCCTTCACCGGTACGTCCCCCGCGTTCCTCGTCGCCACCGCCCGTCTCCTGCGCCTCACCCCCTCCGCCGCCGGCACCCGCGTACGCCTGGTCGCGTTCACGGACCCGGTCCTCGCCCCCCGCACCGTGGACCAGTCCTGGGCACTGGTGAACAGCGAAGCACACGCCACTGACAACGGCCCCCTGACCGTGGACGAATACCAGGTCACAGCCCTGGACACCGGCGAACGGCACTCCGTCCACATCGCCGGCGACGTCGTCCTGGCCGCGCCCGGCATCGAGCTGGAGGACCTCGCCGCACCGCCCTCCCGCTTCGCCTGACCGCACACCCGGCGGACCGGCGCGTCAGGCGGGCGGTGCGAACCCGGTGGCCGGACGGTCCCCGGAGCGCGCTTCCTCGGGCGGCGCCACCGGAACGGGGGGAGCGGGGGCCGGGAGCGGGGAGGTGGAGCAGGGAACCGGGGGAGGGGGCGCGTACCCACCGGCGCTGTACGCACCGGCACCGAAAGCCTGCCGGGCCTCCCGCGACTGCCGCTCGTGCACCACGGCTGCCAGGAAGGCCGCCGGCGCGATCCCCGGTGGCACCGGAGCGGCCGTGCGCGCCGCGAGATCGTCCGCGAGCCGCCGCGCCATCCCCAGGGAGACCTGCGGATCGAGCTGATGCATCCGGCTCAGATACTGCCGGACCGCCAGCCACAGCCCGTCCGGAACCGCCGACAGGTCGAGGCCGCCGAACCGGTCCGCGAGCCACGGCGGCGGAGGCGGCACGACACCACCCCGCCCGACGGGTATCCGCTCCCGCACGACCAGCGTGCCCCCGAACACGTCCCCGAGCCGCCGCCCGCGCTCCGACACCAGCGAGGCGATACAGGCCACCACCCCGAACGTCATGAGGATCTCCACGACCCCGATCGCACCGCGCACCAACGCGTGCCGGAACCGGATCGGCCCGCCGTCGTCCCGCACCACCCGCAGCCCGAGCGCCAGCTTCCCCAGCGAACGCCCGTGGCTGAGCGTCTCCACCGCGATCGGCCCGCCGACCAGCACCAGCAGAAACGCCGCGATCGCCAGCGCCGTCTGCGCGGCGTCGTCCAGCGAGGACGTCGTCGCCACCAGCACCGCGGTCACCAGGACGTAGACGACCAAGGCCACCGCCAGATCAAGCAGCACCGCCAACGCCCTGCTGGGCAGCTTCGCGGGCCGTAGCTCCAGGGCCACCGCCTCGCCCGTCACCAGCTCACTCACGCCCGCCGCCCTTCCCTGGTCCACCCGGTGAACCGCAAGTCTGCCAAGCTGTGGGCGCATCGCGCCGCAGTACGACAAGCTGACAGCAGCTACGAGCATCCGCCACCAGCGGCCGGCGACCGGCCAAGGAGCAGACAGACCCGATGGACCTGGACGTCTTCGTCTCCCGTCACCGTCCCGAATGGGACCGGCTCGACACCCTGCTGCGCCGTCGGCGCCGCCTCGACGGAGCCGAAGCCGACGAACTCGTGGTCCTCTACCAGCGCACCGCCACCCATCTCTCCCTCATCCAGTCCAGCGCTCCCGACCCGCAGCTGACCGGACGGCTCAGCCAACTCGTCGCTCGCGCGCGCAGCGCCGTCACCGGAACCCGCCGTGCCTCGTGGCGCGACGTCACCCGCTTCCTCGGGCGGAGCTTCCCGGCCGCCGTCTACCGCGCGCGGCACTGGTGGGTGCCCACGGCACTCGTCTCCACCGCCGTGGCGATCCTGCTCGGCTGGTGGATCGGCGGCCACCCGGACGTGCAGGCGTCCATCGCCGCCCCCAGCCAGCTCCGCGAAATGACCCGCCCGGGCGGCGAGTACGAGACCTACTACTCCAGCCATCCGGCGACCTCGTTCGCCGCACAGGTATGGACGAACAACGCCCAGGCCGCCGCGACATGCCTGGTCCTGGGCATCTTCCTGGGCCTGCCGGTCCTCTTCGTCCTCTTCCAGAACATGCTCAACCTCGGCATCGGCTTCGGCCTCATGTCCTCGGCCGGCCGCCTCGACACCTTCCTCGGCCTGGTCCTCCCGCACGGCCTGCTGGAACTGACCGCCGTCTTCGTCGCGGCCGGTACGGGGTTGCGCCTGGGCTGGACGCTGATCGACCCGGGCCCGCGCACCCGGCGCACCGCCCTGGCCGAGGAGGGCCGCGCGGCCATCGCCATGGCCATCGGCCTCGCCCTGGTCCTGTTCGTCTCCGGCGCCATCGAAGGCTTCGTCACCCCGTCCGGCCTGCCCACCTGGGCCCGCATCACCATCGGGGTCGTCGCCGAGCTGGCCTTCCTGGCATACGTCTACGTCCTCGGCGGCCGGGCGGCACACGCCGGAGAGACGGGCGACCTGGAGACGGACGAGCGCAGTGCGGCCGTGCCCACGGCCGCCTGATGTGCATCCGGCCCTCCTGAGCTGCTAGTCTCCTCTTCGCCCCGCAAAAGCTGTTGACACGGCAGGCGCGGGGAGGTAGATTCAAACAGTTGCCTAGAACTGGACAAGTTCGGAGGCAGCCGCTAGACTCTACTTCGCTTCACAGAAGTCGAACATCGACATTCCAAAGAAGCATCCTCCCGATTACTCGGAAATGAACGGCCGGTCAGACCGGCCAAGAACTTCTGATAAAGTCGGAACCGCCG
>NZ_JANUGP010000042.1 GCF_024753135.1 Streptomyces pyxinicus | reverse complement strand
CCCTTGGCGCGGGCCTGCGCCGCGTCGTCGGTGATCTTCGCCAGCGCCGCCGCGTGCTCGGCGCGGGCCTTGATCTGCTCTGCCTTCGCCTTCGCGGCGGCCTCCCGGACGGGGGCCTGGTCCTCGAAGCGCTGGCGGCGGTCGCCCAGCCACTGGGTCATGCCGCGCAGGGCGGCAACCGCGATGCCGATGGCGACCACCATCGCGCCGCCGGCTCCCTCACGGCTGCTGCCCCCGGCGTCGCCCTCACCGTCGTCCGGGGCCTCCGACCGCATCACGACGGGGGCCGCCGAGGTGCGGGCGCCGGGCGGGCGGGGAACCGGCGTCGGCGGGACGGCCGGTTCGGGTACGGCGAGTACCGGGCGAGCGGGCGGCTCCTCGTCGGAGTCGCTCGCCGCCGGGGGCGGGGAGGCCGGCGGGTCCGGGGGCGCCGCCGGGGCGGGCGGCGCCGGGGGCCGGGGCGGTCCCGGCGGGGGCGGCGGAGGAGGCGGCGGGGCACCCCCGCCGGTCGGCCGGAACGGGATCACCCGGCCTTCGTCGTCGCTCATGAACCCTCCAAGGGGGTTGACAGACGGTGACCGCCTCGCGTACGCGCGCGCGTGTCCGCGCGCCCGCGTGTCCGCGCGTCCGCATTACGCGCGCGCGAGGCGGTCACCGCCGGGTTTGAACAGTGGATTGATTGACCCGGGTGGTCACCCTTCGTAGCGGGAGACCCAGGTGGAGATGGTGCGGGCGAGGTCGTTCCACGCCTCGGCGTCGCCGTTCTTCTCGCGCTCGGCGGCGACCGCGCGGGCCCGCTCCATCCACGACTCCGCCAGACCGCGCGGGCCGCGCTGGGCCCGCTCGGTCTGGCGCTTCTCGAAGTGGTCGAGCTGGTTGGCCGCGCGCCGCTCAGCCTTGGTCTGGGCGGCCACCGGTCAGGCTCCTCGCCGCAAACCGTCGAAGACGTCCCCGAAGTGGGACTTCTCCGGCGGCCCGGGGGCCGTGTCCGCCGGCGGGGACTCGATCGCCTGCTTCGCCTTGCCCTTGGCGAGGGCCTTGCGCTGGCGCTTGGTCTCGCGCTTGACCGGCAGGTCCTCGTAGGACTTCTGGAAGCGGCCGTTGAAGCTGATCAGGTCGGCAATTGCCTGCTCGACGTCGTCGGCCGCCTTGAACAGGGGGTTCGAGACGTACCAGGCCCGGAGGCGGGCCTGGCCGGGCAGGTCGCCCTCGATGGAGTCGTACTCCTTGACCTCCGCCTGCACCTCGCGGGCCAGGCGGCGCAGGTCGTCGACGATCGGCAGGAGCTGCGCCCGGCGCTGCTCCAGGTGCGTCGCCCGGTCCGCGGGGGACTGGAGCATGTCGGGGGTCCACTTGCTGGCGGCGCTCATGTGGAGGGTCCTTTCGTGTACGTGGGGAAGGGGAGCGGGTCCGGCCCGCGCCGACCGCCGTGCCGCATCAGCGGACGGCGCGGATCTGGTTACGGACCCACTCGGGGTCCAGGCCGCCGAACTCGGCGGCGAGGGCGGTGGGCGACGGGGTCTCGCCCGCCCCGATCAGCTCGGCGGCGCGGGCCCGTACGGCGGTGCGCTGCTCGGCGCTCGGGGCGCCGGGCCTGCTCTTGCCGGTGCGCTTACCGCCACCGGTACTGCCGGGCTTACCGCCACCGGTAGAGCGCGGCTTACCGCTACCGGTAGAACCGCCGTTACCGCTCGGGCTACCGCTACCGGTACCGCCGGGATTACCGCCCGCGTTACCGCTACCGGTAGGAGGCCGGTTACCGGTGCCCTCACCGCTTGCGGTGTCGTCCTCCGGCTCGTCCTCGGCGTCCTGCTCGGCGCCCTCCTCGTCGGCGGTGGCGTGGTCGTCCATGAGCTTGTGGACGCGCCACACGACCGCGACGAACATCAGGCAGACGGCGATGATCAGGAGCTGCTGGTCGTCGGCCTCGGGGGTGGCGAGGTGGTACGTGATGTTCGCGCCGAGCATCAGCAGCAGCGCCGGGTACACGTCCTTCTCGCGCTTGAAGGCGACGACGCAGTAGATGTCGATGCACACCGGCAGCAGCGGCGACCACGGGCCGAAGCCGACCATCATCGCCAGCTTGTACTCGCCGCTGGCGGCGAGCCCGATCGCGGCGAACAACGCCATCCAGACCATCAGGTCCCAGAACGTCTTCGCCCAGCCGATCCTGCGCTGGGCCCACGACTTCTTCCTCGCCGCCGCCCTGCGGGCCCGGTCCAGCTCGTCCTCGGCCCGGCGCTGGAGCTTCTCGGCGCGGGCGGTGGCCTCGACGGCGTCCTTCATCACCTCGGCCTTCTCCCGCTCGGCGCCAGCCACGATCTCGCGCGCCGCCCTGCGGGCCTCGGTCTCGGCGTTGCGCCGCAGCTCCGCCAGTTCGGCGGTCAGCGCCGCGCGCTGCTCCTGGCGGCGCCGCTCGTGCTCCTCACCGAGCTGTCGGAACTCCGCCTCCGTCTCGGCGCGGGCCGACTCGACCTCCTTGCGGTAGTCGTCCAGCTCGGCCTGGATGGCCGCGCGCCGCTCGGCGAGCTCCTCGTTCAACTCCAGCAGCGCGGTGCGGCGGGCGAGGCCGGTCTCGGCGGCGACCGCCGCGTGCGCGGCCGCCGTCTGGTTCGCCTGCTCCTGGGCCTCCCCGAGGATGCGCGCCGCGTCCGCCAGGGCGGTGCGGTACGCGGCCTCGGCGGAGGACCGGCGCAGCGCGGCCAGCTCGACCGCCTGCCGCTCCGCCTCGGCGAGCAGCGTGCGGGCCGCCTCCTCGGCGGCCGCCACCGTCTCCTTCGCCTCCCGCTCCGCGGCCGCCACGGTCTCGGCGGCCTCGGTGCCGGCGGCGTCGAGGCGGTCGGCGGCGGCCTGGTCGGCGTCGGCGCGGACGGCGTCCGCCCCGAGCCGGGCCCGGTGCAGCCGCTGACCGGCCTCCTCGGCGACCTCGACCAGGACCCGCCGGGCGTCGGCGGCCGCCGCCCGGCGGATGGTGCCAGCCGACTTCTCGGCGGCGGCGATCAGGCGGGCCGACTCCTCGGCGGCCTGTTCCCGGGCGAGGTCGAGGGTGTCGGCCGCCCGTTGGACCAGGTCGGCCGCCCGGTCGCGGGCGTCCGCGATCCGGGCCTCGGTCTCCTCCCGCACCTCCGGGCTCGGCGGCACGGGTGCCGGTGCGGCCGGTCGGCGCTGCGGCGGGGGTGTCGTCGTCTTCGCCGGCGGCTTCGCGGCCGCCGTCTTCTTCCGGGTGCTGCGGGTGCCGGTTCGGGCCGCCACGCCAGCTCTCCTTTCATGCGGGTGGCCGCCTCCCGGCGGCCACCTGGTGTGCGGGGCGGTCCGGCTCAGCTCCGGTGGAGACGAGCGGACAGGCGGTCGACCTCGCCGCGGACGCGGATGCCGACCCGGAGGATCTGCTGGCGGAACCGCAGGTCGCCGCTGTAGTGCAGGCGGGCGTCGGCCCGGCGGGCGGGTCCGTTGACGACGTAGGCCAGGTGGAAGCCCAGCCGCGTCATCTGCGGTCCGCGAATCGCGGACGCCACCTCGGTGACCGCGTACAGGACGAAGGCGTAGGCGAAGATGCTCGCCGCCGCCGTCCGGCGGGTGGCCCGGGCGCGGAGGTTGCCGATCGGCCCGTGGGCCAGGGCGATCTCCACCAGGTTCTGGTGGACCTCCCAGTCGACCGGGGACCAGGAGACGACGTCGCCGTGCTCCTGGCGGAACCGCTCGATGGCCAGGACGGGCCTGCTGATCAGGTCGGTGCTGCTCATGCGGTGACCTCTTCTCCGCCCCGGATCAGGGCCTCGCGTGCGGTGAGGATCTGGGCGGCCGCCGCCTCGGGCAGGCCGGTCGGGTCGATCTCCTGCAGGAGCTGCTCGGCGCGGGCCCGGCGCAGGATGTGGAGCTGGAGGTCGTCGACGACCCGGTCCAGGTGGTCGAGCGTCCGGGCGCGGTCGCCGTGGACGACCTGGAGGGCGAACAGGGCGGCCGCGGTGTGCACGGTCGCGGTGTCGACGCTGTCGGCCTTCGCGCGCAGCTCGTCGAGCTCGCGGGTCCGGACGATGCGGATCGGGAGACGCAGCTTCACCGTCGGCCCCCGATCCCGGACATCGCCTGGCCGTGACGCCGAAGGTCGGCCTCCGCCTTCCGCCGGGCCTCTTCCGCCTTGCGCACCGCCTCGTCGGTCTGGGCGCTCATGCCGCCCACTCCGTGTACTCGTCGCCGCCGGCGTACGCGTCGAAGTCGACGTCGACCGCGGCGACCAGGGCCTCGATCTGCTCGACGGTGATCTGCGAGCTGTCGATGATGATGCGCAGGCTGACGTTGCCCTGGCACATCGTCCCGGCGACCCGGAAGCCGGTCTTGGTCCGGGTGATGCCGCTGTTCTCCAGCTCCTTGACCAGGGCCGGGAGCAGGTGGGCGGCCTCCTTGCGGACGACCAGGTCGGCGAGGATCTCGCCGGGGCGGACGGTCACCTCGACCTCGATGCCGAGCTTCACGAGGTTCTGGACCTCACCGAACACGCTCCACGCCTCGGCGACGACGTCCTCGACACCGTCGGACACGGCCTTGGGGCGGATCGGGGCGGCGGTGGTGACTGCGATGATGGTCATGCGGATCGATTCCTTTGCTGGTAGATCCGTGGACCCCCGGCACATATGGCGTCTCCAGCGCCGTGTCGGGGGTCGCGTCGTTCAGGGACGACGCGGTGAGCGGACAGGGACTCGCACCCGTGGCCCCACCCCTGGGGCCCTCTGTAGATCCGCTCTCGGGCTGCCGTGCGGCCAGCCCCCCGCTCAAGACCCCACCGGCAACTGCCGGCGGGAGGGTCGTCTCGTCGTGATGACGGCGGGGGCGCCGCGCCCGAAGTTCAGGACTCTCTGTTGAGTTCTTCTCGCCGGTACACCGGGCTCGGTACAGCTCCGAGGAGGTCCGGTGTCGCCGCTCTTGCTGGTAGTACGGGCGCTGAAAACAGCGCTGACGTGCATGTATAGCCGACGCGACGGAGCGTTTTAGGGCGCTAAACCGACCGCGTACCGAAACCATAGGACTCCACTCCGCAGCGAGTCAACCACCTTGAACAGTTGCGGTTTAGTGGGGTAAACATGGAGCACGAAGGGAGGCACGGATGGAAAAGGAACGGCCCGACGCTGCTCCGCTGACCGAGCTACAGGAACAGCTCCACGCAGCGTTCGACGTCGCTTTGTCCCAGCTCAAGGAGCTGGCGGACCCTCTGCAGAGGGCGAAAGCCGCCCACACCCTCGTCGGCCGCGCGCAGGAATACGGCAACGAGGTCCAAGCGGTGCGCAACGAGGCCATGAACGAAGTTCTGCGAGTTGGGGAGCTGAACAGCACCCAGTTGGCCGGCGAACTCGGCATCAGCAAGGGCCGGGTGAGCCAGCTGGCGAAGGGCGCTCCGCCGGAGCGCCTGTTCCTGGGGTCGGGCAAGGTCATCGTGGCGCTCGCCGAGAAGCTCGAACACGGCAAGCTGCACGACGGCCGCGACAAGCGGGTGCAAGGCCCCGTGATCGCCACGGAGGACTTCCAGACCTACGAGCACCTGCGGGAACTGGCCGAGGACGTCGGCCTGGAGATCACGTTCGAGCGGATTCCGCTCGGCGGCAACGTGCGGCTGAACCGGAACAATCTGGTCGTCATCTGCGGGCCCCGGCTGTCGCCGCTGATCGAGCAGATCCTCGAAAGCGACCCCCACCTGCGGTTCGACAAGGACGACGAGGGCTGGTTCCTGACCGACCGGAAGACCGGTGAGGTCTACCGGTCGCCGATGGACCACGGGGGGAACAGCGACATCGCGTACTTCGGCCGGCTCCCGCGACCTGACGGACAGGGCACGTTCCTCTACATCGCGGGCATCCACGCCCGCGGCTCCGGTGGCGTCGTGCACTGGCTCAACCACGAGCTGGCGAACGTGCACCGCGAGCTGAAGGCGAAGCGCTTCTCGACGCTCATCTCCAGCACGTTCGACCCCGACACGCTGGAGATCACCTCCAGTAAGCGCATCACGCCGTTCTACCGCCCGGAAGGGGCCTGACGTGCAGGTATCCATGGCATCGACCCAAGGTGTGGGCACCGCGAACGAGGACATCGTCCACGTGAGCCCCACCGGAGTGGTCGTACTGGACGGCCTGTCCGCCCCGAAGGATCTGCCCATGGGGTGCATCCACGGCACCCCATGGTTCGTCCGACAGCTCGGCACCACCCTGATCAACCTGATCGGCGACGACGAGGTGTCCCTCCGGGAAGCCCTCCGTGTCGCCATCACCGAGGTCAACGACCTGCACCGCGACTCCTGCGACCTGGACCAGGAAGCGGTGCCGGCCTCGACCGTGGTGATGGTCCGCGAGCGCGGCGACGCCCTCGACTACCTGGTGTTGTCCGACAACGTCCTGGTGCTCGACCTTGGAGCCGACGGCATCCGTACGGTCGTTGACAAGCGGGTCGAAGAGGTCGCGGCCGACGAGATGCGGGCCGCTCTGCAAGGACCGACCGGCACTCCTGAGCACGCGGCCCGTGTGTCCCAGCTCGTCACGGTCCAGCGGCGCCTGCGGAACAAGCCCGGCGGCTACTGGGTCGCCGCCACCGACCCGGCGGCCGCCGACGAAGCGATCACCGGCTCCGTGGATCTCGCGAGGGTGCAGCAGGCCGCGCTGCTGACCGACGGCGCCAGCCGCCTGGTCGACTCCTTCGGTGCCCTCACCTGGCACGACCTGCTGACGCTTCTGCGCACCGAGGGCCCGGCCGCGCTGATCGCCCGCACCCGGGAGGCGGAGCTCGAAGACCCGGTGGGGGAGCGGTGGCCGCGGTTCAAGCGCTCGGACGATGCCACCGCGGCGTACGTCAAGCTCGGTCAGCCGGTCTCTCTCTCCTCCGCCGCGCAGCGGCTGGAGCGCGGGAAGTCCACCGGATCGTCGTGGGGGGCGGGTGAGCGGTCCGACGGCCATGCGGCCGGGTTGACCGAGGCGCCGCCGGAGGTCGCGGCCGCACTGGGCATCGAGGCCGGCGCCGAGGTGATCCGCCGGACGCGCGTCTACCGCGACCGGCACGGCATCGTCGCTCACTCGACGTCCTGGATTCCTCGGGAGTTCGCGCTGGTGGCTCCGGACCTCCTGCGTGGTGAGCGCCTGCAGGGCGGCACGTCGCTCGACGTCATCGCTCGTGCCACCGGCCGCCAGGCCGTGGAACGTGATGACGAGACCGGTGCTCGCGTCGCCACCTCGGAAGACGCGGTGCTCCTGGAGCTGGTCGACGGCGGCGTGCACGCGATCCTCGTCCTGACCGCCCTGTTCCGCGACCGCGACGGGCAGGCGCTGGAGTACGGCGTGGACCTCGGCGCTCCCGGCCGGACTCGCGTCGAGACCTCGGGCGTGGCCCTGTGACTCGTCCTCGCGCGCCCCGATGCGTCCTGATGGCGGGCCTTCCGGGCTCGGGGAAGACCACGCTGGCTCGTGAGATGGAGCGGCAGGGCTTCGTCCGCATGTGCCCCGACGAGCAGGTCTGGCAGGAGCACGGCCACTACGGGCGGGACTTCCCTCGCGGCGAGTACCGGGTCAGGGAGCGGCCCGTCCTCGACCGAATCGCCGCCGAGCTGCAGGCCGCACTGAGCGCTGGTCAGGACGTGGTTGTCGACCATGGCTTCTGGACCGTCGAGGAGCGGGAGCAGTGGCGCGCGCTCGGCGAGCTGGTCGGCGCCGACGTCCTGCTCGTCTACCTGCCCGGCGACCACGACACCCTCTGGCGACGGATCGACGAACGGAACCGGGCCACCTACGAGGACCCGAACTCCATGTACTTCACCGAGGCCGATCTCCGGCGGCACAGCAGCCGCTTCGTCCCGCCGGGGCCCGACGAGGCGCACCTCGTCTACGACGGCCGCCCGGCAACGGTCCTGACTGCCCTGGCCGGCGGCGACACTCCGCAATCCACCCGCTAACCCACGCTGATCGGCCGGAAGGAGGCAAGATGGCCCGCGAAACGCAAGCAGGCCCCCGGAGGGGCCTGCGGGTCGCGCTCGCCGGTTGTGGTGGTCGGCGCCGCGATCAAGCACCTGTCGAGGAGGTGCCTGCGATGGTCAGCAGGCTACGCGTGCCCATGGTCAGTGGGCCAGCGGGACACGGCGACACGCCGCCGGCGGCCCGCGCTTCCCGTGTGGCGGGACGCCTTCGCAAGTTCTCTCCCGGAGAACGGGATCTCGGAGTATCCGCGCCGGAAACCCGGTACAACACCACACCGGCGTCGTGCACGATCACCGGATGCACCGGCTTCTACCAGCTCATCGCCGGTTTCCCCAACCGGCGGAAGGACTCCACCATGGTCGCCATGACTGCCCGCGCCCCGTAACGCCGAGAGCCGCCCCTGCGCCAACAGGAGCGGCTCTCGACCTACACAACTTGACTCAGGTTCTGGCCTCACGAGCCCACAGCTTCTGAGTCGTACGTCGGCTGATGCCGGGTTCCCGACCCTGTCGGGCCCGGTCACCATCAGCCAGGGTAACCGCCTACCCGGGTTCTACGCAGCACCGCTGATAGGCCCGTCCGGTTACCTGGTGATGATCACCGACGTGCGACTCTCTACCCCGATTGGGAGAGATCGCACCCCATGCACCGCCCCCTCCGGCCCGCCTCCGCGAAGCCCGCGACGGTAACCGTCGCGGCCGCGTACGAAGGCGCCGTGACTAAGACTTCTGAGCTGAATCGCGCCGTGAGCTGCGCAAACGATGGTGTCCGCTTTGGCACGTACAACGCCTGGGTGACTAGCACCCCGGCGCCCACGCGCGTCTTCCCCGCCCTGTCCGCCCCGGCCGCGCCGGCGGTGGCCCGATGAGCACTCCCAAGCGCCCGAAGGCCCCGGTGGCGACCCCGGACCAGGTGGTCGAGCTGTACGGGCCCGACAACGACGGCTGGTACGACACCCGGGTCAAGGACTGGATCGCCCTGTGCGAGGACCTCAAGGACGGCGAGGTCCGCGGCTACCTGGTCCTGCGCGGCCTGGTGGTCGACAAGTTCAAGAACCACGTCCGCGTGCTCACGCTCCGGAAGCTGTGCGAGCTGATCCCCGGCCCGGGCAAGAGCAAGGGCCCGAGCAGCCTCACCCGGGTCCGGGGCATCCTCGACGGCCTCACCAAGGTCGGCCTGGTGACCACGCCCGAGGGCCAGCCCATCAAGACGTCCTCCCGTGAGAGCGCCCTCATGAAGCCCCTGCGCCTGCGCATCAACGATGACGCCCCGGTCGACTACGCGGGCTGGCGGAACTCCGAGGACAAGCTCAAGGCCCTCGGCATCGCCCTCGCCGAGCTCGTCGAGAAGGACGCCGACGAGGCTGACCAGGACGCCTCGAAGGCGGGTCGGAAATCCGACCCGGATGGGGAAGCGGGTCGGAAATCCGACCCGACGGGTCGGAAATCCGACCCACGGGGTCGGGAATCCGACCCGCTCACGGGGGGTGACCAGCAGGAACGCGATCTTCCTCTGGTGTCTTCCTCTGGATCTTCTCTCTCTCCCTCCGCAGGGGACGCAGCGGCAACGTCCGTCACACCGGACACCGAGACGGGAACGACGAGAGAGACGGCTGCGCCGGAAGACAACCCCGCTCCGGCTGCTGCTGGTGTCCCGGCTCCGCGCGACGGCCAGGCCGACGACGAGCAGCGCTCGGAGCTGCTGGAGATGCTGCTGGGCCTGCCCGGCCGGATGCACCGCGACGACGCGGCGGACCTGCTGCCGCTGGCCGTCGACGCTCTGGCGGAGGGCTGGACGGCGTCCCGGCTGCGGGACCACCTCGTTCGCCGGTGCGACCCGGAGCGCGCCTACGACGTGACGGCGATCTACCGCAAGCACCTCAAGCGGCTCCCGGCGGCCCCGGCCGGGGTGGGCGGTCACCCGGCGGCGGCCGCGCCGGCGTGCTCGAAGTGCAACGGGTCCGGCCTCGCCGAGGACCCGGAGACCTTCCTGCCGATCGGCCCGTGCGAGTGCCGCATGGCCCCCGCCTTCGCCGTCGCGTCCTGAACCGCCCGGCCTTCCCCGAACAGCAGCAGCGGCCGGAAACCTTGCCCGGCCCGGCCGCTGCCCGAATCTCGCGAACGGAGATCCACCCATGAGCGTAGCCACCGCCCCCGCCCCCTCCGGCGAGGACATCGACCCGCGCGACTTCGAGCGCCTCCCCCCGCAGGACCTGGAGGCGGAGCAGTCCGTCCTGGGCGGCATGCTGCTGTCGAAGGACGCGATCGGCGACGTCGTCGAGATCCTGCACGGCTCGGACTTCTACCGGCCGGCGCACGAGGTCGTGTTCCGGGCGATCCTCGACGTCCACGGCAAGGGCGAGCCCGCCGACCCGATCACGGTCGCGGCGCACCTGACCAAGACTGGCGAGCTGACGAAGATCGGCGGTGCGTCCTACCTGCACACGCTGGTCCAGCAGGTGCCCACGGCGGCGAACGCCTCGTACTACGCCGAGATCGTCTACGGGGCCGCCGTCGCCCGGAACCTGGTCGTGGCGGGTACGGCCATCGCCGCCAGCGGGTACGCCCGCGACGGCGAGACCGACGAGCTGGTCGAGCGGGCGCAGGAGCGCCTGTACGGCGTGGTCCGCCACCGCGGCGACGAGTCGCTGATGGACGCCTCGGAGGGCATGGACGAGACCTTTGACGACATCGAGGCGGCCGGGAAGCGCAAGTTCGGCGAGCTCACCGGCGTGCCGACCGGCTTCGCCGACCTCGACACCCTCACCCTCGGCCTGCAGCCCGGCCAGCTCATCCTGATCGCGGGACGCCCGGCGATGGGCAAGAGCACCCTCGGCCTGGACATGGCCCGTGCCGCCAGCTTGAAGCACGGGCGGACCAGCGCCTTCTTCTCCCTGGAGATGGGCCGCAAGGAGCTCCACATGCGGCTGCTGTCCGCCGAAGGCTCCGTCGCCCTGCACCACATCCGCTCCGGCCAGCTCGACGACGCGGCCTGGACCCGGATGGCCAAGGCCAAGGCCCGCGTCGACGCCGGGAACCTGCTCCTGGACGACTCCCCGGAGCTGACCGCCATGTCGATCCGCACCAAGGCCCGCCGGCTCAAGCAGCGCGGCAAGCTCGACCTGGTCGTCATCGACTACCTCCAGCTGCTCCAGTACGGCGGCGGCCGCCGCCCGGAGTCCCGCCAGCAGGAGGTCTCCGACATCTCCCGCCAGCTCAAGCTGATGGCCAAGGAGCTGGAGGTCCCGGTCATCGCGCTCTCGCAGCTCAACCGCGGGCCCGAGCAGCGCACCGACAAGAAGCCGCAGGTCTCCGACCTGCGCGAGTCCGGCTCCCTGGAACAGGACGCGGACGTGGTGATCCTGCTGCACCGCGAGGACCAGTACGAGAAGGAGTCGCCCCGCGCGGGCGAGGCGGACCTGATCGTCGGCAAGCACCGCAACGGGCCCACCGCGATCATCACGACCGCCTTCCAGGGCCACTACAGCCGCTTCGTGGACATGGCGCAGACCTGAAATCGAACGAATGTACGTTTTTGGCTCATCCTCTGCGGTCCCGCCCGGCGGGCCGCGAGGATGAGCCTCCGACGATCACCGGAGGGGAACCGATGACCAGCAGCGCCGACGGCCAGGAGCCGGAGAAGACCTACGCCACCACCGTCCGCCCCGCGAAGCTGCCCGACGTCGTGGTAGTGCCGAGGGAGCTGGTGGACGACGCCAAGCTCTCCCTGGCCGACCTCGGCCTGTGGGTGAAGCTCACCGGCTACACCCGCGTCGAGGCCGACCTCGACAAGTTCGTGGCGTGGCTCCTGGCCGGCCCGTTCGGCAGCCGGGTCGACGTCGACGAGGCGGGCCTGCGCGCCGGGGTCCAGCGGCTCATCGACGCCGGGTACGTCACCGTCGACACCGCCGGGGCGAAGAAGGCGCGGGCCGACCGGGGGGCGGCCGAGATGAACATGTTCCCGGTGTACCCGCCGCGGAGCTGAGCCCGCGACACTGACCGGTCCGGGTGGCAGGCTGCCGCCCGTCTAGTCACACAGACCGCCCCCGGCGCACCTCCGCGCCGGGGGCGCCGTGCGTTCCGGGTACCCCGGGTACCCGGGGTACCCACCGCCGGCCCGCCCGGCGCCCCGCGTTCCGGAGCCTGTTAACAGGCCGTTGCGCCCCCGTACAAGGGTGATGGGTGCGGCCGCTACCGCACCCATCACCCCAGCTCAGAGCCCTTCCTTGACCCACCATCGCGCGGACGATCTTGACCCCCTCGCGCTGGAAGCGGAGCGGTGACCTTGATTCGGGACGGCCCGATGGCCGGAAACAGGCAGGTCATGCGCCGGACAACACCCGCGAGTAATGAGCGCAAGGGCCTGTTAATAGCCCAGAGGGAGGGAGGCGCGGCCCGTCACCCATTCGGGTGACGGGCCGCGCCGTGGGGCTGACTCTGGGAGGAACGTGCAGGTCAGTACCTAGAAAGGAGCCCTTCGGGCACGACCTTCCAAGCCCCATCGGCTCCGCCGATGAACACAGACGCGCTTCGCGCGGCGACTACAAGAGCAGGGCGGCGTGTCCCTGTGTGGCCGTGTGCGGCTCTCGGGGGCTGATCGGCACTCCCCGACGGCGGTGGCCGGGCAGGCGCTCTGTGCCCCCTTCACGCCCCGTCTCGGGTCTGTTTCGCATGATCCCCGGGTGGGGTGCGTCGACATTCGGCCAGGCCACGGCGATGTTTGGCCTAGATCATCCGCATATGGGACGTTCACCCGGTGAACGCGTCGCCCGGCTCGTCCGCGATTCGCGGACACGGCCGGCGCGGTGGCAGGCTCTCCGGCCATGGCGAAGAAGATCGACCCCGAGGCCCGGCAGCAGGTGCTGGAGGCCGCCGAGGCGCTGCTGAGGGCGAAGTACGGCGGCGGCCGCGACTGGCACGACCCGGCCCGCGTGATGCACGCCGTACGCGCGGCCGCCGACCGCTACGGCCTCGACGACGCCGAGCAGGCGGAGGTGCCGGCCGACGACGTCCTCGCCGCGCTCACCCAGCTCGACGAGGCCCGCGCCGCGCTGGACACCTTGGAGCGCGACCTCACCCGGGCCGCCCGCCGGCGCGGGGCCTCCTGGCAGCAGGTCGCCGACTCCCTCGGGCTCGCCAGCCGTACGAGTGCCGAGAGCCGGTTCGTCCGCCTGGAGCGCGATGCCGCCACCTACCGCGGCGACCGGTACCCGCAGAAGCAGCGCGCCGAGCGGGCCCGCGACCGTGCCGGGGAAGCCTGGTGCCGGGCCAACGCGCCCCGGTTGCGCGCCGCCGTGTGGTCCCTGGCCTGCCTGAACGACTCCTGGGAGCCCCTGTCGCGCACCGCGCCCGCCGAGAAGCTGGTCTCCTGGCACCGCGAGCTCGACGGGCCCGGCCTCGCCGCCCGGCTGAACGCCCTGCGCCACGTCCTCGACTCCCCCGGCGTCGAACCGCCTGCCGTCGCCGCCGCCGCCCGCACCGAGGTCCTGGAGGTCTTGGCCGACCTGCGCGCCGCTCGCCACGGCGTCGAGGCCCCGGCGGGCGGTTGGACCCATTGACCCCAACGGGTCCGCCCTCGTGACACGCGCGCACGTAGGACGGTTCCACGAAGTTCCACGAAGTGTTCCTTTCGCAGGTCAGCGGCCTGCACCTCGTACGGCGGGCGGAACCGCGGTGCCGTCCGCCCGGGCCGCTCGTTGAGCGAGCATGAGCGACTTCGAGCAGTGGATGACGGCCGTCGAGGCGACCCCCGGCCCCGGCGAGGACCGCCTCGACCTGCTGCGGGACGGCGAGGGGATCGAGGGCCTGGACGAGAGCGAACAGGCGGCGTGGGTGCTGCGCGTGATGGTCGACTACACCCGCGAGCCCCAGGGGTGGCACGCCCGCGTCCTGGTCGGCCTCGCCGGACCGGAGTGCGCGGGGCCGGCCACCGGCTTCGGCCGGTTCAACGACACGGTCGTCGCGGTCATGGACCAGGCGCAGGCCCTCGCCGACGCCACCCGGCGGCCGGTCAAGGTGATCCACGGCGTCAGCGGCAAGCCGGACCGCTTCCTGCCCGCCCTGGCCAAGCACGCCCCCGGCCTGCGCGGCGTCGACTCTCCGGTGTGGGTCGCCTTCCCCGAGCCCCTCGCGGCCCCGGCGGCGCCCTAGGTCGGACCTGTTGGGTCTAACAGGTCCGACCGCCTCCGAGCTGTGCTCCGGTCATCCCCGGGCCGGGGCGGGCAGGTGGTGGTGGACGACGTCGGCCGGGAGGCCGCGGCCGGTCAGGATCTCGGCGAGCGCGTCGGCGACGACGACCGCGCGACGCTGGCCGTCCTCGTCGCCGACCAGGACCCGCAGCCGCAGGTTGCGCGCGGCGTTGGCGTCGAGCAGCGCCCGGGCCTGGTCGCAGGCGCGCTCCAGGACCGTGAAGGCCCGGGGCGAGGCGAGGACGTGCTGGACGGCGTCCGCGTCGGTGCCGTCGCGGCCGCGCAGGCCCGGCTCGTCGGCCGGGTCGTCGAGCGGGACGCCGCGCAGGTCGATCAGCAGGCACCCGGTGGTGCTCTGCGGGACGCCCCGGGCGAAGCCGAAGCTCTCCACCGTGATCCACGGGGACTCGCTGCTGCTGTAGTCGAACGCCATGGCTGGCTCCTCTGCCGGTCGGGGATGGCGCTCCCACGATCCCGTCCGGCGTCCGGCGGCGACAGGGGATCGGCCGTGTTGCCCGTTGCCTCTTCGGCCGCCGGTCGGACCTGTTAGGTCTAATGGGTCTAAACGGCCTCTACCTGGCCTTCCTCGTCCGGGCCCTCCAGGGGGCGGACGGGTCCGAACCGCGCTTCGGACTCCTTGACGATCCGGCCGGCGGGGACGAGGTCTCCCAGCTCGATCGCGAGCACGGCGCGTACGAACGCGGCGAGCGTGAGGGTGCCGTTGCGCAGCTCGAAGCAGCGCAGCACCCCGTCCGAGAACGCGGGACGGTGGCGGCACCCGGCGTGGACGCAGTAGCCCTCGACGGCCAGGGCGAGCCGCCGGAACGCGGCGTCCTTCTCCGGGGTGCACTGCGCGGGGCAGCCGAGATGGTCCAGCGTGATCCGCAGGTGCGCGGCGTTCGCCTCCGCCTTGCGGATGGTCAGCCGTCCGCCGCCCGGCGTGACGTAGCGCCCGGCCTCGACCGGGGCGTACGGGTGGATCAGCGGCAGCTTCACCTCCGAGCCGTGCAGGACGGGCAGTCCGTCGTATTCGATGTACGGGCCGGCGGCGCCGCGGTCCTCGGTCATGTAGCCCTCGTCTCCCCCGGCCGTTCGGCGGGCTCGTGGTCCTGGTCCTCGTCGTCTTGGTGGTCATCGGCGGGCCAGCGGCCGAACGGTCCGGCCCGGCCGGGGCCGGTGGCGCCGAGCTGGGCGGCGCCGCCCTTGAGGCGGTGGTGGGCCCGGATCACGGGCGGGGCCCCGCAGCCGGCGAGGCCGTGGCGGGCACGTTCCGCAGCAGCGCGGCGGTCATCGCCAGGAGCGTCTCCGCCTCGGCCCGGTCGTAGAGGAAGTCCTTGGTGACCGGGTCGTTGTGCATGGCGCCGGACGTCTGGCTGTAGAGAGCGTCCTGGATGCGCCACCAGCGTTCGGTCTGGTTGCACTGGTTGGCGAGCTTCTTCGACCCGGGCCTGTCCCAGTCCACGTTGTGCTGGACCCACTCCAGCGCCCGCCGGACCTCCAGGATCGACGCCCGGATCTCCCCCGTGGTCAGCAGCCGCTGCGCTTCCCGCAGCAGTCGGCCGACCTCGGCGCGCTGCGGGTCGCCGAGCGGGTAGGGCACGGCCATCTCGAAGGCCGCGGACGGCCCGAGCTGTGCGACCTGCTGTTCCCAGGTGCTCTTGGCGAGGGTGATGTTCTCCGTGGCCTGGGCGCACCCCGGGTACCCGGGCGCCTGCGGCAGGGTGGCGTTGAGGTCGATCTCGAACCGCACGTCGCCGGTGCGGGCCTCCTCGATGGCGTGGACCTGCAGCGACGTCAGCGGGAACACCAGGTTCACCCGGTGGACCGTGACGACGGGGGTGTACGCGAGGTTCGCCGTGATGCGGCCGAGCCGGGATCGCTGCGCCGGCGCGGCGTCGAAGCCGAACAGCTCCGCCTCCAGGGCGAGGATCTTCCCGGCCTCGTCGAACGGCGACACCCCGACGGCGAGCTGAACACTCAGTTCGTGGCCGCCCAGCGTGCGGCGCAGCCACGTCTGGTCACTGCTGACCGCCGTGGTGAACCGGATGTCGTCGAAGCGGAGTTCCTGCATGGCTCCCCCAAGGGCGTGAACGAACCGCCGATTCTGCCGGTCCGGTCGCCGCTCCACCGCCGGTTCCCCATGGGACTCACCCCCGCGCGCGTGCGTTGGACGGTCTCATAGGTTCCACGGATGTTCCTTTCCGCAGTTCAGGGCGCTGCACCCTGGTCTCACGGCGGACAGGCGAAGGCCCCGCTCGCAGGGCGGGCGGGGCCGGGTTGGACCTGTTGGACCCAATGGGTCTACAGCGGGGCGAGACGGGCGGCGCGGTCCAGGGCCCGCAGCAGCTCGGGCTCCCACCCGGCGCGCGGGGTGTCGTAGGCGAGCAGGCCGGAGGCGGAGAGCACGTCGAGCTGCACCTGGTGCTCGATGCCGAGCCGCCACGCCTCGCGCAGGGCCTCGCGGGCCCCGTCGCGGGCGGCGCGGCCGGCGGTGGCGGTGGAGCGGGCGTCGGGCAGGGCGGCGAGCTGGCGGCCGGCGTTCTCGAGCTGGCGCATGAGCGCGGCGGCCTTCTCGGCGTCCGGGCGGGGCGGCACGAGGTGGAGCTCGGGGGCAGCGACGCCTCGGCGCAGCTGCTCCATCCGCTCCGGGAGCGGGCTCCAACCCTCGGTGCCGCCGAGTTCGGCGTTCACCTTGGCGACCGCCGCGGCGTAGGCGCGTTGGGCACCACGCGCTTGCAGGGTGGTTCCGGCGGGCCGGTAGTCCGGGCCGCTCTCCTCGTCGGCGTTGCCGCCGTGGTTGCCGCGTACGGACACCCAGACGGCGTCGGCACTGCCGGTGACGTCGGCCATCAGCAGGCGCCGAACGAGGAACCAGCGGGTGAGGGCGGCCCGGGTCGCGCGGCGCAGCGGGTAGACCTCGACCGAGACCGGGTCGTCGGGTCGGGCGTTCTGCGGGCGGCGCACGATGCGGACCTCGGTCAGGGCGGGGGAGAGGTCCTCCAGGCGCAGCGCGCACAGCTCGCCGACCCGGGAGCCGGTGTCCAGGGTGACCGAGGCCATCGCCAGCATCCGCACCCACCGGGGGTAGCCGCGGGTGAGCAGGCCGCCCTCGGCGGTCCAGTGGGTGCGCCGGCCGATGTAGTCGGCCACCGTCTGCAGGCTGGTGCGCATCCGCTCGCGCCGGTCGACGTCGACCGGCTCCTTGCGCGGCTGCTCCTCCTGCTGGCGCAGGTGGAAGACCTCCAGGCCCAGCTCGCGCTGGAGCAGCACCATCACCCCGGAGCGGACGTTCGCCGTGGCCTCGGAGGTGGGCCGCTTCGCTCCCCGGTCGCGCAGTTCACCGGCGAGGGCCAGGCGCTCGTACGCCGTGAGCGCGTCGCGGTCGAAGACGTCCGCCAGGTCCGCGTCGACGTCGAGCGGGTGGTCGGCGTGCTGGAGGGCACGGACCAGCTCACGGGCGTGGGCGCGGATCTGCCGTTCGCGGGCCTCGGACGGCGCGGCGGCGCAGGCGGACTCGACCGCCTCCCGCAGCTCGGGCACCTCGTCGAGGACGTCGGGCTTCTTCTTCACGGATCGCACGGTAGCCACGTCCGGACAGCCGCACGGACCGAACGAGGAATTAGACCCATTAGGACCAACAGCCCCAACCGTCTCTGACGTGCAACGGGAAGGGCCTCGCCGGACGTGCGGCGAGGCCCTGGGGGACGCGTGGTCAGCCGACCGGCGGGCCGGTCTTGAGCTTGGCGTTCGGCCGGGCCGGGAAGCGGTCGCCGTCGTTGTACTGGGCCTCCGCCTCCTCGACGGCCGACTCGATCGCGGCCTCCACGAACGCGGAGAGGGAGACCGGCGGGATCTCGACCTTCGGGTTGCGCTGCAGGGCGACGACCGTGTCCCGCAGCCGCTCCAGGAGGTCGTTGCCGACGTAGGCCGGCACCTTGCTCTTGCCGCCGGGCGCCTGGCCGCCGCCGCCGATCAGCTTGCCGAGGATGCTGCTGCCGCCGACCGCACCGGCACCGCTGCCCTTGTCCTTGGCCCCGGGGTCGCCGGAACCGCTTCCACTGATCTTGGGCATCAGGCGGCGTCCTTCACGGGCAGGAGGGTGTGGGCGAGCTGGTTGTAGTCCAGAGCGGTCGTGGCCAGGGCCGACAGGGCGCGCAGGGGCAGGCCGCGGGCGGGAGCCGCCGCCGCCTTCACGTTGCGGCGGGCGGGCGAGATGATCGCGCCGGGGTAGTCCCGGCGGATCGTGGCGGCGATCTGCGGGACCAGGTTGGACATGCTCCAGTTGGTCATCACCGCGGCCGCGACGATCAGGTCGGGGTTCTCCACGCTCTGGACGCCCTCGATCGTCCGCTTGAGGTCGCTCAGCGCCTCCTTGTCCAGGGCGCTCACCTGCATCGGCAGGATGACCTCGTCAGCCGCCACCAGGCCGTTGATGCTGAGCTTCCCCAGCGCCGGCGGCGCGTCGATGATCGTGATGTCCACCGGCACCGTGGACTTGCGGATCGCGGCGCGCAACTGCTGGTCGCGGGCGGCCCGGCCGTCGAACTCGACGTGCTTGAGGTCCTCGAAGGACGGCACCAGGTACAGGCCCTGCACGGCCGTCTCGTACGTGCACTCGTCCAGCGGCTGGCGCCCGTACAGGACGTCGGTGAGGGTGTAGCGCTCCTTCTCCGGCACGCCCTCGAAGTTCGGCCGCAGCCACGCCCGGGTGACCGAGGCGTCCTGCGGGTCGGCGTCGATGATGCGGACCGTGTATCCCATGGCCACCCACGCGGCGGCCAGCTCGACCGACGTCGTGGTCTTGCCCGCGCCGCCCTTCTGGTTCACCACCACGTACGTGCGGTGCCCGGTGAGCGGGGCCGGCGGCAGGGCGTAGTGCGGCGGGACGAAGAGCTGCGGCCGGGCGTCGTCGCGGTAGTTCAGCAGCTTCGCGATGGCGGCCTCGACCGCCTCCTGCGGTTCCTCCAGGAACGGGATCAGCTCGTCGACGCGCCAGTCGCGTACGACGTCGAGCCGGGGGGCGGTGTCGGGCAACGGGCCCAGGACGGTCATGGACATGCGTTGCTCCTCATCGGCCGGTCCTCGGCGCTCCCGTACGGTTCACGCCCCGACCGTACCGCCTGCACCCGCCCCGATCCGGCCACCGGCCCGGGCCCGACTCCTTCGGGGAAACCGCAGGACAGGCGATGTTCGACCCGTTGGACCCAATGGATCTAGCCGGGCCAATGGATCTAGCCGGGCCGGGCCCGGCAGGGCGGAACCTGCTGGTGAGACCCCGCGCGCGCCCGCGTGGGTCTGTCGCACAACGCGCGATAAGGCCGGGACGGTAGCGGCCGGCGTCCGTACGGTGCGCCGACATGAGATCGAGCAACCGCCGCCACGGCCGCCCGGGTCGCCCCTGCCTGCTGTCCCCCGCGCGGGTCGACGCCATCGTCAGGGCCTCCGCCGTCGGGGCCAGCACCACCCTCGCCGCCGAGGCCGCCGGAGTTTCCCGCGCCACCCTCGCCCGGTGGCTCGCCCGCGGCCGCGCCGCCGCCGAGGCCCGTGAGGACGGGGAAGCCCCTGACGTCGAGGACGAGGCGTTCGTGGACCTGTTCCGACGGGTGGAGCTCGCCCGCTCGCAGATGGCCACCCGGGCACTCGCCCGCGTCCTGCAGGCCGGAGCCGGGAGTCTGGTCCTGGACGAACGGGTACGCACCTACCGCGATCCGGAGACCGGCCTGGACGTCGAGGAGCGCCAGACCCACTACCTGCGCGCGGACTGGCGGGCGGCGTCCTGGTGGCTCGCCAGGGTCTTCCCCGAGCACTACGGGCCCAACGCCAAGAGCTGGGAGGAGCAGCTCGGCGAGTTCACGGCCGGGGAACTGCGCGGCGAACGTGTCCGCGCCGAGTCCGCCGAACTCGCCGGCCTCGCCGCCCGCCTCCAGGCCGTCCTCGAACCGGCCGCCACCGACACTCCGTCCGCCGAACACCTCACCCCGTTCTCTCCCTCCTCCGCCTGATACTCCCGACCCCCCGTCACACCAGCCCCACCCGTCCCGAAACTGTCCAATTCTGTTGTCTGCTGCCTTCTCACGTACTTCCACGCTGTCCCGCACACCCGCTCCGACCTTCCTGACCAACTGAGATGAACCCACCCACTCCTTGAGGGACGAGGGGAGTGGGTGGGTTCATGTCTGGGGGGCAGGACGCGCAGGTCGGAGCGGGTGTGCGGGACAGCGCCTGTCACACCCTGGTTTACGGGTGGCTTTACACCCTGGGTGGGCGCCGGGAGTTGTCCGCCGGCGAACTCCTGGGGTTTCCCACCGTCCTCTTTCGGGCGGATCTTGCGCGTACCGGTCCCCGCCGTCGGCAGTGGGCGGTACCGTGCTGTGCACGGCCCTCGCACGGGCCCAAGCTAAGCCTCGGCCCATGACTGGGAGCTTTCTGAGGCGGAGGTGCCAGGACCGGACGGTCCCAGTGCATCAGTGCGGAGAGCAACACCGAGCTCGTCTCAACGAACTGCCGTATGCCCGCGTAGTCCTCACCGTTCTCGCGCGTGCATCGGGTCATGGGTAACCGCTGCACGCTCCGATGGGAGAACGCTGTGGTCAAGTCGCACGGGAAGAAGCAGCGCGCCAGGAAGAAGGCGCAGCGCACCGGAGCCGGGTACGCCTCGGCGGCCGCCGGCACCACGCACGAGCACACGCCGCTGCCGGACATGGCGGTCCTGGAGAAACTCCCGCACGTCGCCGGACGGGATCTCGATCTCGAACTCGCCGCCCGGCTCGTCGCCGCCTGCCGGAGCCGGTGCCGGCCCTGTCAGCGCACCCTCGCCGAGAAACTCCGCACCGAGCAGCGCCCGACCCTGACCGCGCTCGCCGCGGCCGTCTACGCGACGTTGCCCTCGCCGGGCTTCATCGCCTCGTCGACCACGCAGGGGTGGGCGCCGACCGCGCGGGCCGGGAAGGCGGACCCGGCGGCGGCCGCCGAGGCGCTGGCCACCGTGGAAGCGATGGACGACGCGGCCGCCTCCGACCTCCTGGAGGACGCGCTCGACCACTGGGCCGTGGGCGGGGCCTCCGCCGAGGAGATCGCCGACATGGTCACGGTCGTCCCCGAAGCGCCACCGCGCCAGCGCCCGGCCGACCCGATGGACCTCTTCCGCGAGGCCGGGGTCAAGGTGTTCACGCTCGATGACCTCGACCTCGGTGACGACGTCGACACCTACGCCCTCGCGCCGGCCTACGGCGTGATGCCGATGCAGACGAGCACCCCGGACGGCCAGCCGATGCCGATGCTCCTGCTGTACCCGGAGACCGACGGCGCCGGGATCGAGGACCTGGAGGCCCGCACCGACTGGGAGCACTGGGGACTGCACGGGATGCCGGATATGGACCCGCTGTGGCGGGTGCGTGCCCGGATCGCCGACCGGTCCCTCCAGGGCCTCGTCCACGTCGGCCCGGACGGCGAAGACGACGTCGAGCTATGGCGAGCCACGCAGTCCGTGAGCCTGCCCGCCGACTGGTGGGACCTGCTCGACCGCGTCCAGCACCTCCTGGTCGTCGGCCCGGTCGCAGATCCCGAAGCACCCGGGGCGATGGAGGCCGCGGGCGACGCGGGCGAGCTCCTGGCCGTCGTGGCCCGCGTGGCGTTCGTCTGATGGCCCGGCGTGAACGCCGCCCGCGCCAGCACCTGGCGGGGATCGCGGAGATCCGCATCACGGCCGACGAGGCCACCGTCGCGCTCGTCGTCGAGGCCCTGCGCCGCGAGTTCATCATCACGGAGCCGGAGCCGTACGACAGCGGCCACACCTATCTCAAGCTCGACGCCGGCAACACCGCCCCCGATCCGGATGACGGCTGAGACCGCCTCATTTCCGGTCGGAAATTTAGAACTTGCCCAGGTCACCGGCCACGGCCCCGGTGCCGTCCGGCGCGCACGCACCCGCACCACGGGAGCGCTGACCGCGCCGGTCGGTGCCGGGGGAGCGGGGGTCTGGGGGGCGGCGAAGCCCCCCAGCACCCACCGGCCCCGGCCCCGGCACATCTCGAAGGGAGACCCCAATGCCCCTGGAACCTCGACCCGACGAGGCGCCCCCGCTGATCGAGGCCCTGGCCGTGTGGGGGTGGGCCGTCGAGCACGGCGGCATCCCCGCGCGGTACGCGGCCATCATCCTGGCCGACCACCCGTGCTTCCTCAGTCGCTGGGACACCCGCGCCGAGCGCTACTACCAGGCCCGGAAGCACCTGGCCGACTGGGAGAACGTCGTCGTCTACATGGACTGGCCCGGCGACCAGGCCATCGAGGAGGAGCGCTGGGACCAGGACGCCTACTGGTGGCTGCGCGAACGCGCCCTGCGCGGCCTCGGCCTCGTTGAGAGCGACGAGACGACCGAACAGCTCACGCACCGGTACCTCCAGGAGCAGATCGCCGAGTGCGAGCGCCTGGCGGCCAAACAGGACCCCCGCCGCATCCGCCCCACCGACGAAGGGACCGACCGATGACGGACACCACGACCGAGAACACGCCCGCCGCCGAGACCGTGACCGAGGCCGCCGCGGCGATCCCGCAGCAGGAGCCGTACGTCCCCGAGGCCCTGGGGGCCACCCGGATCGCGATCCTGCTCGCCGAGCACACCGGCGAGCCGGTCACCCCGGACGACGTCGCCGAACTCGTCGCCCAGGAGCACCTGGAGGTGGTCGACCACTACAAGGGGTGGGCGATGTACTCCACGGCGGCCGCCCGCGAGCTCGACGTCGAGCTGGTGCGCGCCGTCGTCGGCGAGCGGGTGGCGTGGGAGGCGGCGAGCCTGCCCCGGGACGCGGCCGCCGAACGGATCGGCTGGCACTGGAGCGACCTGGTGCGCATGGGCGAGGAGGGCCGGATCACCACCGGGCGTGGCGGCCGGTACCTGATCACCGACCTGGACACGATGGCCGCCGAGGCCGACGGCGAGCAGTACGTCACCGCGCAGTACGCCGCCACGGACGTCCTGGAGATCCGCCTCAGCGACTGGAAGTACGTCGAGGCCGCCGGGTGGATTCGCCCCGCGCACGTCTACGAACGGGAGGTCGGCCGGCGCCGCACGGTCACCGTCTCGCTGTACCGGCTCGGCGACGTCCGCGCGGTCCGGGAGGTGCCCGGGGTCGACTGGGAGGCCGTCCGGGGCCTGCCCAAGGGAGCGCCGTCCCCGCTGCGCGAGTACGCCAAGCTCGCCCCGACCCGGGCCGCCGCCGTCCGCGGCTTCGCGCAGGCCCTGGCCGACCGGCACGGCGTGACCGTCTGGGCCTGGAACAGCCCCTACTCCGGCTGCTGGGAGCTGGACTGGGAGCGGATCGAGGACCTGCCCACCGAGGCCACCGTGCGCCGGGAGCTGGCCGACGACCCCGAGGCGGGCATCTACGCGGGCGAGATCACGCTGTGCCCGGCCTGGGGCGAGATCACCCGGGAGGCGAAGGAGCTGCTGGAGCCGGGCCGCGCGGTCGTCCTCGACACCGAGACCACCGACCTGCACGGCCACACCGTCGAGATCGCCGTCCTCGACGCGGCCACCGGCAAGAAGCTCATGGACACCCTGGTCAACCCGGAGGCCCCGATCAGCGACGGGGCGCGGTGGGTGCACGGCATCACGGACGAGATGGTCGCCGACAAGAGGCCGTTCGAGAAGGTGCTCGCCAGGCTCCGCAAGGTCACCAAGGGCCGGACCGTCCTCGCCTACAACGCCGAGTTCGACCGCTCCGTGGTCCTCCGCGACATCGCCCGAACCGGGAAGAGGCCGATGCACCTGGAGCCCTGGAGCAACTGGTACTGCCTCATGGAGGCGTACGCGGCCTGGGTCGGCTCCCACCGGTGGCTCCGGCTCGGCGGAGGTCACCGCGCCGCCGGCGACTGCGAGGCCGCCCGCCGCGTGCTGATCGAGATGTCCAAGGGGATGGGCACCGCCTTCACCCCCCGCCCGGCCGTGCCCGGCGATCCCGTCCCCGGGCCGCCGTCCGGCACGGCGCTGGCGAGGTCCAGCGCCTCCGAAGCCCAGTAGACCCGCCGACAGACCCGCTCACGAATCCGCAGACGGGCCCCTGTAAGACCTGTTAGCCCCAACAGGTCTAATAGGGGCCCGTCGCCGTACGAGCCCCGGCCGGACGTCCACAGGGCAGGCGCACGTCGAGAGGCCGGTGCACCACCGGGTAAACGTGGCCCCTCGCTCGTGAGGGTGAGCACTCGGGAGTTCTGCTCACCGAAACGCCCTTCGGGGCTACGGTGCGGCGGCATGGAGTCATCCGAGATCGTCGTCACCACCGCACGGATCGGGCAGCGCGGGCGCCTGCTCCTGCCCGTCCAGGCCCAGCGCGCCACCCGCATCGTCCAGGGCACCCAGGTCGCCCTGCGCACCGAGCCGAACGGGACTATCACCATCGAACCGCTGTGGGCGGTGACGAACCGCCTGCGCGCCGAATACACGGAGCTGCTGGACGGCCACCTGCCCGCCGGCCCGGCCCTGCTGTTCGCCGGCGGCCGCCCCGTCGACCCCGACGTCCTCACCGACCTCGGCCCGGTCTTGCACCACCTGCCCGACCGGGACCCCGGCACCGGCCGCCGGGTGTACCGGGACGATCGCGGGCCGGTCCTCACCTCCCGCGCCGTCCTCGCCTGGCTCACCGCCGACCACGGCACCCTCATCGCGGACGCGCTGCCGTACGGAGTCCTCCCCGACGCCGCGGTCACCGACCTCATCACCACCCTGGCGCGGGCCGGGGCCCACGAGCGCGCCGAAGCGCTGCTCACCGACCTCGGCGTCCTCGGCGTCAAGATGCCCGGCGCGGCCCGAAACCGCGCCGCGCTCGCCGGGGATACGGCGATGGCGCTGGAGCTGATCCGGACCGCCGACGCGGCCGGACACCTGCTCACCATGCCCGACGCCCTGTGCGCGGCCGCCGCGCACCGCCTGGAGGCCGGGCTGGTCGCTGCCGACCTCCTCACCCCCGCCGCCTCCTGAACCACCGGCTCAGGTGCCCGCCCGGATGCCCTGGAAGCCCGGCCCGAGGCCGCGGCGCTTCGGCGGCCTGCGAGCGGCGGGCACCGACGGCACGGCGGACGGCTTCGACTCGTCGACGGTGATGCCGAGGCGCCGGCGGGCACTGCCGGTCGCGGCCGCCACGGCGGCGAGGGCCTGCGCCAGCTCGGGATCGGCACCGCTCAACGCCTCGGTTAGGGTGTCGACCGCGTCGAGGACGTCCTCGGCGGCCGCCGCACTCCAGCCGTCCGGCCGCGCGATGTCCGCGAGCTGGCAGGCGGTCTCCACCGCCAGCTCGGCGTGCCGCTCCACCCCGGGCGCGGCCCGTCCCCACGAATCCACTGACCGTCCCGATGCCGTTCCCGTTGAACTCCCCGGCGGCGAGTGTCACACCGATCGATCTCCCGACACCTATAGCAGGTGAAGGAGAGCTCCGACCGGAGTTCTCATGATCGCCGAGGGAGCACCACCGTGTACGACAACACCGACAACGACCCCGAGGACACTGCACGCGAGGGGGCCTGTCAGCCGCCCGCCGACGGTTCCGCGTCCGGTGCGGGCGCCGGTCCCGCGTCCGCCTCCGGGGAGGACGACGAAACCGCAGGTCAGGAGCCGGTCAAGGGGGCCGGACCGGAGCAGGACACCTCTATCCCAGCACTCTTCCAGGCTCCTGCTGCTCCGAGGAAGCTCACCTCCACCGCCCAGACCCGGGGCCACCTGATGCTGATGCTCTCCCGCGTCCGGATCGCCACCGCAGCGCAGCTCGCCACCGTCCTCACCCGCGAGGGCACCGGCACCGGCTACATGCGGCGCGGCCTGCGGGACCTGCGGGCGCTGGGGTTCGCCGACCACGGACGGCACGGCCGGGAGCTGGTGTGGCACCTGACGGCGCTGGGTCAGCGAGCCGTGGCCGAAGGCGGCGACGTCGTCATGCGCCCGCATGCCGCGACAGGCGAGCGGGCGATAGCAGCCGGCCTCGCCCCGCACGGCCTGGCGGTCACCGAGGTCATCTCGCGGTGGGGTGGTCCGATCCTGGACTGGGAGGTCGAGGTGGACCACACGATCGACAAGGTCCGCCGGGTGGTCTCCGACGCCGTGCTGTACCGGCCCGCCCGGGGAGCGGAGGTGGAGTTCCTGGAGATGGACCGCTTCACCATGTCGGTCTCCCGGCTCGCACTCAAGCTCCGGGCGTACGAGGCGTACAGCCAGGCCCGCTACTTCGAGGGCGAGCGCGGCACGATCGGCTCGACGAAGTCGCTGTGGCGCCAGCGGTACCCGGACAGCTCGCTGTTCCCCGTCGTGCGCCTGGTCCTCGCCGGCACCGAGGACGTCGCCGCGCTGGACCGGCGGACCACGGCCCTGGAGAGGCGGATCAAGGGCATCCGGCTCCGGGTCGACGTCGCCGCGCTGCCCCGCCTGCAGCAGCAGCCCTCCAACGAGTGGATCTGGCGGCCGATCGGCCAGAACGACCAGCAGGCACGGGACGCGGCGTGACGGCGCGCGGTCCGGATCGTTGAGCCCGGCGTTCACGTAGACCGTGCACAGCGCGGGCCCGGGGCCTGTCATGGCGACGCCCCGGGCCCGCAGCCGCGCCGTACGCGGGTCGCGTCCTAGGTCTCGTCCTCGGTCGCCCCCCGGGTCTCGTCCTGGGTCTCGTCCTCGGTCGCGCCCTGGGTCGCACCGGTCTTGCCGGGCGCGGGCCTTGGACACCGGCCGCGACCTGCGTGTTCGGCGTGATTCTCTCTGACGTCGAACGCCGACTACTTGTCTGTGGCGTTGTGTCAGCGCACGCTGCTGCCCAGGATCTTCGAGGCCCGTGTCCGACGGGTCTCCTCCTTCTTCTGCGCCCGGTCGAAGGCGGAGCGCAGCCGGTTGGCCTCGCGGGCGGCCGGGTCGATGATCCGGGCCACGGTGGTCGGGTGCCACTTCCCGCCCCGCTTCGAGGGCTTCCCCTCCTCGTTGAGCCGCCGGCAGATGGCGCGGGCGCCCAGACCCTCCTCGTCGTGCCACTGGAGGATCAGGTCCTCGACCTCCTTCTCCGGGTCGAGGTCGACCAGCTCGTTGTCGACGGCCTGCTTGCCGAACGGCGGGGCGCCGAAGGCGTACCCGCCCTGCTCGCCCTTGGTGTCGCGGCCGTCGCGCAGCCGCTTGCGGATGAGGCCGCGGTCGAGCTGGTGGAAGACCCCGCGCATCTGCCTCATCGCCGTGCGCATCGGGTCGTCCTCGTCGTCCTCCAGGTGCTCGCCGTGGTCGGCGGTGAAGACCCGGCCGCCGAGCGCCCAGGTGTAGGCGAGGACGGCTTCCTGCACGGTCAGCTCGCGGGCGAGGCGGTCAAGGTTCGGGGCGAGGATGCCGTCGGCGCGGTCGTCGGCGATCCACTCCATGGCCTCCATGAGGCCGACGCGCTCGTCGATCGTGGACTTGCCGGTCTTGCCGCCCTTCTCGTCGCCGTCGGAGACGAGGTGGACGATCCGGTGCTGGCCGACCGCCCGGTTCCAGGCCCGGCAGTCGCGTTCCTGCGCGGGCAGGCCGTAGCCGTCGACCGCCTGCCCGGCCGTGGAGACCCGCAGGGCGATGATCAGGCGCAGCCGCTCGCGGCTCACCGGGGCTCCTGCGGGTAGGGGTCGACGCCGAACCGCTCCCGGAAGTCCCGGGCGGCGTAGATGCTCAGGTGGCCGCCCTTGATCCGGTCAGCGGCCCACACGAGGGCCTGGTGCCAGGCCGGGGCGTCATCGGCCGTGCTGGCGTTCAGGGCGTCGGCGTAGTCGCGCAGCACCGTCTCCGGGTCGAAGGGCAGGTGCTCCTCGCCCACGAGCCACTGCACGCCGGTCGCCGTCTGGTGGACGGTGTGCTCGTGCTTCGGCGGCAGGGTGCACGGGCGCTTGGCGTCTCCGCCGTACGGCGACCCGCAGATTTCGATGGGCGGGACGGGCTGGTACTCGGGCTTCGTCATGCTCCGAAGCGTACACATCTATAGGTATAGATGTAACACCCCAGCTCAGAACAATATTGCGCCGTACGGGGGACGCCGCCGCCGCCAGGACGCACCGTCCGCGAATCGCGGACGCTCGGCGCTCACGGGCCGACTCCGAGCGGAACCGCCCGCCGGGCGGGCCGAGGAGCAGTTCCCCGCTCGCCCGGCGGGAACAGGGCACGCTCCTCCCCGCGCCCGGGCGAGGCTCTCCCCGACGACATCCGCCGACCGAGAGGACGCCCCCCGATGACCGACAGCCCCCTTGCCGACCCCTCCGAAGCCGCGGCGGAACTCGCCCGCGTGATGCAGGCCATCGGGCAGGCCAGCGTCCACGGCCCGTACGAGGTCGAGGTGCGCGTCCGGGTGATCCCGACCCGCGTTGCCATGCGGCAGCGCCAGTTGCGCGCGGAAGCGGCCGAACTGCTTCGGCAGCAGACCGAGCCTTCGCCCTGGCGGGCGCGGGACCGACCCGGGCCGGGCACCGGCCGCTGACCCGTCCGCGCTTCGCGGACGGCTGCCGGACAGCCCGCCACCGAGGCCGGACAGCCGTCCCCCGGGGAGAACGCACGCCGCCCGCCGCCTTCTCCCCGCACCCCTCTTCCTCGACCTCCCAGCGGCCGGCCCGGGCCGCCCTTCCCGCCGTACACCTCATCCAGTGCGATTCGCCTCGCTCTCCTGTCCTCCACCGCCTCTCCCCACAGAGGGGGTGAAGGGCAGCACGTCCTTCACGGGCGGCTGCCCGACAAGTCGACGGGAGACGGCGATGGAGTGGATAGACACCGTGCGCGAGCTGGCGGAGGACCCGCTGGTGCGCACGGGAGCGGGGGTGCTCGTCCGGGGACTCGGGGTGCTCGTCCGGCGTGTGCGGCGCGGGCGCGGGTCGGCGGCCGCGCACAGTGAGGTGGTGCCGGCCATCCCGGCCGAAGCCACCGAGGAGATGGGGACGCCGATGACGAGCGCCACGAAGACGTCGGGCGAGCAGCTCGCCGAGGACCTGCTGGCCAACGTGGGCAACGAGGCCATGCAGGCGGCGACCCGGTTCCTCGGCGCGCACCGCGACGGGTACTGGCTGCGGCGCTTCGAGGAGGACCAGGAGCTCACGGCGGCGGCCGGGGGCCCGCTGATCGACCGGGATGGCCGCCACCCTTCGGTCGACTGGGGCGCGGTCGGCCGGCTGCTGAACCTGACCGGGTCGCCGGTCACCCGCTCCTCGCACAGCGAACTCCTGGTGCTGGAGTTCGCGGCCTCCATGGTCGGGGAGTGCCCCATCCAGCTCCGCTCGATGATCGCGGTCTTCGACGACTCCGAGTTCACGGCGGCGCTGCGGGCGCTGCGCGCGGCCCGGGGCGACGAGGACTGACACCCGACTGGAAACGGGGTGGCAACGGGTGTGAGCTGGGCTTTATCCACCCCGTAGCCGGGCGGCCTGCTGGGTTGCCCGGCGGGCCACGGCCGGGTCGACGGCGGTGAACGGCCGCACGCTCAGGTGCCCGACGACTCCGCCCTGGAGCTGGCGGGCGACCGGATCGGTGGCCAGGTAGAGGACGCGGCGCTGTGCCTGCCGGTAGGCCCGCAGGATCGCCTGGAGCGCGGCCGGGGCCTTCGGGGTGAGCTCGACCTCGACGGCGATCGGGAACCTCGGGGCCGGCTCGACGATGACCAGGTCGGGCCAGTGCACGGCGCGGGCGCCGACGGGCACCGCGAACGTCTCGCCGCGCCGGGCACCAGCGAGCACCCCTGGCACGCCCAGGGCCTCCAGGAGCTCCGCCGGGCGGCCCGGCACGGCTTCGGCCGCGTGGACCTCCCGCTCGGAGAACACGGTGTACCCGTGCGCCTCCAGGGCGATCCCGGCGTCCGCGACGGCCAGGCGGTGCAGCAGCCGTTCGCCCGGCGGCCGCGGGGCGCTCAGTCCGGTGCCGGCGACCCGCGCACCGCGCTCGGTGGTCCACACGACCGTCCGGGCCCACCGCACGTCCGCGCTGCGCAGCAGCAGCCCAGCCTCGGTCATCAGCCGCACCCGACGCCGGGCGGCCTCGATCCGTCCGCCCCAGCACGCGTATGCGGCCTGGTGAAGCGTCAGCGTGCTGTACCGGGTGGCCAGCCGGAGCAGCTGCTCGTCCTCCTTGGTTCGCTGCCACCCGTCGCCCCGGACCTCACCAGATCCCCGCGTACGCCGTCGGCGTTCCGCCCGCTCTCGGTACGTCTCCGCCACTCCCGGCCTCATCCTCGCCTCCACTGCCCTTCCCTCTCCCTCTACTTGGCGCGCGGCCACGGGGGCGTGGCGGCGCTGGAGGCAGGCTGACCTGCGAAGCGGACACCTCGGCGCACGAGATGGGTCCACCACCGCGTGGAGGACCTCATGGAGGATCTGGCGGAGGAGGAGACGGCAGAGCAGGCCGGTTACCCCTGTTGGGTCCAACGGAGGCAACCGGCGCTGATCAGGACGACATCCCGGCCGGGTCAGTCATCGGCGGGTAGCGGCTGGGCTGCTCCAGGCAGGCCGTGAGCCGTGCGCATGTGCGGGCACAGGAACGGCTTGCGGCCGTCCCCGAACTGCACGCCGGTGCTCCGGCTCATCCTCTGGAAGAACACCCTGCCCATGGGCTTCTGGACCGTCGTGGTCCACGCGTACCCCTCGCGGCCGCGCAGGGCGTAGCGCAGCATCCGTCCCGCGTAGCCGCGGCCTTGGTACTCGTCGGTGACGCGGACCGCGATGACGAAGCCGGTACGGCACGCCTCGCACACCTGCCAGTCGAGCCGGGCGAAGTCGTACCCGTCGGCGCGGGTCACCTGCATCTGTTCGCGGCCGGCGGGCTGCGCGGGCGGAAAGTAGTGCCAGTCCTCGCCGGGCACTTCGCGTCCCGACCACCACCACCGCCGCAGCCACCTCATCCCGGCTGCCCGGCGCGGGGGAGGGCGTCCAGCGCGGCCTGCCACGGGTAGGCATCGAGATTGCCCTGCTTGGGCTTGTGCGGGGTGAAGCCGCCCTCGCCGAGCAGCACGGTGACACCGGCCTCGCGCAGGAAGTCGACGTGCTTCTGCACGGCGGGGTGGGCGGCTTGGGCGTCGTTGAAGTGGGGCAGGGCGACGATCGGCACGAGCGCGATGCCCTCGGTGATCAGGCCGAGGGCGAGGGTGTCGGAGACGGCCGTCGCCCACTTCGCCAGGGTGTTGTTGGTGAGCGGGGCGACGAGGATTGCGTCCGGCGCGGGCAGTACGTCGGGTTGCGAGGGGAGCTTGTACCGCCAGCGGACGGGGTGTCCGGTCAGCTCCTCCAGGGCCTCGATCTCGCCCTCGGCGTCCTCGGTGAGCCATCGGTGGGCGGAGGGCGTGAGGATCAGGCAGACGTCCCATCCGGCCTGCTGGGCGGCACGGATCGGGACGTCGAGGCGGCGGGCCGGCGGGGCGGCGCAGGCAATCAGGTACAGGGTGCGGGTCTGGGTCACCCGGGCAGTCCACAGCGATCAGCCAGACCGCGCAAGCGCCCCTCGGCGCTGCCGGCTCCGAGGAGACGGAGGTCTTCGACGAGGCGCTTCGTACGGGGCCGGCACACCACCTCTTCGGGGGCGAGCTCCTCCGCCTCCAGGAGCGTGTCGACCGCGTCCTCGCGTCGCCCGGCCTGCTTCTCCCCGAGGGCGCGGTCGGTGAGCAGGTGGGCCCGGCGCTCGCGCGGGAGACCGGCGAGGGAGGCGGCCGGGATGTCCGCCGCGACCGCCACGGCGTCGGCGCCTTCGCTCAACTGGACGTGGGCCGCGACCCGGTAGAGCGCGACGTTGGTCGGGCCGAAGGAGGTCCACAGCAGGTTGTCGTCGCGCCCGAGGCGCTCGGCGTGCTCGTCGGCCTGGTCGAGGAAGCCGGGCACCGCGCGGGCGAGCGCGTCCGGGCTGCGGTCGTCCGCCTCGGCGGCCGCGGCCTGCGCCATCGCCGCCTTGAGCCACAGCATCCCGAGCACGCTCAGCCCTTCCGGGCCGCACCGCACCAGGTCGCCCTGGAGCCGGTTGGCCGCCGCGGTGACGAACGTGACGGCGGCCGCCGCCTGGCCGTGGGCGGTCATCGCGTCCGCGAGGTGCCGGGCGGCGCTCGCCATGATGACCGGGTCCTCGGAGCGCTCGGCGGCGACGACCGCGCGCTGGCCGGCGGTGACGGCGAGCTCGCTGGAGCCCCACTTGATGGCGGCCGCCTCGGTCAGCTCCAGCACCAGCGAGAGCTGCCGGTACGCCTCCAGCCGGTCGTCGCCCTCGTGCCGGGCGGCGGCCCGGGTGGCGTCAACGAGCAGTTGGGGGATCAGCGTGCCGAGCTTGGCGAAGTGCCCGGCCTGGAAGCCGGTGCGGGCGTACCAGAGGCTGCGCTGCAGGACGGTGACGGGCACCGGCTCGACGGAGGAGTCGTCGCACCGGCCGGTGAGGACGTCGTGGCGTTGCAGGACGGCGCGGACCGCCTCGATCTCCGACTCGGCGGGGCACAGCACCGCCGGGTCGTACAGCAGCCGGTCCAGGTCGATGCCCAGGCGCAGCGCGATCTCGGTAGCCACCGACAGGTTCGGGTCGGCCTGGCGGCGCCCGCCCTCCAGCTCCTCCACCCACCGCAGGGAACGGCGCATCAGCGCGGCGAACTCGACCTGGGACAGGCGGCGGCGTCCTCGCCAGTGGGCGACGCGGCGGCCGAACTGGATGCGGTCCATGGGCACTCCGAGACGGAGTCGAGAACCCACACACATCGTGTGGGCTACCTCGTGTATACCGCCCGTACGGTCCGGATATGGCCCAGTCCGCCGAGACATCCGCCCCGACGTGGCACCGGCTCGCACAGCCGTCTGACCGGCTCCGTGCGCAGTGGGTGCGCGGTGACAGCCGTACCCGCTGGGTGGCGTGCGGCGAGCAGTGGGACGCGGTCGCCGTCAGCTCGATAGCGCTCGGCCTGGACGCGCTGGTCGCGATGCGGGTGGGCCCGCGCCGGGGCTACCCGGTGCTCGCCGACCACCTCAGCGACCAGTTGTACGTCCTGGTACCTCCGGGCACGGGCCGCGCGGCCGCCGGCCTTCCCGGCGTACGCGTCCTCGGCACCGGCCACCAGCTCCTGATGCCCGTCACCGAGCACAGCAGCAGCGCCGCGGCGTACTGGGTCAGCCCGCCGCGCGCAGTCCCCCCGCCGCTGATCCGACCCGACCGGCTCGCCCACCATCTGCGAACCCTGGCCCGCGACCCCCGGAAGGCGGCCACCTGATGACGCACCACGTCCTGTACGACCCGGAGGGCCGTCTCACGGCGGAGCTCCCGCCCGACCGCGAGACGCACGAGCAGGCCGTCCGCACGGCCCTGGCGTGGTCCTCGCCGCTGGACGTCCCGGCCGACGACGTCGCGCAGATCGGCCACCTGCTCGCCGGGGCGGCGCGGGTGGTCGCCGAGGAGGTGCGCGCCTGCGCGGCCCGGCTCCCCGAGGACGACGGCCGCCGGCTGTTCGCCGAGCTGATCCTGCGGGAGGCCGAGGGGCCGCTGTCGCAGCCGTGCACGAGCCTGAACCGAGTGCACAGCCGGGCCCGGCTGATCCGCTCGCTGTACGAACGCCTGGACCGGGTACGGTCCGCCGCGCCCGCCGACGAGGTCACGGCCTCGTCCCCCTGAACCGTCTCCCGGCGCCTTCCCCCGTGGGCCCGGGCGACGTGAAGCCCCCGGCGGCTGCTCCTGCACCGAGCGCCACCGGGGGCTTCTGCATCCCTGCTCACGCCGTATTGGGCCTGTTGGACCCAACGGTCCTAGCGGCCCATGGACGGCCCACTGCGCCCCTGTGAGGGCGGCTGGCGGTGGTAGCCGGCCGACTCCTGCGCCCGGGCCCGGGACTGCTCGGTGGCCGCGCGCTTCTGCGCGACGATGTACGACTGGCGGGCCTTGGTCTCGACGTCGTGCAGCTCCGGGTACTTCGCGGCGATCGTCCGGCGCAGGACCTGCTCGGCCTGTCCGGTGGCGACGGTCCTGCGGCTCCTGGCGGCCGCGTCGGTGTACTGGGTCACCTCGCCCTGCAGGCGGGCCAGCTTCTGGGCGTCGCGGCGGTCCAGGCGCATCTCGACGTCGGGCAGCCGCTCGCGCATCGCGGCCAGCCGCGCGGTGACGACGTCGAGCTCCTTCGGCGCGGGCTTGTCGGCGCCGAGGTCGCGGAACTGCCCGGCGAAGTTGCTCTCGCGGACCAGGTCCCACGCCTCCAGCCGACGGTCGCGGGCGGCGTTCTCGGCCCGGTTCGCCTCCGTCCACAGCGCCGCGCGCTCGGAGGTGACCGTCTTGATGTCGGCCTCCAGCTCCTTGAGGGTGAACCCGACGCGGCGCCGCCCGAAGAAGCCCACGTCCCGCCTGGGCTCCAGGTACTCGCGCAGGTGGGTGTCCTTCTGCTCGGCCTCCTTGCGTGCGTTGAGGGCGCGGCCGGCCTCTTGGGCCGCCTCCTTCGCCTTGGCCTCCGCCTGGGCCAGCACGGTGGCGGCCTCGGCCACGTACGCCTGCCCGCGGGTCTGCCCGGACGCCTTCTCCTCGGCGAGGCGCTCTTCGAGGGCGCGGGCCTCCCTCGCCGTCTGCGCCGCGGCACGCTCGGCGTGGTCAGCCGCCTCGTAGGCCAGGCCGATCGCCCGGGCCAGCCCGGCGTCCGACCGCTTGCCGTACGGGCGGGTCTTCCAGGACTGCACCGACGCCATCTCGCGCTGCCGCTGGGCCTCCGCCAGACGCTTCTCGCTGGCGGCCCGTTCCCGGGCGTCGTCCTCGCTGCCGGGCGGGAGCTGCACGGCGGGCTCGACGGCGGCCGTGGTCTCCTGGCGCTCCTCGGCGGCGAGCCGCTGCGCCTGCTCGTACGCCTCGCGCGCACGGCCGGGGGAGACGGCGGTCGCCGCCCGGGCCCGCCGTAGTGCGGCCTCGGACTCCTCGCGGGCACGGGCGACGGCCTCGTCGTCGCGTACGGCCTGGACGGGCACGCGGGCGGGGGCCGGCGGTTCGCGCAGCAGGTCCGAGATCATCGAGTCCCCCTTGTCCTGCCCGAGGAACTTGGCGAAGGCCGTGACGGCGCGGTGCAGGCGTTCGGCCTCGGTGCGGGCCTCGCCGAGACGGGCCTGCGTGTCGTCGTCCTCGATGGCGGCCAGGGGGAGCCAGAGGTGGTTCTCGGCGCGGCCGCGGGTGATGCCCGGGTAGGTCGCGAACGCGTTGCTGCCGTGCCCGTAGAGCAGGCTGACCTCGCTGGTGAGTCCCTGGCTCGCGGCGACCGTCATGGCGTAGCCGAGGGACAGGGCGCCGGAGCTGATCGCCTTCGGCTCGTACCAGGCCGACACCGTGTCGTTGGTCTTCTTGTCGCGCCAGGTGATCTCGACGCGGTGGTCCTCGTCGATCGCCGTGACCACGGCGCGGTAGCCGTTGAGGACGTCGGGGCCCTCGCCGCGGCGGCTGCGGTAGTCGTTCTGGCGCACGCGCACCAGGTCGCCTACGGCGAAGTTCACCTCCGCGCCGCCGGACAGGGCGTAGCGGTGTTCCGCGCCGAGCTCGCCGCGCTGTCGGCGGATCTGCTGGGCTCCGAGGTTCAGCACGTCGACGTCCGCGTTCTTGGCGGCCAGCACGGTCAGCGACTCGATCAGGTCGTGCGGGTCGCTCCAGCGGGTGCGCACCTCGTCCCAGGTGGTCAGAATTTGGGTATGGGCCTCGATGGCGCTCTCGGTGGCGTGGACCCTGCCGGTGTCGGCGAGGATGCGCAGGGCCTGCTCGTGGTCGCCGGTGCGCCACACCTCCAGGGCGGCGCGTTCGGCATCGTTTCGCTGACGCCGGTTCTCGGTAAGGACCAGACCGCCGACGAGCCGGTGGACCTCCTTGAACCACCCGCCCGGGCCGATCGCCTGGAGCTGCTGCGGGTCGCCGATCGCCACGATCTTCGTGCCGGTGCGCTGCGCCTCCGTCATGAGGACGGCGGCCTGCCGGTCGTTGGACATGGTGGCCTCGTCGACGACCAGGACGTCGATGCCGGTGAGCCCCTGGCCGTCGCGGATCTGCCGGAGCCAGGAAGCGATCGAGCGGGCCGGGATGCCGGAGGCGTCGTCCAGCGACTTGGCGGCGACGGCGCTCACCGTGGCGCCGGCGTAGGTGTGGCCGGTGGCGTCCCACGCGATCCGGCACGCCTCCATGAGCGTGCTCTTGCCGGTTCCGGCCGCGCCGATGTGGGCGTCGATTCCGTGCCCGGCGGTCAGCGTCCGCTCGATCGCGGCGCGCTGCTCGTCGGACAGCGTGAAGCCGTTGGCCACCTCGAAGACGGACATGGCGGCCGCGGCCTGCTGGGCGGTGAGCTTCACCGTCCCCTCGTCGAACCGCGCCAGGGCCTGGCTGGTGACGATCTCCTCGGCGTCGAGGATGTCGCGGGTGGTGTAGCGGTCCATGGAGGACATGACGGTGGAGCCGATGTGCGGCAGGCGCACCGCGTACCCCTCGACGGCGAGGACCTGGTCCGCCAGCTCGTCCAGGAGGCCCGGCTCGCCACCGAGGCCGAACTCCATCGCCGTCGCCACGGCGGCCAGGAGCTGCGCGCGGGAGAACGACTTCTCCGACGCGGTCAGCCCGGTCTCGGGGTCGAACACGATGCGCGCGAGGTCGTCCGGGCCGGGCAGCCGCGGACCGATGCCGGGGCCGTCGATGCCCGCGCCGCCGCCGTCGGGCGGTCCGGGCGCGGCGGCCGCCACCATCGCGTCGACGTCGCCGACGACCGCCTCGGCGCGAGTGCGCCAACTGGAACGCATCCCGGACGCGTCGGCGTCGACCTTCGCGCGGCGGGTCTCGTCGGCGACGCGCTGCCGGTCCTCGCGCGAGGCGTCGGTACCCACTCGCTCGTCGAGTGCGATGTGCCGGCGGGAGAACGCGTCGCGCAGCTCCTCGGGGACGTGGCGGATCTCCCACGCGCGAGTGTCTGGGTTGTACTCGCGGCGCACGCCGAACGTCTCGTACGTCAGCTCCCGCACCCTGCTCTTGAAGTACGCGTCGAGCGCCTTGGCGTGACGGTGGAAGTCCTTCCCCGAGTTGGCGATGGCCCTCCACTCCCCGTCCTCGCACAACGCCATATTGGCGATCGTGACGTGGACGTGCAGATGCGGGTCGCCCGGTTCACCGGCCGTCACCGGACGTGCGGCGAGGTGCTCCACCGACCAGCCGAGCAGGCCGCCGTTGGCGATGCGTACCTTCTCCCCGCCCTCGCCGGTGACGGAGTAGCCGATCCACTCCTCGGCCTGGCGGACGGTGTCGTCCTTCGCCCGCTGCACCAGCTCCCGGAACGTGTGCTCGTCGAGGTCGCTCATGAGGCCGGACAGCGTGCTGTCGGACTTCGGCAGATCGAGCACGAGGTCCCATCCGCGCACGCGGGTGTCGATCCGTTTGCCCAGGCTCGCCCGCGCCCGTTCGACCGCCTCGGTGCCGTAGACGTCGACCAGGTTGAGGCCGGCCGCGCGGGCGAGCTTGTGCAGCGTGCCGACCTGGACCCGTTGCCCCTCGCCGAACCGGTGCACCATCCGCTGCTGGGTGGCGAGCTCGCGTTGCTGCTTCGGCTTGCCCGCGAGCAGGTCGGCTGGCTCGACACCCTTCTCGGCGGCCAGTGCTTCGATCGCCTCGGTCAGCCGCGCCACCGTCAGGTGCGCGTCGGGATGGACGCGCACCGAGGCGGTCGAGGCGAGCAGCCGGGCGCCGGTGGCGGGGTGGCAGCCGTTCATGATCCGGCGCGCGGCGTCCTTCGCTTCGTCGTCCAGGCGCTGGCCCGCCGCGTACCCAAAGGCGCTCATGCCGCTGCCGACCCACACCAGGTGGCCGTCGCCTTCCGGTCGCAGCCGGTAGTCGACGGCGGCGTCGACCGAGTCGTCCAGGACGGCGGTCTCCGAGGCGGTGGCCTCGACGACACCGCATCCGGCCTGCTCGCGCAGCCGGTACTCGACCTGCGCGTCCGCCGTGATCTTTGTCAGCCAGGCCATCCGGCCGCCCTCCCCGCTTGTGCGCTTGTGCGCTGTTCGGCCCGGCCGTGCCGGACCTCCCCCGCAGGGGGGAGGTCCCTTTGTGCCTAGGTCTTGTCTGATCTTGAACCTGTAGGTGAGCAGTCAGCTCATCCACAGGGATCTTTGACAGTAGCTCCAGATCGGCGGTTGCCGAAAAGGCGTTTGCCCTGGTGGGACTGCCGGGCTGGCGTCAGGTCTGCTGCTGGGTCTGTGGGCGGGCACATCGCTGGCTGCGGCGGGTGCGGGAGGAGCCGGGAGGGCGTCCGCGATTCGCGGACAGCCCTCGACGGCCCCGGTTGCGGACGGTGGTCGGCGGGCATCGGGGCGGCGCGGCGGGCGGAGCTCCCGGGGCGCCGCCGATGGCGGGCGCACGGGGCGGTTCGCGGTCCTCGGCGACGGCCCCCACGCGTCCGTGGCGCACCCGGACTTTGCTTGCTCTTGGCATTCTGCGGGGACCGCGATCCGCGCCTACTTTACTTACGCTTTACCCGCTGGTGAGGGCGGTTTCGCGGTCGTGTGGTCCCTGACGAGCGGTCACGGGGACGGTCCCCGAAACGACGAAAGCCCCCGACCGCTGGGTGCGGTCGGGGGCTTCGAGGGGTCCTGTGAGGGTGGCTCGGTCACCGGCTTCCGGTGACCGAGCGGGGGCGGCTGCGGTCGCGGTCCGGGTCATCCGGGGGCGTCACGGAGCCGTCCGCCGGCGGGCGCGGCGGAGGGTGAAGGTACGCCTCGCACGCGGCGGCGAAGATGACGGCGAACGTGTCGGTCGGGTCGTCCTGCAGGCACTCCCACCACGCCGTGGCGACCAGGTCGGCCAGCTCCTCGGCGTGCTCCTGGTCGACGCCGACGGCGGTGCCGGTCGCGCAGTGCGGGCCGCGCGCGGTGAGCCAGGCCGGGAGCGTTCCGGGCGGGTGGCAGACGTGCAGGGCGGCGTACACCGCGGCGGGCAGGGGTCTCAAGAAATGACCGCGCGAAGGATGTCGGCGTGGTCGAACGCCATCTGCTCGGGCAGGCCGTCCAGCGGCCACCAGCGCGCGGCGGCCGCGTCGTCCCCGGCGACGACCGGGGTGTCGGCGGAGACGACGGCGGCGTACGCGACGGTGACGTACCGGCCGCGGGAATCGCGCTCGGGGTCGTCCCAGACGCCGACCTGGCGCAGGTCTTCGGCGGCCACCTCGACGCCGGTCTCCTCGACCAGCTCGCGGACGGCAGCCGCCCGGCTCGACTCCCCGGGGTCGACGTGGCCGCCCGGCAGTGCCCAGGAACCGGCGTGCGGGGGCCAGCTCCGCTCGATCAGCAGGACGCTGCCGTCGGGAGTCAGGACCACCACGTCGGCGGTGTAGCGGATGGTCTCGACGGTCTCGTTATCGGTGTCGGTCATGTGTACCTCTCGGTAGGGCGGTGCGCACGGAGGACTGTGGCCGGCTCCTCTCGTGCGGCGGTGAACGGGGGACGACCGCGCCCCCGGCCGTGGTCGGCCGGGGGCGCGGGGTGGGGCGTGGCCGGTCGGGCTATCCGGCCCAGACAATGTCGATGACCCGGAGGTGACCGAGCGACCGGTTGACGAAGTAGACGACGGTCAGCGGGCCGACCGACGCGCGGCGCAGGTCCTCGCCTTCCGGGTCGGTGCGGTCCCACTGCGGCCAGGACCACGGGGAGCGCGAGGCGATGTCCAGCAGGTCGCGCACCATCTCCTGCACCGGCGGGTCGAGCGCGGCGAGGTAGGTGGAGGCGGGCGGGGCGAGCCGGGCGGGCCAGGTGTCGCCGGCGTCGCTCACCGGCGGGCCCCGAGGACGTCCTCCAGGGCGACGCTGTCGGTGTCGGCGTACCCCGACGCGACGAATGCGGCGACGGCGGGCGCGGTGTCCAGGCGGCCCTGCCACTCGCGTACGACCTCGTGCAGCGCGGTGAGGTCGTAGGTGGCGCGGGACTCCTCCAGGGCGCTGTTCCAGTCGCGCTCGAAGGCGGGGAGCCAGCGGTCGGCGGCCGGGTGCGCGGTGATCCGGGTGCGCAGCTTCGCCGCGGCGGCGGGCGCGGGGGCCGGCGGCGGGGCCGGGTTTCGGTGGACGGGCTGCGAGCTCATGCGGTGTGTCCCTTCCTCGGGTCGAGTCTGGCGGTGGGCGGGGGGCCGGGTCGAGTACGCGTCAGGGTGGATCACGGTTCGCGGACCTCGATCCCGGCACCGTCTCCGGGCGGGCGGGCGACGACGGACAGCCGCACCGTCGTGGCGTCGAGAGAGGCGAGCTCCACCGCGTGGTGCGCGCCGCGACCGTCGCCCAGGGCCTCGGGCTCGAACGCCTCGGCGGGAAGGTCCACGCTTCCGCCGTGGTGCATCAAGAGGGCGACCAGCGTGGCGTGGGACAGGTCCGCCGGGCTCGGCAGGCCGCTCACCAGTGACCGCCTTCGGCGCCGACCAGCTTGGCCACCATCGGCCCGGCGGCACGGTTGACGGCCTCCACGGCGACGGCGAGGGCCTGCTTGGCGTCGTCGATGAGCAGTTCCTCGACGGGCCACTTCCCGGCGGGCCGGTGCAGCGCCCAGCCGTCCGCCGGCACGCGCAGGGTGGCGGCCAGGAGCAACGCGGGCTTGGACTCGTCCTCGGGGGCCTGCAGGGGGCTGGGGCCGTCGGAGGAGTACGCGTACCGGTCGGTCTCCCAGTCGCGCACGACGGCGTACGGCGGGCGCACGTTCGGGGCGAGCTGGCCGTGCTGGACGGGGGTCTCGACCTCGACCAGGAGGCGGCTGTCCTCCTGCGACTGGATGAGGCGGACGGCGCCGACGTCGGGGCGGATGCGGACGTAGCCGGGGGACATGATCGGCCCGGTGGCCACGCGCCAGGCCCACGTCAGGAAGGCGGCCGGGTCGGTGCGGTCCTCGTCCCACAGGTCGTCCATGTGCTGGGCGAGGTAGCGGCCGAGACGGGAGTCGAGAGGGGCGTTGGTGTCGCTCATCTCGCGGTCGTAGTCGTCCGCGACGCGAACGAGGGTGGTGCTGGACCAGGGGGTCACGAAGGGCTCCTCGGGAGGGAGGCGGGGACGGTTTCGGCGGCCCCGCCTCGGATCGGTCGTGGTGGGTCAGCGGCGGAACGGGTTGCCCAGCTCGCCGTGCACGAGGGCCCGGACGATCTCGGCGACCTGGGAGGCGCCGGCCTGCGAGGCCGGGGCGGAGACCGACAGGAGCGGGGCTCCGTTCTGGTTGAAGGCCAGGTCCCATCCGGTGTTGGAGGAGATGCCGACGATCACGTTCGCGTCCCCGTGGAAGCCGCCGCGCGGGGTGCGGTCGCCGCGCTCGACGACGACGCTGGCGCGGGGGCCGGGCTTGGCACTCAGGCCGATCTCGTCGGACGTCAGGGCCTCCAGCAGGTGCCGGGCCAGGGTGAGGGTCTCCTCGACGGTGCGCTCCTTCTCCGGGCGCTCGTAGCGGCGGGAGACGACGTCGAGCGCGCCGCTGGCCAGGTCGACCGACCATCCCCACTCGGAGGCGGTGACGCCGTGGCGCTCGCCGGCGGACCACAGGTCGGTGAGCAGTTCGGCGGCCTGCTCCAGGACGCTCGGCGCGTACAGGGTGGTGCGGTGGGAGCGGCCGGCCTTCTCGACGGCGGCGTACGCCTCGGTGGAGTAGGCGGGGCCGTCGGCGGCGGTGGTGGTGTCGGTCATGGTTTCCTCTCGGTGAGCCCGGGGGCCGGTTTCGGCGGCCCCCGGGCTCATGCTGTCGTGCCGGGTGACGGTGCGGGCGACTTCCCCCGGACGTCACCGTTGGGGGTGTTAGGTCTAACGGGTCTGGTCGGTGCGGACGCGGTCGCGGCGGGGGTTCCAGCCGGAGCAGTGGGTGTGCTCCTGGCCGTTCGCGCCGCGCACGGTGATCTGCCAGACCGGCCACGTCCCGACGGGGCGCGGGCCCGGCTCGATGGCGAGGACGTCGTAGGCGCTGGCGTCGTCGCCGTGGTCGTAGCGGCCGCCGACGACGCGGGGCCCGATCTGGGTGGCGACCCACTCCTCGTACGTCATCTCGAAGCCCTCCTCCCGGTCGCCCAGGAGCTCGGCGGGCATCGTCCCCGCGCACTCGTCGCAGTCGCTGCGAGCGCTGGTGTTGACCGTGCCGCAGGCCGCGCAGGTCCACGAGGGGCGCTGGCAGGCGTGGCAGGCGTCGTACTGCGGCGGGTTGTCGGCGCCGCAGGTGCAGCCCCATGCGCGGCCGGCGCGCTTGGCGGCGGCCAGGTCCCGCTCGTAGGTCGAGGACGGGGCGGTGCCGTCGAGGACGGTCACCTCGTCGCGGCGGGGGAACTGGGGGCGGCCGTCGTCCATGCGGACGGTGAGGTAGTCGTCGACGTGGGTTCCCTGGATGACGCCCTGGTCGCCGATGTGGGCGACGCGGCCGAGCGACTCGACCTGGGCGGTCAGCTCGATGCGGTCTCCGATGTGCATGGTGTTCTCCGGTCAGATCAGGGAGGCGAGCAGGGCGGCGGCGAGGGTGACGAGCGAGGCGCCGGTGATGTCCCCGGCCAGGCGCAGCCCCCGGTACTTGCGGCGGGCGATCTGGCTGAGGTGGATGACGTGGGCGGCGCGGTCGCCGGGGTTGTTCAGGTCCTCGACCAGGGCTTCGGGCGTGCAGAGCGACCAGTAGAGGAAGGAGCCGCGGGCGGCGCCGGTCAGCCGGGGGCGGACGACCAGGAGGACGACGAGCATCGCGGCGACCAGGCCGACGGTGCCGGCCGCGACGAGGACGGCGGCGGCGGGCGGTAAGGCGTGTCCGGGCACCGCGGCAACCAGCGCGGCCAGCGGCAGGGAGAAGCTGGTGAGCAGGACGCCGGCCTTGGCGTCGGTCCTGCTGATCTCGGCGAGCACGGTGGTGTTGGCGGCGTCCAGACGGGCGTCGACGGGGGCGGTGGTGGTCATCGGTGTCCTTCGGTGGTCGGGGTCCAGGTCCAGGGCTCGGGGTCGGCGGCGGCGTTGGCGGCCGCGATGCCCAGGCGGGAGGCGATCTCGCGGTACGGCTTCCGCAGCCGCCGGTGCGCGGCCGCGCGGCGCAGCAGGACGGCGAGCAGGGCGGCCTGGCCGCTGTCGAGGGCGTGCTCGCTCTCGCCCGCCGCGTCCAGGAGCGCGGTGAGGGGCGGGTGGTCGTCGGTCGGCAGGACGCTGCGGACGTGCTGTCCGAACTCGCGCAGCTGGCCGACGGGGAGGATGTCGACGCCGAGGAAGTCGCTGCCGTGGCTGACGGTGATGTGGGTGGCGCTCAAGTCGGTTCTCCTGTCAGAAGCTGATGCGGGCGAGCAGGTCGGCGAGTCCGCCGGCGGCGGAGTTGATGGGCGCGGCCGCGCCGGTGGAGGCGAGGAAGAAGCCGAACCCGATCGCGGCCAGGGCGGGCAGGAAGCGCAGGGCGCCGTTGCGCAGCAGGACGAGGACGACGAGCGCCAGCAGGACGACGACGCTGAGGGACACGGCCACGAGAGGGCTCTCCTTGTCGGACGGAAGCCCTGTTAGACCTGTTGGGCCTAACAGGGCTTACGGGTGTTGGTCTGCGGTTTCGCGGGGCGGGGGAGAGTCAGCGGTGGAGCTCGTTGCGGGTGCGGACGAACAGGCCCCGGGGCTGGCTGGAGACGTTGGTCGTCTCCTGGCGGACCGGGCCGGTGAAGTGGTTGTGGACTTCCGCCGGCGCGGACGTCGCCTTGGCCCGGCCCACGGCCTTCAGGAGCGATCCGGCGGCGAGGACCAGGGCGACGGGCCCGGCGCCGCCGATGGCGAGGGTCACGGGGTCGACCTGGTCGAGGGTGTAGAGGACGAGCGAGGTGGCGCCGCCGACGGAGAGGGCGGCGACGCTGCCGGAGAGCATCAGGGCGCTGGCGTCCGTGGCGCGCTGGGACATCGGCGGTCGCCCCGGCTGGGCGACCGGCGGGGTCGGCCCGTACGCCGGGGGAGGCGTCGGGTCGCGGTGGAAGGTCTGCGTCGGCACGGGGGCCGGGCCCTCCTGGCGGTAGCCGTCCTCGATGAGGCGGCGGGCCTCGATCTCGGCCTCGGCGTCGGTCAGGGGCGTCTTGCGGGGGTCGGGCACGGGCACCATGGACGGTGCCTCCTTCCGGGATCAGTAGGTGGTGTGCGGAGTGACGGTCTGGCAGTAGCGGCAGGTGGAGCCCTGGGGCAGGTCCACGGTCATGCCGGTGCAGGTGGGGCACTGACCCCGTTCCAGGACCGGTCCCTGGCCCGCGACGCAGCCGGGGCAGGCGTGGCTGTAGTTGCCGGTTCGGCGCCAGCCGAGCGCCCGGGCGGCCCGTTCGAGAACGTCGGCTCCGGCGTCGGTGTCGGGGAGGTAGAGGGCCAGGCAGTTGTCGCGCTGGCAGGTGATGGTGGTGCGGATCATGCTGTTCCCTCGGTGACGCTCGTAGACGGGCGGGGGACGGCGAGGGCCCCGGAGTTCGGTCTCCGGGGCCCTCGTACGGTGTGTGGTTGTTGATCAGTCGTCCGGGGTGATGTTCGTGGCGTCGCAGTTCCAGCAGTCCCACTCGGCCGGTAATCGGTAGCGCTCGGTCCAGAAGCCGACCGGGCGGCCCCAGACTGCGTTGGTGATGCCGCAGCACCAGCAGTCGAACTCGAAGTCCATGCGGTCTCCTTCCGGGGACAGCATGGGACCACGGACCGACAGCGACTAGGACGGGTTCGGCAGGACCAGGCCCGATCCGTCCGGCCGGGGCAGCAACCCTTCCTTGCGCATCGTGCTGAGCGTGGTGTTCAGCGTGCCGCGCCGGACCGGGCGGGTGCTGTGGCCGTCGGCGTCGAGCGCCACCATGAGGTCGGGCACCGTCATCCCCTCGGGCGGGAGGAGCGCGAGGACCCGGTCGGCGATCGACTTCGGCGCGGTGGACGGCTCGGGCTCGGCGGCCGCGGCAGCGGCGGCGACCGGTGCGGTGGAACCGCCGGCGGGACCGGCGGCGCCTTCTCCGTCGTCGCTGTCGGCGAGGGCCTTGAGCTCCTTGGCCGTCACGTACGCCATCAGGTCGATCACCTCGCCCGGTGGGGCGCCGGGACCGTACAGGTCGAGGATCAGCGGGTCGAAGCCCGTGGTGGGGGCGACGGAGCCGACGACGAACGTCCTGGCCATGCTCATCGGGCGAGGCCCGGTGAGGTGGTAGAGCATGCCCTGGCTGTTGGCGTCCTCGTCGTCGTCGGTGGCGACCTCGTTGTACCGGCGGATGCGCTGGACCCGACCGATGACCTTCGGGATCGGCTGGAGGGCTTCGCCGCGCGGGACCAGGCCGTCGCCGACGAGCTGCTGCATCATGCCGCTGGACCAGCGCAGCAGGATGACCTCGCCCTCCTTGAGCATGGCGCGCAGCGTGTCGCTGCCGCCGAGCTCGTCGAGGTGGCCGGCCTGGGCGGCGATGATGATGCCGACGCCCACGGAACGGCCGGTTCGGCCCAACTCCTTGATGAGATAGGCGGCCTCGTCGCGGAAGGGAGCGTTCTTCTCCAGCAGCCGGTTGGCTTCGTCGACGATCCCGTACATCAGCGGGTCGGGGTCGTTGATGACGAAGCCGGAGCGGCCGCGGGCCGCGTAGTCATTCATCCGGCGTTCGGCCTCGGCGACCAGGCCGCGCAGCATGAGGATGGTCTCGTACTGCGTGGTGACCCGGGTGGCGACGTTCCCCGCGGCCTCGGGGACCGACTGGCCCGACTTGAGGTCGGCGAGGTGGACGACGATGCCGGACTGCTTGCAGGCGATCAGGATCGCCTGGACCAGCCTGGATTTACCGGCGCCCGTCGTGCCGAATACCGCGCCGCGCTGGGCATTTCCGGTCTTCGGGTCGAAAAGGCGGAACCACAGCGGCGAGCCGTCGTAGTAGGTGCCGAGGCGGATACGACCCCGGGCGTCCATCGCCAGGTCGTCCGGGCGCATCTCGCGCATGTTCATCAGCGGGTTCGACGGGTAGACCCGCACGATCGCCTCGCGGCCGACGCCCTGCTCGAAGATGACCCGCGAGCGGTCAGCGACTTCGAGCAGGTCACACAGGGCGTCGTGGTCGTATCTCTTCACGCCGCCGGGCGGGGTTTTCAGCACGTATTCCCGAACGCCCTTTTCCCTTACGTCCATCACGGGTCAGGTCAACTCCTTTCGGATTTCGTAGGTGTTCGCCTCGATCAATTCGACGCCCGGCATTGCGGTCGCCGCGATTTCCTTCCAGACCTCCTCGTCGCTCCCGGCGGTCTTCGCCTCCTCGGGGGGCTGGGGGCGGGGGCCGATCGTCAGGAGCCGGACGCCGGCGCCCCGGCCGGGCACGGGCCCGAGCTCGATCAGCTCCTCGGGCACGTCCAGGTGCGCCGACAGGCGCGGCTTGGAGATGTCGGGGACCGGTGTGCCGCGCTGCGCCGAGCCGACGACGAGGGCCACGCACTCCTCGCTCACCCGCTGGTGCTCCAGGAGCACGGTGCCGGGAGCGATGCCGCCCTCGCCGGTGAACTCCTGACGCCACCAGCGGGCCGCGTCGCTCTCGTCGGGGTCGACCTGGAGGACGGCGACCTCGGCGGCCGCCTTCTCCTCGGCGTCCTTGGTCGCCGCCGCGATCTCCTGCAACACGGCCTCGTCAACGAGCTCGCGGGCCAGGCGGCCGGGGCGGATGAACCAGGTGGCCCCGGTCCACACCGCGACGACGCTGGCCTGCACGAGCAGGGAGACGCCGTTGTCGGGCGCCAGGCGCTCACCGACCAGCAGGAGGGCGGTGCCCATGTGCGGGGAGGCGTAGACGCCGATGGCGGTGGCCTTCGCCGAGCTGGGGGCTTTCAGGATCTTGATGTTCGTCGCCAGGCCGAGACCGGCCGTGGTGACGGCGGCGGCGATGCCGGGGCCGGTGAGGAAGTCGGTGAACAGCCCTCCGGTGAGCACCGCGGCCCCGGCGGCGGTGGCGACGCGGCCAGCCTTCGCGCGGGCCCGGGCGTGCACGCGAGCGAGCATGAGGTCTACCTCCGTGTCTCGGACGGGCGGGGCGGCCGGTGCCCGCAGGCTCCGGCCGCCCCGCCCGGGGTGGGCTATCGGTTGCTGTAGTACGTCCGGTCGGCGATCTGACCGGGCTTGTTCGTCATCGCCTCGTGCACGGGGCCGTAGTCGGCCTCGTGCTCGTCCTTGGCGGTCCGGAAGTCCGAGGCCATCTCGGCGGCCTCGGTGGACAGGTCCTCGGCGTCGGCCAGGACGCCGCGCATGACGGTCGCCGCGTCCTGGTGGGCGCTGACGACCGCCGGGTCGACGTTGAGGCCGGAGGCGGTGTCGGCGAGGTGGTCGACCGACTTCGCACAGCCCTCGACGTACTTGAAGGCGCCGCGCACGGCCTCGCTGAGCGCGAGCATCGCCGTCGACGCGGCGGCCAGGCGCACCACGATGATGGTGAAGGTGACGCCGTCGACGATGGTGTCGGCGATCTTGCCGCCCATGCGTGCGAGATCCATTGCCATGGCTTCTACTCCTGGTGGTACGAGGCGTCGGCGGGTGCGGTGTGGCCCATGTCGCGGGTCACGTCGGCGGGGTGCTTGTCGTACTCGGCGGCGACCTCACCGGCGTGGGCGATGGCCTCCGAGGCGCCCGGCAGACCGTCGGCGAGCTTGGTCGCTTTGGTCTCCACGACCCCGGCCCGCTCGATCAGGCGGGCGCACCAGCCGATAAGGCGGCCGGGTACCGACTTGGCGGTCAGCTCGGCGTGCAGCGACTCCAGCGAGGTCACCAGGTTCTGGCACCGGTCGGCGACCATCCGGGCGTGCTCCGCCCCGGCGAGGATCTCCTGGGCCATGTCCGCGTCGGACTCGATGACGTCGTAGACCGTCAGCTCGGCGTCGGCGAACTGAACGTCCTCGACGCCCCGTACTGCGGGCGCTCCGCCCATGGGCCGCGCCTCCCTCCTGGGTGCGGGGACCGTGCCGGCCCCGGTGGTGGTCGTGCTGGAGCTGGTGGTCGAGGCGGTCGCCTCCGCCGCCGGTGCCGGTGCCGGCGGCTCGGGGTCCGTCCCGGCGGGGCTGCCCGCGGTGAGGGCGGCCGGGGCCTTGGGCTCGGGCGGCTTGGCCTCCGGCTCGATCCGTTCGAGGGTGACGGTGTACTCCGCCCTCATCCCGGGCGGCGGCCGCAGCCACTCCCCGCTCGCGTGCGGGGCGCTCCTGGGCGGCGGCGTGTGCCCCCGCGTACGGCGCGAGCGCGAGCCGGGCCGGGAACTCGTCGGGCCGCCGGCGCCCTTCGGCCCCCCGGCTCCGGTGCCCGCGCCGGTCGGCGCGGTCGTGGGCCCGGCCTTCGGCTTCTTCCGCTTCGGCCCCGGCTTCTTCTTGCGCCCGGCCTTGGGCGACGTCGCCTTCGGCGGGCTCGTCGAGGACCCCTTCGGCGCCTTGGGCTTCTTGGTGAGGTCCACCTTCACCGCCTTCGGCGGGGTGGCCGTCCCGCCCCTGGCCCCGGTGGACTTCTTCTTCGAGCCGGGCGTCTTCTTCGTCGCTCCGGCCTTTCCACCAGTGCCTTTGCCCTTGACCGGGGCCTTCTTCTTGGCCGGGGTCTTGGGCTTGGGGGAGGTGGCCTTCGGCGGAGCCGTCGAGGACCCCTTGGGGGCCTTCGTGGTCTTGCCGCCCTTGGCTGTTCCCGTACCGGTGGGCTTCTTCTTCGCACTGCCCTTGCCGCCCGGGCCCTTTGCCGGGCCGGTCTTCCCGGACGTCGGCTTCGTGCCGGAGCCCTTGCCGGTGGCGCCGCTGGAGCCGCCCGGCTTCGTCGTCCCGCCCTTGGTCGGCGTCGTCTTGCCCTTGCCACCGTCCGCCTTGGCCTTGGGCTTCGTCTCCGGCCCGGCCTTGTCGGTCCGGCCGCGACCGGGCCTGTTCTTCCTGGCCTCGGCGCCCTTCGACGACGCCGCGCCGCCCCCGGAGGACGGCTTGCCCTTGCCGGACGCGCCGTCCTTGCCGCTGGCACCGTCGCTCTTGCGGCGCATCCGCTCCAGCGACCCCTGCTTCTTGGCCTCCGGGCGGGCCCGGTCCTTCTTCGCCTCCCGGCGCGCGGCCGCCGCCTTCTGCGCGTCCGCGCTCTTCCCGGACGTCTTCGTGGCGGCGAGGTCCTTGGAGCCGGTCGGCTTGCCCTTCGTCTTGGTGTCGGCGCCCCGGCCGAAGGTGCCGCCGGGCTTCTGCCCGCCACCGGAGCGGCCTGCGCCTCCGGAGCCGGACTTCCCGGCGCCGCCCTTACCGCCGCCCCGGCCGGAGTCGGCCGACGACCGGTCGCGGCTCTTG
>NZ_JANUGP010000041.1 GCF_024753135.1 Streptomyces pyxinicus | reverse complement strand
CGGCTTGCGGGTCTTTGGGGGGGGGTGGGGGGGGGGGGGGGGGGGGCGGTGGCGGGGGGCGGCGCGGTGGGGTGGCGGGGCGCGCCCGCCGGGGTGGTGGGTCCCCCGGCGGCCGGTGTCGGCCTTCGGCTTCGGCTCGGTCACCGGTCGCCGGTCGCCGACCGCACGACCGCACGGGCGTACGGGCGTACGGGCGATCAAGGTGATCAGGGCGATGATTTGCCGGTCATCGACCGCGCCGCCGTACCGGCGGTCTACTTGCTCGTCATCGAGCGCGCGGTCGCGTACACGTCGAAGACGGCGAGGGTGAGCGGGATCAGGGTCAGCAGGACGAAGCCCTCGCTGATCTCCAGGAAGCGGCCCCAGAACGGGGTCGGTCCGCCGCGGGGCAGGATCAGGCCGAGCGCCGTCACCAGGGCGCTCGCGGCGGCGATGGCCGCGATCAGCCAGACGGTGCGGATCGCGAGGTCGGTGCGGTGGCCGTCCAGCGCGGCGGCGACGATGAGCTGCGGCGGGTTGAGGGCGAGGCCGAGGCCCAGCAGGACCAGCGAGCCCAGGCCGGCGGCCAGGACGGGGGCGACCTGGGCGGTGTAGCGGAAGAGGCCGGCGCGCATCAGCATCGCCACGCCGGTGGCGAGGGCGAGCAGTTGGGCCCAGACGTCGTCCGAGAAGCCCAGGACCGCCGAGGCGCCGACGGCGAGGAGCGCGCAGCCGCCGACCAGGCCGACGAGGAGTTCGTGGCCGCGCCGGGCCTGCGCGGCGACGCGTCCGGTGTCCACGGGCTCGGGGCCGGCGGTCTCGACGCCGTACGCGGAGCGGGTGGCGCCGTTGCTGGGGTTCTCGAAGCCGATCGGCAGCCGCGCGAAGCGCATCGACATGCCGGGCAGGAAGGCGAGGGCGCCGACGGAGACGGGCGCGCACAGGCCGGCCATCTCGACCGGGGCCCAGTGGGTGAGGGTCGCGACGAAGACGACGACCAGCGCGACCGCCGAGGCGAACACGAAGGCCACGAACGGCCCGTCGCCCTGCGGTGAGCACAGGGCGAGGACGAGCGCGGCGACCAGGACCGCCGCGCAGGCCAGCAGGAACTGGAGTCTGCCGACGCCCTCGCCGCCGCTCAGGGGCAGCAGTCCGCTGCCCGCGACCCCGATGTTCGGCAGCGCGCCGAGCCCGAGGGCGACGGCCGAGCCGCGGTCGTCGTAGACGCGGGCGCGGACCGCGGACAGCACCACCAGGAGGATGCCGGTGACGGCGGCGAGGACGCCGGCCAGGCCGTGCATGTCGTGGCGCGGGTCGGCGGTCCAGGCGACGAACGCGAGGAGCGCCGGCAGCACTCCACCGCCGACGAGTCCCGCGGCGCGCGTGAGGTCGCCGCTCCACAGCGTGTGCTGTTTGGTGACGGCGGAGGCGACGGCCTCGGCGACGTCGTCGAAGACGGCCGGGGGCAGGGATTCCGCGAACGGGCGCAGGGTGAGCAGTTCGCCGTCGAGGATGCGCTGCGCGGCGAAGGAGCGGGCGCTGTCCAGCACGGTGCCGTCGGTGCGGACCAGGTGGTAGCCGACCGGGGCGCCCGCTTCGGCGCTCTGCCGCGACAGCCGGAGGATCTCCGGGTAGAGGTCGGCGACCGGGACGTCGTCGGGCAGTGCCACGTCGATGCGGCTGTCCGGCGCGACGATGGTGACCCGGCAGAAGCCGAGTCCGTTGCCGGACCCGGAAGGCGCGCCCGTCCCGGGTCCGCCGGTGGCGGCGGCCGTCATGCTCACCTGCTGTTCCCCCTCAGTGGTGGTGCGTCTGTGTCTCGGTGATCGTGTTGCGGTGGTGGTGGTACGGCTGTGTCGTGAAGGTCTCGTGCCCGTTCGCGCCGGCCACGGCCGCGAAGGTGCCGGCGGCCGGAATTCCGGGGCCCTCCTGCTCCGACATCGGGCGGGTTGACCGCCTATGTCCGGCCGGCGCGGCGTGTGCTCACGCGAACATCCGGCACCCTACCGCTCACCCGCGCGCGGTGAACTCAGTAGGATCACGCGGCGGCCCGCGCTCGCCGACACGGGGCGGTGGGTGGAAAGCCTGGGTCGGGCAAGGGAATTGGTGAGCAGTGAGCCAGATCGTCGTCAAGCGCCCGCCACGGGCGCTGCCGTCCGAGGTGCCCACGGAGGAGATCGCGGTCCAGCCGCCGCCGGAACTGCCGCGCGGGGCGCAGGAGAGCGTGCTGATGCAGCTGCTGCCCACGCTGGGCATGGGCGGCTCGGTGGTGTTCTTCTTCACGAACGGGCAGCCGTTCATGAAGATCATGGGCATGATCATGATCGCCTCGACGGTGGCCATGTCCGTCGCGATGGTGGTCCGCTTCCGCCGCGGCTCCCAGGGGCAGCTCGCCGACCTGCGGCGCGACTACCTCAGCTACCTCTCCCAGGCGCGCACCTCGGCCGTCGAGACGGCGAATCGGCAGCGGGACGCGCAGTACTACCTGCACCCCTCCCCCGAACAGCTGTGGGCGCTCGTCGCCGAGGGCAGCCGGGTGTGGGAGCGGCGGCCCGGCGACGAGGACTTCGCGCACGTACGCGTCGGCCTGGGCCCGCAGCCGCTGGCCACCGCGCTCATCGCCCCGGAGACCGGTCCCGTCGAGCAGCTTGAGCCGCTGACCGCGGGCGCGATGCAGCGCTTCCTCGCCACCCACAACACGGTCGGCGACCTGCCGATGGCGGTGTCGCTGCGCGCCTTCTCCCACGTCACCGTGAGCGGCGAGCCGCACTCCGTACGGTCCTCGGCCCGCGCCCTGGTCGGCTCGCTGGCCTCGCTGCACTCCCCGGAGGACCTGGTCGTCGCCGTGGCCGCGGGCCGCGAGGCGCTGCCGCACTGGGACTGGGCGAAGTGGCTCCCACACGCGCAGCTCGCCGGCGAGGTGGACGGCGCGGGCTCCCGCCGGCTGATCGGCACCGACCCGCGCGAGCTGGAGGACCTGCTCGCCACCCGGCTGACCGGCCGGCCGCGCTTCCACCCCGCCGCGTCCCCGCTGCTGGACGAGCCGCACATCGTGCTCGTCCTGGACGACGTCTCCCTGCTGCCGGACTCGGTGCTCGCCAACCCCGAGGGCCTCCAGGGCGTCACGGTCGTCGAGGTCGTCCCCGGGGAACTCACCACGGCGGGCGGCGACCTGTCCGTCGTCGTCCAGCCGGGCGTGCTGCGCCTGGAGTCCGGGCACGGCGAGGTCTACGAGGGCACCCCGGACGGTCTCTCCCACGAGTCCGCCGAGGCACTGGCCCGGCAACTGGCCCCGCTGCGCATGGCCTCCGGTGGCGACGACGACCAGCCGCTGCTCGCCAACCTGGAGTTCACCGACCTGCTGGGGCTCGGGGACGCGGCGTCCGTGGACACCAAGCGCACCTGGCGGCCCCGCGCGCTCGCCGAGCGGCTGCGCGTGCCGATCGGCCTCGGCGAGGACGGCCGTCCGGTCATGCTGGACCTCAAGGAGGCCGCGCAGGAGGGCATGGGCCCGCACGGCTTGTGCGTCGGCGCCACCGGTTCCGGCAAGTCGGAGCTGCTGCGCACCCTGGTGCTCGGCCTCGCCGTCACGCACTCCTCCGAGACGCTGAACTTCGTCCTCGCGGACTTCAAGGGCGGCGCCACCTTCGCCGGCATGGCCCAGATGCCGCACGTGGCGGCCGTCATCACCAACCTGGCCGACGACCTCACCCTGGTCGACCGCATGGGCGACTCGATCCGCGGCGAGCTGAACCGCCGCCAGGAGATGCTCCGCGACGCCGGCAACTACGCCAACATCCACGACTACGAGAAGGCCCGCGCGGCCGGCGCCCCGCTCCAGCCGATCCCCTCCCTCGTCCTCGTCATCGACGAGTTCAGCGAACTGCTGACGGCCAAGCCCGATTTCATCGAGATGTTCGTGCAGATCGGCCGGATCGGCCGCTCGCTCGGCGTGCACCTGCTGCTGGCCTCACAGCGCCTGGAGGAGGGCCGGCTGCGCGGCCTGGAGACGTATCTGTCGTACCGCATCGGCCTGCGGACCTTCTCGGCGGCGGAGTCCCGGGCCGCGCTCGGTGTCCCCGACGCCTACGAACTCCCGAACGTCCCCGGTTCCGGCTTCCTGAAGTTCGGCACGGACGAGATGCTGCGCTTCAAGGCGGCCTACGTCTCCGGCGTCCACCGCTCCGGCCCGCACCGCGCGGCCCTGGGCGGCGGGCCCCTGCCGGTGGACCGGCGGCCGGTGCTCTTCACGGCCACCGAGGTGCCGGTCCAGTACACGGCCATCCCCCGGCAGCGCACCCAGTCCTCCCCCGAGGTCGACGAGGCGCTGGCCGACACGGTCCTGGACGTGATCGTGCGCCGGCTTGAGGCGCAGGGCCCGGCGGCCCACCAGGTGTGGCTGCCCCCGCTGGAGAGCCCGCCCTCGCTGGACGCGCTGCTGCCCGGCCTCGCGGCGGTGCAGGGCCGCGGTCTGACCCAGCCGAACTACGAGGGCGCCGGACGCCTGGTCGTCCCGGTCGGCCTGGTCGACAAGCCGTACGAGCAGCGCCGCGACCGCCTGACGCTCGACTTCTCGGGCGCGGCCGGCCATATGCAGATCATCGGCGGCCCGCAGTCCGGCAAGTCGACGCTGCTGCGCTCCCTGATCTGCGCCTTCGCGCTCACGCACACACCCCACGAGGTGCAGTTCTACGGCCTCGACTTCGGTGGCGGCGGCCTGGCCGCGGTGGACGGCCTGCCGCACGTGGGCGGCGTCGCCTCCCGCCTCGACCCCGAGCGGGTGCGCCGCACGGTCTCCGAGGTCTACGGCGTGCTGACCCGCCGCGAGGAGTACTTCCGCGCCTCGGGCATCGCCTCCATCGCCGACTACCGCAACCGCCGCGCCCGGGGCCAGATCTCGGTCACCGACCAGCCTTGGGGTGACGTCTTCCTGGTCATCGACGGCTGGGGCAACTTCCGCACCGACTACGAGGCACTGGAACCGGCCGTCCTGGACATGGCGGCGCGCGGCCTCGGCTACGGCATCCACGTGGTCATCACGGCGTCCCGCTCGATGGAGGTCCGCGCTAACCTCAAGGACCACCTGATGAACCGCCTGGAGCTGCGCCTGGGCGACGTCATGGACTCCGAGATCGACCGCAAGGTGGCCGCCAACGTCCCCACGGGCGTCCCCGGCCGCGGTCTGTCCCCGCAGAAGCTGCACTACATGGCAGCGGTCCCGCGGATCGACGGCCTGACCTCCGACACCGACCTCGCCGAGGCGACGGCCGCGCTGGCCACCGAGGTCGGCCGCCACTGGCAGGCCCCGGGCGCCCCGAAGGTACGGCTGCTGCCGCGCCGGCTGGAGGCGACCGAACTGCCGCCCGGCGACCGTTTCCCGAAGCGGGGCGTCTCCTTCGCGCTGGACGAGGAGAACCTGGAGCCGGTGTACCTCGACTTCGAACAGGACCCGTTCTTCCTCGTCTTCGGCGAGAGCGAGTCCGGCAAGTCGAACCTGCTGCGCCTGCTGATCCGGCAGCTGACCCTGCGGTACGGCGGCGACGAGGCGAAGTTCTTCGTCGTGGACAACCGGCGCTCGCTGCTGGACGTCACTCCGGCGTCCCACCTGGCCGAGTACATCCCGATGTCCAGCCAGATGGACCACCACATGGTCGCCCTGGCCGACCTCATGCAGCGCCGCACGCCCACGGCCGACGTCACCCCGCAGCAACTCCGGGACCGGAGCTGGTGGCGCGGCCCGCAGGTGTTCGTCGTCATCGACGACTACGACCTGGTGTCCACCTCCAGCGGCAACCCCCTGGGCGGCCTCACCGAGATGCTGCCCTTCGCCCGCGACGTCGGCGTCCGCTTCATCATCGCCCGCTCCTCCGCGGGCGCCGGCCGCGCCGCCTACGAGCCGTTCATGCAGCGCATGAAGGAACTCGGCGCCCAGGGCATCGTCCTCACCGGCGACCCGGCCGAGGGCGACATCCTCGGCGGCGTCCGGCCCCGGCCGATGCCGGCGGGGCGGGGCGTCTTCGTGTCGCGGAAGCGGGGGAAGCCGTTGGTTCAGACGGGGTTGGTGGAGGTGGAGTACTGATGCTCGTGCACCGTTTCACCGCGCCGGGCGCCTTGGCCGTCGTAGCCGCCGCGCTCCTTGCCGGCGGCTGCGGCGGTGGCTCCTCGAAGGACACCGCGGCAGCCCCGAGCAGCGGTGTCGACGCGAGCAAGGTATGCGGCGGAGCACTCGACTCCGCTGCCTCGAAGGCACTGCGACGCTTGGCCGACGCGGATCGCTTCGACGGGTCCGGCGGAGCGAACGAGGCGGGCGGATCCGGCACGTTCTCCGTGCAGAACGTCGTCGGTCACCTGCACGACGAGTACAGCAAGCGAGAGGCGTGCTGGGTGTACAAGAGCGGGGACGACAGCGGGGACCCGCTTCTCGAGATCCGCTTCTCGGCGTCCCGCACCTATCCGACCGCTTCCGCCGAGGAATCGGCAGTCGAGGGTGTCAGCTTTCCCGTGGGTGTCTATGCACGGGTGGGTACCAGCGGAGCTGATCTGTTCTTCCGGTGTTCCACGAAGGCGCCGTCCGCAGGGGCATACGTCGGTGACACGAAGTATGTGAAAGCGGAGCTCTTCTCACCCGCCGGCAAAATACGGGGCGACAGTGCGGCCCGGGACCGTATAACGGTGCTCAATTCCGTCTCCCGGCTGGTGGCGCAAAAGGCCGGCTGCGCTTCGGAGGCGGACCTGCCGATGTCGCCATCGTGGCCGGACTCCGCATAAGGGTTGATCTGTGCAGCGGACAAACGAACCATCGAAGCAGCGGACCAACAGAGTCGGAGCCCCGCGTCCGGCACTTGCGGCGGCAGTGCTCCTCGCGTGGGTCTCCGCGTGCAGCTCAAGTGACGACGCGGTGGACGAGCCGACCCTCAAGGCCTCCCAGGTGTGCGGGGCGACGCTCGACTCGTCGGCGGTGAAGGCCCTGCAACGTATGGGCGGCACCGAGGAGTTCAGCGAATCACCCGGCTCCACGGCCACCGAGCAGTCGGGCAGGTTCTCGGTGAAGCGTGCGGCGAGCACCCTTCACGACGAAGTGACCGAGCGGAACCAGTGCGATGTCTTCAAGGCAGGGGACAAGACCGGGCACTCATTGATCCAGGTGGACTTCTCCGCCACGCAAGACCACCCCGGACTGGAGAATTCGCCGGGTCAAGAAGGAGAGAACACCTTCTACCCGATCGGCGTCTACGCCAAACACACGGCCGCAACGGCGCCACGCTCTATTTCGCGTGCTCAACCCGAGAAGCCGGCAAGGGAAAGGATTCGACTCCGTACGTCCACGGGGACCTCTACAGCACTCCGGGCCAGGTTGCCCACAATGCGACGGGATCAGATCTGATGGCCGTGCTCAACTCGGTTTCAAGGGCGATGGCCGTTGAACTGGGGTGCGCGTCTCAAGCGGCTCTCCCCGCACGCTTTCCCAACTCATAGGCGCTTCGCGTCTCGTTCGACGAGGCTGGGGGTGGACACCCTCCGTGCGTGTCCACCCCGCTACCGCGATGGTGCGATGGTCCCGGCCACCTACTGGAAGTAGCTCGCGGCCTTCTTGTCGCCGCCCATGTAGTCACCGCCGGCCGCATGGACGACCTTGCCGATGGCGACGAGGGCCTCGTGGATGCCGCGGGCCTCGCGGTCCCAGGCGGCCTGCTCCTGCACGTAGGTGTTGTGGGCCTCGCCCTCCCACATGCTGGAGACGCTCTGCACCTTGCTCTTGATGGCCTCCAGGCCCTGCTCCAGCTTCTGGGCCTGCTGGCCGATCTGGGTCGCCATCTCGTCGAGACGGTCGTAGTGGACCTCTGTCACGCCACCGTCGTGAACGCCCATGATTCCTCCGTTGCTGAGAAGTGTGATTCGGCCGGGATCAGTAGTTGGTGAGCGCCGAGTGCGAACCACCCAGGTCCACGTCGATGCTCTGCACCTTGGCGCGAATCTCGTCCTCGGTGTTGTCGTTGATCTTCATGGTCGTGTTCATGGCCTCGATGAACTTGACCAGGATGTTGCCCATCCGGACCATGCGCTCGTTGATCTCGGTCTGCTTGGTGTTGAACGCGCCAGCGCCGATACCCTTCCAGTGTCCTTCGAGGGTGTCGATCATGTGCTGGAGGCGCCCGAGCTGGCCCTTGATGTCGTCGAACTGGCCCAGCAGTTCCTTCTCCAGGCCGGCAACCTGATCTTTGGTGATCTTCTGAGTGCCTGCGGCCATTGCGATGCCTTTCTTCGTGGACTGACCTTGCCGGGCACCGAGTCGGACTCGGCACCCCGGCAAGCGGGGACCGCTGCTCACTCGGCGAGCGAGCAGGTGTACGGGAGACCGATCAGCGGCTACGCCGCGCCCGCAGCACGCCGTAACCGACACCTCCGACGACCAGTACGGCCGCTGCGGCACCGAGGGTCACCCAAGTCGTGGCGCTGGTGCCGGAGTCGGGGTCCTGCGCGGCTACGGTGCTGGGCGCACTAGTGGCACCGGCCCCCTTCGCCGGGCCGTCTTTGGAGGCCGAGGGTGTGGGGGTGGGGGTGGCTTCGTCGCCGGTGTAGTTGTCGGCGGCGAGCGGGTCTACGTTGGCCGGGCCGGGGTTGATCTTGGGGTTTTCGAGAACCTTGCGTGGCCGCACGAGGCCGTAGCCCAGGTAGATGCTCCGTTGCCCCTTGGCCCATGTGCGGCCGGCCGTGTCCACCAGCACGCGGAGCACCTGGTTGGCGGTCCAGTCGGGGTGTGCGGACCAGATGAGGGCGGCGGAGGCGGAGACAATGGCGGTTGCGGGACTAGTCCCCTTGCCTTTGCAGTACTCGGTGAACGTGTTGTCGCACCAGGTTGGGACGTCGACTCCGGGGGCTGCGAGATCCACATAGGTTCCGTGCTCGGCGAACTTGGCTACGGTGCCGGAGCGGTCCGCTGCGGAGACGCCGTTGACGTAAGGGTAGAAGGCTGGATACTCGATTTGATTATTCTTGGTCTGCGCTTCATTACCGACTGAGGCGAACAGCAACTTACCCTTGGACGCCGCGTACTTGACGGCTTTCTCCTCGTCCGGATCATACAAGGGACCACCAATGGACATATTGATGATTTTCGCGTCACTGTCTGCGGCAGCCCTGATATCCGCAGCGAGCGTGGCGGTCTTCGTCTTTTCAGTCTTCCCCTTCAGGGAATCGAGCTGCACGCGATACGGAATGATTTTCGCATCTGGAGCGAGGCCCTTGATGCCTCCGCCAGTCCCCGTTCCAGCGATCAGCTCGGCGATGCTCGTGCCATGCCCATTGAAGTCCTTGGTCACGTGATACGACACAGACTTCGCCACCTCGCCGACGAGTACCTGCCCCCTCAAAGATGGTGTGGCGGGATTTACGCCCGTGTCGATGACGGCGACCTTAATCCCCTTACCGGTGCTCGTCTTCCACATGGTGTCGGCTTTCATCGGAGCCAGGTACCACTGCTTCGACTGAATGTCCAAGGCCGCAGCGCCCGGAGCCAGGGAGGTGGAGACAATGGCCAACGCGCCCAGTGAGGAGCAGAGGACGGACAGGCGCGTCCCCCCACGCCGTGTCAGACGCCAAGCTTGTGAGCCACGTCGGCTTGTCCCCTGCTTCATGACTGCGTACGTCCTCGCTCTTTCAGTCGCTCTTCTGCTGACCGTCACGCCGCTTCTTCCGCGACGAACGACGCTGTTCCTTTTCCATCGGCCCCCCGGCGCGTCCTGTGCCTCCGTCCGGGGCTTGGCGCTCACCTACAGCACCTCGTCCGAGACCCGCTGTGGTGCCGCTCTCGGCATCCCCGGACGCGAAGCCTCCGTTCTTGCGCGGCGTGCCGATGGCTCCCTCGGGGCTGCCGGCCGAACGAAGCAGGGACTGACCGGTGCGAGGACTCCTCTTCGCCGCCTGAGCGCCGACCACCCCTCGCTGCCCGAGACCGCTCCGTGGCTGCTGCGAGGAGGTCGGCTCCTCGGCGCCAACGACCGTACCGCGCGGAACGCGAGGTTTCGGCCCCGTTCCTGCTGTGCGACCGGTGACCGGCTTCCCCCCTACGACCCCGTTGCGAGCCGCACTCACAGGTCCGGCTCCCGCACGGCCGACTGGCGTGTTGGTCATCCGAGGCGTTCCCCCGGTGACACCTCGCCCCAATGGTGAACGGCCGCCCTGGGGGGTGGAGCCGCGGACGGGTGACTGCCCCGTCGGGGCCGAGCTGCGACCGGTGGCGCGAGCCGCCTGCCCCATCGGCTCCTGAGGCACCCGGCCGCCGGTGGCGGCCCGCCCCGTCTGGCTCTCGGATCCCTGAGGAACTCGCCCACCTACGGCTCCCGAAGCTCCAGTGCGGCCTTGTGCCGAGATCGGGAGCCGACCCGCAGGGCCTCTGGCCGCGGCACGACCGACGGTCGGCGCGATCGGTGGCGCCATTGGGCCGCTGGTCATCGGAGGCGTCTGTCCACCGCCGGCGGCCGGAAGGGTGGGCGCGGAAGGCGCGGGTTGTGCGGTGTGCACCGGAGGAGGCAACGTCCCCGTCGCGTTGATTTCCGTGCCGACCTGATGGCCGGGATGGAGGACCGGGGGGTGCACCTCTTTGACCGGAGAGTTGTGGTGTGCGGGGCGCACGTCGGTCGTGTCCGCCTGCACATGATGGCTCACCGCACCGGCAACGATCGGAGCCGAGTGCGTCGACCCGTACCGCTCCGACGCCCCGGATGCCCTGTCGTCACTACCCTGCAGGGACGGCTTCGGCACTCCCACCGAGGGCATCGCCTGGTACGGCTTCGGCCCCTCCTCCCCCTCCAGGCTGCCGGCCGACACCGCGTAGTACGAGGCCAGCTTGTTCATCTGGTTGATGGCCTCTTGCCGGTGCTTCTCGGCCTGTTTGGCTGCCACGTAGTCCGGGTTGCTGTCGACCTGCTTGGCCTTGGGCAGTTCTGTGGGCAGCTTCCGATCCGCGTGCGGACGGGAATCACGAGGCGGCATGGACTTCTTCACTGTGGCCAGGCCCATGCTCGCCGCGGAGATCTGGGTGGCCGACTTGTCGGCGAACGTGGCGAGTTCGTCACTCCAGTCGGCCAGGCCACCAGCCCAGGTGTGGAAGTCGGTCGCGGCCTGTCCCTGCCAGTCGACCTGCTTCAGATGGGTCCTCAGGTCTGTCGCGGCCTCGGAGATGGCCTTGTGGGCATCCCACAAAGCCTTGCCTGCCGCTTCCAGATGCTCCGGCTGGGCATGCTCGACAAGGTCGATCATGTCGTTCAGATCGTGGTTCTCGAAGTCCGTCGAACCGAAGGCGTTGACGTGCCTACCGAAGCCGAACGGCATGAAGGCCAGCAAGCCCTCGACGGCGTCGACCCTGTCGATCTGCTGACCCGCCTCCTCCACGCCGGGCTTGTACTCAGACTTGTGCTGCCAGTTGTCATCACTCATCAGAGCCCTGCCTTGTTCGACTTCGAGGGCGCGGGTGCCGGATGCGCCTGGTGTGGCTTCTCGTGCGGCATCGCCTTCTTGTACTCCCGGTCGAGTTGCGACTGAATCGCCCAGAAGCGCTGACGCACTCCCTCTTCGACGTTGTCGAAGCCGACATCGGCCGCCTTGACCGCGATTCCCAGGGCCTCGATCTGCATGCCCAGTGATTGGGACAGATGTGTCAGGCGTTCATGCACGCGTTCGTACTGGCCGTGCAGGTCGGCCGCCTCGCTGAATGCCACCCCCGTACCACTGAACGACGCCCGACTGATGGCGTGCTGTGCGATGCTGGACGAAGCGCCCGGTGAGTCGTCAAAAGTCTTCAGCGCGTCGTTCACGCGTTTCTGGAAGATCTTCAGGGCCTCAAGTCCGCGCCTCAGATCCGAGCCGCCGCCGTTACTCACTGCGACTCCTTCCCCGTTCCCCGTTTGTACAGCTCTCAACGAACCAGGCAGCGGGCAGCCCGCCCCCGATCCATCCCTGACCACTGTAGTCACTGTGTAAATCGCGGCCAACCGAACTCTGCAACAGCCCAGTTGCAGTGAGGCTCGGGAGCGGCCAGCCATCGGCATCACATAGGCCGCAAAGCGGCCATCAACGACAGAGCAGACCCGGCATCTGCACAGAAGGTTCACATCACGCCATCGCTCCATCGACGTCGAGCGGTCCCGGTCCCAGCTTTGCAACCAGGAAGTTCCCCGCTCCGCAACGCGGCATCTTGCCGTCAAGAGGTCCGCCCATGTGACGGGTGGAGACAGGCGGGCTCTCTCCGTCGAACTTTCACAGCCGCGAGTTCGTCCATAGCGGACATGGAGCAAACTTTTCCCAACCCGGGTTGCTAGCTTGGCCCTCGCATTGCTCTACGGCACTGCGGTAGTCACGGGGGAAGGGGCCGTTTCATGGCTTGGGACGAGTGGGAACAACTCAAGACGCAAGCCGCCGAAGGACAGTCGGCGCACATGCAGCTCAACCACGTCGACCCTGGCGGCGGCACCTATGGCCCCTACGTCGTACCGAGCAAGACCGGTGACCTCAAGGTGGGCCACGAGGACCTGGAGAAGATCGGCAGCTCCGCACACCACCTCTACGACCAGCTGTGGGACAAGGCCCGTGTGGCGACCCCCAGCAGCGACACGGCGGCCGGCGATCTTTCCCAGCAGGGTTTCGCCCTCGGTGCCGGACTCCAGCACGTCTCGGACCGCTGGGAAGAGCAGCTGAAGTCCCTCATGGACGCCTGTGCCCAGATCTCGAACCACATGCAGACCACCAAAAAGGTGCACGCCGACGACGAGAACTACATCCAGCGGCAGATGAGCAGTATCGACGCCCTGGACGACGGGTTCGACGAACGGGTCGGGGCCCCGGGCGAGAAGAACTCCATCTACGGAGAGAACGACAAGGGCAAGAAGAAGGAGTAGCGGCACCGGGAGGGGCCGACGGCGCCTCCCCTCATGTCAGCCGATACCGCTGCCCGCCACCCCAGAGGACGACGACATCCCGTGGACTTCAACGCCCTGTACCACGCCAACTTCAAGCTCTTCGACGACGCCGTCACCGACTGGTCGACGCTCGTGAAGCACCTCGCGGACCTGAAGAAGGACGCCGAGGACGACCTGCACAAAGCTGCTCTCAAGGCCGACTGGGCCGGGGTGAACGCGCAGGTGTCCCGGGAGTTCGTCGGCAAGACGGCCGGCGAATTCGGCGATGCCCACACACAGGCCACCACCATCCACAACATCCTGGTCGATACCCAGGGCGAGCTGAAGTCGTATCACCAGCAGCTCAAGGACGCGGTCTCACGCGGCCAGAAGAAGAACCTCACCGTCGTCGACGCCGGCCAGGGCAAGTTCACGGTCGTGGGCAACACGCGGCCCGACTGGAGCTCGGACCCGAGCGGCAACAAGAGTGCGAACAGCCAGAAGGACGCCGACGACCTCCGCGACGAGATCCAGGGCATCCTCGGCAAGGCCACCGAGAGCGACAACACGGCCAGGACGGTTCTCATGGCGCTCGTCGACCAGACCAGGATGGGCTTCTCCAACGCCGGCTACAAGGACCGCGACGCCGCGGCGGACGCGGTCAAGGAGGCCGACGAACTGGCGAAGGTCGCGGCGAAGAACCCGGACGACCTGTCCGTGGCGGACTTCGACCGGCTCAACGCCGGGCTGAAGAAGTACGCCGACGACCCCCTGTTCGCCGAGCGCTTCGCTTCCAGCCTGGGACCGCAGAAGACCCTGGAGTTCTGGACCGGGATCAGCGATCCCAGCCGGGGCAACTACGAGCTGGGGCACAAACGCCTGGACCAGTTCGACGACCTCCAGCGGAACCTCGGGCTGACGCTGGCCCACGCCACGCAGAGCGATTCCACCGACATGACCGAGTGGAAGCGCAAGATGATCGACCTCGGCGACAAGCCGCTCTACGGCGACCGAGGCGGCCCCATGGGCTTCCAGGTCATGAGCAACCTGATGCGGACCGGTGACTACGACGACCAGTTCCTGAAGGACTACGGAACCAAGCTCATGGCCACCGAGCGGAAGATGACCGGCAACGGCGCGCACGGGAACCCGATCTGGCAGCACACCGGCATGAGTTCCTGGCTGAACCGGATCGGCGACGACAGCGGCAACGACCCGCTCACCGGCTATCTCAAGGGTCTGTCCAACAGCCCCGACGCGGCCACCGACTTCCTCAACCAGCAGTACGTGTCCAAGGACGACTCGGACAATCCCTTCGAGCGGGACACCGAAGGCAACGGCAAGAAGGGCAAGGTGTCGCTGACCAACTTCCAGTACCTCTTCGAGGAGCGGGACTGGCCCAAGGAAGCGGACCTGCACGGCGACGACATCATCACGGGTCAGAACAACCTGGCGCTGGCTCTGGAGGCTGCGACGACGGGGCATCCGGCCGGCGAACTGCCCACGGCGGATACCCCTCCGCACAACGCGGGGCAGGCAAAGCTCGTAGAGGACATCTTCCACTCGGTATCGGAGCAGCCCGACCGGCTTACCGGCCACGGTTACATGTCGGACAGTATGGGCCAGATCGCTGCAGAGTACATGCCCGACATCCACCGGGGCCTGCACGCGGGCGGTGCCAGCGAGAAGACGCTGTTCCCCATCGCGGGTACGGCGGCCTCACTCGACGAGCGGGACATCACGAGGTTCCTGTACTCGGTCGGTCAGAATCCCGAAGGCTACGCCGCGGTCAACCTCGGCCAGCACAGCTATACCGCACAGCTGATGCAACATCATTTCGCGCATCCGTCCGCGTACGTCGAGGATCCCTCATTCTCCCAGGCCGACAACCTGAAGCAGAGCTCCGACCACGTCGCCCGAACCGCTGGTGAGATCGAGGGACTCATCGGTGCCGGCCGTGCCTACCAGGGTGAGCTGGACGGCGGCGCGAAGGACGCCGAGTACAACGCCGCGATCGAGAACGCCGGCAACTGGGGCGGTACGGCCATCGGTATCGGCATCGGCCTAGCCACGGAACCGATGACCGGGCCCGGCGGCGCCATCATCGGCGATGTGGCCGGAACAGCCGCCGACGAGATCATTGGCAAGATCACCGAGGGAGCCATGAAGGACAGCTCCGGAGAAATCATCTACCGGAACGGCGAAAGTTTTCAGGACACCTCCGACTCCACCTACAAGATGGTGGAACTCGCCGCTCAGAAGGCGGGCCAGAACTCCGGTCACCGCTACCCGATGGTCGAGGCATCGGTGGCCACCTCCGCGCAGGACGGATTCGACACCTCCGGCCGTCTGATCCACCAGTACCTCGACGGTGAGGGCATCCCACGGCAACTCGACACGGAAGACTGAGACGTTGGCTTCGACTGGTACCAAGGCCCTGATCGCCGGCGGAACGGCATTGCTGCTCTGCCTCGTCGGTGGTGTTCTCTACGCCTTCGGGCTTTCGCCGTTCGGAGAGGAGAAGGGGGAGATCAAGGCGTCCGAGGTGTGCCGGACGCTGGGGGCGTCGGATGGCTCGGCGGTCGCGCTGCGTCGTGTCCTGCCCGGTGAGTCCGCCTATTCGTTCGACGACGCCGTGTCCGATCCGCGTCGTGACGACATGGATGTCAGTTACTCGTCGTCCTGCTTTGTCGACGGGGGTGGGAAACAACTGCTGTCGGCTACGGCCGAGATGTTGCAGTACGACCACGCCGAGGAGTGGGTGGAGGAAGTGGTGGGGCAGTTCGCGTCGGTGTCGTCGTTGAAGGCGTTCGACGCTGGGGACAAGGCTGTTGCCTCGGACAAGGTCGCCGCCGTCTACCTTCCCTGCGTCGCCCGTGGCGACGGGCAGCACCTGAGTGTCGTCGTCCATCTCAAGCAGCAGGGGGGCGGTGGCGCGGAGCGGCTGCGGGACGGGCTGGTGTCCCTCGCCCGGAGTACCGCCCGGTTCGCACAGCAGAATGCGAAGTGTGACGTGGTCGCCGAGGTGGGAACCTGAGTGCGAGTTCTATGGCCGGGTCTCCAGGGGGCGGCGGCGTCGGGCGTCGCGGAGGGCGATTGCTCCGCCGCCCAGGGCCGCCACCAGGACGGCCGCGCCGATCGCCACGTAGGTGGCGATGCGGGCCGTGCGTTCCTGGGGGGTTTCGCCGAGGGTCAGTTTGGCGGGGGTGGGGGCCTGGGCGTGGGTGAGGCCCGGGTCGGGGTGGGGTGACTCGATCGGGTGGTCGTCCTCGGTGAGGGCCCGTACCGGGTCGACCACGCCCCAGCCCACCCGGCTGTCGTGGCCGGTGATCGAGCGTTCCGCCGTCTGCTCGATCTGGGCGACGACCTCGCGGGCCGTCCAGTCGGGATGCTTGGCCTTGATCAGTGCGGCCACCGCGGCGACGTACGGCGCGGAGAAGCTGGTCCCGTTGTCGGAGCAGTGGCCGCCCTTGGGGACGGTCGAGATCATGTCGACGCCGGGTGCGGCGACGCCGACGAAGTCGCCCGACTGGGAGAAGGCCGCGCGTTCGTTGTTGCGGTCCGAGGCGGCGACGGCGAGGACTCCGCCGTAGGAGGCGGGATAGGTCTTCTTGTCGTTGCCGCCGAGGCCGTCGTTGCCCGCCGAGGCGACTACGACGATCTTGTGGGCCAGGGCCGCGTCGATGGCGTTCCGGAGGTCGTCGTCCGGCGGTACGGCGTTCGTCGTGTCCTGCGAGATGTTGATGACCTGGGCTTTGACGTCGATCGCGTATCTGATCGCTTGTGCGAGGGTGGTGGCCGTGCCGTGCCCCTCGGCGTCGTTCTGCTTGATCGGGATGATGGTGGCCTCGGGGGCGAGGCCGACGAAGCCCGTGCCCTTCATCGGACGGGCGGCGATGATGCCCGCCACCCGGGTGCCGTGCCCGACGGTGTCGGTCGTCCCGTGCGTGTTGCCGCGCTCGATCGGCTTGCCCTTGACCTTCGGCGGCAGCAGGTTCTCGCCGAGGGAGGCGTCGACCGCGTCCGTCAGCTGCGGGTTGGCGGTGTCGACGCCCGTGTCGATGACGGCCACCCGTACGTGCCTGCCCTTCGACTGGCTCCACAGCTCGTCCAGGTTGACGCGCTGGAGGGCCCACGGGGTGCCGCTGTACTTGTGGTTGGTGCTGGAGAACGTGCACTGGTCGGACGCCGAGTCCGCGACGGCGGCGGGGGCCGCGGCCAGGGATGCGGTGAGTGCCAGTGTCAGGAGCAGGGGCGTGCGGGGACGGAGAGGGGAGTAGTCGTGCATCGGCTTACTCCTCCTCATGAACCCTGCGGCTGGCGCGCGTCCGCCGTCGACAGGCGGGGGCCCGTCGGCAGGAACTCCGACCAGGGGGCGGGGAGGGGGGCGGGCCGCACACCGGCGTAGCCGAGGCGGGTCTGCGCGAGCTTGGCCTCCTGCTGGAGTTGCTTGCGCTGCTTGGCCGTGACGCCGTAGCCCTTGCCGCCGGTGGTGGCGCTGTCGTCGTTGGACTGCAGGGCGTAGCGCAGGCCGGTGTCGGTGACCAGGAAGACCGGGCCGTCCTTGGTCGCGGTGCCCTGGAACTGGCGGTAGAGCTGGCCGGAGCCGGCGGTGACGTACGCGCTGGAGGAGCCGGTGGGCAGGACGGCCGGGAAGTCCTCGCCCGCCCAGGTCGTCAGGGTCATGGCGCCGTTGTCGGGGTCGACGTGGTGCAGGACGTTGCAGATGGTGTTGCGGCTGCCGTCGGCGGTGGAGGCGTCGTTCACGGCGCTGGGTTTCCGGGTCGGCCACTTGTGCTCGTCGGCGAACGGCTTGCCCCGGGTGATGGCGCCCGCGCTGACCTCTTTCGGGTGACTGGCCTGGCCGAGCTTGACGAGGTCCCTGTTGACGAGGAGCAGTTCGGCGACGAAGCGCGAGATCGGCGCGACCCGGCCGGGCAGCACCACGAAGTACTGCTCCTCGCCGTTGACCGGTGCCCTCAGGATCATGCCGACCTTGTTGGCGTCGCCGAGTTCGCCGGGCGCGTGGGCCGGGGAGCCGGGGACGCCCTCGACGGAGGGCATGCTGATCCGGTCGCCCTGGTTCAGGGTGTCGATCCAGGCCTTGTTCACCCGCTGCGGCTCGCGGTCCGCGCCGACCAGGGTCTGGAGCAGCAGGGTGTCGGAGGCGTCGACCGGGTAGACCGTGCCGTGCGCGTCGACGACGTACCGCTTGCCGTCCGAAGGGGTGGTGACGTAGAGGAGTTCGCCGCCGTGCAGCTTCTGCGATCCCTCGGTCAGCTTCTGGTCCCGTTCGGCCAGGACGAACGCGGCCTTCTGGATGGTGCTGCCGCTGCCGCTGGGGCGTTCGCAGACGGCCCACTTCTTGGCCGCGCCGGCCTCCTTGACGGAGGGCAGGCGGTCGGGGGCGTAGGGGATGCCGATGGTGACGCCGTGCGGGATCTTGCCGTTGTCGAGGATCGACTCGTCGACGGTGACCACGTCCACGTCGTTCTGGGAGTCGAGGACCAGCTTGGCGGACGCCATGTTCAGCACGGGGTGCAGCTGGGTCTTGTGGTCCGTCTTCAGCACCACGTAGCGGGTGGTGGACTTGCTGGCGATGATCACCTTCTGGCCCGGCTGGTCCCAGCCCTGCGGGGCGGTCGGCTTGAACATGCCCCAGGCCCCGAAGGCCGCGAGGACGACGACGCCGGCGATCGCACCGGGCAGGACGGCACGCAGCGGCCGGGGCGCACCCTCGTCCGAGGCATTCGGTGACGACTGCACGAACGACGCGAGCATGCGGCGCTTCGCGAAGGTGTAGGCGTTGAGTTGGTCCCGCCGAGATGCCATCTGTGCCCGTTTCTCCCCGTGTCTCACGCGGAGCGCGCCCGGGGAACGACGCTCCCCCGCCCTCCGTTGTCGGACCCGGCCCCTACTATGCCTGGTACGGATCGGGTCTCGTGGAGCGGGTAGGGTACCCGGGCCCTCAAGGGCCTTGTCGGGTGGCCTGGTTCCAGTGAGTTGTGAGCAAAACGGGGGGATGGAGTGATGGCTTCCGGTACGCGGACGCGAGCGCGCGGCCGGTCGGCGGCGGGAGGTCGCGCGGCCGGGCCGGACCCGGTCCCGGGTGCGGCCTCCGGCGGCCCCGGACCGGCGCGGCAGTCGGTCACGCTCGGCCTGCGGTCCCGGCCGGGTCAGGCCGGTTCGTTCCGTTTGCAACGGCTGGCGCTGGTGGAGCTGGCGGCCGCGGTCCTGCTCGTCGGCTGGGCCCTCGGGATGATGGCCATGGCGCCCGCGGCGGTCGTGGCCGTGGCGCTGGTCCTGCTGGCCTTCGTACGGCGGCGGGGCCGCTCCCTGCCGGAATGGATCGCCACCGCCCGGGAGTTGCGGGCGCGCCGGAAGCGGGCCGCGAGCACCCGGATACCGCCGGGCACGGAGCCCGGCCTGGTCCCGGCGGTGGAGTGCGAGCCCGCCCTGCGCACGTACTCGTACGCCGCGCGGGACCGGCGGCCGGTCGGTGTCGTCGGGGACGGCACCTTCCTGACGGCCGTCCTCCAGGTGGAGGCCGACGCGACCGCCCTGCGCGCCGAGCGGAGCCGTCAGCCGCTGCCGCTCGGGCTGGTGCGGGACGCCCTGGAGGTGGACGGGATCCGGCTGGAGTCGGCTCAGGTCGTGCTGCACACACAGCCCGCGCCGGCCCTGCACCTGCCCCAGCAGTCCGTGGCCGTCGCCAACTACCTGCCGCTCCAGGAGCAGACGGGCGCGCCGGCGGTGCGCATCACCTGGATCGCGCTCAAGCTCGACCCCGAGCTGTGCGCCGAGGCCGTCGCCGCGCGCGGGGGCGGACTGACCGGGGCGCAGAAGTGCGTCGTGCGGTCCGCCGACCATCTGGCGAGCCGGCTGACCGGCGCCGGGTTCCGCGCGCGGTTGCTCGACGAGGAGGAGCTGATCGCCGCGCTGGCCACCTCGGCCTGCGCCAACCCGCTGGTCACCGCAGAGGCGGGCCGCAGCGAGGCGCGGGAGCGGCGCACGGAGGAGTCGGGGCGCAGCTGGCGCTGCGACAACCGGCGGCACACCACCTACTGGGTCAGGCGGTGGCCGCAGCTCGGCGGCGGCCGGGGCGAGTCGCTGCCCCAGTTCGTCGCCCGGGTCACGGCGATACCGGCCCTCGCCACCACCTTCAGTCTCACCCTGGCGCGCGGCGAGCGGCAGGAGGTCGCGCTGTGCGGACACCTGCGGGTGACCGGGCGCAGCGACGACGAACTCGTGGCCGCGCGGCGCGCCCTGGAGACGGCGGCCGGCCAGGCCGGCGCGAGCCTCGCCCGGCTCGACCGTGAACAGCTGCCGGGCATGCTGGCCACCCTGCCCCTCGGAGGTGCCCGATGACGATTCCGACCACTTCTCCGACGACTTCTCCGACGACTTCTCCGACGACTTCCGCGGCGCCGGGCGGCCCACGGCCGCCGGAACCCTCCGGCCTCCGGCGGGCGGGCGGGCGGCTGCTGCACGGCCTCGGCCTGATCGGGCCCCGGCACGGACGGCACGGCGTGCCGGTGCGGCAACTGGACGCGCTGGCCCTGCCGATCGGGGACGACGGCGTGGTGGCCGGCGTCGACGCCGAGGGCCAGCCGGCCGTCCTGGGCATCAACCGGCCCACGCCGTACGACGTCGTGCTGATCGGCGGCCTGTGGACGGCGCAGGTGCTGGCGCTGCGCTCGGCGGCCACCGGTGCCCGGGTGGCGGTGGAGACCGGCCGGCCGCAGGCATGGATGCAGATGGTCCACGCCATGGGCGGCGGGCAGAACGGCCTGTCCGTGTACGACGTCGGGCGGGTGCCCCCGCAAGGCGCCTCCGCGGGTACGCCCGTGCTGGTGGTCCGGGACTGCGGTATGCGGCCCCCTCGGGGCAGAACGGTCGCCGGGCCCTGGCAGTCGGTGCTCACGCTGCTGCCGTATCTCAGCCCGGTGGCGCCCCGGCTGCTGAGACAGGCACGGCTCGCGGGTATCCAGCGGGTCTCGCCGGACGAGGCGGCCGAACTGGGCCGCACCATGGGGCTGTCCCGGACCGAGGTGGAGTCGCTGCCCGCGCTGCCCGACGGGGTCACCCTGTGGTGCACGGACCGGGACCGGCAGTACGTGCTGACCCAGCCCACCGACGCCGAGGTCGGTCTGCTGGGCACACCGCGGCGCATGGACTGACGCTCCGCCCTGTTCGCCTCCGTTCGCGGGGCGCTGATGGTTTGCGCCCGGTTCCTCCGGTCATGGTCGAAGTGCCGGGCCGACTCGGGGTGGGCCGGGCGCCGTTGAGTGCGGGCGGGCCTGCCGAGGTGCGGCTCGTGGTGATTAGGCTGGGAGCGGGCGGGATGACAGGACCCGAGGACAGGCCCCGAGGACAGGATCTGTGGGCCGGGTGCCCACGTCCCGGAGGAGAGCCGTCGGACGGGACTGCCCGAACGACCACGGACGACTCGGAACAACACGACATGGTCGCCCCGGCACGGCACGAGGGTGTTCGACCACACCAGGAGGAACTGTGAGCAGCGATCGGGACGGGACGCGCGGGGGCTGGGCCACGCCCGGCGATGACCAGCCCGACGCGGAGGCCGTCGAGACCACCGGCGAGTTCACCATCGACTACGCGCCGCCCGCCTGGTACACGCAGAACGCGTCCGGCGGGTCGGGCGCCGCCGGTACGGCGGGTGGAGCAGCGGGGGCCGGCGGGTTCGGCGGGGCGGACACCTCCGGGGTCCCGGCCGCCGCCCCCGGTACTCCGGCCGCCCCCGGTGCTCCGGCCGCCTCCGGGGTTCCGCAGTTCCCCGCGCCCGTGCCCGCACCGGCTCCCGGGCCGGTCCCGCCCGTGCCGGCGGCCCCGCCCGTGGGGACTCCGCCGCAGGGGACGCCGTTCACCGGGGAGCAGGGGGCGCCGTTCACGCCGCCGCCTCCGTCGCCGTACGGCGGTCCGGTCCCGGCGCCGGGGCTGCCCGAGGGCTTCGAGCCCCAGCGGGCGCAGGGCACCGAGCCACTGGGTGCGGACGCCTCCGGTGCCCCGGCCGCCCCCGGTGTGCCGCCGTTCTCCGCGCCCGCAGCACCGGCTTCCCCGCCTGCGGGAACTCCGCCGCAGGAGACGCCGTTCGGCGGTCCGGTCCCGGTGCCGAGGGCGCCCGACGGCTTCGAGCCCCAGCAGGCGCAGGGCACCGAGCCACTGGGTGTGGACGCCTCCGGTGCCCCGGCCGCCCCCGGCGTGCCGCCGTTCGGCGGTCCGGTCCCGGTGCCGAGGGCGCCCGAGGGCTTCGAGCCCCAGCGGGCGCAGGCCGCCGAGCCGCCGGGGGCGGACGTCTCCGAGCGGGTCGTGCCGGAGACGGACAACGGGGACCTGGAGAGCGGGGCGACCATGCGTTTCTCCGCCGTCGCACTGAAGCGGGAGATCGCCGAGCGCGCCGCCGTGGAGGAGGGGACGGACGCCGAAGAGGTCGAGAAGGTCGAGAGGGCCGGGGAGTCGGGGCCCGAGGCCACGGCGGACGACCGTGCCGAGAGTGCCGAGGCGCCCGCTGGTGAGGCCGGCGACGACACCGGTTCCGGAACGGACGCGGCCGAGGACGACCCCGCGCCCGTGGGCGAGCAGACGGCCCCGGCAGCGGACGCGGACGGTTCGTCGGAGGCGGGTGACCCGGAGAGCGGGGCCGTGCACGCCGCCGGGCCGGGTGGAGGACCGGGGACCGGCGTTCCGCCCGCCCCCCAGGGCCCCCAGCCGCCCGCCTGGACTCCCCCGGCCGCCCCGCAGGACGGCGTCCCGCCGCTGCCGCCCTCCTACCAGCCCGCCGCACCGGCGTCGGCGGGGCAGTGGCCCGCGCAGCAGCAGGCGGTGCCGCAGCAGCCCGGCCCGATGCCCGGTCAGGCACAGCCCCCGGCGCCACAGGGCCCGTTCGGCGTGCCCGGTCAGCAGCCGCCGTTCCAGCCGCAGGCACCGCAGCCGGCGCCCGCCGCGTGGGCCCAGGGCACCCAGCCGCCGGCCCCCGGCCAGCCCGGAGCCCAGCAGCCGAACCCGCAGGCGTACCCCGGTCACCCCGGCGCCCAGCCGCAGCCGGGCTTCCCCGCCCCGGGGCCCCAGCCGAGCGGATACGGCTTCCCGCCCCCGCCCCCGCAGCAGGCCCCCGGTACTCAGCCGCAGCCCCAGCCCCAGCCCCAGCCCCAGTCGGGCGGCCCCGGTTTCGCCCCGCAGACCCCCAACGGCCCCACCCCACCCACCGGTTACGGCTTCCCGCAGCCGGCCGGGAACCCCAACCCGCCCGCGCAGGACGGCGGTTACGGCTTCCCCCAGGCGCCCCCCAGCGCCACGCCCTCCAGCACCACGCCTCCTCACACCCCACCCCCCAACGCCACGGGGCCGCAGGGCCCGGTGCCGCACGGTGTCGTCGACCCGCGGTCCGGGGCCGCCTGGCCGCAGCCGATCCAGCACGACCAGCGGCAGCCCACCAACCCCGGTGCCGCGCCGCTCGGTTACACGGCGGCCGTGGAGCTGTCCGCGGACCGGCTGCTCAACAACAAGCGGCAGAAGGCGAAGAGTTCGCGGCCCACGGCGGCCTCGTCGCGGTTCAAGCTCGGTGGCCGGAAGGAGGAGGCCGAGCGGCAGCGGAAACTGGAGCTGATCCGTACGCCGGTGCTGTCCTGCTACCGGATCGCGGTCATCAGCCTCAAGGGCGGTGTCGGCAAGACGACCACGACCACCGCGCTCGGCTCGACCCTCGCCACCGAGCGGCAGGACAAGATCCTCGCCATCGACGCCAACCCGGACGCCGGCACGCTCGGGCGGCGGGTGCGCCGGGAGACCGGGGCCACCATCCGCGACCTGGTCCAGGCGATCCCGCATCTGCACTCGTACATGGACATCCGGCGGTTCACCTCGCAGGCGCCTTCCGGACTGGAGATCATCGCCAACGACGTGGACCCGGCCGTCTCCACGACGTTCAACGACGAGGACTACCGGCGCGCGATAGACGTGCTCGGCCGCCAGTACCCGGTCATCCTCACCGACTCCGGTACCGGTCTGCTCTACAGCGCCATGCGCGGTGTACTCGACCTCGCCGACCAGCTCATCATCATCTCGACGCCCTCCGTGGACGGCGCGAGCAGTGCGAGCACCACGCTGGACTGGCTGTCCGCGCACGGGTACGCCGACCTGGTCTCCCGTTCGCTGACCGTCATCTCCGGGGTCCGCGAGACCGGCAAGATGATCAAGGTGGAGGACATCGTCTCCCACTTCGAGACGCGGACCCGGGGCGTGGTGGTCGTGCCCTTCGACGAGCATCTCGCCGCCGGCGCCGAGGTCGACCTCGACATGATGCGGCCCCGGACCCGGGAGGCGTACTTCAACCTCGCCGCCTTGGTCGCCGAGGACTTCGTACGGCACCAGCAGGCGCACGGGCTGTGGACGAGCGACGGCAACCCGCCTCCGGTGGCCGCGCCCCCGATGCCGGGTCAGCCGCTGCCCCCGGGACAGCAACCGCTGTACGGCCAGCCGCCCGCCGGTCAGGCCCCGTACGGCCAGCCCCCGGCCGGTCAGGCGCCTTACGGTCAGCCGCCCGCCGGCCAGCCGTACCCGCAGCAGCAGCCACACCAGCCCCAGCCGCAGCAGCCGTACCCGCCGCAGCAACAGCCCTACCCGCACCAGCCCGGTCACCCGCAGGGACAGCAGCCGTATCCCCAGGGCCAGCAGCCCTACCCGCCGCAGCAGCCCCCGCCGCAGCAGTAGGCGGGAGACGACGAACGAAGGGCGGCCGGTGCGTGAAGCACCGGCCGCCCTCGTCCGTTTCCGTCCCCGGCGCGGAGCGCTACGCCTCCGCGGCCACCAGTTCCCGGCAGCGCTGCACGTCGTCGGCCATCTGCTCCAGCAGGGCGTCCAGGGTGTCGAACCTGGCCTGGCCGCGCACGTAGGCGAGGAAGTCGACGGCGACGTGCAGGCCGTACAGGTCGAGGCCGACGCGGTCGATGGCGTACGCCTCCACCGTGCGCTCGGTGCCGTCGAACTGCGGGTTGGTGCCGACGGAGATCGCGGCCGGCATGATCTCGCCCTGCGCGTGCAGATAGCCGGCGTAGACGCCGTCGGCCGGGATCGCGGTGTGCGGCAGCGTCTCGACGTTGGCGGTCGGGAAGCCCAGCTCGCGGCCGCGCTGGGCGCCGCGTACGACGACGCCCTCGACGCGGTGCGGGCGGCCCAGGATCTCGCGGGCGCCGGCGACGTCGCCCTCGGCGACCAGGCGGCGGGTCAGGGTGGAGGAGAACGGCTCGCCGCCGCCCGCCTCGCCGGTGACGTAGAGGTCCACGACGTCGACCTCGAAGTCGTAGACCTTGCCCTGCTCGGTGAGGAACTCGACGTTGCCGGCGGCCTTGTGGCCGAAGCGGAAGTTCGGGCCCTCCACGACCGCCTTGGCGTGCAGCTTATCGACCAGGACCTTCACCACGAAGTCGGCGGGCGACAGCTTGGAGAACTCGGTGGTGAAGGGGAGGATCAGCACCGCGTCCACGCCGAGGCCGGCCATCAGCTCGGCGCGGCGGTGGTGCGGGGCGAGCAGCGGGGGGTGGCTGCCGGGGCGGACGACCTCGCTGGGGTGCGGGTCGAAGGTGACGACGACGGCCGGGACGCCCAGCTCACGGGCGCGGTCCACGGCATGCCGGATGATGAGCTGGTGGCCTCGGTGGACGCCGTCGTAGGAACCGATGGTGACGACGCTGCGCCCCCAGTCCTGGGGGATGTCCTCCAAGCCACGCCAGCGCTGCACTGTGACCGCTCCTCGAACCCGTGTCCGTGTCTACCTTGACCTCTTGTGCAGGTCTAAGGGTGCCATGCCGGGCGCCGCGGACCGGCATCGGCATGGTGGCTGTGACGGGGCGCACGTCGACGGTGACCGCCGTCCCGGCCGGTCAGGCCGGTACGCCGACGCCCGCCAGGTGCTCCAGGGTGCGGCGGGTGCCGGGGCCGACCACGGCGGCCCAGTCGTCCGGGGTGTCGGTCAGCCAGCGGGAGACCAGGGCGGCGAAGCCGGGCACGTGCCGGCCGAGATCGACCAGGCCCCGGTCGAAGCGGGTGGCGCCCTCGGGGGTGCGGACGAGGAGCAGGCCGGTGCGGTGGACGAGCCCTCGGGTCTCGGGCTCGCCGCACTGGCCGTCCTCGCCGCACTGCCCGTCCTCAGCGCGGTGCCCGTGCTCGGCGCGGTGCCCGTGCTCGGCCGCCGCGTGCAGGACCGCGTCCAGGACGGACGGCTCGCGCTCGTGCGTGAACAGGAACTCCAGCAGTTCGCGGCGCAGCGGGCGGGAAGCGGGGGTGCCGGTGGCGGTGAGGACGGTGGCGAGGGCGGCCCGGACCGGTTCGGGACCGCCGTCGAGCAGGCCCGTGACCAGCGGCAGCAGCGCGGTGCGGGCGGTGGGGCCCTGTTCGAGGCCGCGGTCGACGTAGGCGGCGAGCCGCCCGGCGGTGTCCGGGCGCAGCCGCACCGTCTCACTGACCAGCGCGGCGAGACGGCGGGCCAGGTCCGGGGCGGTGGCGTCGGCGAGGGTGCACGGGGTCTCCCCCGCGTCCGGTCCGGCGAGCCGGGTGCGGAACGCGTCCAGGACCGGTTCGGGGTGGGTGGTCAGGGGCGGGACGAGGGCGCTCGGGGGCAGCCGCGGGTCGCCGTCGGTGAAGTGGCCGAGGGCCGCCGCGAGGTGCCGGTCGCGGGTGCCCGGGTCGAGGACCAGCAGGGCGAGGGCGCCGCCGTGCAGGGTGCCGTCGGCGGGGCGGGCGAGCAGGGTGAGCGCGGCGTGCCGCAGCAGGTCGCGGTCGGCCGCCGCACGGGTGTGCGGGGCGGTGCGCAGCGCGAAGGTGATCGCCGCGGCCCGGCGGGCGGGGCGTTCGTCGTACGCCCAGCGGTCCACGGCCCGGCACAGGGCGGCCGGCTCGTCCTCGGCGAGGGTGGTGAGCAGTTCGTCGGCGCGCCGGTGGGCGCTCACCACCAGCAGCTCGGTCAGCTCGTCCAGGGCGGCCCGCCGGTGGGTGTGCAGCAGAGCCTGGGCGGCGGTGGCCACGGTGGCGTGCGGGGTCGCGGGCAGCGGCCGTTCGTCCTCGAACCAGTGCGTCAGTTCCGGCTGGACGGCTTCGGGGCGGGCGGCGAGCAGGCGGGCGACGGCGTCCAGGTACCGCTCGCCAGGGGCGCCGGGCGCCGGGTCCGCGAGGACGAGCCGGCGCAGCAGGTCGAGCCGCTCGGGCTCGGCGACGGGCACGGCGGTCCAGAAGCCCGGCCCCAACTCGGGCGGTACGGGCCGCTGTTCGCGCCGCCAGGTGACGATCCGGTCGGCGAGCGGGCGCAGTACCTCGGTGTACGGCGTGGCGTCCGGCACCTGGAGCAGGGTGCGGGTGAGCAGCCGGGCGGCCCACCAGGAGCCGGGGTCGGCATCCAGGGCCTCGGTGAACTCCCGCAGGCGGAGGGAGAGTTGGCGGGGGCCGTGCCGGCGGGCGAGGAGCAGCAGGGCCTGGACGACCGGGCCGACGCGGTGGTGCGGTACGGGGACGGGGTGGTCAGGGCCGGTGCCGCGGGGGCGGCGCAGCAGGGCACGCAGGGCCTCGTCCAGGTCGAGGTGGGTGCCCTGGATCCAGTCGGCGGCCTCCTCGTGGGCGAAGCGGTAGCCGGTGCCGGCCGGGACCAGGAGGCCTTCGGTGAGGACGGCGGAGGCCCAGCCGGTGCCGCCGCCGAGCCGGTCCGGGGCCGGGCCCCAGGGGAACAGCGCCTCGAAGGACGCCCGGTCCAGCTCGCCCTGTCCGGGGCCGAGGCTGCGCCGGGCGGCCTCGTGCACCTGGCCGGCGACCCGCGCCGCGAGCCGTCGTACGGCGGTGCCGCGCAGCCCGTTCTCGGCGGCCAGCCGGACCGCGACGCGCAGGCACATCAGGTCGAGGTGGGCGGCGAGGACGTCATGCCGGCCGGCGTTCGCGCCGGTCAGGGCGTCCGGGACGGCGGCGTGCAGCTCGGCGGCCAGGCGCAGGGTGAGCGGGTGCCGGGCGTCCCGGTAGCCGAGGACGCCCTCGGGGAGGCCGTGCCGGGCGCGGGCGAGGCGGGCCTCGTCGGGGGTGAGGTCCCCGAGGTGGACGCGGGGCGGCGAGCCCACGGAAGAGGTGCCGGGGGCGGCGCGCTCCCAGTACTCCTCGCGGCAGGCCACGACCAGGCGGGCGCCGGTCTCCGCCAGCCAGGCGGCGGTCGCGCTCGTCCACTCGGGCAGCCGGTGGGCGAGGACCGGGGGCATCTCCTCGGGGCCGTCGAGGAGGAGCAGCAGGGGGCGGCCGGTGCGGGCGCAGTGCCGGGCGAGGCGTTCCGGGCCGAGGTCGCCGAGGGCGTCGGGGTGGACCGCGCGGGAGTCGGCGACGATCCGCGCGGCGCGCTCCAGGGTGCGGCGGGCCGCGTCGGCCACGCAGTCGTCGGTGGCGTGCAGGTCGGCGCCGCGCAGCCACAGCGTGGGGGCGGGCTCCGGTCCCCGGCTCCGGCGGGCGGCGAGCGCCGCGAGTTCCGTCGTACGGCCGCTGCCCGGGGCGCCGACCAGACCGAGGACGGCCGCCTCACCCTCACGGAACGCGGTGAACTCCCTTGCCACCTCGTCCCGTTCGACCGGCTCGACGGTGTCCGTGCGGCCCCCGTGCGGTCCGTCCTGGGCGACCGAGGTGGCCGTGAGCTGGAGAACGCCCGCGGTGTTGAGGTCGGCGCCGTACGCCGGGACGGTGGCGGCGTTGCGGGCCAGCAGCTCGGCGAGGGGACCCTCGGCGGGCCGCAGCGGCACCGCGAAGCCGGCGTCCCGCCGGGCGCTGCGCAGGGCCGTGCCGAGGATGCCGCAGACCGCGCCGGTGCGGGCGTCGAGCACCGGTCCCCCGGCCGCCCCGCCGCCGGTCCGCAGCGCGTCCCGGCCGGTGGTGCCGATGGCCAGCTCCAGGGCATCGCCGAGGTCGTGGCAGCGGTCGGTGGCGGTGTACGTCACCCGGGTCGCGGCCAGCACCCGGGCCTCGCGCCAGCCGCCCGCGGGGACCCGCACATAGGTGCCGGCGTCGATCCGCTCCCGGACGGTCAGCGGCAGCGGCTCGACGTCCAGCCCCTCGGTCTTGACCAGGGCGAGGTCGAGGTGGGGCAGCGGCGTGACGGCGTCGGCGCCGACCACCTGGGTACGGCCGCCCGGGGTGCGCAGCACCAGGCGGGACAGGCCGTCGACCGCCTCGTGGCTGGTGAGCAGGGTGCCGTCGTGGTCGGCGAGGAAGCCGGTGCCACGGGGGCGGCCGGCGAGGTCGTGGACGCGGACGAGCACGGTGTCGGGGGCGAGCGGTCGCGGCGCCGGGAGCGGCGTCTGCCGGGTGCCCGCACGCCCGCCCGAGACTGGCGCGTCCGGCGCCGCTCGGCGCTCGCCGTCCGGGCGCGGGCCCCGTTCCGCCATGGCCGTACCTCCCCGCCCTCGACCGATCCTCGCCCGCTCTCGCCGCGTGCCCTGGCCTCGACGGTAGGCGGGTGAAGATCGGCGGGACAGGGCGCCCGGTGAACGCGCCCCCTTCCGCTCCCCCGGTTCACTCCGAGCGCCCGTCCGGACGGGTGAATAGGCGGGGGCGGCTGGACAAGCCTAGGGGTGGGGGAACCGAAGGGGGACGTGGAGCGGCGGCAGGGGTTCACCCCGTGGGCCGCCGCCGCTCCACGGGGCGTCCGCTCAGCCGAAGCCTCGACCGAAGCGCTCGACCGAAGCGCTCAGCCGAAGCGCTCAGCCGAAGACCGCGAGGCTCTTCGCCTTGCCCTTCTGTTCCTCGACCAGCGCGAGGAAGCGGCCCTCGGGGTCGAACACGGCGACGGGACCGGAGCCCGCGTACGCCTCGGGCATCTCCAGCCGGACGCCGTTGAGCAGCAGCCGGGCCCGCCTGCCGTCGACGTCCCAGCGCGGGAACGCCGCCGCGGCGGCCTCGGCGACCGGCAGCACGGCCAGCTCCTGCTGGAGCTGGTCCAGGGTCCGGGCCGCGTCGAGCTTGTACGGCCCGACGCGCGTCCGGCGCAGCGCGGTGAGGTGGCCGCCGACGCCCAGGCCGGCGCCCAGGTCGCGGGCGAGGGCGCGGATGTAGGTGCCGGAGGAGCAGACCACCGAGACCACCAGGTCGAGCACGGGGGTGCCGTCCTCGGCGACGGCGTCCCGGACGTCGTACACGGCGAAGGAGGAGACGGTCACCGGGCGGGCCGGGATCTCGAAGTCCTCGCCCTCGCGGGCCCGCTTGTAGGACCGCACGCCGTCGATCTTGATGGCGCTGACCTTGGACGGCACCTGCATGATGGCGCCGGTCAGCTTGGCGACGCCGGCGTCGATGGCCTCCCGGGTCACCTTGGAGGCGTCGGCGGACGAGGTGATCTCGCCCTCGGCGTCGTCGGTGACGGTGTTCTGGCCGAGCCGGACGGTGCCCACGTACTCCTTCTCGGTCAGCGCGAGGTGACCGAGGAGCTTGGTCGCGCGCTCGACGCCGAGGACCAGGACGCCGGTGGCCATCGGGTCGAGGGTGCCGGCGTGGCCGACGCGGCGGGTCCGGGCGATCCCGCGCATCTTGGCGACCACGTCGTGCGAAGTGAAGCCCGACGGCTTGTCGACGATGACGAGGCCGTCGGGCGTGGTGTGCTTCTGGGTCATTCCGCGGCGTCGCCGTCCGTCTCGTCCTCGGAGGGCTTGCGGTAGGGGTCCGCGCCGCCCGCGTAGTCGGCGCCCGCCGAGGTCTCGCGGACCTTCGCGTCGGACTGCCGGGCCTTGTCGAGGAGGTCCTCGATGGACTTGGCGGTGTCCGGCAGGGCGTCCGCGACGAAGGTCAGGGTCGGGGTGAACTTCACGCCCGCGGCGCGGCCGACCTCGGAGCGCAGGACGCCCTTGGCGCTCTCCAGGCCCGCGGCGGCGGCCGTGCGCTCCTCCTCGTCCCCGTAGACCGTGTAGAAGACGGTCGCCTCCCGCAGGTCACCCGTCACCCGGGTGTCCGTGATGGTGACGTGCGAGCCGAGCCGCGGGTCCTTGATCCCGCGCTGCAGCTTCTGGGCCACCACCTCTCGGATGAGGTCCGCCAGCCTTTTCGCCCGCGCGTTGTCGGCCACTGGTCCAGCTCCCGTTCTTGTCTGCTTCGTGCGTTTCGTCATGTGCTCGCCGGCGGGGGTCCGCCGGCCTGCCCGGGTCCTCAGTCGTCGTCCTCGCCGTGGAAGCGGCGGCGGACCGACAGCAGCTCCACCTCCGGGCGCCCGGCGACCAGGCGTTCGCACCGGTCGAGTACGTCGGTGAGGTGCCCCGCGTCGCCGGAGACCAGGGCGAGGCCGATGACGGCCCGCCGGTGGAGGTTCATGTGGTCCACCTCGGCCGCGCTCACCGCGTACTTCCGCTGGAGCTCGGCGACGATCGGGCGGACGACGGAGCGCTTCTCCTTCAGCGAGTGGACGTCGCCGAGGAGGAGGTCGAAGGACAGAGTCCCCACGTACATGTGTGTGCCGGTTCACCCGCCGGTACGGGATCGGTGGCCCCGGGTCCGTGTGGAGGGGGTCACCAAGAACCGTACCCCGTACCCGCCGATGGCTCGACAGGGTTTCGGGGGCGCCGTTCGCCGCACCGGTGCGGCGAACGGCAAGCCGGCCGGCGGGACCGAGATCCCGCCGGCCGGTTTCAGGAACCGGGGTGGTTACACCCGCGGCTTCTCCCGCATCTCGTACGTCGCGATGACGTCGTCGACCTTGATGTCGTTGAAGTTTCCGAGGTTGATACCACCCTCGTAGCCTTCGCGGATCTCGGTGACGTCGTCCTTGAAGCGACGCAGACCCTCGATGTTGAGGTTCTCGGCGATGACCTTGCCGTCGCGGACGAGGCGCGCCTTGGTGTTGCGCTTGACCTCGCCGGAGCGGATGAGGACACCGGCGATGTTGCCCAGCTTGGACGACTTGAAGACCTCGCGGATCTCCGCCGTACCGAGCTCGACCTCCTCGTACTCCGGCTTCAGCATGCCCTTCAGGGCCGCCTCGATCTCCTCGATCGCCTGGTAGATGACCGAGTAGTACCGGACGTCCACACCCTCGCGCTCGGCCATCTGCGCCGCGCGGCCGGCCGCGCGGACGTTGAAGCCGATCACGATGGCGTCGGAGCCCATCGCCAGGTCGATGTCGGACTCCGTGACCGCACCGACGCCGCGGTGCAGGACGCGGATGTCGACCTCTTCGCCGACGTCCAGCTGGAGCAGGGAGGACTCCAGGGCCTCGACGGAACCAGAAGCGTCACCCTTGATGATCAGGTTCAGCTGCTGGACCTCGCCGGCCTTGAGCACCTTGTCCAGGTCCTCCAGGGACACGCGGCGCGTGCGCTTGGCGAAGGCCGCGTTGCGCTCGCGGGCGGCGCGCTTCTCGGCGATCTGACGGGCCGTACGGTCCTCGTCGACCACCAGGAAGTTGTCACCCGCACCCGGGACGTTGGTCAGGCCCAGGACCTGGACCGGCGTCGAGGGGCCGGCCTCGGCGACGTTGTTGCCGTTGTCGTCGAGCATGGCGCGCACGCGGCCGTAGGCGTCGCCCACGACCATCGTGTCGCCGACCCGCAGCGTGCCTCGCTGGACGAGGACCGTCGCCACGGCACCGCGGCCGCGGTCGAGACGGGACTCGATCGAGATGCCCTGCGCGTCCTGGTGCGGGTTGGCCCGCAGGTCGAGCGAGGCGTCGGCCGTGAGGACCACGGCCTCCAGCAGCGAGTCGATGTGCAGACCCTGCTTGGCGGAGATGTCGACGAACATGGTGTCGCCGCCGTACTCCTCGGCCACCAGGCCGTACTCGGTCAGCTGACCGCGCACCTTGGTCGGGTCGGCACCCTCGACGTCGATCTTGTTGACCGCGACGACGATCGGCACGTCGGCCGCCTTCGCGTGGTTCAGCGCCTCGACCGTCTGCGGCATGACGCCGTCGTTGGCCGCGACGACCAGGATCGCGATGTCGGTCGACTTCGCACCGCGGGCACGCATGGCGGTGAACGCCTCGTGACCCGGGGTGTCGATGAAGGTGATCTTGCGCTCTTCGTCGTTGACCTCGGTCGCGACCTGGTAGGCACCGATGTGCTGGGTGATGCCGCCGGCCTCGCCCGCGATGACGTTCGTCTTGCGGATGGCGTCGAGGAGCCGGGTCTTACCGTGGTCGACGTGACCCATGACGGTCACGACCGGCGGACGGACGACCAGGTCCTCGTCGGAGCCCTCGTCCTCGCCGAACTCGATGTCGAAGGACTCCAGCAGCTCGCGGTCCTCCTCCTCGGGGCTGACGATCTGAACCGTGTAGTTCATCTCGCCGGCGAGGAGCTGCAGCGTCTCGTCGGAGACGGACTGCGTGGCGGTGACCATCTCGCCGAGGTTCATCATGACCGCGACGAGGGACGCCGGGTTGGCGTTGATCTTCTCCGCGAAGTCCGTGAGCGACGCGCCGCGGGAGAGACGGATGGCCTCGCCGTTGCCGCGCGGCAGCATCACGCCGCCGACGCTCGGGGCCTGCATGGCCTCGTACTCCTGGCGCCTCTGCCGCTTCGACTTGCGACCGCGGCGCGCGGGACCGCCGGGACGGCCGAAGGCGCCCTGCGTGCCACCACGGCCACCGGGACCGCCGGGACGGCCACCGAAGCCGGGACGACCGCCGCCGCCACCGCCGGGACCACCGGGACGGCCGGCGAAGCCGCCGCCACCGCCACCGGGACCGCCGGGACGACCGGCGAAGCCGCCGCCGCCACCGCCGCCGGGACGGCCGGCGAAGCCGCCGCCGCCCGGACGACCGCCGCCGCCACCGGGACGACCGCCGGCACCGGGACCGCGGCCGCCGGGGCCACCGCCACCGGGACGCGGGCCGGCAGCGGGACGCTGCGGCATCATGCCGGGGTTGGGACGCGGACCCGCCGGGCCCGGACGCGGACCGCCCTGCGGCCGGGGCATGCCGGCCGGCGACGGACGGTTGCCGCCCGGAGCCTGCGGACGCGGACCGCCGCCCTGGGCGCCGGGCGCCTGCGGACGGGGACCGCCGCCGGGGGCACCGGGGCCACCGGGACGCGCGCCGCCCTGCGGGCGCGGAGCCTGCGGGCGGGCCATGCCGGTGGAGCCACCGGAGGTGAAGGGGTTGTTGCCCGGACGGGGACCGGCCGGACGAGCGCCCGGACGCGGGGCCTGGCCGCCGGGGCGCGGGGCACCCTGGCCGGGACGGCCCTGACCCTGGCCCTGACCGGCGGCCGGACGGCCACCGGGCCGGGGAGCGCCCGGACGGGCACCACCGGGACGCGGACCCTGCGCGGCCGGACCCTGCGCGGCCGGGGCCTGCGGGGTCTGGGCGGCCGGGGCGGCCGGCGGAGCGGTGAACTCCGGGGCGGCCGGAGCCGGACGCGGCGCGGGCTTGGGACCCGGCACCGGACGCGGGCCGGGGGCCGGCGCGGACGCCGCGGGGGCCGCCGGGGCGGCCGGCTGCTCGGCCGCGGGCGCCGTCGGCGGCTTGGGAGCCGCCGGCCGCGGCGCGGCCGGACGGGCCGCCTGCGCCGGGGAGGGCGCGGCGGGCTTGGGGGAAGCCTTGCGGGGGGCGGACTTGCCACCGCCCTGGAAGGCGTCGGTCAGCTTGCGTACAACCGGCGCTTCGATGGTCGAAGACGCCGAACGGACGAATTCACCGAGTTCCTGGAGCTTGGCCATGACGACCTTGCTCTCGACACCGAACTCCTTGGCGAGTTCGTAGACCCGGACCTTAGCCACTTCGCTCCTTTGAGGTCCGGGTGAAGCCGGACCGTCGCTAGTTCATGGGCGTACTCATCGCGTACTCATCGAGTGCTCATCGCAATCTCGACCTGCTTTCGACTCGCGAGGTACCAGGCCGCACGGGGTTCCGCGCGGCGCGTCTTACGGTGTTGCCTGCTCGGCAACTGTCGTCTGCTCCACGTATCGGCGCAACGCCTTTGTGTCGAGCGCTCCCGGGACGCGCAGTGCCCGCGGGAACGCCCGGCGGCGTACCGCCTGGTCGAGACAGACCAGGACGGGGTGCACATAGGCACCCCGGCCGGGCAGCGTACCGCGAGGATCGGGGGCGCACGCGCCCTCGCTCTCCACGATCCGCAGGAGGTCGTTCTTGGCCGCCCGCTTCCGGCACCCCAGACAGGTGCGTTCGGGGCATGCTCCGGCGTGCGTCCGGCCAGACACGTCTAAGTCTACCTCCCCGTAGCGACCCCACCCGTTCGGGGTAACGATCGAACGGCTGTTGTCGTAAACCAGTTGTCGTAAACCAACCGACCTGCGGCTCGGATCTATTCCCGCTACTGCTCGGTGACCTGCTCGGTGTCCGGCCGGATGTCGATCCGCCAGCCGGTCAGCCGGGCGGCGAGGCGGGCGTTCTGCCCCTCCTTGCCGATCGCCAGCGAGAGCTGGTAGTCCGGCACGGTCACCCGGGCGGAGCGGGCGGCGAGGTCGACGACCTCCACCTTGCTCACCCGAGCGGGTGACAGGGCGTTCGCCACCATCTCCGCCGGGTCGTCCGACCAGTCGACGATGTCGATCTTCTCGCCGTTCAGCTCGCCCATCACGTTGCGCACCCGGCCGCCCATGGGGCCGATGCAGGCGCCCTTGGCGTTCAGGCCCGAACGGGTGGACCGGACGGCGATCTTCGTGCGGTGACCGGCCTCACGGGCGATCGCCGCGATCTCCACGGAGCCGTCCGCGATCTCCGGCACCTCCAGGGCGAAGAGCTTCTTCACCAGGCTGGGGTGCGTGCGCGAGAGGGTCACGGAGGGGCCGCGGACGCCCTTGGCGACCCGGACGACGTAGCTGCGCAGGCGCATGCCGTGCTGGTAGGTCTCGCCGGGCACCTGCTCCTGCACCGGCAGGATGGCCTCCAGCTTGCCGATGTCGACCAGCACGTTCTTCGGGTCGCGGCCCTGCTGGACCACGCCGGTCACGATGTCGCCCTCCCGCCCGGCGTACTCGCCCAGGGTGGCGTCGTCCTCGGCGTCGCGCAGCCGCTGGAGGATCACCTGCTTGGCGGTGGTGGCGGCGATCCGGCCGAAGCCCGAGGGGGTGTCGTCGAACTCGCGCGCCTCCTGCCCCTCCTCCAGGTCCTCCGGGTCCTCCTTCGCCCACACGGTCACATGACCGGTCTCCCGGTTGAGCTCCACGCGCGCGTGCCGGCGGCTTCCCTCGGTGCGGTGGTAGGCGATGAGGAGGGCCGACTCGATCGCCTCGACCAGCAGGGGGAAGGAGATCTCCTTCTCCCTGACCAAGCCCCGCAGGGCGCTCATGTCGATGTCCACGGCTACGCCTCCTCTTCTTCCGTCATGTCCTGCTTGTCCGCCTTGTCCTTGCGGTTGAACTCGACCTGCACACGCGCCTTCTCGATCTCCGGGAAGGCGATCCGGCGGGTGGTGGGCTTGCGGCCCTTCACGCCGGGGACCTCCACGTCGAGGCCCTCGGTGTCCACCGCCAGGATGCGCGCGACCACTTCGCCGTCCTCGGCGAGCTGGAAGCGCACGAGCCGGTCGGCGGCGCGCACGAAGTGCCGGTGCTCGGTGAGGAGGCGCTCCGCGCCGGGGGTGCCGACCTCCAGGTCGTAGGCCGCGTCGCCCATCGCGTTCGTCTCGTCGAGCTTCGCCGAGAGCGCGCGGCTCACATCGGCGATCGCGTCCAGGTCCGCCCCGGAGTCCGAGTCGACGACCACGCGCAGCACCCGCTTGCGTCCGACCGAGTCCACGGCGATCTCTTCGAGATCCAGCCCCTGGTCGGTGACGAGCGGTTCCAGCAGCTCGCGCAGCCTCTCGCTCTGGGTGGTGCTCATCCGGGTGACTCCTCGGCCGCGTGTGCTGTTGTGGGATGGGTCGCGTGTCAGGTCAAAGGGTATCCGGTCGCGGGGTGTGTTGCCGTCCACCCGGGTGCGGGCGGTGCCGGTGGGTGGTGTGCGCGGGGTGCGCGGGTACGGTGATCACGGGCGGGCCGCCCGCCTCCCGTCTTCCCCTCCGGAGCTTCCCTCCGGGCTTCCCCTCCGTACGAGTTCCCCGAGGACGTCTGCCGTGCCGTACCCTCCTCCGTCGCGCGTCCCCGCGGGGCCGCGCAGAAGATCCGTACTCGTCTCGGCCGCCGGCGCCGCCCTGCTCACGGGCTGCTCGTCCGGCGCGGGCTCCGGCCCTGACAGTGCCTCGGCCGTGGCCGCGGCCCGGTCGCGCGCGGCCGGGGACAGCCGGGGGCTGCTGGACCACTACGACGCCGTGCTGGCGGCGCACCCCGGCCTCGCGGACCGGCTGCGCCCGCTGCGCGCGCAGGTCGCGGCCCACGTGAAGGCGTTCTCGGACGGTACGGCGACGCCGGCGCCCGTGTCCCCCTCCCCCGTCCCGGCCGTGGCGAAGGACGCCGTCGCCGGGCTGGCCGGGGCCGAGCGGGCGCTGGCCGACCGGCGGGCCAAGGACCTGGTGACGGCGCCGGCCGAGGTGGCCCGGACGCTGGCGTCGGTCGCGGCGGCCGGGGCGGCGCACGCGTACCTGCTGGCGGAGGGGGCGAAGTGAGCGGGCGGGCGAGCGAGGCGGAGCTGAGCGCGTTGCAGGGGGCACTGGCGGCGGAGCACGCGGCGGTGTACGGGTACGGCGTCGTCGGCGGCCTCATCGGCAGCAAGGGCCGCACCCAGGCGCGGGCGGCGTACGACGCGCACCGGGCCGGCCGGGACGCGCTGGTGCGCGAGGTGCGCGATATGGGCGGTGAGCCGGTCGCCGCGAGCGCCGCGTACGCGCTGCCGTTCCCGGTGGCGGACTCGGCGGCGGCCGGGCGGCTGGCGGCCCGGCTGGAGGAGCGGCTGGCCGGGGCGTACGCGGACCTGGTGCGGGCCACGACGGGCACGCGGCGGAGTTCGGCGGCCGGGGCGCTGCGGGCGGCCGCGGTGCGGGCGGCCCGCTGGAGCGGGGAGAGCGTAGCCTTCCCTGGGCTCTCCGAGCGGTCCACCGAGGAGGACACGGGCGCCGCGGGTACGACCCCGACGGCCTCGGCGTCCCGGTAGGGACCCGGCGGGCCGGCCGTACGTCCGGACGTCCGTACAGGAAGGGAACGACTCGCGCATGGCTTTCGAACCGCCTTCGCGCCTGGTGAGGGCGCTCGGTGAGACCGCGCCGGCCGGGGACGACTGGCTGGCACGGCTGCCCGAGGCGGCCGAACGGGCCGTCGCCCGGCGCGAGTTGACCGTCGAACGGGTGCAGGTGCCCGGGGGCCGCAGCAGTCTGGTGCTGCTGGTGCGGCGGGCCGACGGCACCCCGGCCGTGCTGAAGCTGGCCCCGTCGCGGGCCCGGCCCGGCGGCGAGCGGGCCGCGCTGGCCCACTGGGGCGGCCTGGGCGCCGTGCAGCTGCTTCCCGAGGAGGACGCCGAGGACGGGGTGCTGCTGCTGGAGCGGCTGCGTCCGGAGGTGTCGGTGCGGTCCCTGCCGGAGGCGAAGGCGCTGCTGGAGGCGGCGGGCACGCTGCGCAGGCTGTGGGTGGAGCCGCCGGCCGGCCATGCCTTCGAGACGGTGACCGAGCGCACCGGGCGGCAGGCGGTGGCGATGCGGGCCGGCGCCGGTCTGTTCCCGGAGACGGCACCACTGGTCGACGCCGCGCTCACGGCCCGCGAGGAACTGCTGACGGCACCGCCGGACCACCGGCTGCTGCACGGCACGTTCCGGCAGAGCAAGGTACTCGGCGGGGAGCGGGTGCCGTGGCTCGCGGTCGGGCCGGACCCGGTGGTCGGGGAGTCGGCGTTCGACCTGGCCCGGCTGGTCCGCGACCGGGTGGAGGACCTGATCGCCGTCCCGTCCGGGGCCGCGACCACCCGCCGCCGCATCAAGCGCCTCGCCGAGTCCCTGGAGGTCGACCAGGACCGCCTGCGCGGCTGGACCCTGTTCCGCGCGGTGGAATCGGGCGTACGGGCCCTCCGCGTGGACCGCCCGAAGGACGCCGAACTGTTGCTGGAGTACGCGGGCTGGCTCTAGGACCTGGCGGAAGCTTCCCGCGCGGGCGGGCGGGCGCGGGTGGGGCACGCGGGGGCGGCCCAGCCGGATGAGCGGCCCCCGCCGGGGCACCGGGGTCTTCGACGCCGACCGCGCCCGCGCGGCACCACCCCGTCAGCGGGTTCCGCCAGGCTCTCCCGGGCCGGGCCGGGCCGGGCCCGCGCACGCGACGCGGCCGGAGCAGCGGCGCCCGCCGGGCTCTTCGGGCCGGGCGAGGTGGCGGAGCCGGGTCCGGGTTCGAGCCGGGTCTCTCCCGCCGAGGCAGCGGGGGCGGCGGTAAATGCGGCGGCCGACGGACCCCGGGGCGAGCCGGGGGGGCCGTCGGCCGGGTGCGTGGCGGTTACGCCGTCAGGCGGGCGAGGGCGTCCTCGACCGAGAGTTCCTCGCGCTCGCCGGTCTTGCGGTCCTTCAGTTCGAGGATGCCCTCGGCCGAGCGGCGGCCGGCGACCAGGATCTGGGGGACTCCGATGAGTTCCGCGTCGGTGAACTTCACGCCCGGGGAGACACCGGCCCGGTCGTCCACCAGGACGCGGACGCCCGCGGCGGCCAGCTTCCCGGCGACGTCGAGGGCCAGCTCGGTCTGGAGGGCCTTGCCGGCGGCGACCACGTGCACGTCGGCCGGGGCGACCTCCTTGGACCACACCAGGCCCTTGTCGTCGGCGCTCTGCTCGGCGAGCGCGGCGACGGCGCGGGAGACACCGATGCCGTAGGAGCCCATGGTGACGCGGACCGGCTTGCCGTTCTGGCCGAGGACGTCGAGCTTGAGGGCGTCGGCGTACTTGCGGCCGAGCTGGAAGATGTGGCCGATCTCGATGGCGCGGTCCAGCTTCAGACCGGTGCCGCACTTGGGGCAGGGGTCGCCGTCCCGGACCACGACCACGTCCACGTACGCGTCGACCTCGAAGTCACGCCCGGCGACGACGTTCTTCGCGTGCGTGTGCGCCTTGTTGGCGCCGGTGATCCAGGCCGTGCCGGGGGCCACGCGGGGGTCGGCGAGGTACGTCACCTTCTCGCCCAGGCCCTGCGGCCCGACGTAGCCGCGCACCAGGTCGGGGCGGCCGGCGAAGTCGGCCTCGGTGACCAGCTCGACGGCGGCCGGCGCGAAGTGCGCCTCCACCTTGCCGAGGTCCACCTCGCGGTCGCCGGGCACGCCCACGGCGACGATCTCGCCGTCCACCTTGACCAGCAGGTTCTTCAGCGTGGCGGAGGCCGGGACGCCGAGCGAGGCGGCCAGGGTCTCGATGGTGGGGGTGTCCGGGGTGGGGATCTCCTCCAGCGCGGGCACGGCCGAGCCGTCGACCGGCTTCAGCTCGTACGCGACCGCCTCCGTGTTCGCCGCGAAGTCGCAGTTGGGGCAGTCGGCGAAGGTGTCCTCACCGGCCTCGGCCGGGGCGAGGAACTCCTCGGACTTGGAGCCGCCCATGGCTCCGGCGGTGGCCGCGCAGATGCGGTAGTCGAGGCCGAGCCGCTCGAAGACGCGCTGGTAGGCCGCGCGGTGCAGGGCGTAGGACTTCGCCAGGCCCTCGTCCTCCGTGTCGAAGGAGTACGAGTCCTTCATCAGGAACTCGCGCCCGCGCAGGATGCCGGCCCGGGGGCGGGCCTCGTCCCGGAACTTCGTCTGGATCTGGTACAGGATCACCGGCAGGTCCTTGTAGGACGTGCACTGGTCCTTGACCAGCAGGGTGAAGATCTCCTCGTGGGTGGGGCCGAGGAGGTAGTCGCCGCCCTTGCGGTCCTTGAGCCGGAACAGCTCCTGGCCGTACTCGTCCCAGCGGCCGGTCGCCTCGTAGGGCTCGCGGGGCAGCAGGGCGGGCAGCGAGACCTCCTGGGCGCCGATGGCGTCCATCTCCTCGCGGACGATCCGCTCCACGTTGGCGAGCACCTTCTTGCCCAGCGGCAGCCAGCTCCAGATGCCGGCCGCCGTGCGGCGGACGTAGCCCGCGCGGACGAGCAGCTTGTGGCTGAGGACCTCGGCGTCCGCCGGGTCGTCGCGCAGCGTCTTCGCCATCAACTGGGACATGCGCTGGACCGGTGCGTTGGCCATGGTTCTCGTACTCCTGCCGGTAAGGGTGATGGCATAGGAGGTTAGCCGGGGCCGCCGCGCGGGCGGAAATCGGTTATCGCCTGCGCAGCGGCAGCGGCGCGCCCATCACGGCGTACGGGCGGGGCGCGCTCGGGAAGTGCACCTGGCGGGCCAGGTCGATGTAGCCGAGGGAGTGGTAGAGGCCGCGCGCGGGGCTGTCCGTGTCGATCGCCGAGAGGATCGAGCGCGGCTCGGTCGCCGAGTCGGTGATCGCCGTGATCAGGCGCCGCCCGATGCCCTTGTTCTGGTGGTCGGGGTGGACGTGCAGCTCGGTGATGACGAAGGCGTCGTCCAGCCAGGCGTCGTGGCCCGCCGCGCGCACGTACGGCTCCACGACGGTGCACCACCAGTGGGTACGGCTGTTGGGCATGCCGTACACGAACCCGGCGAGGCGGCCGTCCGAGGTGGTCGCCCCCAGGGCACGGGCGCCCGAGAACTGCATGTGGCGCTGGACGATCTGCCGGCGCACCGCCACTTCCTCCGGACCCAGTCCGAAGGCGACGGCCTGCACCGCCAAGGCCTCGTCGACGTGTGCTGCGAGGTCCAGGGAACCGATCACGAGGTCCATGCCGGGAGCGTACAGGGGTGTCAGAAGAGCACACTCATGAAGGCGCCGACCTCCTGGAAGCCCACGCGCCGGTACGTCCTGCGGGCAGCGGTGTTGAAGTCGTTCACGTACAGGCTCACCACGGGCGCGACATCGGCGAGGGCGTAGCGCAGCACGGCGGCCATTCCCGGGGCGGCGATCCCCCGGCCCCGGTACTCCGGGGCCACCCACACGCCCTGGATCTGGCAGGCCTGGGACGTGGCCGCGCCGATCTCCGCCTTGAAGACGACCTTGCCGTCCTCGTCCACGCGGGCGAAGGAACGGCCGGAACCGACCAGTTCGGCCACCCGCGCCTGGTACAGCAGGCCGCCGTCGCCTGCCAGCGGGGAGACCCCGACCTCCTCGGTGAACATCGCCACGCACGCCGGCATGATCGTCTCCATCTCGTCCTTGCGGACGCGACGGACGTACGGGTCCGGAGCGATGTCCTCCGGCATCCGGTCGGTGACCATGAGCGGCTGGTGCGCCCGGACCTCGCGGGCCGGACCCCAGTGTGGTTCCAACAGCTTCCACAGCAGGCCGGTGGCCTCCGCCGGGCCCACGATGGACGAGCAGCGGCGGCCGGCCCTGCGGGCGCGGTCGGCGAACCCGCGTACGGCCTTGGGGGTGGCGCAGATCGGGACCAGGTTCGCGCCCGCGTAGCACAGGGACGTGAGTATGCCGTCCTCGTACCAGCCCCACATCTCCCCGCCCAGCCGCCAGGGGTCGAGCCCGGCGATCCGGACACGGGCGGTCACGAAGGCGTTCGTCACCGGCTCGCGGTCCAGGACCGCGAGCGCGGCGTCGAGGTCGCTCGGATCGAGCACCCGTGAGGTGGTCTGAGTCAACAAGTGCGGGGGCCTCACCCTGGGGTTTGCGCTGGTCTTGGCACTATAGCCGCGCGGGCCGCCGTACTCCCCTCAAGCCTGCACAAGCCCCAGGAACGCGTACCACGCCGTGGTCGGCACGGAGAGGGTGGGGGCGGTGGTGGGGTGCTGCTTGGAGTCTCGGATGTGGATGGTGGTGGGGCAGGTGGCGATCTCGACGCACTCGCCGCCGCTGCCAGTGCTGTAGCTCGACTTGTGCCAGGTGAGGGCGACTTCGAGGCACTCGCCGCCTTGGCCGGTGCTGTAGCTGCTCTTGAACCATGCCAGCGGGGACAGCTCGTCGGTCTTCATGTCGCTCCCAGCAACTTCTCTACAAGGGCCAGTGAATCGTGCGGTGTCAGGGCCTGAGCGCGCAGGATTCCGTACTGCTCTTCCAGTTCCCTGACCATCTCACGGTCGGTGTGGAGACGGCTGTGCTTGTGCGCCTCCACATAGGCGATCCTGCGCCCTCCCTTCGTCTCGATCAAGGTGAACGGGCCGTCAAGGCAAGCGTGCACCTGGCGAGCCGTCGGCATCACCTGGATTTCGACGTTCCGGCGGTGTCCATGAAGTAGGATTTGCTCCAACTGCCCACGCATCACGGCCTGTCCACCCAACGGCCGGTGCAGCAGGTGCTCCTCGATCACGAAGCTGATGGTCGGGAAGAGGGCTTGAGCGAAGATGTCCTGTCGGGCCAGGCGGGCCGCGACACTCTTATGGACGGTCTCCTCGTCAAGCAGTGGCCGCCACATCCTGAAGACAGCAAACGCGTAGTCCTCTGTCTGGAGGAGTCCCGGAATGGCCTTCGTGGCGAAGACGTGCAGCCCCAGCGCCTTCTTCTCCAGCGCCGCCGCATCCCGGAAGAACGCAGGATACTGTGCCTTCTCCATGTCATCGATGAAGTCGATCAACACCCCACCGGCGTCCAGCGCGCCATCCGCCTCCCGGATGAACTTCGCGTTGGGGATGCGCCTGCCCACCTCGTACGACGTGATGGTGGCGGCCGAGTAGCCCGTACGGCGGCCCAACTCGGCCCGATCCATGCCCGCTTGGATGCGCAGCCGCTTCAACACCCGCCTGAAGACGAGCGGAATGCCCGAGTCCGGCGCTTCCTTCTCTTCCCGCACTTTCTCGCTCATGTACACCCCCAATGCCCTTGCGCCACCCTTGGTCACGGCGCGCTCGTGTACAGCGGCACCCCAGCCTTGTACAACGCTCGGTGGTCCTGGTGCGGCCGCTGGTCAACGCTACTGAGCGTGCGGGACCGTAACGGCGTGAAATCAGAAATCTCCACCCACGAATTCGCGATGCGCTTCACCTCCACGCCGCGCGGCGCCCGGCTGGCCCGGCGGCTGGTCTCGTTGCGGCTGGACGAGTGGGGGCATCCGTACGACGGGCGGGTCAACGAGGCCGCCACGCTGATCGCCGCCGAGTTCGCCGCCAACGCCGTACGGCACGGGCGGGTACCCGGGCGGGACTTCCATCTGCGGCTCACCGGGGGCGATGGCGTCGTCCGACTGGAGGTGTCGGACACCCTGACCGAGCGGCTGCCGGAGCGGCGGGCACCGAGCGGGGAGTCGGGCCGGGGGCTGATCCTGGTGGAGGCGCTCGCGGACAAGTGGGGGGTGGAGCCGAGGCAGCCCGGCAAGACCGTCTGGGCGGAGGTACGGCCGAGTCCCGCCACCGAGGGGTGACGGGACTCGGCGATGCCGTACGGGTCAGCCCGCGACGGAGACCGACGGCTCGCCGGACTCCACGCCCTCGTCCTGCATCTGCTCGGCCAGCTTCATGGCCTCTTCGATGAGGGTCTCGACGATCTTGGACTCGGGGACGGTCTTGATGACCTCGCCCTTGACGAAGATCTGCCCCTTGCCGTTGCCGGAGGCGACGCCGAGGTCGGCCTCGCGGGCCTCGCCGGGGCCGTTGACGACGCAGCCCATGACGGCGACGCGGAGCGGGACGTCCATGCCGGTCAGACCGGCGGTGACCTCTTCGGCGAGCTTGTAGACGTCGACCTGGGCGCGGCCGCAGGACGGGCAGGAGACGATCTCCAGGCCGCGCTGGCGCAGGTTCAGCGACTCCAGGATCTGGATGCCGACCTTGACCTCCTCGGCGGGCGGGGCCGACAGGGAGACGCGGATGGTGTCGCCGATGCCCTGGGAGAGCAGGGCGCCGAAGGCGACGGCGGACTTGATGGTGCCCTGGAAGGCGGGGCCCGCCTCGGTGACGCCGAGGTGCAGCGGGTAGTCGCACTGGGCGGCGAGCTGGCGGTAGGCCTCGATCATGATGACCGGGTCGTTGTGCTTGACGGAGATCTTGATGTCGCGGAAGTCGTGCTCCTCGAAGAGGGACGCCTCCCACAGCGCCGACTCGGCCAGCGCCTCCGGGGTGGCCTTGCCGTACTTCTGGAGCAGGCGGCGGTCCAGCGAGCCCGCGTTGACCCCGATGCGGATCGGCGTGCCGTGGTCCTTGGCGGCGCGCGCGATCTCCTTGACCTTGTCGTCGAACTGCTTGATGTTGCCCGGGTTCACGCGGACGGCGGCACAGCCGGCCTCGATGGCCGCGAAGACGTACTTCGGCTGGAAGTGGATGTCGGCGATGACCGGGATCTGGGACTTGCGGGCGATGGTGGCGAGGGCGTCCGCGTCGTCCTGGGTGGGGCAGGCCACCCGGACGATCTGGCAGCCGGACGCGGTCAGCTCCGCGATCTGCTGGAGGGTGGCGCCGATGTCGGACGTACGGGTCGTGGTCATCGACTGGACCGAGACGGGCGCGTCTCCGCCGACGGCCACGCTTCCGACCTGGATCTGCCGGCTCTTGCGGCGTTCGGCGAGCTTGGTCGGAACGGACGGCATGCCGAGAGAAATCGCAGTCATCTGCTGTGCAACCCCAAGTCGTGGATCAAGGCCGGATCCCGTCAACATCGGGCTCCAGGGTCCGAGATTACGGCACCCGACCCGGCCCCAGCACATCACACCCGGTAAACACACCCGTTCGTAGGCGGCCCGTGACACGGGGTCCCGGGCCGCCCTGAACGCCGGATGGCTAGGAGATTTTGACCGGGTTGACGACGTCCGCGATCAGTACCAGGACGGTGAAGCAGACGAAGATCCCGGCCACCACGTAGGCCACCGGCATCAGCTTCGCCACGTCGAACGGACCGGGGTCCGGACGGCGCAGCACCCGGGCCAGGTTCCGCCGCAGCGCCTCCCACAGCGCGCCCGCGATGTGGCCGCCGTCGAGCGGGAGCAGCGGGAGCATGTTGAACAGGAACAGCGAGAGGTTGAAGCCGGCGAGCAGCATCACGAACATCGCCACCTGCTGGGAGGCGGGGATGTCGAGAGTGGCGATGTCGCCGGTGATGCGGGCCGCGCCGACGATGCCCATCGGGGAGTCCGGCTCGCGCGGGCCGTCGCCGAAGGCGGCGTCCCACAGGGCCGGGATCTTGCCGGGCAGGGCGGCGAGGGAGTCGACGGCGTCACCGACCCGGTCGGTCATCCAGGTCACCGAGTCGCCGAAGCCCAGTTTGACCACGCCGGTGGCGGAGCTGAAGCCGAGGAAGCCGGCCTTGACGTACTCCCCCTGGACGTAGGTGCCGCTGGAGTCCTTCTTGGCGACCAGGTTGGTGGCGATCTTCGCGTGCAGGGTGAGCTGCCTGCCGTCGCGCTCGACGACGATCGGCACGCTCTTGCCCGCGCTGTCCCGGATCAGGTCGGAGAGGGCGTTCCAGTCCTTGGTGGGCTTTCCGGCGAAGGAGACGATCTTGTCCCGCTTCTGGATGCCGGCGGCCTGGGCCGGGGAGGCCGGGTCGGACTTCTCGCAGGTGTCGCGGTTCTCGCTCTGGCTGATGACGCAGGGCGAGACGGAGGCGACGGTGGTGGTCTGCTGCTGGGTGCCGAAGCCCATGAGCACGGTGAGGAACAGGGCGATCGCGAGGACCAGGTTCATGAACGGGCCCGCGAACATGACGATGACGCGCTTCCACGGCTTGCGCGTGTAGAACATGCGCGTCTCGTCGCCGGGCTGGAGTTCCTCGAAGGCCGCCGAGCGGGCGTCCTCGATCATGCCGCGCCACGGGGAGGTGGAGCGGGCGGAGACCCGGCCCTCGGTGTCGGGCGGGAACATGCCGATCATGCGGATGTAGCCGCCGAGCGGGATGGCCTTGATGCCGTACTCGGTGTCACCCTTCTTGCGCGACCAGACGGTCGGGCCGAAGCCGACCATGTACTGCGGGACGCGGATGCCGAAGAGCTTGGCCGTGGACAGGTGCCCCAGCTCGTGCCAGGCGATCGAGACGAGCAGGCCGACGGCGAAGACCACTATGCCGAGGATGAACATCAGGGTCGTCATGCACGCGCCTCCGCGGTCGCCGTCGTGGCTGTGAGTTCGCGGGCCCGGGCTCTGGCCCAGGTCTCCGCTTCGAGGACGTCCGACACCGTGAGAGAAGTTCCCGAGACCGGGGTGCCGTGTTCCTCGACCACCCGGGTGACGGTCTCCATGATCCCGTTGAAGGGCAGTGCGCCGCCCAGGAAGGCCTCGACGCACTCCTCGTTGGCCGCATTGAACACCGCCGGGGCCGTCCCCGCGAGCCGCCCCACGTGCCGGGCGAGGTCCACCGAGGGGAAGGCCTCGGTGTCCAGCGGGAAGAACTCCCAGGTGGAGGCCTTGCTCCAGTCGAACGCGGGCGCCGCGTCCGGAACCCGTTCGGGCCAGCCCAGACCGATGGCGATGGGCCCGCGCATGTCGGGGGGCGTCGCCTGGGCGATCGTGGAACCGTCGGTGAACTCGACCATCGAGTGGACATACGACTGCGGGTGCACGACCACCTCAATGCGGTCGAAGGAGATGTCGTAGAGCAGGTGCGCCTCGATGACCTCCAGTCCCTTGTTGACCAGGGTGGCGGAGTTGACCGTGATCACCGGGCCCATCGCCCAGGTGGGGTGGGCGAGGGCGTCCCGCACGGTGACGTCCGCCAGGTCGGCCTTGGTCCGGCCGCGGAAGGGGCCGCCGGACGCGGTGACGACCAGCTTGCGCACGTCGGCGCGGGTGCCGGCGGCCAGCGCCTGGAAGAGGGCCGCGTGCTCGGAGTCGACCGGGATGATCTGGCCGGGCTTGGCGAGCGCCTTGACCAGCGGACCGCCGACGATCAGTGACTCCTTGTTGGCCAGCGCGAGGGTGCGGCCGGCCTCCAGGGCGGCGAGGGTGGGCGCGAGGCCGATGGACCCGGTGATGCCGTTGAGCACGGTGTGACAGGCGGAGGCGGCGAGCCGGGTGGCGGCGTCCGGTCCGGCGAGGACCTCGGGCAGCGGTTCCCCGGTGCCGTACTCGGCGGCGAGCGCCTCGCGCAGCGCGGGTACGGCGTCCTCGCGGGCGACCGCCACGGTCCGCACCCGCAGCCGGCGCGCCTGCTCGGCGAGGAGGGCCACCCGGCCGCCGTTCGCGGACAGGGCGGTGACCCGGAAGCGGTCGGGGTTGCGCAGCACGAGGTCGATGGCCTGGGTGCCGATGGATCCGGTGGAGCCGAGGATCACCACGTCCTTGGGGCCGTCCCCGGCGAGGGGGTCGTGGACGAGGTGCGGATCGGCGAGGGGCGCCGGACGGGCGGGACTGTCGGTCATCCCCCCATTGTTGCCGCAAGCGACCGCGCCGAGGACAGCGCGTCCCCCACGCGGGTGGGTGCGCGGGGGGACGCTCTGTGTTGTTTGTCCAGCTATGGGGTGATGTGCGAGTGGGGTGTCAGGCGCCGGTGGGGTGTCGGTCGCCGGCGGGGTGTCAGACGCCGAAGGGGCGGCGGGCGCCGGACGGGTGTCAGACGCCGAAGGGGCGGCGGGCGCCGGACGGGTGTCAGACGCCGAAGGGGCGGCGGGCGCCGGACGGGTATCAGGTGCCGAAGGGGCGGCGGGCGTTCTCGTGGGTGGACGGGCCGGGGGTGGCGTCGGCGATCCAGGCGCCCTCGCCGGAGGGGTCGAGGATGCCCTCCTCCAGCCAGGTGTAGACCCCGCCGAGGACACCCTTGACCACCTTGTGGTCCACGTCGTCGGTGTTGGTCCACAGGCGGCCGAAGAGTTCCTCGACGCGGATGCGGGACTGCCGGCAGAAGGCGTCGGCGAGCTGGTAGGCCTCGCGCCCGTGACCGCCCTCGCCGCGCAGCCGCTCGGCGCGCACGCAGGCCGCGCTCATCGCGAACAGCTCGGCGCCGATGTCCACGATCCGGCCGAGGAAGCCCTGCTTGGTCTCCATCCGGCCCTGCCAGCGGGACATGGCGTAGAAGGTGGAGCGGGCCAGTTTGCGGGCGGTGCGCTCGACGTACCGGAGGTGGCCCGAGAGGTCGACGTCCTGCTTGAACTCGCCGTACGACGTCGGCAGTTGCCCCGGGCCCGCGACCAGCTTCGGCAGCCACCTGGCGTAGAAGACACCGGCGCCCGCGCCCGCCTTCGCCTTGTCGGCGAGGGACTTGTCGGGGTCGATGAGGTCGCCGGCGACCGAGAGGTGGGCGTCGACCGCCTCACGGGCGATCAGCAGGTGCATGATCTCCGTCGAGCCCTCGAAGATGCGGTTGATGCGCAGGTCGCGCAGGATCTGCTCGGCCGGGACACCGCGCTCGCCGCGCGCCCGCAGCGACTCGGCGGTCTCGTAGCCCCGGCCGCCGCGGATCTGGACCAGTTCGTCGGCCATCAGCCAGGCCATCTCGGAGCCGTAGAGCTTGGCGAGGGCGGCCTCGATGCGGATGTCGTTGCGGTCCTCGTCGGCCATCTGGGAGGACAGGTCGAGCACGGCCTCCAGGGCGAAGGTGGTGGCCGCGATGAAGCTGATCTTGGAGCCGACGGCCTCGTGCAGCGCGACCGGCTTGCCCCACTGCTCACGCTCGGCCGCCCATTCCCGGGCGATCTTCAGACACCACTTGCCCGCTCCCGCGCACATCGCGGGCAGGGACAGCCGGCCGGTGTTGAGGGTGGTGAGCGCGATCTTCAGGCCGGCACCCTCGGGGCCGATGCGGTTCGCGGCCGGCACCCGCACCCGGTGGAAGCGGGTGACGCCGTTCTCGATGCCGCGCAGCCCCATGAAGGCGTTGCGGTGCTCGACGGTGACGCCCTCCGAGTCCGCCTCCACCACGAACGCGGTGATGCCGCCCTTGTGCCCCTCGGCCTCGGGCACCCGCGCCATGACGACCAGCAGGTCGGCGACGACGCCGTTGGTGGTCCACAGCTTCACCCCGTCCAGCACGTAGTCGTCGCCCTCGGGTACGGCGGTGGTGGCCAGGCGCGCCGGGTCGGAGCCGACGTCCGGCTCGGTGAGCAGGAAGGCGGAGATGTCGGTGCGGGCGCAGCGCGGCAGGAAGGCGTCCTTCTGCTCCTGGGTCCCGAACATCTTCAGCGGCTGCGGTACGCCGATCGACTGGTGGGCGGAGAGCAGCGCGCCGACAGCCGGGCTGACGGAGCCGACCAGGGCGAGGGCCTTGTTGTAGTACAGCTGGGTGAGGCCGAGGCCGCCGTACTTGGGGTCGATCTTCATGCCGAGGGCGCCGAGTTCCTTGAGCCCGGCCACCACCTCGTCGGGGATGCGGGCCTCGCGTTCGATGCGGGCGGAGTCGACGCTCGTCTCGCAGAACGCGCGCAGCCGGTCCAGGAACTCCTCGCCGCGCCGGACGGACTCCGGGTCGGGCAGCGGGTGCGGGTGGATGAGGTCGAGCCGGAAGCGGCCGAGGAACAGCTCCTTGGCGAAGCTCGGCTTGTGCCAGTCCTGCTGCCGGGCGGCCTCCGCCACCTGACGTGCCTCGCGCTCGGTGACGTTGGTGCGTGGGGTGGTGGCGGTCATGGAGGCTCACCTCGCCGCTGAGGGATGAATGCGGACCGTTCGTTGCCGACCAGTGCTACGGGATCACTCGTACCCGAATCGGGGCGATCACACCACCCCTCGCGCGGCCGATCGGCCGAATGCCCGCCGGGCCCAACCGTGCCCGCGCCAGGCGGTGTTCAGGCGCCGCGGTCGAGGACCTGGGCCAGCGCGAGCCGCGAGGAGACGCCCAGTTTGCGGTAGACGCGGGCCAGGTGGGTGTCGACCGTGCGCGGGCTGAGGAAGAGCCGCTCGGCGATCTGCCGGGAGCGCAGCCCGGTGGCGGCGAGTCCGGCGATCTCGCGTTCCCGGTCGCTGAGCAGCCGTAGCGCGTCCGGGACCTCGGTGCGCTCGGACAGTTCGGCACGTACCCGGCGGGCCTGTTCCCGGACCAGGGCCGCGCCGGACGGGCGTGCCAGGGCCTCGGCGCTCTCCAGCAGGGCGAGGGCGGCGGCCGGGCCGTGCACCGCGCGGGCCGAGGGGGCGGCGGCGATCAGGGTCCACGCCTGCTGGAGCGGCAGTCCGGCGCCTCGGAATCCCTCGGCGGCCTCTTCGTAGAGTGCGAGTGCGGTGCCGGGTGCGCCGAGTGCCAGGTGGAGCTGGGCTCGGGCGCGGCGGACACAGGCCCGCTGCAAGGCCAGGCCCAGGTGTTCGGCCGCCGTTTCCGCCTCGCCGAGGAGGCTGCGGGCGGTGTCCGTGTCGCCGCGCGCCGCGAGGGTGGCCGTGGCCATGAGGGCGAGCAGCGACGGCCGGAAGGTGGGCTGCACCTGGGGCAGCCGCTCGCCGCCGCCGCCGTCGAGCAGGGTCCGCAGGCAGCCGGCGGCGTCCCCGCCGAGGAGCTGGGCGTGCGCGAGGAGGCTGATCGCGGAGGTGGCCCACCAGCCCCGGCCCAGTGCGACGGTGTCGACCGCGCGCGCGGCGAGGGCGACGGCGCGGTCCGCGTGCTGCCGGCCCCGGGCCCAGACCAGGGTGGTGGCGCGCATGGCGGTGGCGAGGGTCACCACGTCGGGCGCGCCGACCAGCCGGGCCAGCTGCTCCGCCTCCCGGGCGGCGCGCTGCGACTCGTCCAGCCGGCCGGCCCACTGGTCGATCATGGTGAGTCCGAGCAACTGGTGGGCGCGGATGTGTTTCTGGGCGCCCCCGGTGGCGGCGCGCAGTCCCCGGCCGAGGTGGCGGCGGGCGGCGGTGAAGCGCTCCAGGTACAGCTCGGCGCAGCCCAGCAGGGCGAGGGTGTCCGGGGTGTGCCCGGCGACCTGGTCCGGCAGGGCGTCGACCAGCCGGGCGCACCGGGTCACCTCGGGGGCGGCTCCGGACACGTTCCCGGAGAAGACGTCGCAGAAGGCGATCAGGACGCGCAGCGCCGTCGACACCGGGGCGGCGGCCTCGCTGCGGGCCCGCGCGGCCTCCCGGAGCAGGGGCAGCACCTGGTCGTGGGTACCGCGCAGCACGTGCACCAGGCCGTACTCGAAGACCAGGTCGGTGGCGGCGGCGGACAGCACCGACGGCAGCGGCCGGGGCAGCAACTCCCGCCCGGCGCGGGCGATGGCCTCGGCTTCCTCGTAGCGGCAGAGGAGCCGTTCGGCAGCGGCGCATACGGCGTAGGCCTGGAGGTGGTGTTCGGGGGTGTCGGGTGGGGTGGGGTGTCGATCGGGGGCGGCGGCCGGGCCGGCGTACGGCTGGGGGTGACGGTCGGGGACGTTGTCCGGGTCCGCGTATGCCCGGGGGTGACGGTCGGGGACGTTGTCCGGGTCCGCGTAGGCCTGGGGGTGACGGTCGGGGGCATCACCCGGGCCCGCGTAGGCCTGGGGGTGCCGATCCGGGGCGTCATCCGGGCCGCCGGACCCCCGGAGGGGCCCATCCAGGGCGTCGACCGGCCCAGCGTACGGCTGCGGGTGACGGTCGGAGGCGTCGGCCGGGCCGCCGGACCCCCGGAGGGGCCCA
>NZ_JANUGP010000040.1 GCF_024753135.1 Streptomyces pyxinicus | reverse complement strand
ACGGAGCCCGAGGCCAAGCCGCGCCGCACCCGGAAGACCGCCGCTACCGCCGAGGCCCCTGAGGCCGAGGCCAAGCCGCGCCGCACCCGCAAGACGGCCGCCGCCGCCGCCCCGGAAGCCACCGAGGCGGAGGCTGAAGTCAAGCCGCGTCGCACGCGCAAGACGGCCGCGACCGCCGAGGCTCCTGAGGCCGAGGCCAAGCCCCGGCGCACCCGCAAGACGGCCGCCGCCGCCGAAGCCCCCGAGGCCGAGGTCGAGGCCAAGCCCCGCCGTACCCGGAAGACCGCAGCGGTCGCCGAGGTCGCCGTGGACGGCGCCGAGCCGGCCGCCCCCGCTCCGAAGGCGCGTCGGACCCGTAAGGCCGTCGCCGCCGCTCCGGAGATTCCGGCGCAGGCGACGGAGGAGCCGGAGGTCAAGCCGCGCCGCCGTACTCGCAAGGCGACGGCCGCCGCCGAGGCCACCGAGGCCTGATCCCGCGCATGCCGATGGCCCGGCCCCCCTCGGCTGAGGGGGGCCGGGCCATCGGCATTCCCACAACACCACGTCCCCGCCCCATGGATGCCCGCGCGGACGCGGGACATGCACCGCCCGATAACCTCTGCCCATGAGCAGGCCCACCACCTTCACCCCGCCCCCCGGCGCCCGCGCGTACCCGCTGCGGACGGCGCGCGGGGAGTTCGCCGTGGTCGACGCGCCCGTGGCCGCCGGGGTCGAGCCCCGCGGGACCGTGCTGCTGCTGCCGGGATTCACCGGCAGCAAGGAGGACTTCAACCCGCTGCACGTACCGCTCGCGGAGCGCGGCTACCGGACCGTGGCCGTGGACGGGCGCGGCCAGTTCGAGTCGGCCGGCCCGGAGTGGGACGAATCGGCTTACGCGCAGGAGGAGTTGGCGCGGGACGTGCTCGCGCAGGCGGCGGCGCTCGGGGAACCGGCGCACCTGCTGGGGCACTCGCTCGGCGGCCAGATCGCCCGTGCGGCGGTGCTGCTCGACCACACGCCCTTCCGCTCCCTCACCCTGATGTCCTCGGGACCGGCGCAGATCTCGGCGTCCCAGCGCGAGCGGGTGAAGTTGCTGCGCGACGCGCTCGCGGTGCTGAGCATGGCCGAGGTCTGGGAGGCGATCCGGGCGATGGAGCCGCCCGAGGAGACCGAGGCGCCCTCCCTCGACGGGGGACTGGACGACCGGGACGATCTGCGGCGCCGCTGGCTGGACACCAGGCCCGCCCAACTCCTCGCCACCGGGCGGCAGTTGTGCACCGAACCGGACCGGGTCGCCGAACTGGCGGCCCTGCCGCTGCCCTGCCACGTGCTGTCCGGCTCCCGGGACGACACCTGGCCGCTGCCGCTGCTGGACGACATGGCCGCCCGGCTCGGGGCCCGGCGGACGGTGATCGAGGACGCCGAGCACTCCCCCAACACCGACCGCCCGCTGGACACCGCCCGCGCCCTCGCCGGCTTCTGGGACGGCGCCCCGGACTAGTCCGGCGTCAGTACTGCGCCTGGAGGTGGTCCCAGAAGCCGTCCCGCAGGGACCGGCGCAGGTCGGCCTGGCCGCGCAGCGAGTACTGGAGCAGTCCCTCGGCCTCGACCAGCAGGTCCTGGTCGACGGAGCCGGGGAGGTAGGGGTGGCCGGGGAGCAGTTCGACCAGGGCCTCGCGGCCCCGGGAGGCCAGCCACTTCGCCGCGATCTGGGCGCCGACGAAGCGGACGTCGTCGCGGGTGGGCCGGGTGCCGGCGCCGGCGTCGTAGGCGGCGGCCGTGCGCCGGTTGACGTACGGCTTGAAGAACTCCAGGTCGAGAGTGCGCTGGCTGTCGACCTCCCACAGCAGCGGCTCGGCCTGGTTGCGTGCCTCGGGTGCCTCGATGCCCCACAGGTGGACGCGGGCGCCGTACCCCTGGGCCGCCTCGACCGCCGAGACCAGGTCCTCGTCCCCGCCGAGCAGGGCCGCGTCGCTGATGGCGCGGTGCCGGGCCAGTGACTCCAGGTCGGAGCGGATCAGCGAATCGACGCCCTTCTGCTGGTTGTTGGCGTTGAGGTTGCCGAGCCGGACCTTGACGTCGGGGAGTTCGGCGATGGACTGCTGCTCGGCGGTGTGGATGCGGCGGCGGGCGCCGTCGTACCAGTAGACGCGCAGCAGCCGGCTGTCGGCGAAGACGGTGCGGGCGCGGTCGATGAGCGCGTCGATCAGGCCCTCGGCGTCGAGGTCGAAGGCCCGGCGGTCCTCGGTGCCGGCGACCAGCCGGCCCGCCGCCGCGTACAGATACCCGGCGTCGACGAAGATCGCGTGGGTAGAAGGTGTCTTGGCCACCTCGGCGAGCATGCGTTCCAGCAGCTCGTTCGTGCGGTCGATGCGGGCGCTCACGGCGGCCAGGTCGTCGTTCATCGCCTTCATTGTCCCGTCGGTCACGCTGCGAACACAACCGGTCCCGGCCGGTCCCGGGCCGGTCCCACGGAAGACGCTTACCGGTCGGTAATTAGTTGTTCGAAAAATTTCTTTAGCGTAGGGAATGTTTGTAACAAGCGGCACGTTGACTACATCAGACGCCGGACACTCGTCCGGCACCTCAAGTAGTTCTCCGCAGGAGGATGACCAGACGAAGGGAGAAGCCCATGCGCTTCGAAATCATGCGACTCGACGAGGTCGACGGCACCACCGTGGACAGCACCGTCGTGGACGCCGCCTCCGTCAACCGGATCGTGCAACAGGCCGCCGCCGTGGGGCAGCGCCTGTGGATCCGCCCGGCCGAGACCCCGGCCTCGTAACGGGTCAGCGCACTCAAGCTTTCCGGGGGAGCCGAGACCTGACGCCTCAGCTCCCCCGGATCACCTGAGTGATCCCGTTGATGATCTGCTGCACCGCGATCGCGGAGAGCATCATGCCCGCGAGCCGTGTCACCAGGACGACGCCGCCGTCCTTGATGACCCGGATGATCAGCAGCGAGTAACGCATCACCAGCCACAGCACGACGTGGATCGCGAGGATCGCGGACCACACCGACACCTGCGTGGCGACACTGCCGGCCTTCTGCACGGCCAGGATCACCGACACGATGGCGCCGGGCCCGGCGAGCAGCGGCATGCCCAGCGGTACGAGGGCGACGTTGACATCCTTGGTCTGCTTCGGCTCGTCGGTCTTGCCGGTGAGCAGGTCCAGCGCGATCAGCAGGAGCAGCAGCCCGCCCGCGATCATCAGCGCGGGCACGGAGACGTGCAGGTAGTTCAGGATCTGGTGACCGAGGACGCCGAAGACGGCGATGACCCCGCCCGCCACGCAGACGGCCTGGAAGGCCATCCGCTTCTGCACCTTGGCCGGACGTCCGGCGGTCAGGGCGAGGAAGATCGGGGTGATCCCGGGGGGATCCATGATGACGAAGAGGGTCAGGAACAGGGAGCCGAAGACGGCGATGTCGAACATGGGGGAAGCACTGGCCTTGCGGGAGGAAGAGCGGGAGGGAGAGCGCGCGTGAGCCGGCGCGCGACGGCGGCAGGGAGGAACCCGGCGAGGCCCCTACGGGCGGCCCCGGGAGTCCGGAAGGGTCAGGCTCCGCCGGTCCCCGGCACGGGGAAGGCGCCGGTGGCCCGTCGGATGATCTCGCCGTAGACCTCGGGGTCGGTGGTGTACTCGCCGAGCGCGACGGTCTTGCGGCTGCCGTGGTAGTCCGAGGACCCGGTGACCAGCAGCCCCAGGTCCCGCGCCAGTCCGCGCAGCCGGGTCCGGGTGTCGGCGTCGTGGTCCATGTGGTCGACCTCGATGCCGTCGAGGCCGGCCGCCGCCATCTTGGCGATCGTGGCCTCCGGGACCGTGCGGCCCCGTTTGGCGGCGGCCGGGTGCGCGAAGACGGTCACCCCGCCCGCGTCCTTGACCAGCCGGATCGCCTCGAAGGGGTCGGTCTCGTGCTTGGGCGCGTAGGCCCGCCCGCCGTCGGCCAGCCACTGCTCGGTGAAGGCGTCGTTCACGGTGGGTACGACACCCAGCTCGACCAGCGCGGAGGCCACGTGCGGACGCCCCACCGAACCGCCGGCGGCGATCCGCTCGACCTGCTCCCAGGTGACCGGCACACCGAGCGCGTTCAGCCGGGCGACCATGCCCTGCGCGCGCGGCACCCGGTCGTCGCGGACCAGCTCCCGCTCCGCGAGCAGGGCCGGCTCCTCGGGGTCGAAGAGGTAGGCCAGCAGATGCAGGGACACCCCGTCGACCCGGCAGGACAGCTCGGCACCGGTGACCAGCGTGAGCCCCTCGGGCAGCGCGGCGACCGCCTCGCCGTACCCCCGGGTGGTGTCATGGTCGGTCAGCGCGACCACGTCGAGCCCGGCAGCGGCAGCGTTCCGCACCAGCTCACCAGGCGTGTCCGTCCCATCGGAAGCCGTGGAGTGACAGTGCAGATCAATACGCACGGTGACTCCAGACGACGACGAGGAAACAAGGGGGACGCCTAAGGATAGCCGGGCCGCGACCTCCAACGGTCACACCGGAAAGCACCTCGCACAGCAGTACCGCCAGGGGCGCGGGGCTGTAGGTGACATGCGGCTCCGCCGCGTGGGCGCGAGCAACCCGAACGAACCCGCAGCGACCCGGCAACAGCACCCCCCCTACGGCCGAAGCAAGCGCGGCGACAACGCTCCGCAGGGCACCAGATCCAGTTCCGCCCCCGCGTCCCGCAGGTCCGTCAGCACCAGCTCGTCGTACATGAGCAGGCCCGCCTGCTCGGGCCACATCACCGCCCAGAGCCACATCCCGAGGGCCTCGCCGGCGAAGACGGCGCGGTCGTCGGGGGTGCGGTAGACGTGCCAGAGCGGGGTGGGGCGGCCGGCGGCCAGGACCTTGGTCTGGGGCGGCTTCTCGACGTTCATGTACGACCCCGGGTCCGGGCCGTCGATGCCCGCGTACCGCGCGCCCAGTCCGACGCCCAGCTCCTCGGCGACGAGGATCAGCTCGCCGGGGCCGCCCAACGGGCCGGGGCCCGAGCAGGCGACGGCGGTGGCGCGGCCCCCGCTGCGGTCGTCGCCCGCCGAGGCCACACCGGTGAACAGCCAGCCGACCGGCAGCGGCCAGGGCATCCACACCGGAACCTGGGTGCGGTGCACCACGACGTTGAGGGCCTCGACACTGGGCGGGATCACGGGCTGCAGCGGATACACCGTCCCGTGCGCATCGCACTGCCACGCGTCGGCGAAGAGACCGGGAGCCCTGACCCGGCCACCACACCTCGGGCAACTGGGTTCGCCCCTCATAGAGCCCCACGGTCCTACCCCTGCCGCGCCACGTCAAGGACGATCACCCGTCCGGAGGGAACGGCCGACGGGGCCCGCCATCACAGACAACTGGGTGTAGCTTGCATTAATTAGCCGAGCTAACTTACTATGTGTATACACCAACTATTTCGTCGGGATGGGAGAAGCACACATGGACCCCTTCGACGCGGGTGCCGGCGGCATCCTGCGGCAGCCCAAGGCGGTCTGGGCCACGGCCGGCGCCTCCGTCGTCGCCTTCATGGGCATCGGACTCGTCGACCCGATCCTGCCGTCCATCGCGCAGGGTCTGCACGCCACCGCCAGCCAGGTGTCCCTGCTCTTCACCTCGTACTTCCTGATCACCGCGATCGCCATGCTGCTGACCGGCTTCGTCTCCAGCCGCGTCGGCGGCCGGCGGACCCTGCTGCTCGGCCTCGCCTTCGTGATCGTCTTCGCCGGTCTGGCCGGCACCTCCGGCTCGGTCGGGCAGCTCGTCGGCTTCCGGGCCGGCTGGGGCCTGGGCAACGCGCTGTTCGTCTCGACGGCGCTCGCGGTCATCGTCGGCGCGGCGGCCGGCGGCAGCGCGGCGGCGATCCTGCTGTACGAGTCCGCGCTCGGCCTCGGCATGGCCTGCGGCCCGCTGCTCGGCGCGGTCCTCGGCAACGTGAGCTGGCGCTACCCCTTCTTCGGCACGGCCACGCTGATGGCGATCGGCTTCCTGTGCATCACCGCGTTCCTGAAGGAGCAGCCGAAGCCGGCCCGCAAGACCTCGATCCTCGACCCGCTCAAGGCGCTCGGCCACGGCGGTCTGGCGTCGGCTGCCGCCTCGGCGTTCTTCTACAACTACACGTTCTTCACGGTGCTGGCCTTCACGCCGTTCGTGCTGGACATGACCCCGTACCGGTCGGGCGCGGTGTTCTTCGCCTGGGGCCTGCTGCTCGCCGTCTTCTCGGTGCTCGTCGCCCCGCGCCTGCAGGCGCGGTTCGGCTCGCTGAAGGTGCTCGGCGGCTCACTGGTGCTGCTCGCGGCCGACGTCCTGGTGCTCGGCTACGGCAGCCACACCACCGCCGTCGTCTGCACCATCCTGTCGGGCGCCTTCATCGGCGTGAACAACACCGTCTACACGGAGCTGGCCCTCGGCGTGTCGGACGCGCCGCGCCCGGTGGCGAGCGCGGGCTACAACTTCGTCCGCTGGTTCGCCGCGGCGGCGGCGCCCTTCTTCGCGCCGAAGATCGAGGAGTGGACCGACATCCACGTCCCGTTCGTGGTCGCGGCCGTCACCGCGCTGCTCGGCGCGCTCGTGGTCGTCGTACGGCGCCGGGCCCTCACCCACGAGGCGGAGGAACTGGAGCCGCGGCACGCCACCGAGGACGGGGTCACCGTCTTCGCCAACTGAGCGAGTTCAAGCCCGAATTCGGTGACCTCGGTCACTCCAGCGGGACGGGCCGGCGCGCGGGGTCGCGCAGGTCCGTCCCGTTCGCCAGCCAGCGCTCCTGGAGCGCCCCGGCGCCGTGCACCCGCTTCCAGGCGGCCTCGTTCGGCGTCATCGGCAGCAGCGGCAGGAACCGTACGGGGTCCAGCGGGGCGTCGAGTTCCAGGTCCGGCACAAGTCCGCCGGGCTCGCCCACCAGGACCGAGGTGAAGGGGGCGCCGGGCCACAGCGGCTCGCCGACGTCCAGGGACGCACCGGGCGTCACGACCAGGCCCTCGACCTGCGGTGTCGCGGCGAGCACCGCGAGCGGGCGGAGCACCTTGCCAGTGTCGGCGACACCCGCGCGCACCGACAGCACCAGTTCGGCGCGCGGGCCCTTGACCGGGTCGGCGACCAGTCCGGTGGGGTCCGTCATGGGGTGGGCCGACATGCCGAGCGTGGCGTAGCGGACGACGTCGCCCTCCTGGAAGCGGAGCACCTCGATACGGTCCGTGCCGAGGAAGGTGACGGCGGCACGCGCGTCCGGCTCGCCCAGCGCGGTGCCCAACCGTGCCTCGACCAGAGGGAGAACATCAACCATGCGGTGAGCATAGAACTCGTCAGCGGCGGGCAAAGCGGCACCTTGACAGTACGGGCGGCTGGTACTCTGAGCCGGTCGTTCGGGGCAGCGCGCAGAAGCGTCGCTCAAGTCCCGACGCCGATGAGACTCCCTTACGAGGGACCGGCCGGAGGAGGTGGGGCTGTCATGGATCGAAGTCGACCGTGCAGTACCACTCGCTCTTCCGCCCGCTGACTGTCCGGCTGGCTGCCGCCTTCCCGTGCGCATCGTCCGTTCGGAAGAGCACTTCGTCTTGCTTTGCCTGATCTGCCTGACCTGAATCAGTTGTGCAGCAGCAGCGAAGCCGCCACCGCGACGGTGCGGTGCTCCCCGCTTTGTGGACGGCCCAAACCTCCGCAGTCAGGACGTCCCCATTCCGGGTAGTTCCACCCGTCGCCGCGCGCGCTGTCGCCGCCCGCCCGCGAAGGAGCCTGCCCATGTCGATGATCCGCGACCTGCGCGCCGTGGTCCGCCCGTCGTCCCGCATCTCACTGCGCAAGGACACGAGCACGTCGTACGACACCACGCGCGACCCGGCGACGCCCTCGGCCGTCGTCGACTGCGCCGTCTACCGCGACGGCGCGCGAGTGGAGAGCGGGAAGCCGCTGACCCCGCACGAGGCGATGCGGCTGGTGCGGCGGGACGGCGGGTTCGTCTGGATCGGCCTGCACGAGCCCACCGAGGCCGAGTTCGCCGGTATCGCGACCGAGTTCGGGCTGCACCCGCTGGCCGTGGAGGACGCGGTGCAGGCCCACCAGCGGCCGAAGCTGGAGCGGTACGACGACTCGCTCTTCACGGTCTTCAAGACCATCCACTACGTCGAGCACGACCGGCTCACCGCCACCAGCGAGGTCGTGGAGACCGGTGAGGTCATGTGCTTCACCGGCCGGGACTTCTTCATCACCGTCCGGCACGGCGGCCAGGGCTCGCTGCGGGCGCTGCGCCGCCGCCTCCAGGACGACCCCGAACTGCTCGCCAAGGGCCCCTCGGCGGTGCTGCACACCATCGCCGACCACGTGGTGGACGGCTACATCGCGGTCGCCGACGCGGTGCAGGACGACATCGACGAGGTGGAGACCGAGGTCTTCTCGCCGGGCCGCGGGGGCGGTGTCTCGCGCGGTGTCGACTCGGCGCGGATCTACCAACTCAAGCGCGAGGTGCTGGAGTTCAAGCGGGCGGTGGCCCCGCTGCTGCGGCCCATGCTGCTGCTGAGCGAGCGGCCGATGCGGCTGGTGGACCCGGACATCCAGAAGTACTTCCGGGACGTCGCCGACCATGTCGCGCGGGTGCACGAGCAGGTCATCGGCTTCGACGAACTCCTCAACTCCATCCTCCAGGCCAACCTCGCGCAGGCGTCCGTGGCGCAGAACGAGGACATGCGGAAGATCACGGCATGGGCCGCGATCATCGCCGTACCGACGATGGTGTGCGGGGTCTACGGCATGAACTTCGAGTACATGCCCGAACTGCACTGGAAGTACGGCTACCCGTCGATCATGGGCGTCACGGTGCTCCTGTGCCTGGGCATCCACCGCACGCTCAAGCGCAACGGCTGGCTGTGAGGGCGCCCGGATAGGCTGGGCGCATGACTGGCGAGCTGCTCGACCTGGCCCTCATCGAGGAGGCCGCGAAGAAGTCCGGCCTCATCTGGGTCAGGGGCGCGGACGCCCCGGCACCGCGCGCCCTGTGGCACGTGTGGCGCGAGGGCGCGGTGTGCCTGGTCGGGGACGGCCCCGGTGAGCAGCCGCTGCCGGGCCTGGTGGACGGGGGCACGGCCGAGGTGACCGCCCGCGGCAAGGACAAGGGCGGCCGGCTGGTGACGTTCCCGGTGGCCGTCTCCGAACTGCCCGCCGGCTCGGCCGCGTGGGAGGCCGCGGTCGCCGACCTGAAGGGCAAACGGCTCAACGCCCCCGACGGCGAGGAGATGCCGGCCCGCTGGGCCCGCGAGTGCCGGGTGCTGTGCCTGGTGCCGACGGGCGCGGTGGCCCCCTTGCCGGCCGACAGCCTGGCGCGGCGCCCGCTCCCGAGCCCGGCCACCACCCGCCGCCCCGTCCCGGCGGCCCTGCCCAAGCTGCTGGCCGGGCGCCGGAGGAAGTGACGCCGGAGCCGTCAGGAGGTCGGCAGCTGCCTGCCGTAGTCCACGGTGTCCGACGCCGCCGGCTCCCGCACCGTGAAGTTCCGGCCCCAGTCCGAGAAGCGGAGCGTGCCCGCGTTGCCGGCCCGGGTCAGGCTCAGCGGATACGGGGTGCCCTCCAGGGAGACGTCCAGGGTGCCGCCGGAACCCTGGTCGCCGGTGACGCGGACCGTGCGGGTACCCGACTGCTCGTGCCGGCCGTCGGTGGCCAGCTTGCCGTGCAGTGTCAGCAGACCTTCGAGGAGGACGGCCTTGTCCGTGAAGCCGCTGAACTTCTTGTACGCGGGGTCCCCCTGCGGCACCTTCACGTACTTGCCGTCCAGCTTGTCGGTGGCGCCGTCGCCGTCGGCGTGGTTCCAGAAGCCCGCGTCGGCCTTCAGGTACAGCTGCTCGCCGATCCGCAGGAGCTGGAAGGTCGAGCCCCCCGAGGTGACCGAGCCGGTGCCGCCGTCCGCCTTCAGCCGCATGTCCAGCCGGTACGTGCGCCCGCCGGCGGCCACCGTGCCCGACAGCCGGACCGCGGACGCCGCGTCCGCCGCCGCCCGGCTCTTCGCCTGGATCTTCGCGGCGGGCAGCTTGCCCACGCCGTTCGTCCCCGCGTCCGGGTCGTCGCCGCCGCACCCCGACAGCGCCAGCGCTCCCGTCACGGCCAGCGCACAGGTCACGGTGGCGAGCGCGGTCCGGCGAGCCCGGCCCCGGGGAATCGCAGTCACAGAGACAGCTGCCTTTCTGACGGTTCCTGAGCGGCGTACCGCAGCGTACCGGTGCTCCCGGGGCCCGGTGGAGCCAGTCCTTCCGGACGCCCCACCAGGGCGTATCCGACCGGTACGGGCTAGCCTGAAGCGCACCCGGGCGGACACATCCGAGCAAACACCGCACCCGCGTCCCGCACCGACCGCGATGCGCACCGCACGCACCGCACCAGCCCCCGCCCAGCGATTCCCAGGCAAAGGAAGCACCACCATGGCAGCCGGCGCCCCCCGGATCTTCGTCTCGCACCTCGCCGGGGTCCCCGTCTTCGACCCGAGCGGCGACCAGGTGGGCCGCGTGCGCGATCTCGTCGTGATGCTGCGGGTGGGCCGCAAGCCCCCGCGCGTGCTCGGACTGGTCGTCGAACTGGCCACCCGGCGCCGTATCTTCCTGCCCATGACCCGGGTCACCGGCGTGGAGAGCGGGCAGGTCATCACCACCGGCGTCATGAACGTGCGCCGCTTCGAACAGCGCCCCACCGAGCGGCTGGTCTTCGGGGAGCTGCTGGACCGGCGGGTGGTCCTGGAGGAGACCGGCGAGGAGGTCACCGTCCTCGACCTGTCCGTGCAGCAGCTGCCCGCCCGCCGGGACTGGGAGATCGACCGGGTCTTCGTCCGCAAGGGCAGGAAGGGCGGCGCCTTCCGGCGGGCCAAGGGGGAGACGCTGACCGTGGAGTGGTCGGCGGTCTCCGGGTTCTCGCTGGAGGAGCACGGGCAGGGCGCCGAGAGCCTGCTCGCCACCTTCGAGCAGCTGCGCCCCGCCGACCTCGCCAACGTGCTGCACCACCTGTCCGCCAAGCGGCGCGCCGAGGTCGCCGCCGCCCTGGACGACGACCGGCTCGCCGACGTGCTGGAGGAGCTGCCCGAGGACGACCAGATCGAGATCCTGGGCAAGCTGAAGGAGGAGCGGGCCGCCGACGTCCTGGAGGCCATGGACCCGGACGACGCCGCCGACCTGCTCTCCGAGCTGCCCGAGGCGGACAAGGAGCGGCTGCTCAGCCTGATGCAGCCCGCCGACGCGGCCGACATGCGGCGCCTGATGTCGTACGAGGAGCACACCGCCGGCGGTCTGATGACCACCGAGCCGATCGTGCTGCGCCCCGACGCCACGGTGGCCGACGCGCTCGCCTGCGTCCGCAACCCCGACCTCTCCCCCGCGCTGGCCGCCCAGGTGTACGTGTGCCGGCCGCCGGACGAGACGCCGACCGGCAAGTACCTGGGCACCGTGCACTTCCAGCGGCTGCTGCGCGACCCGCCGTACACGCTGGTCAGCTCGCTGGTCGACGACGATCTGCAACCCCTCGACCCGGATGCCGCGCTGCCGGTCATCGCCGGGTTCTTCGCGACGTACGACATGGTCGCGGCGCCGGTGGTGGACGAGTCGGGCTCCCTGCTCGGGGCGGTCACCGTGGACGACGTACTGGATCACATGCTGCCCGACGACTGGCGGGAGACCGAGTTCCATCTGGACGAGGCCGAGGGAGAGGGGGCGAGCACCCATGGCGGCTGAGCGGGACAACACGCGCGAGCGCACTCCGACGGGCGCCACGGCCGCCCCCCGGCCCCGGGCGCGCCTGGATCAGCCGCGGCCGCCCCGGCGCCGGTTCCTGCCCGAGTGGGACCCGGAGGCCTTCGGCCGGCTGTCGGAGCGGATCGCCCGGTTCCTGGGCACGGGACGCTTCATCGTCTGGATGACGGTCGTCATCATCCTCTGGGTGGTGTGGAACATCGCGGCGCCGGGTCATCTGCGCTTCGACCAGTACCCGTTCATCTTCCTCACCCTGATGCTGTCCCTCCAGGCGTCTTACGCGGCCCCGCTGATCCTGCTCGCGCAGAACAGGCAGGACGACCGCGACCGGGTCAACCTGGAGCAGGACCGCAAGCAGAACGAGCGGTCCATCGCGGACACCGAGTACCTGACCCGGGAGGTGGCCGCGCTGCGGATGGGCCTCGGCGAGGTCGCCACCCGGGACTGGATCCGCTCGGAGCTGCAGGATCTGGTCAAGGAACTGGAGGAGTCGCGGCATCAGGACGGCCATGTCGTATTCCCGGCGGAACGGTCACCGGGACGTGACACAGACGACCGCTGAGGGGCATGCCGAACGCCCCTCGGCGCGCCGTACCATCGACCTTATGGCTACGGAAGACGCGGTGCGCGAGGCGCTGGCGACGGTGAACGACCCCGAGATCAACCGCCCGATCACCGAACTCGGGATGGTCAAATCGGTGGACATCGGCGCGGACGGAGCGGTCGCGGTCACCGTGTACCTGACCGTGTCCGGCTGCCCCATGCGGGACACCATCACCCAGCGCGTCACGGAGGCGGTCTCCCGGGTGGAGGGTGTCACCCGCGTCGACGTCACCCTCGACGTGATGAGCGACGAGCAGCGCAAGGAGCTGGCCAGCGCGCTGCGCGGGGGCCAGACCGAGCGCGAGGTGCCGTTCGCCAAGCCGGGCAGCCTCACCCGGGTCTACGCGGTCGCCTCCGGCAAGGGCGGCGTCGGCAAGTCGTCGGTCACGGTGAACCTCGCGGCGGCGATGGCGGCGGACGGCCTGAAGGTGGGCGTCGTGGACGCCGACATCTACGGCCACTCGGTGCCGCGCATGCTGGGCGCCGACGGGCGCCCCACCCAGGTCGAGAACATGATCATGCCGCCGTCCGCGAACGGCGTGAAGGTCATCTCCATCGGCATGTTCACGCCGGGCAACGCGCCGGTCGTCTGGCGCGGCCCGATGCTGCACCGCGCCCTCCAGCAGTTCCTCGCCGACGTCTACTGGGGCGATCTGGACGTGCTGCTCCTCGACCTGCCGCCGGGCACCGGTGACATCGCCATCTCGGTGGCCCAGCTCGTCCCGAACGCCGAGATCCTGGTCGTGACGACCCCGCAGCAGGCGGCGGCCGAGGTGGCCGAGCGGGCCGGTTCGATCGCCGTCCAGACGCACCAGAAGATCGTCGGCGTGGTCGAGAACATGTCGGGCCTGCCCTGCCCGCACTGCGGCGAGATGGTCGACGTGTTCGGCACCGGCGGCGGGCAGACGGTCGCCGACGGCCTGACCCGCACCACCGGCGCGACGGTCCCGGTCCTCGGCTCGATCCCCATCGACGTCCGGCTGCGCGAGGGCGGCGACGAGGGCAAGCCGGTCGTCCTCACCGACCCCGAGTCCCCCGCGGGCGCGGCCCTGCGCGCCATCGCCGGCAAGCTGGGCGGCCGTCAGCGAGGCCTGTCCGGGCTGTCCCTGGGCATCACCCCGCGGAACAAGTTCTAGGTCCTGTCGTCAAACTCCCGTCGTTCGCCCGGAGGGCGGGCTTCGCGGCGTCAGGTGCGTGCTCTCGGCGTGCCGGGCCCTGATCCTCGTACTGGACGTACTTGGGTCAGGGCCCGGTGCGGCGAGAGTGCGTGCATGGCGTCGCGGAGCAGGCGGGAGTTTGACGACAGGGCCTAGCGGGGCTCGGTCCGGGCGGGCCGCCCTCGGTGCTCTTCCCCCGGCGGGCGGAACCCCGGTCCGCCGGTCCGCGTCTAGCTGTCCGGTGAAGACAGCGGCGGCGGCACCGGGCCCCGCGGCGGGGGCGTCACCAGGGGGAGTTCTCATGGCACGGCGGACAGCGGCGGTCTGCGCGCTCGGTCTGGTGACGCTGCTGGCCGCCGTCGGCTGCGGGCGGAGCGACAGCGCCTCGGACGCCCGGATCGCCGACTGCGGGTCGGCCCAGCTGAGCTGGAAGATGACCCTGCGCCCTGGCACCCCGCGCCACACCCCGACGGCGACGCTCAGCGCCGCGCACAAGGGGTCCACGCCCTGCGCCTTCGACGGCTACCCGCGGCTCAGCGTGTCCGTCGGCAAGGGCCCCTCGGCCGACTCCCGGCCGCAGCGGCGCACACCGGTCCACCTGCTGCTGAAGCCGGGCCACAGCATCGCGATCCCGGTCTTCTACGACGCGGTCGGCTCACCGTCCGGGTCCTGCCAGGTCATGGCCGAGTACGACCCCCGTGTCGAGGTCCGGCCCCCGCACCCCGGCGCCCACGACTACGGCTCCCGCGTGCCGCTCACCGACGCGCGGGGGCAGCACCGGCGGGCCCAGGTGTGCGACTCCGACATGCTGCTGGGCGCACCCGAACTGCACTGACCCAAACCCGGATAAAGGGTGTGCGCTCGCTCGTCCGTCATGCGATCATGACGGCTGCGACCGCTGACCACGGTCGGTCGAACAGCCGCCGTACGGCGGCACGGGGGAAGGCATCGGGGGGTGCCGTCGCGCGCGGTGAGCGCGCGGCGGATCACCGGCGGAGGACCACGCGCCGGACTCCGCGGCCGCGTCGCGCCCGCCGTCCACGGCGGGCGTCCGCGCTTCGGGTCCTCGTGCCGCCCGGCCCGCCCCTTGGAGAAGACCTGCATGCTGAAACCCGAGCCGCCGCGCGGACGCATACGTCTCGGCGCCGCCGCGGTGCTGAGCGCCGCGCTGCTGAGCGCCGCGGCGCTGGCGGGCCACGCCACCGCGGCCCAGGCCGCCACCGCGCCCCCGGCCCCCGGCACCCCCGCGCCGACGGCGTCGGCCCCGCCCGCGGCGGTACCGGCCGCCGATCCCGGCTGGACGGCCGAGGCCGCCATGCGCTTCTGGACCCCCGAGCGCATGACGGCGGCGACCGACCCCTCGGGCCGTACCGCCCCGCCCGCGGGCCTCGCGGCGACGAGCCCGCGCCCCACCACCACCGGCATCACCGCCCAGCACTTCAAGGGCCTCAAGTCCGTCGGCACGATCTTCAGCAAGGACAAGGGGCTGAAGGGGCACCGCTGTTCGGCCAGCGTGGTGCGGAGCAAGGGGCACAACCTGATCCTCACCGCCGGGCACTGCGTCGGCGCGAACTCCATGTTCGTGCCCCGGTACGACCGCACGAAGAGCGCGGCGGCGCAGCCGTACCAGGTCTGGGCGGTCGACAAGTGGTTCCGTGACAAGGCGGCCACCTGGGACAAGGCCAAGTCCTCCGACCTGGACTACGCCTTCGCGAGCCTGAAGCCGAACGGCCGGCGGAACGTCCAGGACCTGGTGGGCGCCAACGCCCTGGCCCGCACGCCCGGTTACGCCAACAAGGTGACCGTCGTCGGCTACCCCTCCCTCCCGCACAACCCCTCGGACCAGGCGGTCCGCTGCCCCGGCATCCGCACGACCGCGCTGTCGGGCTACTACCAGATGCAGATCTTCTGCGCCGGCATGTGGGGCGGGGTCTCCGGCGGGCCGTTCTTCTCCGCGCTCGACGCCTCCGGCGACACCGGCACGATCATCGGCAACGTGGGCGGCTTCCTCGCGGGCGGCCCCGACGTGCCCACGACGGACCCGCGCTACAACGAGATCACCTACAGCCCCCTGCACGGCGACCGCTTCTTCCGGCTCTACGCCGACGCCCAGCAGGGCCGCAACCCCGACTACGGCCCCTACCGGCAGCCGCCGCTGCCCTACACCATGGGTTCCGGCCCGACCTGGAAGCACGCCCGGCTCATGGCCTCGGGCGACTTCCAGGGCACGGGCCACGGCGACATGCTCGTGGTGTGGTCCGACGGCGAGGTCACGCTCTACGACAGCGACGGGCGCGGCCTGTTCACGGGCGAGCGGAGGCTGCTGCCGAAGAACTCCACCTGGACGCACGCGGCGACCCTGACCGCGGGCGACTTCACCGGCTCCGACCGGTTCGACCTGCTGGTGCGCTGGTCCGACGGCGAGACCACCCTCTACGGCGACGTCGGCACCAAGGGCCTGAACTGGGCGGGCGTCCAGATGAGCAAGCCCAAAAGTGTCTGGAAGGACGCCGTCCAGATCGCGGCCGGCCGCTTCAGCGCCGCGACCCACGTGACCGACCTGATCGTCCGCTGGGTGGATGGCGAGGTGACCCTCTACACCGGCGTCGACTCCGGCACCTTCGGCCAGGAGCACCAGCTCAAGAAGAAGAACGCGACCTGGAAGGACGCCACGCTGCTGACCGGCGGCGACTTCTCCGGCACCGGCACATGGGACCTCATGGTGCGCTGGACCGACGGTGAACTCGACACCTACACCGGTACCGGCGCCTCGGGCCTCGGCGCCGAACGGCGCGTCCTGAACGCCAACGCGCTCTGGAAGCACGACGCGGTCATGACGACCGGCGACTTCACGGGAGACCACCGGACCGACGACCTCGTGGTCCGCTGGTCCGACGGCGAGACCACCATGTACACCGACACGGCCGCCACCCGCCTCGGCGGCGAACAGACCCTGGTGCACGCAGGCTGAACAGGGGCGCCGGCGTGGTCCGGCGCCCTCCCGGTCACGCGTAGGCCGCGACGTCCTTCACCACGGCGAAGCCCAGCCCGTACGCGCTCATGCCCCGTCCGTACGCGCCCAGGTGCACGCCCGCTCCCGTGGTGCCGGCGAGCACCCACCCGAACTCCGACTCCCGGTAGTGGAAGGACGCCGCGACGCCGTCCACGGGGAGGGACAGCGTGGACCACTCCGGGCCCTCCAGGTCGTCGGCCAGCGCCCAGGCGGTCTCGGTCTGCTGGTCCAGCCAGTCGTCGCGCAGCGTGTGGTCCATCTGCCCGGGCCAGGTGAAGGACAGCAGTCCCACACCGGCCAGCCAGGCCGCCGAGGACACCGACGTGGCCTCCAGCAGCCCGGTGCCGTCGGCACTGCGCCGCGAGGGCTGCGCGGCGACGGTCACCACGACCGCGAACTTCTCCCGCCCCTCACCGGCGGACGCGGCCTCGGCCCGCAGGGAGGGCTCGTCACCGTGCCCGATCGAACCGTGCTCGACGGCGCCGTCGGCCGCCGTACCGACCTGCATCAGCCAACGCGGCCCGGTGAAGGCCTCGTCGAGGCCGTACCAGGAAAAGGGCGCCTGTAGGTAGCCGTCGACCGCACGCCGGTCGGAGGGGAGCTGCCGCCCGCCCTTCGCGGCCGGCGTCTTCGCGCCCACCCGACTCGTCGTCTCCATCTGCGCGACGCCTCCTCGCTCTCGTCGGACCGGGGATGGCCCGCCCCCCTTCGGGCGTACTCCGCCGGTCCGCACAACAACTCGGCAGCATATCCACACCGCTGGGGAGGGCAGGGCAGGCACCGGGGGCGTGGGTCGCGCGAACGGCCTCTTCAGGCCGTGTGCGACCGGTGTGCGCAGTGAAACGCGTCACGTGTGCGGGCGCGCCCGCGTGTCGGCGTGGCGCGCCCGGGTGCCGCGCGTGGGCTCAGGTGGCGTCGGCGTCGAACGGGGGACGGTCGTCCTTGCCCGGGTCCTCGGGCTTCTTCGTCATGTCGATCCGCCCGCCCGAGGAGGCGGGGCCGGTGGAGGTGCCGCTGTCCCGGTGGTGGACGGCATCGGTGACCTCGGCCATCTCCTTCTTCAGGTCGAAGCCGTTGCGGATCTCCTTCAGCCCCAGCTCGTCGCTGTCCAGCTGCTTGCGGAGGAACGTCTTGGGGTTGAGGTCCTCGAAGTCGAAGTCCTTGAACTCCGGTCCCAGTTCGCTGCGGATGTCCTGCTTCGCGCTCTCGGAGAACTCGCGGATCTTCCGGATCGTGCGCGTCACGTCCTGGATGAACTTGGGGAGCTTGTCCGGACCGAAGACGAGCACGGCGAGCACGATGAGGGTCACCAGCTCCAGTGGTCCTATGTCATTGAACACCCGACGCTCCTTGCGATGTCCTCGGTCGCTCAACCGTACCCGGCGTTCTGGTCCGACCGGTACCGTCCCGTGGTGAGACTTTCGTCAGTTCCGCGCCGAGGCGCCCAGCACCAGTGAGACCGCGCGCGCGGTGCCGCCGCGCTTCACAGTCAGCCGCAGCCGGTCGCCCGGGCGGTGCGCGCGGACCTTCACGATCAGCTCCTCGCTCGTGTGCACCCGTTCACCGCCCACCTTCGTGATCACGTCGCCCGCCTTCAGGCCGGCCCGCTCGCCGGGGCCGCCCCGGGTGACGGCGGGGCCGCCGCCCGCGCTCCGGTCGTCTATCCGGGCGCCGTCGCCGGTGTAGGCCATGTCGAGGGTGACACCGAGCACGGGGTGCGTGGCCCGGCCGTCGTTGATCAGTTCCTCGGCCACCCGCCTGGCCTGGTTGACGGGTATGGCGAAGCCCAGGCCGATGGAACCCGCCTGGCCGCCCTCCGTGTCGGAGCCGCCGGCGGCGGAGCGGATCGCGGAGTTGATGCCGATGACCCGGGCGCGGGTGTCGAGGAGGGGCCCGCCGGAGTTGCCGGGGTTGATCGGCGCGTCGGTCTGGAGGGCGTCGACGTACGACACGTCGCTGCCGTCGCCCTTCTCGCCGCCGGCCGTGATGGGCCGTTCCTTGGCGCTGATGATGCCGGAGGTGACGGTGTTGGCCAGGTCGAAGGGGGCGCCGATGGCGACGACCGGGTCGCCGACCCTGACCTCGTCGGAGTCGCCGAGCGGCAGCGGGGTCAGCCCGTGCACGCCGTGCACCTGGACGACGGCGAGGTCGTAGCCGCTGTCCCGGCCGACGACCTCGGCCTTGACGGTGTCGCCGGTGCTGAAGGTGACCGATATCCGGCCGCCCTCGTCTGCGGGTGCGACGACGTGGTTGTTGGTGAGGATGTGTCCCTGGCCGTCGAGCACGAAGCCGGTGCCGGTGCGGGCCTCGTCGGCACCGGTGACGTGCAGGGTGACCACGCTGGGCAGGGCGCGGGCGGCGATCCCGGCCACGCTGTCCGGCGCCCGCCCGGCGGGCACGCCCCCGGCCCGGGGCAGCCGCGCGTCGTCGCCCCAGCCCTGCCGCTGGACATAGGCGCCGGCCACCCCGCCGACCCCGGCGGAGACCAGGGCGACCACCAGCGTCCACGCCAGCAGCAGCCGCCGCCCGCGCCGCTCCCGGCCCGGGACGGCGGCCCCGGTCTGCTGCCAGGGGCCTTGCGCCACCGCCCGCTGCCCGGCCGGGGGCGCCGCCCAGGGGTCGTACCGCGCCCACGGCTCGGGGGCCGGGCCCGGCGCCGGGGCGGGCGTGGCAAGGGGTACGACCGGGTCCGGCGCCGGGGCGGACGCGGCGGGGGGTACAGCCGGGCCCGGGGACAGGGGCGCCGCCGTGTCCGCCGCCGGATGCTGGACGGGCGGGGCCGGGGCCCAGGGGCCGGGTTGGCCGTAGGGCGGGGTGCCGTAGGGGTCGGGGGCGTGCAGGGGCTCGGGGCGCTCGGCGGGTGGCGCGGGTTTGGCCAGCTCGAAGTCGCCGTCCGGTGCGGTGCCGGCGGGCCCCGGGTCCGGGCTCTCGGGCGGGTCGGGCGGTGTCACCGACGCCGGTCCCGCCGGAGCCGGCTCCGGCGGGACACGGTTCCCCTCGTTCATGCTCTCCCCATGGCCGGGCCTCGACTGCGCGCCCGGGTGGTCGCCGCGGGCCTCAGGGGATTCAACCAGGTTCGCGCGGCGGGGCGAAGTGGCCGGTCAGGGCAGCTGGTGAGGGGTGGCCGGGGACGCGGAGGTGGTGCCGGGGAGGGGGACGGACAGCAGGCCGGAACCGGGGGCCTTGGACGGGACCAGGTCGGTGAGGGGGAGGACCGCCTCGCGGAGCGGACGTATGAGCGGTGACACGGCGTCCGCGCCGGCCGTCACGGGGCTGATCGGGCCGCGCAGCGGGTTTCGGTCCGGGTCCGCCGTGGGGGCCGGCGCGCCGGGCAGCAGTGGTGCGGACGCGGCGGTCGGCGCCGCCGGTTTCCGCCCGAGCAGCGCTCCGCTTCCCGCGGCGAACAGCGGGCCCAGTGCGCGCCGGCGCTGCGTCTCGGGCGTGGCCGTGCCGCCGCCGGCCGTGCCGGTGGTGCCCGCCGAGCGGGCCGGTACGACATTGCTCCCGGTGCCGGAGCCGCCGCGGGCCTCGCCGGTGAGGTCGCCGGGGACCGCAGTGGTCACGCCGCCGAGGGCGACCGCGGCCAGCGAGACCGCGCCGGCCGCGGCGAACGCGAACCGCAGTCCGCGCGAGGCGGAGCGGCCGTCGTCCGGGCGGCCGACGGGGTGGATGCGGAAACCGCGGTCCTCGGGGGCCGGGGCGGTGTGCGGCCGGGCCGGCACGTAGCCGAAGGCGAAGCGGTCGGCGCGCCGCACCCCGAAGACGCCGGTGGCGCCGGGGTCCGGCTCGCCGCCGGGCGGCGGTACGCCGCCGTCCGTGCCACCGCCCCCGGGAAGCCCCTGGAGGCGGGCCAGGAAGCTCTCGGAGAGGGGTGGCGGGGCGGCCTCGGCGAACACGTTCTTCAGCGCGCGCTGGGCGTCCGCCTCGGCTTTGCACCGGGCGCAGGTGGCCAGGTGCGCGAGGACACGCTCGCGCGTCTCGTGACCCAGCTCTCCGTCCACCAGGGCGGAGAGCCGGTCTCCCAGGTGCTGCTCCGCGAAGTGCGTCTTCGCCGCGGGTTCGGGTCGGGTGCCACTCACGCGGTCGCGCCCCCTCCCCCCAGAGCGGGGACACGGGCCAGGAACGAGCGCCGCTCGGCCGCGCGGGCCTCCGGGGAGCGGTGCGCGAGGGCCTTGCGGAGCTGGGAGCGGCCGCGGTGGATACGGGAGCGGACCGTGCCGAGCTTGACGCCGAGGGTCGCGGCGATCTCCTCGTAGGACAGCCCCTCGATGTCGCACAGGACGACGGCGGCGCGGAACTCGGGCGCCAGGGTGTCGAGGGCCTGCTGCACGTCGGCGTCGAAGTGGGCGTCGTTGAAGAGCTGCTGCGGGGTGGGTTCGCGGCTGGCCAGGCGCTCGGCCGCGTCCTCGCCGAGGGAGTCGAAGCGGATGCGCTGCTTGCGCCGGACCATGTCCAGGAAGAGGTTGGTGGTGATGCGGTGCAGCCAGCCCTCGAAGGTGCCCGGCGAGTACGTCGACAGGGAGCGGAAGACCCGGACGAAGACCTCCTGGGTGAGGTCCTCGGCGTCGTGCTGGTTGCCCGTCAGACGGTAGGCCAGGCGGTAGACACGGGCGCTGTGCGTGCTGACGATCTCGTCCCACGTGGGCGGGTTCCACGCCTGCGCGTCCGCGTCGGTGGAGAAGGTCGCGGTCGGGGCGTCGGCCGCGACGGGCGCGGCGGCGTGGCGGTCAGCAGCGGTGTCGGTCACGGATTTCGGCCTGCCCGCCGACCCGAGGAAGCGCCGCAGCACTCCGCCCCGGTCTCCGGGTGCGGCCGCACCTCCCCTGTCGGCTCTGGTGGTGTCCAGTGGAGCCCCTACCATAGCCACCTCGCCCGTTAGCTCCGGATAAGCGGTTTTACGAGAATTTGACACATGCTGACACGGCTCGGGGGGCTGCGTCAGCAGTTGCTCGGTGTCCTGATCCACCTCGTGCCCCCCGTCACGTCCCGGCCTGCCGTTCCACCCCTCTCAACGCCCGGCCTCATCTGCGGGTTCCCGACGCCAACGGATACAGTCACGCCCAGGCAACCACGGGACAGGAGAGGGTCATTACCGGCAACCGGCAGACGAGCTGGGCGTTCGCCGACGCCTTTGTCGCCGAGGACGAAGCGCTGCGCTGGGCCCGTGACCGGGCCCGCGACGCGGGGCTGCGCTCGGTGTCGCCCGGCACGGGGGCCGCGTTGCGCCTGCTCGCCGCGTCCGTGGACGCGAAGGCGGTCGCGGAGATCGGCACGGGCTGCGGGGTGTCCGGAATCCATCTGCTGCACGGCATGCGTCCCGACGGGGTGCTCACCACGGTCGATCCGGAGCCGGAGCACCAGCAGTTCGCCCGGCAGGCGTTCCGGGCGTGCGGTTTCGCCAGCAACCGGGCCCGCTTCATCCCGGGCAGCGCCCTGGACGTGCTGCCCCGGCTCGCGGACGCCGGCTACGACCTGGTCTTCTGCGACGGTGACCGGCAGGAGTACGCGGACTATCTCGCCGAATCGTTGCGGCTGCTGCGCCCCGGCGGCCTGGTGGTCTTCGAGGGGGTCTTCGCGGGCGGCCGTACGGTGGACTCCGGGCCGCAGCCCACGGAGGTGCTGCGGCTGCGCGAGCTGCTGCGCACGGTGCGCGAGAGCCAGGAGCTGGTGCCGTCGCTGCTGCCGGTGGGCGACGGGCTGCTGTGCGCCGTCAAGCGCTGACCGGGGCCGCCGGGCCCCGGGACGCGGCTGCCCCGGCACCGCGTACGATGCCGGGGCAGCCGCAAGGACAGGATCGCTGGGACGTCAGACGACGACCTTCTTGAGGGCGTCGCCGAGCGCCTCGGCCTCGTCGGGGGTCAGCTCGACGACGAGCCGACCGCCGCCTTCGAGCGGAACGCGCATGACGATGCCCCGCCCCTCCTTGGTCACCTCGAGCGGGCCGTCACCCGTCCGCGGCTTCATGGCCGCCATGCTCGTTCCCCTTCCTGAAACCAGCTCATCGTCTGCCTTCGGCCCCAGGAAGGGCCACGCCGTCCGAGGCGGACACGCGTCACCGGCATCGAACACATTGCTTCCAGGCCATTATCCCGCATCGCAGGACCCGATGACCAACATCGGTCGGCATCGCTTGAGCAACGCGCGCGAGCAAAACCACTCAATTCGGCGATGTGGCTGCGATACTGCGCCACCGCACGCACACCCGGCGGCCGGATCCGACCGTGATTTCTTTGACGCAGGTCACATGCGCGGTCCGGCCGCTGGACGCCGGACTCCGCCATGCTGTCCCCTGACAGGGGCGTACCGAGCGGTACGTCACCAGCCGCGACCCGGAGGGATACGCCATGGCCGACACCGTGCTCCACGAGGTGAGCGACGGACTCGCGACGATCACGCTGAACCGCCCCGAGGCGATGAACGCGCTGGACGTCGCGACGAAGGCGGCCCTCCGCGAGGCGGTGGAATCCGCGGCCGGCGACACGGCCGTACGGGCGATCCTGCTGACCGCCGCCGGGGACCGCGCCTTCTGCGTGGGCCAGGACCTCAAGGAGCACATCGGGCTGCTGGCCCGGGACCGCGAGACCGGGGCCGGTCAGACGATGAGCACGGTCAGCGAGCACTACAACCCGATCGTGCGGGCCCTCGCCGGGGCGGCGAAGCCGGTGGTGGCCGCGGTGAACGGCGTCGCGGCCGGGGCGGGTTTCGGGTTCGCGCTCGCCGCCGACCACCGCGTGGTGGCCGACACCGCCTCCTTCAACACCTCCTTCGCGGGCGTCGCCCTGACCGGGGACTCCGGCGTCTCCTGGACGCTGCCGCGCGTGGTGGGCCCGAGCCGCGCCGCCGACCTGCTGCTCTTCCCGCGCGGCATCAGCGCGCGGGAGGCGCTGGAGCTGGGCATCGCCAACCGGGTGGTGCCGGCCGCGGAGCTGCGGGCCGAGGCCGAGAAGACGGCGCGGCTGCTCGCCCAGGGGCCGACGGTCGCCTACGCGGCGATCAAGGAGGCGGTGGCCTACGGGCTGACGCACTCCCTGGAGGAGACGCTGGCCAAGGAGGACGAGCTGCAGAGCAGGGCCGGCCGGTCCGAGGACCACGCGATCGCCGTACAGGCCTTCGTGGACAAGGAGCGGCCGAAGTACCTGGGCCGCTGACCCGGCGCCGCCCCTCAGCGGGCGGTTCTGGCCGCGCAGTCCGCCAGGTGGTCGTCGACCAGCCCGCAGGCCTGCATCAGCGCGTACGCCGTGGTGGGGCCGACGAATCTCAGGCCCCGCTTCTTCAGCGCCTTCGACAGGGCCGCCGACTCGGGGGTGACCGCCGGGACGTCGGCCAGGGTCCGCGGCGCCGGACGGCCCGCGGGGTCGGGGGCGTGCGACCAGATCAGCTCGTCCAGCTCGCCCTCGGCCCAGTCGGCGAGCACGCGCGCGTTGGCGAGGGTGGCGTCGATCTTGGCGCGGTTGCGGATGATGCCGGGGTCCGCCAGCAGGCGCTCGCGGTCGGCGTCGGTGAAGGCGGCGACCTTCTCGACGCGGAAGCCGGCGAACGCCGTCCGGAAGGTCGGGCGGCGGCGCAGGATCGTGATCCAGGACAAGCCCGACTGGAAGGCCTCCAGACTGACCCGCTCGAACAGAGCGTCGTCGCCGTGCACCGGGCGGCCCCACTCCTCGTCGTGGTAGGCCACGTAGTCGTCGGTGGACAGGGCCCAGGGGCAGCGCAGGGCGCCGTCGGGCCCGGGGACGGCCCCGCTCACCGCTGCTCCCCCTGCTCCGGCTTGTCCGGGCGGGGCCGCACGGCGGCGGCCTGGGCGCCGGCCAGCGCGGACTCCAGATCGGCGATGCGGGCGTCGCGCTCGGCGAGTTCGGCGCCGAGCCGGCCGAGGGCGTCGTCGACGTCGGCCATGCGGTAGCCGCGCGGGGCGACCGGGAAGCGCAGGCCCTCCACGTCCGCGCGGTCCACCGGGCGGTCGGCGGGCAGCGGGTCGTGCAGCCGCTCGGGGGCCGCCTCGGGCAGCGGGCCGCGCTCGCCGCCGCCCACCACGCCGAGGGTGACCGCCGCGACCACGACGGCCAGCGCGACGACCAGGAACAAGAACATCACCATCGCCAGGGGTCCCCACGCTCGGTGCCGGACGCTGTGCCGGACACGGAATCGGTCAGGGTCCGATCGTGCCATGCGGGTCCGACAGTTAGGGTCGCAGGCGGCCGTACTGCGGGACGTACTAGGAGAGGGCACAGCGGATGCTCAGGCTGGGCAGGCGGGAATTCGGGCCCCACGAACCGGTGGTCATGGCGATCGTGAACCGGACCCCCGACTCCTTCTACGACCAGGGGGCCACCTTTCGCGACGAGCCCGCCCTCGCGCGCGTCGAGCGGGCGGTGGCCGAGGGCGCCGCGATCGTCGACATCGGCGGGGTGAAGGCCGGCCCCGGCGAGGAGGTCACGGCCGAGGAGGAGGCGCGGCGCACAGTCGGCTTCGTCGCGGAGGTGCGGCGCCGGTTCCCCGAGGTGGTCATCAGCGTGGACACCTGGCGGGCCGACGTCGGCGAGGCCGTGTGCGAGGCGGGCGCCGACCTGCTGAACGACGCGTGGGGCGGCGTCGACCCGCGCCTCGCCGAGGTCGCCGCCCGGTACCGGGCGGGGCTGGTGTGCACGCACGCGGGCGGCGCCCAGCCGCGCACCCGCCCGCACCGGGTGACGTACGACGACGTCGTGGCCGACATCCTCGACGTGACCGTGGGCCTGGCCGAGCGGGCGGTGTCGCTCGGGGTGCCCCGGGAGTCGGTGCTGATCGACCCGGGGCACGACTTCGGGAAGAACACCCGGCACAGCCTGGAGGCGACGCGGCGGCTGGGCGAACTGGTGGACACCGGCTGGCCGGTGCTGGTGTCGCTGTCCAACAAGGACTTCGTCGGCGAGACACTGGACCGGCCGGTGAAGGAGCGGCTGGTCGGCACGCTCGCGACGACGGCGGTCTCGGCGTGGCTCGGGGCTCGGGTGTACCGGGTGCACGAGGTCGCCGAGACCCGTCAGGTGCTGGACATGGTGGCGTCCATCGCCGGCCACCGGGTCCCCGCGGTGGCCCGGCGCGGACTGGCCTGAGGGGCCGTCGGGTTCAGCGGCCGGCCTCCTTGGAGACCAGGGCGACCGCCTCCTCCACCTCGTCGGTGACGTGGAACAGCAGCAGGTCCTTCTCGGAGGCCTTGCCCTGGGCGATCAGGGTGTCCTGGATCCAGGTCACCAGGCCGCCCCAGTAGTCGCTGCCGAACAGGACGATCGGGAAGCGGGTGACCTTCTGGGTCTGCACCAGGGTGAGCGCCTCGAAGAGCTCGTCGAGGGTGCCGAGGCCGCCGGGCAGGACCACGAAGCCCTGGGCGTACTTGACGAACATCATCTTGCGCACGAAGAAGTAGCGGAAGTTCAGGCCGATGTCGACGTAGGGGTTCAGCCCCTGCTCGAAGGGCAGCTCGATGCCGAGGCCCACCGAGACGCCGCCCGCCTCGGACGCGCCCTTGTTGGCCGCCTCCATGGCGCCGGGTCCGCCGCCGGTGATCACCGCCCAGCCGGCCTCCACCAGGCCACGGCCCAGGCGCACCCCGGCGTCGTACTCGGGCGACTCGCGGGATGTCCGCGCCGAGCCGAACACGCTGATGGCCGACGGGAGTTCGGCGAGGGTGCCGAAGCCCTCGATGAACTCCGACTGGATCCGCAGCACCCGCCAGGGGTCGGTGTGCACCCAGTCCGAGGGCGCCCGCTCGTCCAGCAGCCGCTGGTCCGTCGTGCTGGGCGTGACCTGGCCCCGCCGTCGCAGGACCGGTCCGAGCCGCTGCTCGTCCGGTGGCTGCTTCTTCCCCTCCGGGTTGCCGGTAGGCATGTGCGCTCCCTCCGCTTGCCGGTAGTTCGATGTCAGCCTAGATCCACGCGGGTTACGGCGGGGGGACGTCGGCGTGTCCGGCACCCTGCGGTGGCGGGACCGGGACTACGCGGTCAGCCAGTTCCGCAGGCGCTCCTCACCGGCGAGGATCTTCGCGGTGTCCACCCGCTCGTCGCGCTTGTGGGCGAGCTGCGGGTCGCCCGGGCCGTAGTTGACCGCGGGGACGCCGAGCGCGGAGAAGCGGGAGACGTCCGTCCAGCCGAACTTGGGCCGGGGCGTGCCGCCCACCGCCTCGATGAAGGCCGCGGCGGCCGGGTGGGACAGGCCGGGCAGGGCGGCGCCGCTGTGGTCGTCGACCGTGAACTCCTCGACGCCGCAGTCCGCGAACACCTCGCGGACGTGGGCGATCGCCTCCTCCTCGGTACGGTCGGGCGCGTAGCGGAAGTTGACGGTGACCACGCACGCGTCGGGAATGACGTTGCCCGCGACCCCGCCGGTGATGCCGACCGCGTTCAGGCCCTCGCGGTACTCCAGGCCGTCGATGACCGGGCGGCGGGGCTCGTAGGAGGCGAGGCGGGCCAGGATCGGGGCCGCCGCGTGGATGGCGTTGGCACCCATCCAGGACCGCGCGGAGTGGGCCCGCTCCCCCGTGGTCCGCAGCAGCACCCGCAGCGTGCCCTGGCAGCCGCCCTCCACCTCGCCGTCGGAGGGCTCCAGCAGGACCGCGAAGTCACCGGCCAGCAGCTCGGGGCGGGCCTCGGCGAGGTGCCGGAGGCCGTTCAGCTCGGCGGCGACCTCCTCGTTGTCGTAGAAGACGAAGGTCAGGTCGCGGTTGGGCGCCGGGACCGTGGCCGCGACGCGCAGTTGGACCGCTACGCCCGCCTTCATGTCGCAGGTGCCGCAGCCCCACAGCACGCCGTCCGCGTCCAGCCGGGAGGGCACGTTGTCCGCGATCGGCACGGTGTCGATGTGCCCGGCCAGGATCACGCGCTCGGCGCGGCCCAGTTCGGTGCGCGCGACCACGTTGTTGCCGTACCGCTCCACCGTCAGGTGCGGCAGCGCGCGCAGGGCGGCCTCGACGGCGTCCGCGAGCGGCTTCTCGGTGCCGCTCTCGGAGGGGATGTCCACGAGCCGCGCGGTGAGCGCGGCGGCGTCCAGCGTGAGGTCAAGCGAGGTGTCGGCCATGGTCACGACCCTAGCGCGCGCCCCGCCGGCGACCGGGTCCGCGACGGGCCCGACCACTGGCCGGGGAGCTCAGGAGACTCCAGTACCTTGTACGCGTGTCAGAGCCGTCCCCCACCCGTCCCAAGCGTCGCGGCCGTCTCCTGCGTTACGCGGGCGCCCTGTTGGTCCTGTGCGGTGTCGCCGCGTACCTGGTGGTGCAGTACGTCACCAACGGCGGCGGCGAGCGCGGCTGCCGGGTCGTCTCCGCCGCGGGCGACGGGACGTCGTACGAGTTCACGCCCGAGCAGGCGGCGAACGCGGCGACGATCGCCGCCGTCGGCACCGGGCGCGGGATGCCCCAGCGGGCGGTGACGATCGCGCTCGCCACCGCCCTCCAGGAGTCCGGGCTGCGCAACATCGAGCACGGCGACCGGGACTCCCTCGGCCTGTTCCAACAGCGGCCCTCGCAGGGCTGGGGCAGCGACGAGCAGATCATGGACCCGGCGTACGCGGCGGGCATGTTCTACGCCCACCTGGCCAAGGTGCCCGACTACGCCGGCCTGCCGCTGACGGAGGCCGCGCAGCGGGTGCAGCGCAGCGGCTACCCGGAGGCGTACGCCAAGCACGAGCCGGACGCCACCCTGCTGGGGGCGGCCCTCACCGGCCGGGCCGCAGCCACGCTGACCTGTGACGGACGCCCCGAGCGGACCGCTTCGGCGGTCGGCCCGGACGCGGTGCGCACCGCGCTGGTACGGGACTTCGGGCGGGACGCGCTCCAGCAGGCCGGGGCCGAGGTGGGCGGTACGCCGGTGCCGTCCCCCTCCCCCGCGCCGAGCGTGACCGCGACCGCGCACGGGCACACCGTGACGGTCCCGGTGTCCGGGGGCGGGAAACGGGACGCGTCCGGGCGCGACGAGCGGCAGCGGGGCTGGCAGCTGGCGCAGTGGGCGGTCGCCAACTCCTCGGCGCTGCACATCCAGCGGGTGGTGTACGCGGGCCGGGAGTGGACCGTCGGCAGCACCAGCGACCAGTGGCGGTCGGTGACCTCGGACGGGGCGGACGGGGCGGGCGGCGCGGAAGGCGCCACGGGACCGGTCCGGATCGTGACCGGACAGTAGTGCGGGGGGTCCCCCGGGCGGGTTGCGCGGCCCCCGTTCGCGCGCTGCCGCGGGCGGCGCCGGGTCCGGTGGCCGGAGCCCCGGGAAATCAAGGGCCGTAAGGATTCTGCGGACACCTGGGCGAACGCCCTATGCCCGTTTTTATCCACACCTGATAATGCGATGCGTTATCCATTCTTTACCTGGCGCGTCCGCAACCTTCGCGGGCTTCGAGCGGTAGTCACGGCGTCCGAGCCCGGTCCCGGGCCCCGGACACCAACGTTCTCTCCCGTCGAATGGAGCATCATGTCCCTCCCTCTGACCCGCCGGATCGCCCGTGCCGCGCTGCTCGTCGCAGCGGGAGCGGCTGCCGGGGTCGGTGCGGCCGGCTCCGCCGGTGCGGCCACGAACCTGCCGGCGGCCACCCCGAACCTGGGCGGTCTGACCGCTCTGGACGGCGCGCACGTCGGCAACACCGTCGACAGTGCCGCGCGGGGCACCACCTCGCTCGCCGGTGACGCGGGCAGCAAGGCCGTCGGGCAGGCGGTGCCGGCCGCGGGCAAGACCACCGGCGGCGCCGTGAAGAAGACGACGCCCGTGGCGCAGAAGGCCGCCGGGGACGCCGCCGGCTCCGCGGGCGGTGTCCTCGGGGACGCCGCGTCCAACGTCACGAAGGGCGGCCTGCCCACGGACACCCTGACCAAGGGCGGCCTGCCGACCTCCTCGCTGCCGACGTCCTCGCTGCCGACCAAGGCCCTGCCGCTGGGCGGCTGACGCCGACGGACCGGCGACGGGGCCCGGGGGAGCGTTCCCCCGGGCCCCGTCGCCTGTGTATGTCCACTCCAGCCGGCTCAGACCTTGAGGCGGTCCACGGCGGCCCGCACGCGCTCGTCCGTCGCCGTCAGGGCCACGCGGACGAACCTGTCGCCCGCCGCGCCGTAGAAGTCGCCCGGGGCCACCAGGATGCCGAGGTCCGCCAGGTGGGCGACCGTGTCCCAGCAGGACTCGCCGCGGGTGGCCCACAGGTAGAGGCTGGCCTCGCTGTGCTCGATGCGGAAGCCGTGGTCCAGCAGGGCCGTGCGCAGGGCGCCGCGGCGGGCGGCGTAGCGCTCGCGCTGCTCGCGCACATGGGCGGCGTCGCCGAGGGCCGCCACGACGGCCGCCTGCGTCGGCGCGGACGTCATCATGCCGCCGTGCTTGCGGATCTCCAGCAGCGGGCCGAGGACGGCCGGGTCGCCGGCGACGAAGGCCGCGCGGTAGCCCGCCAGGTTGGAGCGCTTGGACAGGGAGTGGACGGCCACGATGCCGTCGTAGGAGCCGCCGTTCACGTCCGGGTGCAGGACCGAGACCGGGTCGGCCTCCCAGCCCAGCTCCAGGTAGCACTCGTCGGAGAACACCAGGACGCCGTGCGCGCGGGCCCAGGCGACGATCTCCGTCAGCTCCTCCTTGCCGAGGACCCTGCCCGTCGGGTTGGACGGGGAGTTCAGCCACAGCAGCTTCAGGCCGGCCGGGTCCAGCTCGCGCGGGTCGTCGTAGACCTCGTACCCGGCGCGGGCCAGCCGGGCGCCGACCTCGTAGGTCGGGTAGGCCAGGCGCGGGTAGGCGACCCGGTCGCCGGGGCCGAGGCCGAGCTGGGTCGGCAGCCAGGCCACCAGTTCCTTGGAGCCGACGACCGGCAGGACGTGGCGGTGGGTGATCCCGCGGGCGCCGAGGCGGCGCTCCAGCCAGCCGGTGATCGCGTCGCGCAGCGCCGGGGTGCCCCAGACGGTCGGGTAGCCCGGGGAGTCGGCCGCGTCGGTCAGGGCCTTCTGGATCAGGTCGGGGACCGGGTCGACCGGCGTGCCGACGGAGAGGTCGACGATGCCGTCCGGGTGGGCCGCGGCCGTCTTCTTGTACGGCTCCAGCTTGTCCCAGGGGAAGGCGGGAAGCAGGTCGGAGACTGCGGACACGATCAGTGGCTCACTTTCGTCTGGTGCCGGAAACGCCGCGGTCCCGCACGGCGCTGATCGGGCGATCGGGCCGTACGGGACCGGGGCGGCTCGGTGTCGCGGCCGCTTGGCGTTCGGCCGGTCAGGCGTTCTGCGGCGGCAGCGCGGCGACGAAGGAGTGGTCGCGCTCGATCAGGCCCAGCTTGCTGGCGCCGCCGGGAGAACCCAGCTCGTCGAAGAACTCGACGTTCGCCTTGTAGTAGTCCTTCCACTCCTCCGGGACGTCGTCCTCGTAGAAGATCGCCTCGACCGGGCAGACCGGCTCACAGGCACCACAGTCGACGCATTCGTCCGGGTGGATGTACAAGGACCGCTGGCCCTCGTAGATGCAGTCGACCGGGCATTCCTCGATGCACGCCTTGTCCTTCACGTCGACACAAGGCTGCGCGATGACGTAGGTCACGCTGTCGTTCCTCCTCGATAGGGCGCTGGCGGGCCTCCTCAGGCTCCGCCGCCTGGCGCGCGGGAGCGCGGCGTCGTCGATGCCCGCCTCTAGTATCTCCGTTCCGGGGCGTGATCCGTACAGGAGGGGTGAACCGACCAGTGGAAATATCCGGAGCGGGCCGGCTCGACGTCCGCGTCACCCGTGCTGACGTGGGCAAACGGGTCTCGGTACGGCGCTTGACCGAACCTCGCGCGGCGGTGGAGAAGTTCACCGACACGGTCGGGGTTCTCACATCATGGGATGACGGCGTGCTCATGATCACACGCCGGGACGGCGAGACCGTCCGGATTCCGGAATCGTCGCTGGTCGCGGGCAAGGTGGTGCCGGCCGCCCCGGCCCGGCGCCGGGGCCCGGCGGCGACGTATCCGGAGCTGGCGCGGGTCGCCTCGCGCGGCTGGCGGCCGGTGGAGAGCGAGCGGCTCGGCGCGTGGGAGCTGCGGGCCGCGGCGGGCTTCACCCGGCGGGCCAACAGCGCGCTGCCGCTCGGCGACCCCGGGCTTCCGCTCGACGCGGCCCTCGCCGCCGTACGACGCTGGTACCGCGAGCGTGGCCTGCCCGCCTACGTGCAGACCGCCACCGGCGCCGAGGGCACCCAGGAGGTACTGGGCGCGGAGCTGGAGCGGCGCGGCTGGGTGCGGGAGGTGACCGCCGAGCTGTGGACCGGGGCGCTGGCGCCGGTCGCGGACCGGGCCGAGGGCGCGGGCGTGGCCCTGTCCCGGACGGCGGACGAGGCGTGGCTCGCGCGGTACCAGCGCAAAGGGGTGAGCGAGGTGGCCCTGCGAGTGCTCGGCGGCGGCCCGTCGGTGTGGTTCGCGTCCGTGCCGGCCGGCCCGGGTGAGCCGCCGGCCGCGATCGGGCGGTGTGTCGTGGACGGCCGGTGGGCCGGGTTCGCGGCGGTCGAGGTCGATCCGGCCCGGCGGCGGCAGGGGCTCGCCGGCGAGGTGATGGCCGCGCTGGCCGGGCGCGCGCTGGCGGAGGGCGCGTCGGCGGCCTGGCTCCAGGTCGAGTCGGACAACACGGGCGGCCGGGCGCTGTACACCGCGCTGGGCTTCGCCCCGCACCACGCCTACCACCACTACCGGGAGCCGGACGATGCCGCCGGCGCCGGGTCGTAGCGACCCCGGGAGGGCAGGAACCCGTCATGGACCGTCCGTATCTGCCGCCGCCGTACCCGCCCTCGCCACAGCGGTCCGCCGAGCTGCGGGAGCGCTTCGCCGAGGAGGCCCGCGCCGAGCGGCCGGACCTCGCGGCGCTGTGCCTGCTGATCGGCGCGGAGGCGGACGGCTCGCTGGACGAGGCCGGTCTGGACGCCGCGCAGCTGGAGCTGGACCGCCTCGCGGGCGAGTTGCCGTACCGGCCCGGCGGGGCGGCGGCCTGGGCGGCGGCGGTCGGACGGCTGCTCGGGCGCCGGTACGGCTTCCACGGCACGCCCGGCGACTACCAGCGGCTGGAGTCGTCCCTCCTGCACGAGGTGCTGCGGCGCCGGCGCGGGCTGCCGATCCTGCTGTCGGTGGTGTGGCTTGAGGTGGCCCGCCGGGCCGGGGCGCCGGTGTACGGGGTGGCGCTGCCGGGGCACTTCGTGGTCGGGTTCGGCGCGGCGGGCGAGCAGGTGCTGGCCGACCCGTTCGGCGAGGGGCGCGTGCTGACCGGCGCGGACGCCGAGCTGCTGGTGGTGGGGGCCACGGGGGCGCCGCTGGACGCCTCGATGCTGGAGCCGGCGGCACCGCTGGAGGTCGTCCAGCGCATCCTGAACAACATCCGGTCCTGGGCCACCACCCGTCCCGAGCGGTCCGACACCGCCCTGCGCGCGGTGGAACTGTCCCTGCTGATCCCCTCGCACCCGGCGCGGCTGCGCTACGAACGCGGACAGATCCTCGTCCAGCGCGGCGAGTTCACGGCGGGCGCCGAGGAACTGGACACCTACGCCGACCTGATCGGGATCGTCGACGAACAGGCCGCCCACCAGGCTCGCCAACAGGCCCACACGGCCCGCGCGATGCTCAACTGACCCGGCAGACGCCGGGGTTCACAGCCAGCCCTTCTCGCGGGCCGCGCGGACCGCCTCCGCGCGGTTGCGGACCGCCAGTTTCTGGATGGCGGTGGAGAGGTAGTTGCGGACCGTGCCCTGGGACAGGTGCAGGGCGGTGGCGAGTTCGGCGTTGGTGGCGCCGTCGGCCGCAGCGCGCAGCACCTCGCGTTCGCGTTCGGTGAGCGGGTTGGCGCCCTCGGCGAGCGCGGCGGCGGCCAGCGTGGGGTCGATGACCCGCTCGCCGGCGAGCACCTTGCGGATCGCCTCGGCGAGCTGGGCGGCCGGGGCGTCCTTGACGAGGAAGGCGTCGGCGCCCGCCTCCATGGCGCTGCGCAGATAGCCGGGCCGGCCGAAGGTGGTGAGCACGACCAGCTTGACGGCCGGGTACTGCCGGTGCACCCGGGCGGCCGCCTCGATGCCGGTGCAGCCCGGCATCTCGATGTCGAGCAGCGCCACGTCCACCCCGTGCGCGCCGACGGCCGCGACCACCTCGTCGCCGCGCGCCACCTGGGCGACGACCTCGATGTCGTCCTCCAGGCCGAGCAGCGCGGCCAGCGCCTCGCGGACCATCGACTGGTCCTCGGCCAGCAGGACCTTGATCGTGCGCGTCATGCCCCGGATCCTACGTCCCCCGCGGGGGCCGTGGGCACGCGGGCGACCAGCCGGAAACCCGGTCCGGTCCGGCCCGCCTCCAGGGTGCCGCCGGCCTTCTCCAGGCGCTCCGTCAGGCCGGTCAGGCCGTTGCCGGGCCCCTTGCCCGAGCCGCCGGACCCGTTGTCCTCGACGGTGAGTTCGAGGACCGGGCCGTCCAGGGTCTGGCGCCGGGCCACCTGGATCAGGCAGCGCTCGGCGCCGCTGTGCCGGACCACGTTGGTGACGGCCTCGCGCAGCGCCCAGGCGAGCGCGGACTCGGCCTCCTCCGGGACACCGGCCAGGTCGGGTTCGGCCGGCAGCTCCGCGGTGACGCCGGCGGCGGTCAGGGCGACCTGGGAGCCGGCGAGCTCGACGGCGAGCCGGGGGCGCCGGTAGCCGGTGACGGCCTCCCGGACATCCACCAGCGCCTGCCGGCTGACCTGTTCGATGTCGGCGACCTGCTGGGCCGCCTTGTCCGGGTGACCGGGCAGCATCCGCCCGGCCAGCTCGCTCTTCAGCGTGATCAGGGAGAGCGAGTGGCCGAGCAGGTCGTGCAGGTCGCGGGCGAGCCGCAGCCGCTCCTCGTTGGCGGCGAGCTGGGCGACGGTGGCCCGGGCCTTGCGCAGCTCGATGGTGGTGTGGATGAGCTGGCGGATCCCGGTCATGCCGAAGCCGATGAGCGCGGTCAGCAGGATCAGGCCCCGGGCCTCCCCCTCGTCGGAGCGCGTGCCGACGGCGTACATCAGGACGGTGGTCGCGGGGATGGCCCAGTAGGCGGCGCGGGGCGGCAGGGTCGCCCCGCAGGCCACGGAGAGGTACACGTACAGGCCGAGCCAGGCGCTGCCGAGGGTCCAGGCCAGTACCGAGGCGAGGACGGCGAGCAGCAGGAGCAGGCCGACCACGGCCCGGCCGGAGAACGGCCGGCCCATGTTGCGGAAGACCAGGGCGAGGTAGACGCCGACGAAGGCGGCGAGTCCGCAGGCGCCGGCCGCGGTGGCGTCCGTGGAGTGGGCGCCGCCGATCAGGTCGTCCAGGGGCGAGCCCAGGAAGATCAGCCAGACGCCGATCCACAGCAGCTTCACCAGCACCTCGCGCCGGACGGTGGGCGGCCGGCCGATGGGCACGTCCCCGCCGGCGCGGGCCGGCCGTTCTTCCGTCATGGTGCTCACGCCTTCAGCGTGTCCTTCCGGTACAGCCAGGCCGCGCCGCCCGCGAAGAGGACGAAGTAGACGGCGAGGACGGCCACGTCCGCCGCGTGCGGCGCCTGGCTCTGTTCGATGGCCCGTCCCAGGGCAGCGTACGCGTGCGTGGGCAGCCACTTCGCGATGTCCTGGAGGAACCGCGGGAAGGTGGTGGACGGCATCCACAGGCCGCCCAGGATGGACAGGCCGAAGTAGACGATCATCGTGATCGGGCGGACCGCGTCCCCGGAGGCGAGGTAGCCGATGGCGACGCCGAGCGCGGCGAAGACGAGGCTGCCGGCCCAGATGACGCCGGTGAGGGCGAGCCACTGCCAGGCGTCGAGGTGGACGTGTTTGACGGCGACGGCGGCCAGGAACACCACGACGATCGACGGCAGGCTCACCACGGCGGCGCTGGCGGTCTTGGCGAGGACGTAGCCGCGCCCCGGCAGCGGGGTCAGCCGCAGCTGCCGTACCCAGCCGCTCTCTCGTTCCTTGGCGATGCGCTCGCTGTTGCCCATCAGGACGGCGGTCAGGGCGCCGAAGGAGGCCATGGAGACCATCAGGTAGGTGGCGACGGTCAGGCCCGTGCCGTCCACCTTGTCGTCGGCGCCGGTGCTGCCCGCGAAGATCAGGAAGAGGATCGCCGGGTAGAGCACGGAGAAGAACAGGAACTTCTTGTTGCGCAGCGCGCGGGTCAGTTCGAGCTTGATCAGGGCGTTCACGACTGCTCGGCCTCCTCGGCCTGGGTGATGGCGACGAAGGCCTGCTCAAGGCCGAGGCCGGCGACTTCGAGGTTGCGGGGGTAGAGGCCGAGGCCGTACAGGGCGTGCACGGTGGCGTCCGGGTCGGCGGACTGGGCGCGGACGGTCTGCCCGGAGACGTCGAGGGTGCGCAGGGCGGGCAGCGCGCGCAGGGCGCTCTCGTCGATCTCGCCGTCCAGGTCGAAGGAGATCCGGCGGGCACCGGCCCGGGCCTTGATCTCGGCGGCGGTGCCGTCGGCGAGGAGCCGGCCGCGGTGCAGCACCAGGACCCGGTCGGCGATGGCGTCGGCCTCTTCGAGGTAGTGGGTGGCGAACAGGACCGTGCGGCCCTGGTCGGCCTGCTCGCGCATGGTGGCCCAGAAGGCCTGGCGGGCGGAGACGTCCATGCCGGTGGTGGGCTCGTCCAGGATGATCAGGTCGCTGTCGCCGGCGGTGGCGAGGGCGAAGCGCACCCGCTGGGCCTGGCCGCCGGAGAGCTTGTTGACCTTGCGGTCGGCGATCTGTGTGATGCCGGCCCGGGCCAGCACCTCGGACACCGGGTACGGCTTCGGGTGCAGCGAGCAGGAGAGCTTGACCAGTTCGGTGACGGTGACCTCGTCCATCAGGCCGCCGCTCTGCAGCATGGCGCCGACGCGGCCGGCGACGATCGCCTCGCGCGGCGTGCCGCCGAACAGGCTCACCGTGCCGCTGTCGGGCTGCTTGAGCCCGAGGAGCAGGTCGAGGGTGGTGGACTTGCCGGCCCCGTTGGGACCGAGGAGGGCGACGGTCTCGCCGGGGTGCAGCCGCAGCGAGAGGCCGTCGACGGCCCGGTTGCCGCCGTAGCTCTTGGTCACCTGGTCGAAGCCGACCACGGTCGTCGTGGTGGCGGCCGGTACCGCTGTCGTCGTCATGTCTCCATGCTCGCGAACGGGACCGGGTGCCCGGCAGTGTCGGCGGTCCCGACTCCCGGATGACAGATGTCATGTGGATCGGGTGACTTCGGACGCGGAAGAGGGGCCGCCCACGGGGGCGGCCCCTCTTCCCGGTGCCGGCGCGGGCCGCGAGCCGGTGAACCTTTCCGGTCGCAGCACTAGCTCGGGTCGGTCGGGATGACCGCGACCCGGTTGGTCGTGCTGACCAGCGCCTGGCGCAGCGCGACGTACACGTCCTGCGGCGTGACGGGCGTCTTCTTGCCGTTGCCGCGGGTGATCAGGACACCGTCGAAGGCCTGGCCGTAGAGCTGCTTCAGGGCGGTCAGGTCGGGCTTGTCGACGAGCTTGCCGTTGACCTGGGTCACCCGCAGGAACTTCCACAGCGACTTCTCGGGGCTCATCGGCACCGAGTGCGCCGCGTCGGTCCGCACGGTGACGTTGCCGGACATCGCCGGCTTGGCGAAGTCCTTCATCATCCGGTCGACCTCGGCGTTCGACACCGTCGGCTGCCGGGTGGTGCTCGGCACGGTCACCGGGGTGGCGGTGTCGGTCTCCACCTGGGCGCGGTAGGCCTTCTCGACGGCCGCGGTGGAGCGGCCCGCGTCGATGGCCTGGCCCGCCTTGCCGTAGACGGCCACGGCCTTGCCCGCCTCGAACGTGACGGTGCCGTCCTGGACCGAGCCGGAGCCGCCGCCGGCCTGCTGGAGGGCGGCCTGGAGCTTCTCCTCGTCCACCGGCATGACCGGGTCGACCACGCGCTTCTCGCCGAAGAGGGAGCCGATGACGTGGACCGGGTTGTAGTCGCTCTTCGCGGCCTGGCTCACGGTGGCCTGGTAGTCGAACTGGAGGCCGGCGTTCTCCGGGGTGAGGCTGACCGTCTTGCCGCCCACGGCCAGCTTCAGCGGCTTGTTCACCCGGCTGCCGAAGGCGTCGTCGAGCTTCTTGACGGCGTCGTCGCGGGTGCCGCCGCCGATGTCGACGCCGAGCACGGTGGTGCCGTTCGGCACGTCGGTGCGGTTCATCAGCAGGCCGGCGCCGTAGGCACCGCCCGCGACGACGACCACGGCGACCGCGAGCAGCACCAGCTTGCTGCGGCCCTTCTTCTTCGGCTTGGCCGCGGCCTTGGGCGCCGGGGCCGGGGCCGGGGCGGGCTTGGGCGCCGTCTGCTGGGCGGGGCCGCCGGAACCGAAGGGCGGCTTGGCGGCGCCGGGGACGACCGGGATGCCGCTGGTGACGGTGTGTCCGGAGACGTTGTCGGCGGCCGGCGAGCGGTAGCCGGGGGTGCCCGGTCCGGGGGCCGGCTTCTGCGGGGTGAGGATCGCGGTGTCGTCGCTGAGCCCGCCACCGGGGACGTGCCCGGCGGGCGCGCCGGTGCCCCCGGTGCCGTCGAGACCGGCCAGGTCGGCGAGGGCGCTGCGGGCGGGCGGGGTGCCCGGACCGCCGGGGCCGCCAACGCCTGCGGGGCCGCTCGGGCCGCCGTAGCCACCGGGGCCGCCGGGGCCGCCGGGGCCGTCGAAGGGCTCGCCGACCGGCGGGACGAGCATGCCGTCGCCGGTGACCGGGCCGCCGGTGGGGCCGGCCGGGCCCTGCGGGCCGCCGGGACCGCCCGGACCGCCGTGTCCGCCGGGGCCGTTGAAGCCGGAGGGCCCGCCGGGACCGCTTCCCGGACCGCCGAGGCCCCCGCCGTGCGTGCCGGTGCCGGTGCGGCCCTCCGGACCGCCGCCGTTCTCGGCGAAGTACGGCAGGTCGTCGCGGCGCGGCTCACCGGTGGTGTGGGCGGCGTTGGCCGCGTTGGCGGCGGCCAGGGCCTCGGTGACGTCGAAGGAGCCGGTGCCGCCGCCGTGGCCGGGGGCGACGGGGCCGCCGGTGGCACCGGGCAGGCCCTTGCCGTTGGTGCCGCCGGGGCGGGGGGCGCCCGGCGCGGTCATCGAGCCGACCACGCCGCCGGGACGGCCCGCTCCCGGGCGCGCGCCGGTGGTACCGGCCGCGCCGGGCGCTCCCGGACCACCCGTACGGGCACCCGGGGCCCCGGCGGCGGAACCGCCGGGGATACCCGCGCCGTTCGTGCCGCCGCCGCCCGGACCACCCTTGGCGGGGCCGGACTTGCGGGGCGCGAACCAGTCGCTGGTCTTCTCCTCGGTCGGCGCGGCCGGTGCGGCCGGCTCGGCGGGGGCCTCGGCGGCCGGCCGGTCGGCGGCGGGCCGCGCCTCGGGCGCGGGGGTCTCGTCGCCGGTTCCCTCGCCGTCCGCGACGGGCGTGCGCATGACGACCGGCGGGATGGGCCGCGATCCGGGGATGTTGATCCGGATCCGGGTCGTCAGCGTCGTCTCGGTCTTCTTCTCCTCCGGCCGCGCGCCCGAACGGCCCGCGTCCGCAGCGGCGTCGGAAGCCATGGGGGTCCCGTACGGCGGGGTGCCGGAGGGGTACGAGGCTCCGCCGCGCCCGTCGGGCCCGGTGGACGGAGTGTCAGTTTCACGACTCAAGGCAGGTTCTCCCGGTTGGCTCCACCGCCCGTTCCGACCTGACTGCTCGGGCGGCTCGGCGGCGCGCACCACCATACTGGCCACCTCTGGCGCGTATCCCGGGACCGCCGAGGAAACCCCCACCGGACTCGCACGCGCGCCGGACGGCGAAGTGGTACGTCACTTGCCAAGTCGGGCGGGACGGCCGCCGGGTTGCCTGCCCGCACCGAGGGTGGCGCAGATCACAGCGACGGCCATACCTCCGAGCAGGAAGAGGTAGGAGCCGCCGCCCGCGCCGAAGAAGAAGTCGCCCTCGGGGCGCGCGAGGGTGAGGAGGATGACGGCGACCATCCAGCCGGCCACCGGCGCGAGGGCGCCGCCCCGGCCGCCGGTGGCGTACGCCCCGCCGAGGAACACCCCGGCCGCGCCCGCGAGCGCGAGCAGCAGGCCGCCGGGGAACCAGGCGCCCTGGACGAGGGTCCCGGCGAGCGCGACGACCGCGCCGAGCAGCAGGAGCCCGAGATGGGCGAGGGCCCGGCCGGCCGAGGGCGCCCGCAGCGGCTGGGCGAGCAGCGGGCCGGAGCCGGGTCCGCCGCCGCTCACGACGCCGCCCCGGTGCCGAGCCCGGCGAACAGGTCGGTCTCCCCGGGCTCCCCGGTGCCGCGCACCAGTTCGTAGTACTCGGTGGTGAACAGCGGCTGGGCGAGTTCGTTGGAGAGCGCGAAGTACGGCTCGGCCACCTCGATCTGGGTGGCGTGGGCGCGCATCGCGGCGGCCTTGGCCGCGGCGGCGCCCGGGCCGCCGTCGATCGTGGTGGTGATCCGCTCGTCGTCGACGACCCCGGGGACGTCGGCCACGGTCGCGCCCTTGTCGAAGGGCAGCGCGGCCAGCTCGTCCTGGAGGCGGGCGAAGGCGGCCTCGGCGACGGAGCGCGGGACACGGTTCCAGTAGACCTTGGCGACCAGGTGGCCGCGCTCGGCGGCGAGGTCGACGGCGCGCATGGCGACGCGGTGGGCCTGGATGTGGTCCGGGTGGCCGTAGCCGCCGTGGTCGTCGTAGGTGACGACGACCTGGGGGCGGACCTCCAGGATCACCTCGGCGAGCGCGCCCGCGGCGGTGTCGACGTCGGCCTGCCAGAAGCAGCCCGGGTCGTCGTTGTCGGGGATGCCCATCATCCCGGAGTCGCCGTAGCGGCCCGCGCCGCCGAGCAGCCGGGCGTCGGTCACGCCGAGCGCGCCGACGGCGGCGGCCAGCTCGCCGCGCCGGTGCGCGCCCAGCGCGGGACCGGTCAGGTGCCGCAGCTCGGGCGGGATGACCTCGCCGCGCTCGCCGAGGGTGCAGGTGACCAGGGTCACGTAGGCACCCTCGGCCGCGTACCGGGCCATGGTGGCGCCGTTGTTGATCGACTCGTCGTCCGGGTGCGCGTGCACCAGCAGCAGGCGCCGGTCGGGCAGTTCCGTCATGGGACCACCCTACGAGGTCGCCGTCAGGGCGGCCCCGGCACGCGCGGCCGTCAGAACTTGATGCTGCCGATCATGCTGGCGACGTTCGTCGTCAAATCGCTGATCGTGGGAGCGACGGTCGAGGAGGCGAGATAGAAGCCGAGCAGCATGCAGATGACCGCGTGCCCGCCCTTCAGTCCCGACTTCTTGATCAGCAGGAAGACGATGATCGCCAGCAGCACCACCGCCGAAATCGAGAGTGCCACGGCGGCTCACCTCCAAAGATCGTGAGATCCAGACCAGTTGAGCAAATCCACGCGAACGCCAGCAGGTTCATACCCACGCAGCGGTAGTGATCATAACTATCCGTACTCGCGCATCGCTCGGCGCACGGCCGCACAAGGGGGCGCATGGCCAATATGGTCGGGGTATGACGACCGAGGCTGACTCCTTCCCCCGTCGGCACGCCCGGACCCAGCGGTTCACGCTCGGCGCCCCGCGTGCGTTCGCCGTGGCGCCCGACGGTTCGCGCGTCGCTTTCCTGCGCGCGGGCTCCGGCACGGACCGGGCCAACTCCCTGTGGGTGCTGGACCTGCCGGACGGTGCCGAGCGCCGCGCGGCCGACCCGGGCGCCCTGCTGCGTGGCGCCGCCGAGGAGCTGTCGCCCGCGGAGCGGGCCCGCCGCGAGCGCAGCCGCGAGGGCGGTGCCGGCATCGTCGGCTACGCCACCGACGCCGCGCTGGAACTCGCTTCTTTCACCTTGTCAGGGCGGCTTTTCACGGCCGGGCTCGGTGATGGCGCGACGCGTGAACTGAAGGTCCCCGGACCGGTGATCGACCCCCGTCCGGCGCCCGACGGCCGGCATGTCGCGTACGTCGCGGGGGGTGCCCTGCGGGTGGTGGGCGCCGACGGCACGGGCGACCGGGCGCTCGCGGAGCCGGAGTCGGAGCAGGTGACCTACGGGCTCGCGGAGTTCGTCGCGGCCGAGGAGATGGCCCGCTCGCGGGGCTTTTGGTGGGCCCCGGACTCCACCCGGCTGCTGGTCGCCCGGGTGGACGAGACGCCGGTGCGGCGGTGGTGGACCGCGGACCCGGCCAACCCCGGGCGTGAGCCAACTAACGTCGGGTACCCGGCCGCGGGCACCCCTAACGCGGACGTACGGCTCTTCGTGCTCGGCCTGGACGGGGAGCGCACGGAGGTCGCATGGGACCGGGGCCGGTATCCCTATCTGGCGCGTGTGCACTGGTCAGAGGCGGGTGCACCGCTGATCCTGGTGCAGGCGCGGGACCAGCGCGGCCAGCTCTACCTGGCGGTGGACCCGGACACCGGGGCGACGCGGATGGTGCACGCGGACGAAGATCCAACATGGCTGGAACTTTTCCCTGGCGTGCCCTGCTGGAGCCCCTCGGGACAGCTCGTGCGGATCGCGGACGAGGGCGGCGCCCGGGTCCTGGCGGTCGGTGAACGCCCCTTGACCAGTGCCCAGTTGCACATCCGTGCGGTTCTGGACGTGAGTGCGGCGGACGTACTGGTTTCCGCCTCGGCCGGCACGGCGGCCGAGGCGGCCGAGATTGGCGAAGTCCATGTGTACCGGGTGAACGAACTGGGCTGGGAGCGCGTGTCCCGGGAACCCGGTGTGCACACGGCGGTGCGGGCCGGCGGCGTGACCGTCCTGGTGTCCGCGACCCTGGACAGGCCGGGCGCCCGTGTCCAGGTGCTGCGTGACGGAAACCCGGCGGTCACTGTCCCGTCGTACGCCGAAGACCCCGGAATGTCCCCCCGGGTCACGCTGACCGAGGGGGGCGCACGCCGAATTCCGTGCGCCGTGCTTATGCCACGGGACTACCACGGTGACACTCCCCTGCCGGTTCTGCTCGACCCCTACGGCGGTCCGCACGGCCAGCGGGTCGTCGCCGCGCACCACGCCCATCTGACCTCGCAATGGTTCGCCGACCAGGGCTTCGCGGTGGTCGTCGCCGACGGCCGGGGCACCCCGGGCCGCTCGCCGGCCTGGGAGAAGGAGATCCGGGACGACGTGGCGGCCGTGGTGCTCCAGGACCAGGTGGACGCGCTGCACGCGCTCGCCGAGCGCTTTCCGCTGGACCTGTCCCGGGTGGCGATCCGGGGCTGGTCCTTCGGCGGCTACCTCGCGGGGCTCGCAGCCCTGCGCCGCCCGGACGTCTTCCACGCGGCGGTGGTCGGCGCGCCCGTCACCGACCTGCGGCTGTACGACACCCACTACCAGGAGCGCTATCTCGGGCTGCCGGACGAGCAGCCGGAGGTGTACCGCCGCAACTCCCTGATCGACGACGCCGGTCTGGTCGACGCGGCGCTGCCGCACCGCCCGATGATGGTCATCCACGGACTGGCGGACGACAACGTGGTCGTCGCCCACTCGCTGCGGCTGTCCTCCGCGCTGCTGGCCGCCGGCCGCCCGCACGAGGTGCTGCCGCTGTCCGGGGTGACCCATATGACCCCGCAGGAGACGGTCGCCGAGAACCTGCTGCTGCTCCAGGTGGAGTTCCTCCGGCGGTCCCTCGGCCTCCCGGGAACCCCCGCCTGAACTGCGTTAACGCACCGGCAACTTGACGGAAGCGGCACCGATATACGGACGCGGGAGGCTGCTTCGCGTACGGCCGTGCGGGTGCCGTGAACGGGCCGGGGTGCGCCATGTCACCCCGGCCCGTTGCCCGTCAGGGGCGGGCCTGTTCGGGCGGGACCACCTGCCGGGGCTCGGCGAAGTGGCAGGCCGAGTCGTGCGCGGCCGGGCCGCCCGCCTCCCGCAGTCCGGCAGGCACGGCCAGCAGCGGGACCTCCCGGGCGCACCGCTCCCGCGCCTTCCAGCAGCGGGTCCGGAACCGGCAGCCGGAGGGGATGTCCGCCGGGGAGGGCACGTCACCGCTGAGGATGATCCGCTCGCGGTCCTCGCGGGCCGCCGGGTCGGGTACCGGGACGGCCGACAGCAGGGCCTGGGTGTAGGGGTGCGTGGGATGGTCGTAGATCTCGGCGTCCCGTCCGGTCTCCACGATCCGGCCCAGGTACATGACCCCGACCCGGTCCGAGATGTGCCGGACGATCGACAGGTCGTGCGCGATGAAGACGTAGGAGAGGTCGAACTCCGTCTGGAGCCGGTCCAGCAGATTGATCACCTGGGCCTGCACCGAGACGTCGAGCGCCGAGACCGGCTCGTCGGCGACGATGACCTCCGGGCGCAGCGCCAGCCCCCGGGCGATGCCGATGCGCTGGCGCTGGCCGCCGGAGAACTGGTGCGGATAGCGGTTGGCGAACGCGGGGTCGAGCCCGACGACGTCCAGCAGTTCCCGCACCCGCTGGCGCCGGTCCCCCTTGGGCGCGGCCTCGGGATGGATCTCGTACGGCTCCCCGATGATGTCGCCGACCGTCATCCGGGGGTTGAGGGAGGTGTAGGGGTCCTGGAACACCATCTGGATGTTGCGCCGTACGGCCTTCAGGGCGCGGCCGGACAGCCGGGTGATGTCCTCGCCCTTGAAGCGGATGGCGCCGGCCGTGGGGCGTTCCAGGTTGCAGAGCAGCTTCGCGACCGTCGACTTGCCGCAGCCGGACTCCCCCACCAGGCCGAGGGTCTCGCCGCGGCCGAGGGTGAAGTCGACGCCGTCGACCGCCCTGACCGCGCCGATCTGCTTGTGGAACACGATGCCCCGGGTCAGCGGGTAGTGCTTGACCAGGCCGTCGGCCTCCAGGATCGGCTCAGCGCTCGTCGCCACGCAGGCACTCCCTCCAGAAGTGGCAGGCGCTGCCCCGGCCGTCGGCCACCGCGTGCAGCGGGGGCACGTCGGTGCGGCAGACGTCGCGGGCCATCGGGCAGCGCGGGTGGAAGGCGCAGCCGGGCGGGACCGCGGCGAGGTCGGGCGGCAGGCCCTTGATCGCGTACAGCTCCCGACCCTTGTGGTCCAGGCGCGGGATGGAGTCGAGCAGGCCCCGGGTGTAGGGGTGGGCCGGTGCCTTGTAGATGTCGTGCACGGGGGCGGACTCGACGATCCGGCCCGCGTACATCACCGCGATCCGGTCGGCGACGTCGGCGACCACACCCAGGTCGTGCGTGATGAGGATGAGCCCCATCCGGTACTCGCGCCGCAGCTCCGCGAGCAGGTCCATGACCTGGGCCTGCACGGTGACGTCCAGGGCGGTGGTGGGTTCGTCGGCGATGATGAGGGCCGGTTCCAGGGCCAGCGCCATGGCGATCATGATGCGCTGGCGCATGCCGCCGGAGAACTGGTGCGGATAGTCCCGCACCCGCTGGGCGGCGGCCGGGATGCGCACCCGGTCCATCAGCTCCACGGCCCGGACCCGCGCCTCCTTCTTCGACATCCCCCGGTGCACGGTGAACATCTCGCCGAGCTGGTCGCCCACCGGGAGCACGGGGTTGAGGGCGGACAGCGCGTCCTGGAAGATCATCGCCAGGCCGGCCCCGCGGACCTTGCGCCGCTCCTCCTCCTTGAGAGTGAGCAGGTCCCGCCCCTGGAAGAGGACCTGCCCGCCGGTGATCCGCCCCGGCGGCGTGTCCAGGATGCCCATGACGGCCTGCGCGGTCACCGACTTGCCCGAGCCGGACTCGCCGAGCACGGCGAGCGTCTCCCCCGCGTCCACCGCGTAACTGACCCCGTTGACGGCGTGGGCGACGCCGTCCCGGGTCCGGAACTCCACCCGCAGGTCCCGTACGTCGAGCAGCACGCCGCTCACCTCAGCTTCGGGTCGAGGGCGTCGCGGACCGCGTCGCCGAGCATGATGAACGCCAGGACCGTGACGGCCAGGGCGCCCGAGGGCCAGAGCAGGGCGTGCGGGGCGTTGCGGATGTAGGGGGAGGCGGCGGAGATGTCGATGCCCCAGGAGACGCTGGGCGGTTTGAGGCCGACGCCCAGGTAGGACAGGGTGGCCTCCAGGGCGATGTAGGTGCCGAGGGCGATGGTGGCGACGACGATGACCGGGGCCACGGCGTTCGGGGCGATGTGCCGCAGCAGGATGCGGGAGTCGGAGGCGCCGAGGGCGCGGGCGGCCTGCACGTAGTCGTGGTGCTTGGCGGTGATGACCGAGCCGCGGGCGATCCGGGAGAGCTGCGGCCAGCCGAGCAGCACCATGAACCCGATGACCGGCCAGACGGTGTTGCTGGTCACCACGGAGAGCAGCACGAGTCCGCCGAGGACGACCGGGATGGCGAAGAAGACGTCGGTGAGCCGGGACAGGACGGAGTCCCAGACACCGCCGAAGTAGCCCGCGAGCGCGCCCAGGACGGAGCCGAACAGGGCCACCCCGAGCGTGGCGCACACGCCGACCGTGACGGACGTACGGGCGCCGTAGACGGTGCGCGTGTAGACGTTGCAGCCCTGTCCGTCGTACCCGAAGGGCGCGCCCGGGCCCGAGCCGTCCTGGGCCTTGGCCAGGTCGCAGCTGAGCGGGCTGCCGGACGCGATCGCCGAGGGCCACAGGGAGACGAAGACCAGGAAGAGGATGACCAGGGCGGAGGCCAGGAAGACCGGGTTGCGGCGCAGGTCCCGCCAGGCGTCGGACCACAGCGAACGCGCCTTGTCCCGGGGCCCGGTGCCGTCGGGGCCGCCCGGGGCCTTCTCCAGGCCGGCCGCCTCGCTCGCGCCGAGGTCCATCGCGCCGCCCATGCCGGTGCCGGCGATGGCGCGCTCGGGTTCGTACGGCGGCTGCTCAGGCATAGCGGATCCTGGGGTCGAGTACGGCGTACAGGAGGTCGACCAGGAGGTTGGCGACCAGGAAGACCAGCACGAGCACGGTCACGAAGCCGACGACCGTCTGGGTGTTCTGCCGCAGGATGCCCTGGTAGAGCTGGTAGCCGACGCCGTGGATGTTGAAGATCCGCTCGGTGACGATCGCGCCGCCCATCAGCGCGCCGATGTCGGTGCCGATGAAGGTGACGACGGGGATCAGCGAGTTGCGCAGCAGGTGCCGGGTGACGACCCGGCGGTGCGGCAGGCCCTTGGCCACGGCCGTGCGGACGTAGTCGGAGCGCCGGTTCTCGGCGATGGAGGTCCGGGTCAGCCGGGTGACGTAGGCGAGGGAGACGGAGGCGAGGACCAGGCCGGGGACGATCAGCTCGTCGAAACTCCCGGTGCGTACCGAGGGTCTGATCCAGCCCCACCTGATGCCGAGCAGCAGTTGCAGCAGCAGGCCGGTGACGAAGGTGGGCACGGAGATGACGACCAGGGTGGCGAGCAGCACCCCGGTGTCGACGGGCCGGCCGCGCCGCAGGCCGGTCAGCACGCCGAGCGTGATGCCGATGACGATCTCGAAGAGGACGGCCACGATGGTCAGCCGGATGGTGACCGGGAAGGCGGAGCCCATCAGCTCGGTGACGGGCTGGCCGTTGAACGCCGTACCGAAGTCTCCGGTGAAGACGTTCCCCATGTAGGTCAGGTACTGCTGCCATAGGGGCTTGTCGAGGCCGAACTCCTTCTTCAGCTGGGCGGCGGTGGCCGGGTCGCAGGCCCGCTCCCCGCACAGGCCGGCGACGGGGTCGCCCATCACGTTCACCATCAGGAAGATCAGCAGGGTCGCCCCGACGAAGACCGGGATCATCTGGAGCAGCCGGCGCACGACGTAGCGGCCCACGGCGGCTCAGCCGACCTTGATCTCGTTGTAGACGGGCACGCTGAACGGGTTCAGCGCCACGTGCGACAGCCGGTCGGAGTAGCCGGCGCTGCCGTTCTGGTACCAGAGCGGGATGGCGGCCATGGCGTCGCGCACGGCCTCCTCGGCCTTCTGGAAGGCGGTGACGGCCTTGGCGGTGTCGGTCTCGGCGTTGGCCTGGTTCACGAGCCGGTCGAAGCTCTTGTCCGACCACTGGCCGTCGTTGGAGGAGGCGCCGGTGTAGTACAGCGGCTGGAGGAAGTTCTGGATGAGCGGGTAGTCCATCTGCCAGCCCGCCCGGAAGGGGCCGCTCATCCGGTGCTGTCCGATCTGGTTGCGGAAGTCGGCGAAGGTGCCGACCGGGTTGCCGACGCAGGCCTTGTCGTCGCCGAGGGCGTTGTTGATGGAGTTGCACACGGCGTCCACCCACTCCTTGTGCGAGCCCGTGTCCGCGTTGTAGGTGATCTTGACCTGCCCACCGGGAATCCCGCCGCCCTCCTTCACCAGCTCCTTCGCCCGGCGGGGGTCGTAATCGCAGGCGCTGCCGCACAGCCCGGCCTTGAAGCCGCCGTCCGCGCCGAGCACCGGTGAGGTCCAGTCGGTGGCCGGGGTGCGGGTGCCGCGGAAGATGGTCCGGGTGATCTGCGCGCGGTTGATCGCCATGGACAGCCCGGTGCGGACCTTCGCCGAGCCCGGCTTGTTCCAGGCCTTGTCGTAGTAGGGGAAGGCGAGGGTCTGGATGATGCCGGCGGGGGTGTTGATGTACCGGTCGCCGAGGTCGCCCTCGACGTTCTTCAGCTGGGCGGCCGGGACGTCGTCGACGAGGTCGAGGTTGCCGGCGAGCAGGTCGGTGTACGCCGTGTTGCTGTCGGTGTAGACCATGAGGGTCACGCCCTCGTTGCGGGCCTTGTCGGGGCCCGGGTAGCCGTCCCATCGCTTCAGGTACATCTGGGCGCCCTTGGTGTAGGACGCGATGGCGTACGGCCCGTTGCCGACGGGCTTGTCCAGCCAGGCCGCGTGGTCGGTGAAGAAGAGGCGGGGCAGCGGGGCGAACGCGGCGTAGCCGAGGGTGTCGGGGAACCCGGAGAACTTCTGGTTCAGCCGGACGGTGAAGGTGTGGTCGTCCACGAGCCGGAGCCCGGAGAGGGTGTCGGCGCGCTGTGTCCCGCTGTCGGGGTGCGTCTTGTCATAGCCGTCGATGTAGCCGAAGAAGTACGCGTTCTTCTGGTGGTGCTTCAGGCTCGCCCCGTAGTTCCAGGCGTCCACGAAGGACCGCGCGGTGACCCGCTCCCCGTTGGAGAACCGCCAGCCGTCCTTGACCTTGATGGTGAAGTTCCGCGAGTCGGTGGTCTCGATGGACTCCGCGAGCCAGTTCCGCGCCTCGCCGGTCCTCGGGTCGTACTTCTTCAGCCCCCGGAAGACCATGTCGAGCACCTTGCCGCCCTGCACCTCGTTGGTGTTGGCCGGCTCCAGCGGGTTCTGCGGGTCCCCCCAGGAGGAGCTGACCACGGCACCGCCGTTACCGGCGGAGGAGCCGCAGGCGGTGGGGAGGAGCGCCAGCGCCGCCGCGGCGGCGGACCAACGCACGGGCGTCATTCCCCGCATGGCGTGCCTCCTTTGCGTCCGCGACCCCCGGCCGCCAATATCGCCTTATACCGGGCATATTGCACGACTGTCGGCTTTACGCGGAGTCTTTGGGAGGGCAGGTCACCTGATTGCAGTCACCGTCGAGCGGGTACGGGACGATCTTGAGCGGGACGCGCAATAGATCTTCGCGCAACGATGCCGAAACGTTGGAATCCGACGTTCCGATGTACGCATTTCGACACTCCACCGTCCGCATATCGAACCTCCTGCCCGTTTCGCGCAGTTGGTCCGATGTGAAGCACGGATTGATTACGAGGCGCTACCCGCGTAGCTACGGATTGGTCAAGGAAGAGTAAAGAAGGTAAAGACGCAACCAAGGCGACCGAGAATTTATTGACCTTGAATGAATTGCGTTGAAAAAGTCCGGCGTAGCCCGTAGGGGAGCGCCCTGCGGAGTCATCAGACCCTCCCTTGGGCCAGGAGCACCATGACCGTCCCAACTCCATCCGCTGCCGCCTCACTCGAGGTGCTCGGCGACCCCGTCGAGAAGCCGACCACTTCCGGCGGCCCGAAGGGCAACGAGAGCCGCTCTCCGGGGCGGCTCGCCTGGACCCGCTTCAAGCGGGACAAGACGGGCGTCATCTCCGCGTACATCGTGATCTTCTTCTTCGTGATCGCGATAGCCGCACCCCTCATAGCCAAGCTGTACGGCAAAAACCCGTACACCACCTACGCGAGTGACCGCCCGGATCTGCTGGACGCCTTCTCGTACCCTGCGGGGCCGAACGGCGGCATGAGCTCGGAGTTCTGGTTCGGCATCGAGCCGCAGCTCGGCCGGGACGTCTTCACGTTCCTGCTGTACGGCATCAGGACCTCACTGGGCATCGCCGTCGCCGCCACCCTGCTCACCACCCTTCTCGGCGTGGTCATCGGCATCACAGCAGGCTACTTGGGCGGTCGGACGGACTACCTCGTCGGCCGGGTCATCGACATCCTGCTGTCGTTCCCGTCCACGCTGTTCTTCATCGCCTTCATGCCGGTCGTCTACGGACTGTTCGTCGCCGACGACGACAACATCCCCACCTCGCTGCGGGCGGCTTCTCTCATTCTCGTCCTGTCCGCCTTCGGCTGGGCCTCCATCGCCCGCCTGCTGCGTGGCCAAGTGCTCGGACTGCGCGAGCGGGAGTTCGTCGAGGCCGCCAAGGTCACGGGTGCGTCACCGGCACGCATCGTCTTCAAGGAACTGCTGCCCAACCTCTGGACGCCGATCATCATCCAGTCCACGCTGATGCTTCCCGCATACGTGACCGCGGAGGCCGGCCTGGCATTCCTCGGCGTCGGCATCATCGACCCGACCCCCGACTGGGGCGTGATGATCCAGCGCGGAGCCCAGTTCTACTCCCAGGACATCACCTTCATGCTCTTTCCGGGACTGTCCATGGTGATCTTCGTCCTCGCCTTCAACCTCCTCGGCGACTCCGTGCGCGACGCGCTGGACCCCAAGTCCAAGCGCTAGCAATCCCGTTCCACCCGGCCCGGTTCGATGACGTCCGGCTGGTTCCGACCGTCCGAATTGACCCTTACAGGCAGGCTCAGCATGTCTTTTTCCCGTAGAAACTTCCTGATCGCCACTGGTGTGGTCGCCGCCTCGACGACCGTGCTGAGCGCCTGCAGCAGCAGCGACAAGGGCGGATCGGGCAACGGTGTCCCGTCCGTCGGCGACGCCAAGACGGTGAACATCCCGGTCGGCACCAAGGCCGACTCGGCGGGCCCGGCCCCCGAGGTGCAAGGCGCGGTCAAGGGCGGCACGCTCTACTCGCTCGACCAGTTCGACATGGACCACCTGGACCCGGCGCAGATCTACGTGTCGACCGAAGGCGCCATCACGGTTCCGATCATGCGTGGTCTGACCGGCTACAAGATCGACGAGAAGGGCGGCTGCACTCTCGTCGGTGACGCGGCCACCGACGCGGGCACCATGAAGGACGGCGGCAAGACCTGGTCCTTCACCATCAAGGACGGCATCAAGTGGGAGGACGGCTCCGAGCTCTCCCTCGACGACGTCCGGCACACCTACGAGCGCCTCTTCGCCTCGTTCGTGACCGAGGGCCCGCGCTACGTCCAGCAGTGGCTGGTCGGCGGTGACAAGTACAAGGGCCCCTACAGCGGCAAGGAACTCGACTCCATCGAGATCTCCGGCCGGACGATCACCTTCCGTCTGACCGAGCCTCGCACCGACTTCAACTACACGCTCGCCATGCGCGGCTACTCCCTGGTGCCGAAGAAGCACGACACCAAGGAGAAGTACGACAAGCGCCCGTTCTCCTGCGGCCCGTACAAGATCGAGAGCCGCAGCATCGGCAAGTCGATGACCTACGTGCGCAACGAGCACTGGGACCCGAAGACCGACGCGATCCGCAACGCTTACCCGGACAAGTACGTCTTCCAGTTCGGTTTCCAGCCGATCGCCTCGACGGACCGCTTCATCGCGGACCGCGGCAACGACCAGTACGCGATGACGATCTTCAACGAGGTCGCCGCCGAGCGCATCGCCCAGGTACTCACCAACGCCAAGCTCAAGCAGCGCGTTCTCACCCAGGTCGACACGGTCACCTACTACTGGCCGATCAACACGACCCGCATCAAGGACGTCAAGGTCCGTCAGGCGATCAACTGGGCCTGGCCGCACCAGCAGTTGCAGACCATCCGCGGCGGCAAGGCCACCAGTGAGCTGGCCACCACCATCCTCAGCCCGGTCACTCCCGGCTACAAGAAGTTCGACCTGTACGGCCTGGACAAGAAGCCGGGCGGCGACCCGGCCAAGGCCAAGGCGCTGCTGAAGGAGGCGGGCAAGATCGGCCAGAAGCTGGTCATCGCCTACCAGCAGTCCGACAACGCCGTGAAGCAGGCCGTCCAGATCAAGAACGCGCTGGAGGCTGCCGGCTTCCAGGTCGTCAACAAGCAGATCGACAAGTCGACCTTCTACACGCAGATCGGCAAGATCGACAACGACTACGACCTGTTCGCCGCAGGCTGGAGCCCGGACTGGCCGAACGGCTACTCGGTCTTCTACCCCTGCTGGAGCGGTAAGAACATCGGCGACGGCCGCAGCAACTACGCTCAGCTGAACGACCCGAGCGTCAACAAGGCGATCGACGCCGCCGCCAAGATTGCCGATGTGGAGGCCGCCAACAAGGCCTGGGGCGACGTCGACCGTCAGATCATGGAGCTGGCGCCGGTGGTCCCGGACTACCACTCCATTCGCAACTGGATGCACGGTTCGAAGGTCGGCAACGTCGTGTACGACGCCGGCAACACCTGCATCGCCCTCTGCAAGCTGTACGCGAAGAAGTAAGCGCGATCGTTCCAGGGGGGCGGCCATGACCTGGCCGCCCCTCCGGCCCCCCTCTCACCCCCGGCGACGGCGCCCCGTCCGGAAAGTCACGCCCCATGCTCCGCTTCCTTGTCCGCCGAGTCATCGGCGCCCTGGTGATCCTCCTGATCATCAGCGCCGTCACCTTCTGGCTCTTCTACGCCATCCCGCGTGACCCCGCCCAGATGTCCTGCGGCAAGAACTGCACGCCCGACATGCTCGCGCAGGTCCGGCACAACCTGGGAATCGACCATCCGGTTCCGGTCCAGTACTGGTACTGGGTCAAGGGCATCTTCGTCGGACGCAGCTATGGCGACTTCGGCAACTGCAATGCTCCCTGCCTCGGCTACTCGTTCGCCAACCGTGAGCCCGTGCTCGGCACGATCATGGACCGTCTCCCGACGACCCTCTCACTGGCGTTTGGTTCGGCGATCGTCTTCCTGATTCTCGGTGTCGGTGCCGGCATGATCGCCGCCGTCAAGCAGGGCAAGTGGCAGGACAAGCTGGCCAGCTCCGCCTCGCTGCTCGGCTCCTCGCTGCAGATCTACTTCGTCGGCTACATCGCCATGTACTTCCTCGTCGCGAAGCTCGACATCCTCGACAACCCGTCGTACACGCCCATTACCGAGGATCCCGGCGCATGGGCCTCGGGCCTGCTGCTGCCCTGGCTGGTGCTCGCGATCATCTTCACAGCGAACTACACCCGTATGTCCCGCTCCCAGCTGGTCGAACAGCTCAGCGAGGATTACGTGCGCACCGCCCGCGCCAAGGGCCTGTCCTCGCGCAACGTGTTCTTCCGGTTCGCCTGGCGCGGTGCGATGGGCCCCATCGTCACAGTCTTCGGCATCGACCTGGGTACGCTGATCGGTGGCGCCATCATCACGGAGTACACCTTCAGCCTCCAGGGCGTCGGCCGGCTCGCGGTGGACGCCGTGGACAAGAGCGACCTGCCCATGGTGCTGGGCGTGACCCTGCTGTCCGCCGGCGCGATCGTGCTTTTCAACATCGTCGTGGACGCCGTCTACGCTCTCATCGACCCGCGGATCCGGCTCGCCTGACCTCCGCCCCGCCGCCCCCATCCCCCGCCCCACCTGGCGACCTCGCATCACCCCCAGGAGCGTCCCCGTGACGAGCACCGATCAGCAGCCGTTCCTCTCCATCAGGGACCTCAAGGTCCACTTCTCCACCGAGGACGGCATCGTCAAGGCCGTCGACGGACTGAGCTTCGACCTTGCGAAGGGCCAGACGCTGGGCATCGTCGGCGAGTCCGGGTCCGGCAAGTCGGTCACCAACCTGACGATCCTGGGTCTGCACGACCGTGACCGCACCGCGATCGACGGCGAGATCCTTCTCGACGGCCAAGAACTCCTCAACGCCTCAGAGAAGGAGCTGGAGCGGCTGCGCGGCAACAAGATGTCCATGATCTTCCAGGACGCGCTGGCCTCGCTCTCGCCGTACCACACCATCGGTACGCAGATCGGTGAGACCTACCGGAAGCACACGGGCGTCTCCAAGGCGGAGGCCCGCAAACGGGCCATCGAGATGCTGCGCCGGGTGGGCATCCCGCAGCCGGACATGCGAGTGGACGACTACCCGCACCAGTTCTCCGGCGGTATGCGCCAGCGCGCGATGATCGCCATGGCCCTGGTCTGCGACCCCGAGCTGCTGATCGCCGACGAGCCGACGACCGCGCTCGACGTGACGGTCCAGGCCCAGATCATGGACCTGCTCAAGGATCTCCAGCAGGAGTTCGGCACCGCCATCATCTTCATCACCCACGACCTCGGCGTCATCGCCGACATCGCGGACGACGTGCTGGTGATGTACGGCGGCCGGTGCGTGGAGCGCGGGACGAAGAGGGAAGTGCTGACCTCGCCTCAGCACCCCTACACGCTCGGTCTACTCAATTCCATGCCCGACCTGCACGGTCCGGTGGACGTCGAGCTGTCGCCGATTCCGGGTTCGCCGCCCTCGCTCCTCAACCCGCCGAGCGGTTGCCGCTTCCACCCTCGCTGCGCCTTCGCCGACAAGGTCGCCGGCAACCTGTGCTCCACGGAGCGCCCGATGCTGGAGATCGTCGCGGGCCGCGGTTCCGCCTGCCACCTCACCGCGGACCAAAAGCGGGAACTCTTCGCCCACTACGCCGAGCTCCAGCGGCACTGACGGACACGAGACGGGACTTCACCACCATGAGCAACACCACCCCCCTCCTGGACGTCTCCGGGCTGACCAAGCACTTCCCGATCAAGGGCGGCTTCCCGATCCGCCGTACCGTGGGCGCCGTGCAGGCCGTGGACGGCCTGGACTTCCAGGTCTCCGAGGGTGAGAGCCTGGGCCTCGTGGGCGAGTCGGGCTGCGGCAAGTCGACCACCGGCCGGCTGATCACCCGGCTGATGGAGCCGACCAGCGGCACGATCACCTACCAGGGCAAGGACATCACGCACGCGGGCCGCAAGGGGCTGGCGCCCGTCCGGTCCGAGATCCAGATGATCTTCCAGGACCCGTACGCC